>JAKIWG010000019.1 GCA_022750155.1 Thermoplasmata archaeon | reverse complement strand
TCTACCGGCACATCAACAAGCTGAAGTCCCTCGACCTTCTGGAGGAGGTCGGTGGGTCGGCCAACGGAAAGGGACGCAAGGGATACCGGTTGCGTTACGGCAACCTGGCCCGCGCGTGGGATTTCACGGAGGCCAACGCCCAGAACGCCCTCCGACGCTACCGGGAGACCGTGAATCACTTGCAGGGCCTGATCGAGAACGCGCAGTCCGAATTGGTCCAGAAGGGGCCCGGGACGAAGGCCCCCGCGCGCGAGAAGGCGGCGGCCCGATGACGCCGGATTCGCCCCCCACTGCCAAGAAACCCTCTATCGTCCTGACGGTCGGCTCGAAGGTACGGGTCCGTTCCGCCTCGAGCGACGAGGAGGCGCTTCTGTCGAACGGGGTCTTCCGGGGCCTCGTCTCGGTGGGCGGCGACAACTCGCTCGCGCTCGAGCTCGACGATTCGGTCAAGGAGGAGAAGGGACGGATCCGTCTCATCCCGCTCAACGCCCTGCTGTCGCTCGACGTGATCGAGGCAGCGAAGCCCGAAGAGGAGAAGCGCGCCGACAGCACTTCCGCCTCCGCGGGGTACTTCCGGTAGCCGGGGGGGCGCGTCCGCCCCCCGTCCGCGGGACGGGCTTGCGGGGAATTTCGCGGCCGGCGTCGCCGGACGATTCGAACCCCGGTCTTTGGCTTCGAAGGCCAAAAGGATAGTCCAGACTACCCTACAAGCCCGCAACGGGCTCCACCCCGCACGGCCTATTTGGGGGTTCCTCAGGCGGTCGGGGGACGCGGGGCCACCGCCACGCTCGGGACCGGAGCCCCCCGCCCGTACGCTTCGAGCGTCGTCTGAGCGAGGCTGCCCGGGAAGAGCGTGGCCAGCGACGATTCGAGGAGCGAGATCCGCTGGCGGATGTACGGGGTGACCCCCACGGTCTCGGCGAGCCGGTGGGAGAGCCCCAGGTACTTTCGCACGGCCCCCTCGTAGACCGTCGGGAGGAGGTCCCCGTCGCACTGGCCCTTGCCCTTCACCACGGTGCACCGGCCGACGAGCGGCGGTCGTCGGAACGATTCTCCGCAGACCTTGCACCGGAACTTCTGCGTGGCGTAGCTCTTCAGGTTCCCCATCAGGTCCGGGAGGAAGTGGGAGTTGAGCACCAGGCTCACGGCGTCGGCGACATCGACGGCCCGGATCTGAACGGTCAGCGTCAGGGACTGCTCGACGATCCTCGCCATCGACCCGGCCTCCCGGTACGCGGAGTAGACCGGGCCGCCGGCGATGTCGGTCGTGTCGTGGGTGAAGCCGAGGCCCGAAAGGGCGTGGGGCCCCTCGAGCCGGCGTCCGAGCGTCTCGATCAGCGGTTCCACGTCCTTCGCCGCGCGTCCCTCATCGGCCGCCCGGTACAGGGCGAGGGGGTATCGAGCGGCGACATCGAGGTTGTGCGCCTCCTTGTCGACCTCGGTCCCGTTGAGCCGGGTGGTGAGCACGAGCGGCTTGTCCATGAGGGCGCCCCGGCTCTCCGGCAGGTACGAGCGCGAGAAGTTGACGAGCGCGTCCATCAGGAGCGTGACCGAGTCCTCATCCCCGTCGCAGTTGCGCCGCTTCGCCGCGTGGAACACCGGATGCGCGAAGCACGCCTCGGCGTCGGTGAAGCCGACGATCCGTCCCGCGACGCCCCCCGAGGTGTGCGGGGCCAAAGCTACGACGATCGCGCCCAGCAAGTCGTCGATCTTGCCGGCGCGGTAGAACGGCTCGAGATTGTAGAGGCGGACCAGTTCGTCGTCGACGAACTGGGCGAGGTGCAATAGGTACTTGCCGCACGACCGCGAGACCACGAGGTCCTGGGGTCGGAGCTCCACGAGCTGCTCCGGGTCGGTCAACGCGGCCCCCGTCCAGTCCGTGTCGTACCCGAGGGCCCGGGCCCGGTCGAGGGGGAGCTGTACCTCGCGGGGCCGGAAGTGCGTCAAGGGCAGGTCGGTCAGGTCGAACCGTGCCGTCCCGTCCTGGTAGACCGAGATCCCGTGGGAGGCCCGGAGGATCCCCTTCTCGATCATCTCGGGGACCTTCCCCGGGGAAGTGAGCCCCTTGACGCCCTTGACCTCGGGGACGGTCCGCAGATGGAGCCGCCGCAGCGCATCGGTCCACAGTTGGGCGATCGGCAGGGGCTCCGTCACCACCTCCCCGGTCGGGAGAGTGTGGCTTCCGCACGAGCACCGCAGCCAGGCCGACCCTTTCCCGCACGACGGGCACAGACGATGGCCGAGCTGGACGCGGACCCCCTCGGGCGGGGCGCGGCGCACGGCCTCGGCGATCGACCGATGGCTGCCTCCCGCCTCCGCGAGGGGAAGGAGCACGTGCACGTTCGGGCTCATCTTCCGCTGTCTCGCCTTCTCCGGGCGGCCCACGCGGGCGCCGACGCGGGTGGGCGCCCGGGCCGGCACTGGAACGCCCGCGAGCCGGCTGACGAACGCGAGCACCGGAGCGTCGGTCGGGTCGAGGGGAGCGCGTCGGCCGATCCTGCCCTCCGTGATCTGGAGGCCGAGCCCCCCGAGCAGCGGCGCCGCGAGCTGCGGGTCGCTACGGATCTGACCCTGCGGTCCGCGCCGGTGGAGGAACCCGAGGCGGACCAGGAGCTCCCGGCGTTCGACCGACCAGGGTAGTTCCAGACTCCCCTCCCCCATCTGGCCCTCGCGGAGGACCCATTCCGAGAGCTCGCAGAGCTCCTCGATCGTGAGGTCGTGCCAGAAGAGGAGGAACCTCGGATGCATCGGCACTCCCCACCGGCGACTGGTATCGATCGCCTCCTCGTAGCTCGGCGAGGTCCTCCAGAGCTCGGGCGGGACCCCGGCGGCGCGCAGCTCCTCGATGTGCCGCTCGAAGGTGTACGCGCCGGGGGAGAGCGCTCGGTTGTTCTCGAGGAACTCCCCGAACGGCACGAGCAGGGCCCCGAGGTCGATGATGCGCTGGACCTCCGGCAGGAGGGCTTCCGCGGTCTGCGGGTCATGGACCGCGACGAGCGTGCCGTCGGAGAGCTCGACGATCGGCCCTTCGACGGTATCGCACAATCCCATCGCGGTGGCCTTGCCGGGGAACTCGAGCTTGACCTGGGTGCCGACGGCGACGAACCGGCGCAGGAGGACCATCGTCGCCGGATTGACCGCGCACGCCGCAAGGCCGGCGGTCCGGGCGCGGCCGTAGGTCAGCCGGAACCCGCCGGCGCGGTGGGGGTAGCCGAGGATCGGCCGGCCACCCAGTGCCTCATCGAGGTACTTCGGACCGTGCCCTCCTTCGGAATCCGGGGATTTCTGGCGACCCAGTGTCGAGAGGAACTCCCAGCCCGGGACTCCGAGCTTCTCGACGATCTTCCGAAGCTTCGCCGCCTTCTGGCACAACCCCTCGGCGATGACGAGGCACGCGCCCCCGCGGATCCCGTTGGTCGAGACGCGCGATAGATTTCGGAATGCGCTGACCTCGGCGTCCCCTTCCGTCGACTCCCCGGAGATGCAGACGGGAACGTGGCGCGTGACGGTCGCGATCTCCTCGGCGGTAGGGACATACTGGAGGTGTTGCAGGTGCTTGTAGAGCGGGATCTCCTCCTGGTACCGCCCGACCTCGTCCGGGTCGGGGTGGTACGCGCCCACCCCCAGGTCCCGGCGCACGAGGTCCGCCAGCAGCACCGAGAGGGCCTGGGCCGTGCCTCCGGCCGCGCGGATCGGGCCGGCATAGTACAGTTCCACGTAGGCCCCGCGCCGGCCCTCACGAAGGTGGACCTCCGCGAGCCCTTCCAGCGGGGCCACGAGGATCCCCTCGGTGAGGATGGCGAGGCCCACGCGGAGAGCGGCGTCGAGCCGCTCCTCCAGCGTCCCGCCCCGCGTCGTGTCCAGCGCGAGCTGCCGGGCGATCGTGAGCGCGACCTCCTCGCGAGGCATCGTCCGGCACAGATCCCGGATCGTTGTGGAGATGCCGTCGATGTGGAGGTGCTGGAGGAGCTTCTCCACCCGCATGGCCATGTCCTGGGCCCGGGGGATCTCCACGTGAAGCTGCGGGTCGAGCCCCTGCTGATGCGCCCGTTCGGCGGCGTCGTACGCCCGGCCGACGTCGTCTTCGAGCGACCGAAAGTACTCCTCCACGGTGTCGCCCACTCGCCTCCCGTTCCTTAAACCCTCGCGGGTCGAGCGACCTGGGAGGGCCGACGTGGTGGGCCGAAAACGGGCTAGGAAGCCCGGTGCACTCCGACGGGAGTGTAGACCCACTCCCGGACCGAGGTCGCGAGCTCGAACCCCAGGCGCTCCAGGATCGGCCGGCTGCTCTCTCGTGCCTCGACCAGGAGATACCGGAAGCCGCGCTCGTGGGCGAGGGCGCCCCGCGCGGCGACGAGGTTTCGATAGATCCCCCTCGATCGGTACGGCGGGAGGGTCCCGCCGCCCCACAGACCGGCGAACGAGCGCCCGGAGGGGAGATCGACCCGTCCGAATGCGACCGGTGTCCCCTCGATGGAAGCGAGAAAGAGGGCGAGGCTAGGGTCGGCGATGCGCTTCTTGAATCGCTCGCCCCGTTCTCTCTCGTCCCGTCCGAACGCCCCGGAGCTCACCGCCATCGCCACGTCCACCTCGGAGGTTTCCGTGAGCCGGCGAATCGCCAGCCCTGACACGGGTTCCACGGATGGAGGGCCGCCGCTCAGGTCGAACAGCATGAGTGACTCCGTCTCATCGCCGACGAAGCCTGCGGAGCGCAGGACCTCGGCGAGGTCGCCCGGTCGGTCGTGGCCGTAGACGTTCCAGGAGAGCTCCTTCCCGAGCATTTGGGCGTTCTCCACCTCGGCACGGACGCGGTCCACAATCCGGTCCGCGGGGATCGCGGAGTAGAGAATGAAGTTCTGCAGGCCCACCCCCCGGACCAGGTCCGGGCCTCTCTCCAGCAGTACATCGGGCTCTGGTGGAGGGTCTTCCCGCATCTCCCGGTCGAAGAGGGCGAGTACCCCGGGCAGGTCCATGATCGATCGACTCGTTTCCCGCCCCATAAGTTCGCGTCCCCGGACTCCACGCCCCAGGCGTCGGAGCACGTTGGCCGAAGGCCCGGGACGACCGACCCGACGGTCCTCGCGATCAGAGGACCCATACAGAGGTGATCGGACCGCCGTACCTACCGTCGACTCATCCCCGCCCACCCACGCGGTCGCGGACTGCGCTCCGCGACCTCGGTAGTCACGTCGCGGCATTCGGTGTTGTAGCACACGTAGTGGTGGCCGCTCACGATCGCACCGTGGTCCCACGAAAGGCCGAAGAAGAGCAGCAAACCCACGGAACTTTCCGGGAGATAGCACCGGTACTCGGGGGAATTCTCGCGACGGGCGAGTCCCGCGGACATCGCGAAGGTTTATTATGCGCATTAATGCGCATATACACTGCTCCCACGGGAGACAAGAAGGAAACAATGACCGCGAGATTCGAACGATCGTGCAACGAGAACGACCAGGTCGTCTGGCTTTCCGAGACCGACCCCTCGAACGAGCAGGCGCCCGCGCATGAGTCGACCAACTTCACCAACCCGCTCTCCCGCCTCTATTGCCGGAGCGTCGAAGCCGTCCAAGCCTGATCCGAACCCCCCTCCCCCATCCGCCGGTCGCGTCGGGTCAAACGACCCGATGCACCGGCGGTCCCCCCAGCGGATCGTCGATTTTTACGTTGCGTTCCCCGGCTGCCACGGCTCGAGGGCCGTTCCCCGTACCGTCAAGCTCTCCGGGCATCCACCGGTCGTTTCTCCCGTGGGCACCCTCGGGCCGGCGCCCGCCTCGCGGGCTTCTCGTCCAGCGGACCCCGCTCCTCCGCTCGAGGGTCTAATCCCACAAGCCGTGACCCGGCTCACGGCCCTGAACCGTCAATGTCCGCCGTCGGACCGGCCCCATCGAAGCAAATGTTTATGTACAAATCGCCAAAATCGTGAAGGCAGAGCGTATGACGCTCGTCTGACAAACAGGGCGGAGAACGGAACGATGAAATCCATCATTCAGGAAGCGATCGCAAAGCACCAGGAGAACCAGTCCCTGGTCGAGGAGAAGAAGCCGACGTCGCCCGCCTACGTCAATGCCGACGACGTCGAACTGGCCAAGCTCGCGGAGACGCTCCGCGTCAACATCCGAATCATCGGGTGCGGCGGCGGCGGCTCGAACACCATCAACCGGTGCGTGGAAGAAGGGATCCAGGGCGCGGAGATGTGCGCCATCAACACCGACGCGAAGCACCTGTTGACCGTCCACTCCCCCCGCAAGATCCTCATCGGACGCCGGGCCACCAAGGGCCTCGGCGCGGGCGCTCGCCCCGAGATCGGGGAAGAGGCCGCCCGAGAGAACGAGGAGGAGCTGCGGGCGTTCGTCAACGGCGCTCACATAGTGTTCGTCACGGCCGGCATGGGCGGCGGAACCGGTACCGGGTCCGCCCACCTGGTCGCCCGCCTCGCCAAGGAAGCCGGCGCGCTCACCATGGGCGTCGTCACCCTCCCCTTCTCCGGAGAGGGGGCGGCGCGGATGGAGCAGGCCCGGGACGGCCTGGAGCGCCTCCGCCGGGTCTGCGACACGACCATCGTCATCCAGAACGACAAGCTCCTCGAGCTCGTCCCGAGGATGCCGCTCGACGCAGCGTTCAAGCTCGCCGATGCGGTCCTCATGACGGGCATCAAGGGGATCATCGAGATCGTCACCCGCCCGGGACTGGTCAACCTCGACTACGCCGACATCCTGACCGTCATGAAGGACGGCGGGGTCGCCCTGATCGGGCTCGGCGAGAGCGAGTCGGCGACGGACCGGGTCACGGAGGCCGTCAGCGAGGCCCTGACCTCTCCGCTCCTCGGGAGCGTGGAGCTCAACAACGCCACCGGAGCGCTCGTCCGAGTCATTGGCGGTCCGACGATGACGGTGTCGGAGGCCGAGAAGGCCGCGGCGCTCGTCGGCGGGAAGATCTCGAAGCGGGCCCGCATCATCTGGGGCTGCTCGGTCGAGAACTCTCCGGAGATGGAGAACACCATCAAGGTGCTCCTGATCATCACGGGAGTCAAGGCGGCCAGTCTCCTCGGCCAGAAGGGAGGCTATGCTGCCGGTGAGTCCGAGGAAGTCATCGACCTCGTCCGCTGATCGTTCCCCCCGCCCCCGCTACCTCGGACTCGAGGTGGCGGGGGATCCCACTTTTTCGCCGCGCTGGTTCGAGCGCGCGCTCGCCGACCGACTGGGTCCGTACGACCGGGCCCGCGGACGACCGCTCCGTCTCATCCGGTGGGAGGGAACCCGGGCGATCGTCGAGGTCCCGCATCTGCTGGCCCCGCTCGCGCGGGTGCGGTTCAGCGACCGATGGACCGTGGAGGGCCGGACGGTCTCGACCGTGACCGTTCGGACCTGGGGCACCCTCATCGGAGCCAAGGCATGGATTCAGGAAACCACCCGGTAGCGTCGGGCGGAGCCTGTCTCGGGGAACCGGGGCGTTCCTCCCCTCTCGGGGGGTTTAAATATCGCCCCCCCGCGTACATTTCGGCACGGAGGGGGTTCCCGCCGTGATCGCACCGCGCACTATCCACCGACGGCGCCACCGCGCCCACAAAGGCCAGGTCAGCGCGCTCGTCACCGTCCTCGGGTTGCTCCTGGTCGTGACGTTCATCGCCAATTTCGTCCTCCTTCAGCTCCCCGGCGAGATGCAGGAGCTGGAGTTCCAGCACACGCTCCAGGTGGAGAACCAGCTGTCGCGGCTGCAGGCGACGATCCTCGCCCAGGCGGCGAATCCGGGGATCCCGTTGACCCTGTCGAGCCCCGTCACGCTCGGTTCCCAATCCGTCCCCCCGTTCGGCTCCCCGACCACCGGCTCCATCGCCTCCGAGCCGCCCGGCGTCGCGACGATCACGGGCCTCCTCCTGACACAGGTCACCTACGCGTACCCCCCCTGGAATGTCGGGTCGGCGTGCCTGGCGGGAGGCGGCGGCCACTGCGCCGGGGCTGGGCATGTCAATTACTACAACTTCTCGGGGAACTCGAGCGCCTCGCTCGCCATCAAGGTGGACGGGAACACGAACAGCCTCGTCTACGTCCTGAACGGGAACAACGATTCCATCACCATCACTTGGAACGGGAAGGACGCCGGCTTCATCAACGTCCTCGTGAACGGCTCCGACGATGCCATCACCTTCAACAAGGGCGGCTCGGACACGGTCGCGTCCGTCTCCACCTTCGACTTCTTCGGGGAGCGGGACACCTTCAGTTACAACCCGTCCGGTTCTCACTCGAGCAAGGGCGGGCAGAGCGTGAACGTCCAGTTCGTCGGAACCATCGGGTCGGTGTGCCCCGGGGCGAACCTTTCCTCGACGGACTCGATCGGGACATTCAGCTCGGGGGGTTCGAACATCAACGTGAATGTGACCTGGTGGAACGGGATCGGGTACGTGACATCACCGAGTGTCCAGGCGTACCCCGGCGGCAGCATTCCGACCGAGCAGATCACCTGGCAAAATCGCTCCGGATTCATTCCTTGTGCGTTCTCGGTGACGCACAGCAGCCTATACACCAACCAGTTCCAGGGCGGGGTCGACGTGCACCTCTCCAACCGCTACTCTCCGCCGACCGACGTGGTCTACGACCAGGGGGCCGTCATCCTGGCCCAGGAGGGCGGGACGCCGGTGATGGTCTCGCCCCCCCGGATCACCACCTATCTGACCAGCTCGGGGGGGGTCGGGGCGAATATCACCCTCGTCAACATGCTCGGCAACCTGACGGCGGAGGGAGGGGTGACCACGGCGGCGGTGACGAGCCAGGTCGTGCAGGTCGGCGTCGTCGTCGTCGCGACGGGCGCCGGCGGGGTCTTCGTGGGAGGCGACTTCTTCCTGAACATCACGACCCTGTACCCGGCCGCGTGGTCCGGTTACTTCTCCGGATTCCCCCAGGCGTTCCCCTTGGGGTCCACGTGCGTGCCGCTGACGACGATTCCCGCCCCGTACTCCTGCCTTTCCCCGCCGCCCGGTACCGCCGTGAAGATGGTCGCGCCGTTGATCCTCCAGCAGCTCCGGTTCACCACGATCACCGTCAATATCGGGATCATCTGAACTCGCTGCTCGACACCCTTATCCTTGGGCCCACCTCCCCATTGGGGGTACAGGCGTGCCGCCGGACGATGCCGGACTCGTGAGGGTCCGGCGGGCGCTGATTTCCGTCGACGACAAGGCCGGGCTCACCGACCTCGGCGTCGGTCTGCACCGCCTCGAGATCGAACTGGTCGCCACCGGGGGCACCCGCCAGGCGCTCCTCGCGTCGGGGACCCCGGTCCGGGCGGCCGAGGACCTCACCGGGATCGGCAGCTGGTTCGGCGGGAGGATCAAGACGCTGCACCCGGGTCTACTCGGAGGGATCCTCGCCCCCCGGACGAAGGAGGGCGATCAGGAGCTCGCTCGCCTCGGACTGTTGCCCATCGACCTCGTCGTCGTCAACTTCTACCCGTTCGCCCGGCACCTGCGGGAACACCCGTCCGCCGACGACCGCGAGGAGTTCATCGACATCGGCGGTCTCACCCTCGCCCGCTCGGCGGCGAAGAACCACGGCTCCGTGGCGTCCGTCTCCGACCCGTCGGAGTACCCCCGCCTCCTCGAGGAGCTCTCCGAGCATGGAGGCTCTCTCTCGGCGACCACCCGACGCGAGCTGGCCGTCCGAACGTTCGCGCGGTGCGCCGACTACGACCGCCGCGTCGCTTCGGGGTTGGACCGGACGGCCGCCCCGGCCGCGTTTCCCGATACGATCACCTTCCAGCGGGAGACCCTCACCCTGAGGTACGGGGAGAATCCCCACCAGGCGGCCCAGGTCTATCGGCTCGCGGACCCGGTGGGGGGCCGGATGGTCCCCGGTGATTTCGAACTGCTCAAAGGGGACCGACTCTCGTACACGAACCTGGTCGACCTCGACACGGCTCTGGGGATCGTGGGGGAGTTTCCCACGCCGACGGCCGCGATCGTCAAGCACGCCACCCCGTGCGGGGTCGCCTCGGGGACGACGATCCGCGAGGCGCTCGAGCGCGCCATCGCGACCGACCCCGTCGCGCGATACGGATGCGCCATCGCGGTGAACCGGCCCCTCGAGGCCGGGGACACGTCGGCGCTGCACGGCGTGTTCGTCGACCTGCTCTCGGCGCCCGAGGTCGCCGACGGGACCCGGACGGAGCTGAAGCACCGCGAGAAGTTGAAGCTCGTCCGGGCGGGAGCCCCGACGCCCGACCTCCCGAGGTGGGACGCCCGCACCGCGCTCGGCCGGCTGCTCGTGCAGGAGGCGGACCGCCGCCAGCTGGTCCCGAACGACTTCCGACCCGTGACGAGCCGCACGGCGACGCCGACGGAGGCGTGCGCCCTCGACTTCGCCTGGCGGGTCGTCCGGCATGCCAAATCGAACGCCGTCGTGCTGGCGGACGGCTCCCGCACGGTCGGGATCGGTTCGGGTCAACCGACCCGTGTCAAGGCGGTCGAGCTGGCTGTGGAGGTCGCGGGAGACCGGGCCAAGGGGTCCGTCCTCGCCTCGGACGCGTTCTTCCCGTTCGCCGACGGGGTCGAGGCGGCCGGCCGCGCGGGCGTCGCCGCCATCATCCAGCCCGGCGGCAGCCTACGCGATACCGAGGTCATTCAGGCCGCGGAGCGGGCGAACGTCGCGATGTACTTCACCGGCTGGCGGGTCTTCCGCCATTAGGAGGGGGCGACCGAGCGGGCCGCTCGGTGCGTCCCGCTACGCGAAGGCGAAGTAGCGCTTGAGGATGGTGTGGAACTCGGTCGTCCCGACGGGGCCGATCTCCCGCCCTCGCTCCCGACCGCTCTCCAGGAACAGGTACGTGGGGATCGAGTGGATGCCGAAGGAGCGGGTCACGACGTCCGACTCGTCGACGTTGAGCTTGGCGAACTTCACCCTACCGGCCAGGGTCTCCGAAAGGCCCTGAAGGATCGGTTCGGCGGACCGGCAGGGGGCGCACCAGTCGGCGTAGAAGTCCACCACGACCGGAAGCGCCGAGCGGATGACCTCCTGCTCGAACGTCTCGTCCGTGACGGTGATGAGGGTCGGAACTTCGCCCATCGATTGCTCCCGACCGGTTCGAGTTCCACGGTCCCTTTAATCCTATGTTCCATCGGGAATCGATGGTCGGCCTCTCCGGGGGGGACCGCTCCGATGGCGCCCCCCGTCTCGCGAGGCCGCTTCTGCGGTGGTTCCGCGACCACCGCCGGCCGCTGCCCTGGAGACGGGACCGCGACCCGTACCGGATCTGGGTGGCGGAGGTGCTGCTCCAGCAGACCCGGGTCGTCCAGGCCATCCCCTACTTCGAACGGTTCATCGAGCGGTTCCCGACAGTCCAACGGTTGGCCGCGGCGACCGAGGAGGAGGTGCTCGGCGCCTGGGCCGGCGCCGGGTACTACGGGCGGGCGCGCAACCTGTGGAGGGCGGCCCAGCTGGTCGAGGGGCCCCGGGGAGGACAGCTGCCCCGAAGCTCCGTGGAGTGGCGAACCCTCCCCGGCGTCGGGCCATACATCGCCGCGGCGGTCTCGAGCCTCGCCTTCGGCGAACGGGTCGTGGCGATCGATGCGAACGTCGGACGCGTCACCTCCCGACTGGTGCTCGAACCGGATGGGCTTCGCACCGCCGCTTCGCGACGGCGGCTGTCGACGTTCCTCGACCTGGCCGTGGCCCGAGCCGACTCGGGAGCGTTCAACGAGGCGATGATGGAGCTGGGGGAGACCGTGTGCCTCCCCCGGAACCCACGCTGTGCCGAGTGTCCGCTACGAACCCGTTGTCGCGCCCGGCTCTCCCTCGCCCACCCCGACTCGATCCCCCGACCGATCCGCCGCCCGAAACGACCCCACGTTCGGGCGTCGGTCGTGGCGATCCGATGCGGGGAGCGTTGGCTGGTCCAACGGCGGGCTCCCTTCGGCCTCCTCGGAGGGCTCTGGGAGTTCCCGGGGGGGAAGTGGGGCCGCGGAGAGACCGCGGAGAGCGCCGCCCGCAGGGAATTCGTCGAGGAGACGGGATTCGTGGCCCCCAGCCTGTCGAGCGCCGGGACGCTCCACCACGCCTACAGCCACTTCACCGTCGATCTCCACCTGTTCCAGGGAGTCTGGGGGGAACCCCCGCCTCCCGTGCGTGAGCCGGACCGGCAGCGCTGGGTCACGTGGGAGGAGTTGGACCGGTTGCCGCTCCCGAAGGCGACGGAGAAGGCGGCGACCCGTCTGCGGATCGGTTCGGGTACAGCTTCCCCGGGTTCAGGATCCCGTCCGGATCGCAGGCCGCCTTCCACGCCCAGAGCAGCCCGGCCTCGACCGCTCCGAGCTCCGCGGGAACCAGCCCGCGCTTCATGGCCCCGACCCCGTGCTCGGCGCTGATCGTCCCTCCGAGCGCGAGGGCCCCCACCAGGAGCTCGCGACGTAGAGCTTCGCCCCGCGGGCTGCCGGGGGCGATGGCGAAATTCGGGTGGAGATTCCCCTCGCCGAGGTGTCCGAAGACGTACGACGGCGCTTGGTACTCGCGGGCCAGCCGCTCGACGAGCGCGAACAGCTCCCCGAGTCGGGCCACTGGGACCGCGACATCCTCGCGGACCCTCGGCCCGACCGACCGGTCGAGCGCCTCGGAGCTTCGCCCGCGGAGGGTCCACATCGCGTCGGCGTCGGGGAAGACGGTCGGGTCCGTGCCCACGCCGAGCTCGCGAAGTTGCGCGAGCATCCGCTCGAGTCGGACGGTCTCCTCCGAATCGGTCGACTCGACCTCCAAAAGCATCGTCGCCGCCCCCCCTTGAATCCTCCCCGAGGAGAGCCGGGCGAGCTCGTCGGTGGAACGCTCGTCCAGGAACTCCATCGACGAAAGGGGAGAGTGGGCGGATGAACGTAGACCGTGGGCGACCCGTTCGATGGCCCCCGCCTCCTCCAGTCGGACTGCAAGTCCCACCCGTCGTTCGGGCGCCTCCGCCAGGGCGAGCGTGAGTTCGGTGAAGACCCCGAGCGTGCCTTCGCTCCCGACGAATAACCCGCACAGTTCCGGACCGAGGGACCGCTTTCGAACCCACCGCCCGCAGGTGATTCGCTCGCCCGTCCCCAGCACGAGCTCCAAGCCTCGGACCCATGCCCGAGTAGCGCCGTACCGGTACGACCGCGGGCCCGAGGCGTTCGTCGCCACGTTGCCCCCCAGGGTGCAGACGGTCCAGGATCCCGGATTCGGGGGGAAGAAGAGCCCGTGGCGTCGCAGGGCGCGATGAAGATCGAGGTTGACGACCCCCGGTTGCACCCGCACCAGCCGCTCCACCGGATCCACCTCCAGGATCCCGTCCCATCTGGAGAGGTCGATGACGACGCCCCCATCCGGCGGGACCGACTCGCCGTCCAGAGAGCTCCCCGCACCCCGGGGAACGAGGGGGGTCCGGGTCGATCGCGCCCATCGGACCAGGGCTTGGAGATCCTCAGGGTCCTTCGGGCGGACGCATGCCATCGGCCTCCCCGACAGATGCGAAGCGTCCCGCCGATAACCCTCGAGGGCATCCGCCCCGTGGATCACTTCCCCACGGACCGCCGTCGTGAGGTTCGGGATCCGCTCCGCCCAGCCCATCGAGGCGGGAACGCCCCGAGCGATAAACGGAACCCGTCCTTCAGGTCGGGGAAGTGGGGGGGGCTCCGGCCACCGCCTCCACCAACTCGTGGACCGCGAACGGTCGGCGCAGTAGGGTCTGGATCCCGATGCGCTTGGCCTCTTCCTCGATCCGTCCCCCCCGGCTCGCCGTAAGCAGAATGGCCCGCATCCCCGGGTTCGCGCGCAGGGACGATTCGATCGCCCAGGCCCATGCATCTTCGGCGATATCGCAGTCGAGGATCAGCACGCCATTGCAGCCCTCCTCGGGGATCTTGGACAGGGTGGTGAGGGACGGGCTCTCCAGGAGCACCCGATGTCTATGCAATCTCAGCAAGCCCCGAAGGAGCATGCGGGTCTCCTCGCTTCCGCCCACGACCATGACGTTCGTCACTCTGCGCTCCAGCGTCTGCCCTCCGGCGCGGGAGGCCTCTGCTGGCCCCCACCCGGTAGGAGCCCGGATCGTCGCGAGACGACCCGTTCAGAGGTCCGCTCCGAAGGTCTTGGACGCCCTCGGTTGCCAAACGACGTGTGGGGGTGACGTATAATCAACCTTCCCTTCGTACGACATGGGAGGTCTCTGACCGCCGGACCCTGAGAGACGGGGAGAGAACCCCGTCGGGTGCCGCATCGTCCACCCTCCGCCGCTCCCCCAAACTATATAGTCCCGCGTGGACTTATGGAACTTGGCCTCGGGCACCGGCGGAACGACGGCGGGTGGCAGGGTCCACGAGACCCGCTGTCCTCCCCGGTGCCTTCCCTTCTCCTCCGACCATAGGTTCTTCCCCCTCGGTATCCGCTCGCTCCTTGGATGACGCCGCTCTTCGGCCCATCGCGACGCGACCGCGACCAGCTCATTCACACGCTTCGCCCGCTCGGCCCGACCACGCTCGGCAAGCTCTGCGCCGCCCTCGGCTGGTCACCGCGGAGGACCTCGAAGGTCGTCCGCACCCTCTACGCCGAGGAGTTTCCCGGCTTCCACTACGACCCGGTACGGGGGATCGTCCAGGTCGCGGCCCCCCCCCGGGCAGCGCCTTCCGCCCCGGCACCAGGAGCGCCCGCTACCTCGCAGTCCAACCTCGCCGGGGACATCGGACGTCCGTGGGGTGCCTCCGCCCAATGCCCCTCCTGCCACGTGGGGATGACCTCCGCCGGGACGGACTCCACCCTCTACTGCCCGCAGTGCGGGCGACTGTCGACCTCGCGATCGGCGCCTCCCGCCGCGGCGCCGACCACCCCCTCGCCCCACCCCTCGGCCTCCTCCGGCGTGCCGAGCGCGGGAGACCGTCGCACCCAGGAGCTGTTCGCCGCCTGGGTCACCTCCCAACCGATCGCATGCCCGAAGTGCCGGACGAACCTCCAGCATCGGGGGGTGGGCCAGTATGCCTGCCCGACGTGTGGTCACAAGGTGGCCTTCCCGGTCAGCTCCTCGGTACCGGCCCCGCTGGCGACCCCCGCGCGCACCGCCGCCCCGGTCGCCCTCGCCCCGACGCCGGGCAACGCCCGGTAGGGACGTTCGCCCTAGAACGGGGTCTCGGCCCGCACCCTGGCGACCCAGCTTCCGTCGGCGATGCCGAGCGCGGCGGCCTCGATGTCCGGGGCCGGCGGCCGATCCTCTCCCCAGGGGGCGACTACGGACCGAAGCACCCGCAACCCCGATTCGGTGCCCGACCCACCCGAGGCCGGGCGGCGCAGCTCGAGCGCCTGGCCCGCGACAATCCACTCGACGGCGACGACCCGCGAGGTGTTGGTGAGCATCCGTCGGAGCTTCGCTCCGGCCCAGGCCCCCATGCTCACGAAATCCTCCTGGTCGGCCGAGGTCGGGAGGCTCGACGCGCTCGCCGGATGAACCAGGGTCTGCCCCTCGTTGACGAGGGCCGCGGCGAGGTACTGGCTGATCATGAAACCCGAGCTCAGTCCGGCCTGGGGAGCCAGAAACGCCGGCAGACCCCGGTTGAGTGCCGGGTTGACCAGCCGCGCGATCCTCCGTTCGGAGAATCCGGCCAGTTGCTGGACCGCGAGGGCGAGCGTGTCGAGCGCGAGGGCGAGGGTCTCCCCGTGGAAGTTGCCTCCGTTCAGGAACTCGTCCCCCTCGAAGATCACCGGGTTATCCGACACGGCGTTCAGCTCGAGGCTGACGATCCGTTCGGCGAAACCGAGGGCGAGCTCGGTGGCGGCGAACACTTGGGGCAGGCACCGGAGCGTGTACGGGTCCTGCCCTCGGTACTCCTTCCGGGGGGCGGAAAGCTGGCTCCCATGGAGCAGGCTCCGCAGGGAACGGGCGACCTTCCGCTGCTCCGGGAGATTCCTTAGCTCCCCGAGCCGGTCGTCGAGCGATTCCGGGCTCCCGAGCAGGGCGTCGAACGAGATCGCCGAAGCCACGAGGGCGGCATCCAGCAGCATCCGCGCGTCCGCCACGGACAGCGCGAGATAGGCGGTCATCAACGAGGTGCCATTGATCAGCGAGACGCCCTCCTTCTCCTGCAGCTCGACGGGGGAGAGCCCCTGTCGTTGGAGCCCCTGCGATGCGGGCACGCGCTGGCCGTCCCGGTCGACAAAGCTCCCCTCCCCGATCAACGCGAGGGCGAGATGGGCGAGGGGGGCGAGGTCGCCGGAGGCGCCGACGGAACCCTGCTCGGGGACGTACGGGGTCAGATGGTGGTTGAGCAGGTCCACGAGCGCCTGGATCAGCTCCGGCCGGACGCCGGAGTGGCCGCGCGAGAGCGAGTTCGCCCTCAGGAGCAGGAGCCCTCGGACGACCTCAACGGGGAGCGCGGGACCCGTCCCGCTCGCGTGGCTGCGGACCAGGCTCAGTTGCAGTTGGCGGGCCTGTTCCGGGGGGATCGTGCGGTCCGAAAGGCTGCCAAACCCGGTAGTGACCCCGTAGACGGGCCGACCCTGGGCGACCGCCCGCTCGACGACCCGTCGGCTCGCCGCGACTCGCTGGAGCGAGTCGGGAGCGACGGCGACGGCACACTTTCCCCGGACGACGGCGAGGAACTGCTCGACCGAAAGCGACCGGCCATCGATCGGAAGGCTCTCGGTCATCGTCGGGCCGGGGTGACCACGGACGGAGAAATACCTTCCCCGTCGGGGGCGACCCGACGGGGAGGCCCGAGTCGCCCTACGCGGGGACCGGGTAGACGATCTCGCCGCCGGCCTTCTGCATGGAGGCCATTCGGCGGGTCGTCGCTCCCTTCGTCTTCCAGAAGATCTCGGCGATCCCCTGGACCTCGCCCAACAGCTCGTTCGCGTCGGTGAGACTGGTTCCCTGTCGAACCTTCGAGGCCTGCTTCATCGCCTTCCAGAAGCTCTCGTGCAGGGTGGGGTGGGACTTGGCGTGATCCGGGGTGAAGTAATCGCCCCAGAGGATCCGAAGCTCGGACTTGACGCGCTCGGAGGAGGATTCCTTGACGGCCGTGTATCGGGCAAGTTTGCTCGAGTATGCGTCGACCTCCTCGGGTTTGGAGGTGGGGGTGGGCTTGGGGAGCTCCGCGATGAGCTGCATCATCCGCACCGTGGTGAGCGCGGCGACCTGGGCCTCGTGCGGGTCATAAATCCCACACGGTATGTCGCAGTGCGCGTGAACGAGGGTGGGAGCTCGGAGCAGGGCGAGGACCGGGTTCGCGGGACCGAACCACCATCGAGAGGCGGACATACCGGGCCATCCGCGGGCGGTGCCATAACGGTGTCGGCGGCTCCTCCGCCTTCGGAGCCCCCCGGAGGGCGTGGCCGCGGTCGACGCTGGTCGAGCTTACGGGTGGAGGTGGTGGACCGGAGCATGCTGCCGGCCCTCACCCCGGGGGACCGCCTGTACGTCGACCCGAAGGCGTACCGGGCCCGCCCTCCGTCGGTCGGGGATCTCGTGGTCTTCCCCGACCCCCGGGACCCATCGCGTCGGCTGATCAAACGGGTCGCGGCGACGGGACCCGGTCGGTTCCAGTTGGGCCGGGAGGGGGTCGTTCCGGTCCCCGTACCGGGGACGGGTCCGGTCGACGCGGGGGCGTTGGAAGAGCTCGAACTCACCCCCTCCCAGCTGCTCGTGCTGTCGGATGCCCGGCGAGCGGGAGCCGACAGCCGCTTCTTCGGCGCGATCGAGCGGTCGGCCCTCGAAGGTCAGGCATGGTTCCGGTTCTCGCCGAAGGAACGACGCGGACCCGTGTAGGCGCTCCACAACGCTTATTCGATGTGTCAAAATGCCACATCGATGAAATCGGCCACATCCCCGGCGAGCCCTCTCCTGGTGATCATCGTCGCGGCCGCGTTCCTGCTCGTGGGGGTCGCGGTCGGATACGAACTCCGCGGCCCGGCCCCGAGCTCGCCGCAGGCCCAGGCGTCGCAGACCCTCTCCGTGACGGCGGCCGGGACGCTCGGCACCGTCTTTCCTCAGGTGGCCGACGCGCTCGCCAACAACTCTCCCGGCGTCCAGGTTCCGTCCGCCTCCCAGCAGTACGAGGGGAGCATCCTCGCCCTGAACGCGATCGCCCAGCTCCACCAGTCCTACGATGTCGCCGCGGCGGCCGATTATCACCTCATCCCGTCGCTGCTGGAATCGTCCAACGCCGGATGGGAGGTCGGGTTCGCGTCCACCCCCGAGGCGCTCGCCTACGACCCGACCGCTTCCGCGCTCTCCGGGATCAACGCGACGAACTGGCCGCAGAAGATCGGGCAGCCGGGGGTTCGGATGGGCGTCGCGAACGCCTCGACCGACCCGAACGGCTACAACGAGATCTTCTCCCTGCAGCTCGAGGGCCTCGAGCAGAACGGCTCGCTCGCCTCGGTCTATGGCCACTTCTTCACCACCCCCGTCGGAAGCTACGCCGTGACCAACCCGGCGACCGCGAAGATCGAGCCGGAGACGCAGGCCGCCCTGCTGCTCTCGACCCACGTGGTCCAGGTGTTCATCATCTACCAGTCCTACGCGGTGAGCCACCACCTCTCCTACGTACCGCTCGACCACTCGGTGAGCCTCGGATCGACCGCGCCGGCCGACGTGACGAACTACGCGAAGGCTTCGACCGAGATCCTGACCGCCTCCGGCGCGACCCAGCTCGTCCGGGGCGCCCCGGTGATCTTCTCCGCCACCGTTCCGACGAACGCCCCGAACCCGCAGCTCGGTACCGAGTTCGTCGATCTCCTGATCTCCGCGGAGGGGGGCCAGCTCCTCCAGGCGGCCGGGTTCACTCCGCTCGTGCCGGCGTGGCTCCAATCGATCGGAACGGTTCCTCCCGAGATAATCGGCGCGACCCAACCGTTCCCCGCGTCGCTGCCCGTGACCGGGGGATAGGGGATGTCCGGGACCGTGGGAACCGGTCCTCGCAGCTGGGGACCGGGGACCGTCGTCGCGGGGCTCCTCTCCGCCTCGCTGCTGGCCCTGTTCCTGGTACCGCTGGTCGCCCTGGTCACGTTCGTCCCTCCGTCGGCGATCGCGCAGGTCGCCTCGGACCCGGCGGCCCGGGCGTCCATCGCCTTCACCCTGTACGCGTCGGGTCTGGCCCTCCTCATCTCCCTCTTCCTCGGGATCCCGCTCGGCTACCTCCTCGCCCGTCGCTCGTTCCCTGGGCATGCGCTCGTGGAGTCGGCCGTCGCACTGCCCGTCGTGGTACCCCACCTCATCGCCGGGATCGCGCTCTTCCTCATCTTCGAACCCGGCACCTTCGCCTCGCACCTCGCCGCCCGCCTCGGATTCAGTGTGCTCGAGACGATCTGGGGCGTGGTCCTCGTGATGGTGTATGTGAGCGCGCCGTACACGGTGCTCGCGAGCCAGCTCGCGTTCCGGGCCGTGGACCCCCCGCTCGTGGAGTCGGCGCGGTCGCTGGGGGCCCCCGCGTCGCGCGTGTTCTGGTCCGTCAGCCTCCCGCTCGCCGCACGGGGGATCGCCGCCGGAGGCTTGCTGACCTGGGCCCGTTCGGTCAGCGAGATCGGGGGGTTCCTGATCCTCGCGGCGACGGTCTACCCGACGACCGTCTACTCGGGGCCGGTCACCCAGCCGCTCTCGATCTACATCTACTCGTTCTACCAGGTAGGCAACCTCAACGCCGCGGTGGCCGCCTCCTCGCTGTTCGTGCTCGTGTCGTTCGTGATCTTCGTCGCGGTCCGGTTCGCCGAACGGTTCGGTCGGCTCCCGTGGAACCGGGGGGAGTGGCTCCCGTGACCCGTTGGACCCTGGAAGGGCTCTGCGCCACGCTCGGTGGCTTCCGACTGGGTCCCATCGACCTCGAGATCGGGGAGGCCGAGACCGTCGCCGTCATCGGTCGCTCGGGGGCGGGAAAGACCACCCTGCTGCGGTCGGTCGCCGGCCTCGTCGACCTCGCCGCGGGGGAGGTGCGACGGGATGGGGTCTCGTGCACCCGCTGGCCGCCGGAGCGCCGGCGGCTCGGGTACGTCCCCCGGGGGCTCGCGCTGTTCCCGCACCTCAACGTGCAGCGCAACATCCGATTCGCCGCCGCCCTTCGCCACCCGGGGGAGGCGGGGGGCCGCACCGAGGAGCTGCTCGAGCGGTTCCGACTTCGTCCGTTCGCCGGACGTCGGCCGGCCGAGCTCAGCACCGGGGAGCAGCAGCGGGTCGCGGTGGCTCGCGCCCTGGCGAGCGAGCCGGAGCTGCTTCTCTGGGACGAGCCGCTCGGCGCCCTCGACGTCGCGACCCGCAAGGAGCTGCTCGATACCCTCGCCACGGTCCGGGAGGATGACCGGATCCCGCTCGTGCTCGTGACCCACGATCCGTCGATCGCCTACTCGCTCGCGGACCGGTTCCTCCTCCTGGAGGAGGGGCGGATGCGTTTTCTCGGTGCTCCGGCTCCGCTGGTCGAACGGCCCGGTGACCCGTTCGTCGCCCGCTTCCTCGGATATGAGAACGTGTTCTCCCGCGACGAGCTCCACGAGCACCGAGGAGGCCTGCTCGGGGAGTGGCTGCTCTCCCGATCCGGCCCGCAGGGCCTCGCCTTCGTCGCGGGCGCGGTCGCCCTGACCTCCCCCGAGGGAACGCCGTGGAAGGGGGTCGTCCGTAGGTTGGAGCCGACGCCCTCGGGGATACGGGTCGACACCGTCGCGGGCGGGCTCGCCTTGAGCGCCATGGTCCCGCTCGGCTCGCACGGCACCGGGGGGCTTCCCGGCCCGGTGGGGTCGCCCGTGGGCATCACGGTGAACGCGGAAGAGCTCCATCCGCTCGGGGGGTGGTCGTGACCGCTCGGCCGCTATTCCTCACGCCGCTCGATGTGTCCCTGCTGAGGCAGCTCGGACGCGCGGCCTCCCTCGTCGAGGCGTGCCGCCAGCTCGAGATCACCCGGGACCGCGGTGGCTACCGGCTGCGCCGCCTCGCGCGTCTCGCCGGGGGCCCCGTGGTCCGTGCGCGCAGGGGGGGTTCCGGCCATGGGGCGACGCAACTGACATCCCGCGGAGCGAGGCTCCTCGAGCGGGCCAGCGCGCCCCTGGCCGTCGACCCGCGGCCCAGCCGAGCGAGGCCGGGGGAGCGCCCGACGTTCCTTCAGGGCCCGTGGCACGAGAGCCCGCAACCGAACATCGTCGTCGGCGGGGTCCAGCTGTTCGTGGGGTTCCGGGCGGTCGAGGGGGAAACGGTCTCCGTCGAGCTCGACCCGGAGTCCGTCATCCTCGCGACCCGGCGCTATCCGACCTCCGCCCGCAACGTGCTCGCCGGTACGGTCCGGGAGGTCCGACACCGGGGGCCCGGGACCGGGCCGGTCTCGGCGCGCGTCACAGTCGGGGTCGGGGGATTCCTCGTGGAGGCCGCGGTGACCGACCGCTCGGTCGAGGCGCTGCGGCTCGCGACCGGCCGCCGCGTGATCCTCTACGTCAAGGCGACCGCGCTCCAGCGGCGTCCCGGCCGCGCCCCGAGGTCGCCTACTCGCGGATCCCGTCCGTACTGAGCGAGAAGACCGCCTCGCCTTCCGGGAGGTTCGGCGAGTCGATCAGTCGGGCGATCCGCTTCGGAGGCTTGGACTTGCGCAGGAAGATCCGGTACGTCGCCGCGTGGGCGACGATGTTCCCCCCGATCGGTCGGGTGGGGTCGCCGAACAGGATGTCCGGACGGGACGACACCTGGTTCGTCACGACGACGGCCGCGTTGTAGGTGGTCCCGAACTTCATCAGTTCGTGCAGGTGCTTGTTGAGCAGTTGCTGGCGCGGGGCGAGCTCCCCACGTCCGGGGTACTCGGCGCGGAAGTGCGCCGTGAGCGAATCGACCACGATGAGGCGGACGGGCCGCTCCCGCGCGAGCTCCTGGGCCTTCGTGACGAGGAGCATCTGGTGGTTGGAGTTGAACGCGCGCGCGATGTGGATCCGTTCGAGCGTCTTCGTCGGGTCGACCCCGGCGGCCTTCGCCATGTCGACGATCCGCTCGGGCCGGAAGGTGCTCTCGGTGTCGATGTAGACGACCTCCCCGTTGAGGCCCCCCTGGTCGACCGGGAGCTGGACATCCACCGCCACCTGGTGGGCGATCTGGGTCTTCCCCGTCCCGAACTCGCCGGAGAACTCGGTGATGGCCGCGGTCTCCACGCCGCCGCCCAGCAGCTCGTCGAGGGACTTCGCGTTCGTCGTGATCCGGCCGAGGTTCTTGCGCCGCTCCAGGAGCACCGTTCCGTTCTCGAAGCTCCCGACGTCGGCGTGGCGGCGGGCCTCGTGGATGATCTTGAGCGCGACGGCGGTGCCGATCTCCGCGGCCTCCGCGACATCGCCGGGCGAGGCGACGGCGAGTTCCATCAGGTCGGTGAACCCCGCATCGCGGAGCTTCTCGGCGGTCGTCGCCCCCACGCCGGCGAGATCCTCGAGGGCGACCTGCTGGATCTCGGGGGCGGTTTCCGCCGAACCGGCGGGGCGGGAGGACGATTTCTGGACCACGGGCGTACGACCCCGTTCGAGCGGATAAGGGTAGGGGAGAGGTACCGAAACGCTGAACGATGCGCCCTCAGGGAACCTTCGGCCGGGCGTCGGCCGGAGCGAACGGTTCGCCGGTCAGGCGCTGGAAGACGGTGGTGTAGAGCCGGCTCACTTCATCGACGAGGAGCGGGGGAAGGGGAGGGATCGGGGGCTCCGCCTGGTGGGCGTCCCGGGCCTTCATCAGGGAGTCGTAGTAGCCGCTCGTGCGATAGTGCTGGCGGACGAACTCCTTGGAGAATTCGACCTGCTTTCCGCGTTCGTAGGCGCCCTTGTCCCAGAACCGGTCCTCGTCGGCGGTGCCGAACGTGTCGACGACCATCACCTGGCCCTCGGGGTCGATGGCGAGCTCCTTCTTCCCGTCGACATGGATGAGTCCGCGCGGTGCGATCTCCTTCTCCATCGCCGCGTCGATCTTCAGGATGAGCTCCTTCACGCCGTCCATCTGCTTGGCGTCGAGTGCGCTCAGTTGGAGCGCCTCGGGCCACCCCAGGAGCCGGTCGACCGGTTCGAGCTTGGTGGTGACCTCGAAATGCGGCTGGGGGAGCTTGGCGCCGTAGGCGACGGTCGTGCCGGCCCTCAGTCCGAGCTCCTCGGCGGAGACCTTGCCGGATTTGACGCGGTCCCACATCGATCCCGCGACGTAGTAGCGGACGATGAACTCGAGCGGGAGCAGGTAGTTCTTCGGCTTGGGCCCGAGGCGCCTCGGCTCGGGGACGACCTGGACCCGCCGCACGCGCATCGCCGTCGGGGAACTGAGCCGAAGGAAGTGGTGGCGCACCCCGAGGCGGGTGCAGAGGTGGAACCAGTGCGCGGCGGTGGCCGCGAGGCTCTCGCCCTTGTGGGGGATCTCGCTCGGGATGTGCTTGTCGAAGACCGAGATGTCGTCGGTGAACCGGAACTCGAGCTCGGTGTCGGAGACCTCGTAGACCTCCTTGACCTTCCCGCGCCGCAGGTACTTTGGTGGGGATTGCGCCGGGGCCGGTGCGCGCGCCGTCATGGGCCGCCGAGCCGCGGGGGCTTACTTAGGTTCTTGCCCGAGCGCCGGGTGCCTGAGTCGCGCGGGGAGGTCGCGCTCGCGGACGGTGGGCGGCCGGCGGGGCTGCGTGAGACGGTCGCTCGGCGGTTTATTAACCCGAAGCCGAAGGGCGGGTCCGATGGTCATCGGGTCGACCCGGCGCGGTTCGTGTGGCGTTCGAGCGGGAGCGAGGGCCGCCGCGTGCTCCGGCCTCGCCGTCGTGGCGTTCCTGCTCGTCATGCAGCTCGCCTGCCTCGCTCCCGGGCGGTCCTCGGGCGCCGCCTCCGCGTTCACGGTGGTGACCCCCTCGGGCAACGCGACCCTGCCCGCCGGCGGCGACTCCGCGACCTACCTGACGGAGGCGAACCGTTCCGCGTACAACCCCGCCGAGACGCGGCTGACCCCATCGAACGCGGCCCACATCAAGCAGCTCTGGGCGGCCAACGTCGGCGCGATCGTCTACGCTCAACCGGCGTTGGTGAACGGAACCATCTACCTCCCCACCTGGGGAGGGTACCTGGTCGCCCTCAACGCGACCAGTGGGTCGCTGATCTACTCCTCGTTCCTCGGGACCCAAAGCGCTTGCGCGGGGAGCGGGACGGCGGGAATCGCGTCGTCCCCTACGGTGGTTGGCTCGACCCTCTACGTGGGGGGGGCCTCCGGCCAGTGGCTCGCGGTAAACGCCGGCAACGGGTCGCCGCTCTGGAACGTCACCACCGGGTCCCCGGCGCGCGGATTCTACAATTGGGCAAGCCCCCTGCTCGTCGGGAACGAGGAGTACGTCGGGCTCGCCAGTTCCTGCGACCACCCCCTAGTGCCCGCCGCGGTCCTCGCCATCAACACGACGACCCACGCGATCGACGGTCGGTTCAACACAACGCTGAACGGTTCCCTCGGAGCCTCGGTCTGGAGCTCGCCGGCGTACGACCCGATCCTCGACGAGATCTTCGCGACGACCGGGAACCCGAGCGCGAACTCGAACTCGTTGCCCTACTCGGAATCGATCCTTGCGCTATCGCCCCAGACCCTCCACCTCCTCGGGAGCTGGCAGATCCCCCAGAACATCCGGGTCCCGGACGGCGATTTTGGCTCGACGCCCACCATCGTCGACACCGGCCACCTCTCGCTGGTGACCGCGCTCAACAAGGACGGGTTCTACTACGCCTGGAATCGCTCGAACATCTCCACCGGGCCGGTCTGGAAGGTCTGGGTGGGCGCCTCCCCCCATGACATCGCGCCTTCGGCGTACGACGGCACCCAACTCTACGTGAGCGTCGGGAGCAACATGCGGTCGCACGGGCAGGTCTACACCGGCTCGCTCTGGGCGATCGACCCCTCGACCGGGAAGGTCCTCTGGACGTTCGGGTTCGGGTCGCCCGCCATGACCGCCCCCTACGTCGCGAACGGGCTCGTCGTCGTCGAAGCCGGCGCGCGCTTGTACGTGGTCGAGGCCAGTGACGGCAAGCTGTTGAGGACGCTCACCACGCCCTCCGGACGGTTCATCAACGCGCCGCTGATCTCGCACGGCATGATCCTCGCCGGGTCGAGCAACGGGCACCTCTACGCCTTCGGGATCCCGGTCCCGCAGCCCCCCCGGTCCTCGTCCGGCGGAGGCCCGCCCGCGGGACATTCTGCATCCTCCGGCCCGCTCCTGCTCGCCTCGCGCCGGGTCTAAGCCCCCTGGGCGCCCCTCAGGGCCCTCGGCGCGAGACGTGGGTCGTTTCCCCGCCCCGGGGAGTCCGGCGGAGCTTCGATCGCCCGACGATCCGGCGCCCCACGAGGTCCGAAGCCTACAATTGACGTGCGTGCAGCGCGGTGATCGGGCGGAAGCCCCGCTTGGCGTAGAACCGGACCGCGATCTCGTTCTGGGTGGGGAATTCGGCGGTGACGACGCCCGCCCCCTTCAGCTTCAGGTGCTCGGTCGCCTCCTTCAGGAGGTACTCGCCCACCCCGCGCCGCCGGTAGATCGGGAGGAGATAGATGTCGAGGATCACGCCCTCCTGGGAAGGGGTGTAGAACGGGCGTTCCCGGACCTGGGCCCGGACGAGCCCCACGACCTTGTCCTTGTCGACCCCGACCCCCTCGGCGGCCAGCACGACCGCCTTCGGGTTCTTGAGATCGGAAGCGAGTACCTCCGCCGCCTGCTCGGCGACGTCGTCCCGGACCTTCAGCAGGGGGTCGAACTCCTCGTTGAGCCGCTTCAAGCGCACCAGGAGCGGGACCAGGGCCGGTATGTCCTTCTCCCGGGCCGGCCGAAGGTGGATGGGGGCCGTCGGTTCGCCGGAGGTGGCGTGGGGCGTTTTCGCGCCGCTGTCGCCGGTCATCGTGGAGGCTCCTGTTCGTTCGGTTCGTCGGGCATGGGGAGCGTGAGGTGGTTCCGCTGGAGCTCGAGCGCGAGCCGGATCCCGAGGTTCATGGACCGGCGGGCGCGCTCGAGGAATTCGTCGCGCGTGAACTTCTGCCGGGCGATCCCGAGCCGGACCGCTTCCTCCCCGACCGCGGCCGCGACGTGGGGAAACACCCCGGTCTCTTCCATCGTCGGAAGGAGATGCTCGGCGGTCAGGCCGCGGTCGGAAGCCCGCGCGGCCAGTTCCCGGGCCGCCGCGAGCACGATCCCGTCCGGGATCGAGCGGGCCCGCGCGTCGAGGACCCCCCGGAACACCGCGGGGAAGATCAGCGAGTTGTTCACCTGGTTGGGGAAATCGCTCCGTCCCGTCGCCACGATGGCGGCCCCCGCCTCTCGCGCGATCGTCGGCCATATCTCGGGCGTCGGGTTCGCCAACGCGAAGACGATCGGGTGAGGGGCCATCGACCGGATCCCCGCCGGAGGGATCGTGTCCGGGTCCGGGGTGGAAGCGGCGATGAGGATGTCGGCGCCCGCGAGCGCCTCTTTCAGCCCACCCTGGCGTCCCCCGCCGTCGGTCTGGAGCGCGAGGCGGTACTTCCACGGGTTGCGGAGCATGAGCTCGTCGACGTCGACGCGCTCGGCGTGCAGGACCCCGCGGTGGTCGAGGACGGTCAACGTGCGCGGGTCCTGGCCGAGCGCGATCAACAGCCGCGCGGTGACGGTGTTGGCCGCTCCCGCCCCGAGGAGCACGGTGCGGCAGTCGGTGATCTCCCGGTGCGTCAGCGTGAGGGCGTTCAATAGGCCGGCCACGGTGGAGGCCGCGGTCCCCAGCTGGTCGTCATGCCAGACGGGGATCGGGAGCCTCTTCTGGAGCTCCTCGAGGACGTAGAAGCACTTCGGCGAGGCGATGTCCTCGAGGTTGATCCCCCCGAATGCGGGGGCGAGCCGAAGGACGGTCTCGACGAGCTCCTCACCGGAGCGGACGTCGATGGGGATCGGGATCGCATCGACCCCGCCGAGATACTTGAACAGGAGCGCCTTCCCCTCCATCACGGGCAGCGCGGCCTCGGCCCCGATGTCGCCGAGGCCGAGCACCCGGCTCCCGTCGGTGACGATGGCGATCGTGTTCCACCGGCCGGTGAGCTCGAACGACTCTTCCGGGTTCCGGGCGATCGCCTGAGATACCTCGGCGATGCCCGGGGTGTACCAGAGCGCGAAGTCGGCGAGCGATCGGACCGGGACCTTCGGGACGGTCTCGATCTTTCCGCGATAGAACCGGGCGAGTCGCACCGCGCGCTCCCCCAGCGCCCGGGTGTGCTCGGCCTCCCGGGCGGACTCCGAGCCGGGCTCGTCCGCCGAAGCAGGAGGGGCCTCCCCCGGCCGGTCGGACGATTGGACCATGGGGCGTGACGAGCGGCTTCCGCATTTTAACGCTTTGGAGCAGACGAAGCGTACGTTCGTCAATCGCCGAAGGGACCCTCGAACCGGCGCGGACCCGGCCCGCCCCGCCCCCGACGATTACTTCATAGCGCGTCGGCCCTTTTTGGCGCGAAGATGGACGGCGAACCCCTGGGCCTCCCGCACCCGTTCTCCCGTCCGGAGCGTGAGGGCGCGGTCCCGCTCATCGACCCGCCCGCCCTCGCACGCCTGATCGCCGGACCGGAGCCTCCCCTGCTGGTCGACGTGCGTCCGGCGGCCGAGCGCTCGCTGGCGCGACTTCCGAACGACCGACACCTGCCGCTGCCGGAGCTGGTCCGCTCCTACGCGACGCTGCCCCACGGGCGGCCCATCGTCGTCTACGACCAGTTCGGGTCGGGCGCCCGTCGCGCGGTCGAGTACCTACAACGAAAGGGCCTTTCGTTCACCGCCGCGCTCGAGGGGGGGATCGACGAGTTCTCGCGGATCGTCGACCCGTCGATCCCCCGATACCGTTCCGGCGCGCGGGACGGGGACCTCGTGCTCCTGCAGATCCCGAGGTACGACTCCGGCTGCCTCGCCTACCTGGTCGCGGACCCGGTCGAGCGGAAGGCGGTGGTCATCGACCCGGGTCGCGCCGTCGATCCGTACCTCGAGGCCCTGCGGGCAGGAGGGTGGGAATTGAGCGCCATCCTCGAGACCCACACCCACGCCGACCATCTGGCCGGGCACGCCGCCCTCCACGAGCGGACCGACGCGCCGATCGAGGTCAGCCATCGCTCCCCGGCGAGCTACCCGCACCACCGGCTCACCGAAGGCGACCACGTCGAGTTCGGCGGGGAAGTGATCACGGTCCTGGAGACGCCCGGGCATACCGCGGACCATCTCACGTTGCGGCTACGGGACAAGATCTTCACCGGCGACACCCTCCTCATCGGGGCGTGCGGGCGCACCGACCTGGGGGACGGGAATCCCGACCAGCTGTACGAAAGCCTGACCGGGAAGTTGCTGAGGCTCCCGGACGACACCGAGGTGCTTCCGGCCCACTTCGGCAAGCGGCACGCGCTTCCGGAACGCTACTCGTCGAACGTCGGTTTCGAGAGGGTCACGAACGAGGCCCTGCTCCAGGGATCGCTGGAGGCGTTCCGGACCTACATGACCGAAGGGTGGCCCCCGAAGCCCGCGGAGTTCGACCGGATCGTGCGGGAGAACCTCGAGCGCTGAAGGGCGCGGAAGGTCGTTTGTCCTCGGCGCAACGCGCTTTCCTATGCCGTAGCGGGCCGCCGCATCGACACGGTTAAGCCACCGAGCCGGCTCGCCCGCCCTCCATGATCGTGCGCACGAGCCTGACCGGTCCTTTCCCCCGCTCGGAGGCGCTCGTGGCGGCGACCCGGGACCTCGACCGGGGCCGCACCACGCCCCAGGCCGTCGACGAGCTGTTCTCCTCGACGGAGCGCGAGGTCCTGCAGCTCGAGGAGCGGCTCGGCCTCGACGTCGTCACGGGCGGCTACCTGACCTGGCAGGACCTGTTCCGACCGTTCGCCGAGACGTGGACCGGGTTCACAGTCGGTCCGGTGACCCGCTGGTTCGAGACGAACACGTTCTACCGGCAACCGATCCTTCACGCCCCACCCGAGCGGGTGCCCGGGGCGGTCGCCGCCCGCCTGCCCCCCGGAGCCCGCGCGGGCGGCCCGAAGAAGGCGAAGGTGATCTTCCCCGGCCCCTACACGTTCGCGAACGCCCTGGAGAACCGCTCGGGGGAAACCACCGAGTCGCTCGTCCACCGCCTGGGGAAGCTGCTGGCCGAGGAGGTGGGCGAGCTGCGCTCCCTGGGATACCAGAATTTCCAGTTCCAGGAACCGGCGCTCGTCGTCCACCCCGCCCAGGGAACGAAGGCCGAGGCCACTCTCGCCGCGTACCGGACCCTCGCCGAGGGCCTGGACGGGGCGACGTCGATCGTCTGGACCTACTTCGGCGACGCCCGGCCGGCGTTCCCCCTCCTGCACCGGTTGCCGGTCACCGCCGTCGGCTTTGACCTGGCCGAGACCGACGTGAAGGACCTCCCCTCCGCCCCC
Source organism: Thermoplasmata archaeon (assembly GCA_022750155.1). Taxonomy (GTDB): domain Archaea; phylum Thermoplasmatota; class Thermoplasmata; order Lutacidiplasmatales; family UBA184; genus Lutacidiplasma. The sequence goes on along the minus strand of JAKIWG010000019.1, from coordinate 12,375 downwards.
GAGCACAAGGGCGTCGGTCTCGGATGCATCGACCCCCGGACGACCCTCGTCGAGGACCCCGCCGAGGTGGCGGCGATCGCCCGGAAGGTCTGGGAGAAGTGGAAGCCGAGCGCCCTGTGGTTGGGTCCCGGCGGACCGCTCGACCTGCTGCCGTGGGAACCGGCCAAACGCAAGCTCCACCTGCTGCCGGCCGCCCAGCAGGCCCTGACGGCCGCGCACGGGGGCGGGTCATGAGCCGACGCCTGTTCCCGACGCAGGAGATCGGAAGCATCGCCAAACCCCGTTGGCAGCTGCTCGGCCAACGGGGCGAGCCGCTCGACGCCGCCGCCCGGTCCGAGTTCGAGCTCTGGAACCAGAAGCTCGGCTTCGCCACGCCGGACACCCCCACCGCCGCCTTCCTCGCCGGCAAGTCCCGCGAGGTGGGAGCGGCCCAGGTCCGCGACTGGGGCGCGCTGTTCGCCCTGCGGTACTTCGAGGCCGCGCATCTCGACCGGGTCTACGACGGAGAGGCACGTCGGATCGAGATGTACGAGTATGCGATCCGCCAGATGCGCGGGTTCCAGTTCCTCGGACACGTCCGCTCCTTCGACAACAAGTACTACCTCAAGGCCGCGGGCACGGGCGAGGTGAAGCTCGAGCGGCCGTACCATATCGAGGAGTTCGACTTCGTCAGGTCGAACGCGAAGGGCGAGCCGAAGCTCCCCATCACCGGCCCGTACACCCTGGCCGACTGGTCGTACAACGAGCACTACCTCGGGCGGCAGAAGGGCTGGAAGGGGCGGACCGAACGGCGGGCGGCGCAACGGGAGTTCGTCGTGGAGATCGCCCGCCAGGCGATCCGCCCCACCCTAGCCGCCCTGATCGAGCGGGGGTGCCGGGTCATCCAGATCGACGAGCCCGCCGCGGGGACCCACCCGGACGAGGCCGACCTGGTCGCCGACGGGTTCAACGCGGCGACGGAAGGGCTCGACGCCGAGTTCTCCATGCACATCTGCTTCTCGGAGTACCGCAGCCTGTTCCCCGCGCTCCTCGAGGCCAAGCGATGCAGCCAGTGGGCCTGGGAGTTTGCCAACCGCGACACCTCGGACCGCGACGGGTACGAGGTCCTCCACATGTTCCGAGAGTACGGCGACACGCGCGAGATCGGCCTCGGCGTCCTCGACGTCCACCGTGACGAGGTCGAGACCCCGGAGAAGGTCGCCGAGCGGATCGAACGATCGGCGAAGATCCTGGGCGACCCGCGGCGGATCTGGGTCAACCCGGATTGCGGTCTACGCACCCGCAGCCTGTCCGTCGCCTACCGGAAGCTCGAGGCGATGGACGCGGGCGCGAAGATCGCCCGCGAACGGCACGAGGGCTCCTCCCGCCGGTAGTCCGCCCGAAATCGGTCCCGCCCCACCAAATAGACGCTCGGAGTAGCCGGCGCGGGGCCGGCCGAGCGCCCCGGCACGGGCCGGAAATGTTCGGGGGAATCGGCCGGGGTCCCGTTCTCCTGGCGCTGCTCCGCCGGTCGTACGGGGGCCTCGGTGCCGGCTCGGCCGGGGTCCCCGGCCCCCCCGGGTTCTCCCCTCCGGGACCGGTGCCGAGCCCACCGGGGAGCTCGAGCCTTCTCTTAGGGCGTGCCGGGTCGATGGGTTCGGACGGTGGGCAGAAGCTCCTGGCGGGCCACGCAGGGATCGGATGAGCGCGTTGGGCGCGGTCCGTACGAGGCCGACGAACCGGGCGGTGTTCCGGAACCCCCGCCTCCGCAAGGGGACCGGGCCGGAGCATGGGCCTCTCCGTCCGATCCTCGCCGCACTCGGTACGCTCGGGGTGCTCGCGGCGCTGGTCGCTCCGTCCCTGGCCGTCCCGGCCGCCCCCCTGGGCACCGGAGCGGCGATCGCGCCGCTCGAGACCGTCGCGGCGCACCGAGGATCGTCCAGCGCGTTCGTGCATTGGACCACGTTCGCCGGTTCGGAGAACCGCAGCGGGTACTCCCCCTTCCCCGGGCCGGCCTCTCCGGCCGGGGCATGGTACACGTGCCCCTCGATCTTCGCGATCCGCGCCGGTCCGGTGACGGACGGAAGCACGGTGTACGTGGGCGATGTCCTTGGCCGGATCTACGCGCTGAACCGGTCGGCGAACGGCTCGGTGCGATGGAATCAATCGGTGGGGGGCGGACCGACCCAGTTGGATGTCGCGGGGTCGGACGTGTATGTGGGGACGACGGCCGGCGAGCTGCTGGCCCTGTGGAGCTCCAACGGCTCCGTGGACTGGCGCGTCCCGCTCGGTAGCCGGGTGATCCAATCGGTCTCCGTCGTGGGGGACCGGGTCCTCGTCGGGACCGCCGGAGGGTCGGTGGTCTCGCTCAACGCCACGACGGGCTCGGTCGTGTGGACCACGGGCCTCGGCGCCGGAGTCGGGGGCGGGGTGGCCGTCGACGGGGCGGGGCTGTTCGTCCCTACCGTGAACGGGACGGTCGACCGCCTCGACGGCGCCGGCCAGATCCTCTGGAGCGCGAAGGTGGGGGCGTCGATCGACACCGCCGTGGCGGTCGATGGCGCCGACGTGCTGGTCGCGGACCTCTCCGGGAACCTGACCGACCTCTGGGCCTCGAACGGGACGCAGCGCTGGGAGTGGAGCGGACGGTCGATCGGGGTCGACGACCCGATCGAGGCCACCCCCGCCGTCGACCCGCAGCGGGTCTACGTCTCCGCGGACTCCGGAAGCATCCGCGCCTACGACCGCTCGAACGGGACCCTCCTCTGGCAGACCCCCGGGGAGTTCACGGGGGTCCCGAACGACCTCTCGCCCGCCGCATCGCCCGGCGGGATCTTCGCGGTGGTCAACGGGGTCCAGGAGGTCGTCGACCTCTCCCCCCAGACGGGGAATGCGACGTGGGTCGACCCCTCCCCGGTGCTGATCTACGGGGCCCCGGCCATCGACAACGCCCAGCTCCTGATCGGGACCGAGTTCGGATGCGTCGGAGAACTCGGCGCGCAGGGCGCGGCTCGGCCATGGCCGGTCTCCGGGGTCGTCGATAGCTCGAACGGGACGCCGATCGCCGGGGCGCTCGTGACGATCGGGACCGCCCAGACGTCGACCGACGCGAACGGGACGTTCTCCTTGCCGCTCAAGAACGGAACGTACCCCGTAGGCGTCTTCGCCCCGGGGTTCGACCCGCTGACCGGGACGATCCAGGTCACGGGGCCGATCGCCGACCTGACCCTCGTCCTGCGGCCCCTCACGCTCTTCGAGGTTTCCGGGCTCGTGGTCGACGGCTGGTCGGGGGTGGGACTCGTCGGGGTGACCGTCGACGCGGCCGGCCCGCTGGGCTACGACGTGAGCACGACGACCGGCCCGGGGGGTGCGTTCCGCTTCGGGCTCCCGAACGGCACCACGACCCTTCGCGTCGGGGCGTTCGGGGGTTACGATGCCGCCGCGGTGGAGGTCGGGGTGGGCGGGGCCCCGGTCGTCGGGGCGCGGATCGGTCTCGTGCCGGCGGGGAGCGAGACGAGCCAGTACCCGGGGTGGCCGTACGTCCTCGCGCTCCCCGTCGCCGCGCTGACGCTCGCCGGGGTCGTCGCGGGCGTGCGGGAGCACAACCGCCGGCGCTCGCTCGTGGGCCTCGCCCCGGGGGTCCTCTCCCCGTTCGCACGATTCGTCGCGATGCGTCTCCTCCTCCTCCCGTTCCAGGTCATGGCGCTCCTCGCCATCGTCTACCTGTTCGGGACGTTATTGCCGGTCGCGGCGACCCACGCCTCGGCCTCGGTGATCGACCCGGCCGTCGGCCCATCGTGCACGATCGACCTCGGCCACCTCGGGTGCGACCTGACCGCGTACGCCTCCGGGTTCGGCACGATGCTTCAGAACCTGTTCACCGGCCAATGGGGGTGGGCGCGGTTCGGGGTCCTCCAGGAACCGGTGACCCAGTTCTTCCAGTGGTGGCTCCCGGATTCCATCCAGCTCGGCGTGATCTCGCTCGGATTCTCGATGGCCGTGGCGTATCCCCTCGCGCTGCTCGCGGGCTGGCGTCGCAAGGGGGCGTTCGACGTGGCCTCGCGCCTCGCCTCGCTCGCCGGGCTCCTCGTCCCGTCGTTCCTGCTCGCGCTCCTCGTGATCCTCGCCGTCGGCGTCCGGTTCCAGGGCGCCCTCGGAGACCTTCCGTTCGGAACCCTCCCTTCCGACTACTGGTTCGTGGTCCACGGGGGGTTCCCCGCCTGGGTGGGAACGGGCGACGAGACCGATCCGACCCATTTCCCGCTGATCGATGGTCTCCTGCACAGGGACTGGGCGTTCGAGGAGGTCGTCGCGGCGAAGGTCCTCATCCAGGCCGCGGCGATCTCCGTCGTCTACGTCACGATCTTCCTTCGCCACGCGTGGTCGGTCGTCTCCCATGCCGCCCACGAGCCCCACGTCCAGGCGGCACGGGCCCGCGGTGTGTCGGAGTCCACGCTCCTGTGGCGCCATACCGGGCGTCGCGTGCTGCCCTACTACGTGCTGACGTTCGCCCTCACCCTCCCCGCCTTCGTCGGCACGCAGGCCCTCGTCGAGGCGCTGTTCAGCGCCCAGGGGATCGGCTCGATCCTGCTGCTCGAGATCACGAACCTTTCGGCGAACCCCCCGGGGTTCTCCGGGCCGATCTCCGGGAACATCTACCAGGTGATCGTCTTCCTGCTCGTCCTGTTCATCCTCCTGACCACGCTCCTTGCCGACATCGTGGCACGCTACCTCGACCCGAGGCTGCGGGCGGAGGAGACGTGAGCGGACCGGCGCCGGCCCCCGCGCGGGAGGCGTCGGAGGACGAGGACGCGCAGGCGTGGGCGCGGGACCTTCCGTGGCGGGAGCGCCTACGTCGCAGCGAGGTGGCCGGCGAGCTCTGGGTGGGCCTCGGGCTCCTCCTGGCCTACGCCGCGGTGGGGTTCGCGGCGCTCGTGCGGTTCCAGGACGGGCTCGGTTCGCTCGACGTCCATCCGGAGTGGATCGACCCGCGCATCTCCCTCGGCCCGAGCTGGGCCCATCCCTTCGGGGTCATCACGGTCGCCGGCGTGGACGAGCTCTCGGCGCTCTTCCAGGCGACGCCGTGGGACCTCGCGATCGTCGGCAGCGTCCTCGCTGCGGGGCTCTCCCTCGGCTTCCTATTGGGGGGCGTTGCCGGTCTCGAGGACGAGGGGATCGTCGACCTATTGGTGACGAGCTGGTCGGACCTGATCGCCGGGGTCCCCCCGTTCGTGCTGGTGACGATCCTCTTCCTCGGGGTGGAGCCGTTCCTCGCCCCCGCCCATCGGCTCCCGGCCTTCGTGATCGGCTACGTGGCCGTCCTGTGGCCGTACTATGCGAGGCCGGTCCGGGCCCGGGCCCGCGTCGTCCGGGAGGCGGCGTTCGTCGAGGCCGCCCGCGCCGCGGGAGCCTCGAGGGGGCTCCTGCTCCGGCGCCACGTGCTCGGCAACTCCCTCGCCCCGGCGCTCGCCCAGATCCCGGTGGACGTGGGGAACCTGTTCTTCCTCCTCTCGGCGTTCCCGTTCCTCGCGTGCTTCGGCGCGAGTGCGTCAACGGAAAGGGGGGTCTCGGTCTACTCCACCGGGCCCTACGGCCTCGTGACGCCGCTCCCGAGCCTCCCGTTCCCGGAGTGGGGGTACCTGCTCGCCCGCGGCGCGTGCTCGGGATGGGCGGTGCAATGGTCGGCGAACTCGTGGTGGATGTACGCGTTCCCGGCGGTGGTGATCGTGCTGTTCGGATTCGCGGTCGCGCTGACGTGCGACGGGGTCCAGAAGATGCTGGCGCGCCACTCGGGGATCTAGCGGGTCGAGGCCGACGGTACCCCCGAAGGCGCTACCGCGGGGGCCGTGGGACGGGCCCCCTTGGCGACGTCGTCCACGCGCACGCCGCTCGCGTCGATCCGGAAGTTCTGCAACAGCATCGACAACGCCGCGGCGAGGATTCCCAGCAGGGCGACGACCAGGTAGACGTACTCGAACCCGATGTTCGCCGGGAACGCCTTGTCGACGTAGACGGGTTGCCCGCCCTGCGTCACGCCCACCTGGATCGCCACGACGGTCGAGAAGGAGGCGGTGATCGTCGCCGCGAGCACCGGCCCCAGGCTCTGGCCGAGCGTACGGAACGTGGCATTCATCCCCGTCTGGATCCCCGTCTCCTTGCGCTGGGAGGAGAGGACGATGATGTTGGTCATCGCGATGAACAGGGCGATCACCCCGACCATCGGGGGGATCGTCCCGATGGAGAGCTCGAGGCTCGTGGAGTGGAACGCGGCCAAGAGGCACCCCCCGGCGGCGACCACCAGCGAGCCGACGATCATCACGGGCTTCGGTCCGATCCGGCCGACGTTGCGCCCGATGATCGGGCCGAGGACCATCATCGAGAGCGCGGCGGGCAGGGCGAGGTAACCGAACTGCAGGACGCTGAGGTCGAGCCCGACGTACGGCAGCTGGGCGTAGATCGAGTTCGACACGAACACGAGGAACATCGCCGACCCGGCGATCACCGCGACCGCGTTCGCCACCCAGATGTTGCGCTCCTTGAGCCGGGCGAAGTCGACGATGGGGCTCTTGGAACGCGGCTCCCAGTACAGGAACAGCGCCGCGAGGAGCACCGAGAGGCCGAGGAGCTCGGGGACGCCCAGGGAGAGCCCCGACCCGACCGGATGGTCGAGCGTGCCCCACCCCCAGTACGGCCCTTCGGAGATCGCGACGAGGGCTACGGCGAGCGAGGAGGCGAGCAGCGCCGCGCCCGGGATGTCGATCCGGGCTTCGAGGCGGCTACGCGACTCCTGGAGGACGACGATCGTCAGGAGGAGCAGCAGGAAGGAGAACGGGACGACGGTATGGTAGGTGAACTGCCAGCCGAAGCGGTCGGTCAGATACGCCCCGCCGAACAGCCCGATCGCCGCACCGGCGGCGAACATCGCCGAGACGATCCCCTGGGCGGTGGCGATCTTCGCGGGCGGGAACTCTTCCCCGATCATCGCGAAGGCGAGCGGGAACATTGCCATCCCGAGGCCCTGGACCCCGCGCACGGCGATGAGCAGGTAGATGGCGTTGGCCCGGGAGATCCCGAGGAGGGTCGCGATCTCCGGGGTGAACCCGGCGAGCGTCACCGCGACGGAGTAGACCGCGATGACGATGACCAGCATCCGCTTCTTGCCGTAGATGTCCCCGAGCTTGCCGAAGACGGGCGTGGCGGCGACCCCGACGACCAGGTACGCCGAGAGGATCCAGGCGACGGTGGAGATCGGGGGGAAATCGAAGAACGTGTCGAAGCGGATGATCGCGGGGATGACCATCGTCTCGACGTAGGTGACCATCAGGGCCATCGCCGAGAGGATCAGGAGGACGGTGTTGGCCCGCTTCGGGTCCAGCCTCGCGGCGCCCGGCCCGGCCCCCGGCGACGACACGGCCGGCCCAGTTTCAAAGGGGTTTACAAGCTCTCGGGAGGGCGAGCGTCCCGCTAGCCGCCCGCGGCCGTCAGGAGCTCGCCCCCATGGGGCCCCACGAGGACCGTGTGCTCGGCCTGGGCGACGTAGCCGCGTCCTCGCTCGACGAAGATGGGATAGCTCTGCAGGAGGCGTTTGGCCCTGAGCAGGTGTTCCCTCCCCTCCGCGTCGACCCACCGGGTCGTGAACGGGAGCGTGCGGAACCGCTGGTAGAGCGACTGGACGACCTCATCCTTCGGTCCGGGGTCGGCCCGGAACCGCTGGATGTGGCCGAATGCGCCGTTCTCGATCTCCCCCACCCCGTTCGTGGCGAACGGCTCGATCGCCACCACCTCCCCCTCCGAGAGGCTCGCCGAGCTCATCCCCGAGGCATTGGGGATCGATTTACCGGCGTGGAGCAGGTAGCGCTCGATCGTGTGGCCGGTCAGGTTGCGGACCGGCTTGAGGCCCCGGGCATGGATCGCCCGTTCGATCGCGACGGAGATCGTGTCCACCGCGACGCCGGCCTTCACCTCACGGACCCCGGCGTCGACGGCCTCTCGCACCGCGCGGATCAGATTCTCGTAGCGTCGGCCGCCCCCGACCTCGACGGTCGTGGCCGTGTCGGCGATCGCGCCGTCGAGGTGCGCGCCGACGTCGACCTTGACCAGGTCTCCGCTCACGAACTCCTCCGCATCGTCCGGGTCCGGCGTGTAGTGCGCGGCCTCGAAGTTCCGGGAGAGGTTGGCGGGAAAGGCAGGCTGCGCGCCCTTCGAACGCATGTACTCCTCGATCCGGTCCGCGACGTCGCGGCGCCGCGCGCCGGGAACGACGAGGGAGGCTCCGAGGTCGCGGGCCTCCGCCGAGATCCGCGCGGCGCGACGCCATCGGTCGAGGTCCGCCGGGTAGCCGGTCACCGCGACCCGCCTCCTCGTGGGATCTCCCTCGGCTCCGGTCCGGAGAGGTCCACCAGGCGCGAGGGGGTCCCCGAGGGAGGGGGGAAGAGCGGCAGGTAGACCGCGACCTCACGTCCGAACACGCGACGCGCCGATGCGAGGTCGGCCACCGGGGGCTCCCCGTGCCGGTTCGCGGAGGTGCAGACGATCGGTCCGACGCGGCGCGCCAGCTCTCGCGCGACCGGATGGTCGGGGACGCGGAAGCCGAGCGACCGGCCGGCCCCCAGGATCGGGCCGGCCAGGCGACGCCGGGCGAGAGGGGTGGCCGGGGCGAGGGCCGTGATCGGCCCGGGCAGCCGTCGTCGGCAGAACGAACGGGCCTCTTCCGAGAGGGTCACGTACGGTTCGACCTCCTCGAGGGAGGAGAAGGCGACCGACAGCGGCATGCCACCGGGTCGGCCCTTCGCCGCGGCGAGACGCTCGACGCCGGCACGGCTCGTCGCGCACGCTCCGAGGCCGAGCAACGTGTCGGTCGGGTAGACGACGAGCTTCCCCCGGGAGAGCGCCCCGGCCGCGTCGGCGAGGGCGTCGCGCATGACCCTCAGGCGAACTCGGCGTCGAGGCGGTGGTACGTCTGGTAGTCCGAGGGTCCGAAATACAGCGCGAGCTCCCGCTCGGCGGAGGCGGTGGAGTCGGAGGCGTGGATGAGGTTCGGAGTGACCGCACTCCCGAAATCCCCCCGGATCGTTCCGGGGGCGGCCGTCTGGGGGTTCGTCGCACCCACCATCAGCCGGACGACGCCGATCGCCGAGCGACCTTCCAGCGCGAGGGCGAGGACCGGTCCGCTGGTGATGTGCGTGACGAGCCCCGGGTAGAACGGCTTGCTGGCGTGCTCCTCGTAGTGCTTCGCCGCCATCTGAGGGGTCACCGTCAACAGGCGGGCCGCCACGATCTTCAGGGTCTTGCGCTCGAACCGGCCGAGGAGGTCGCCCGCCAACCCCCGTCGGACCCCATCCGGCTTGACCAGGACCAAGGTCCGCTCGATCGTTCCCTCGGGCATCGACCGGGGGAATCCGCCCGTGGGAAAAGGTTTGGCGGCGCGGAGGCTGGGGGCCGGGGCGGGGGTGGATGAGCGAGCCGTTTCCCTCGAGCCCGGATACCCGGATCGACGAGGGGGCCCGGGCGTTCCGGACCGTCGCCCCGCTCTACGAGCTCGGTCGCCCGGAGTATCCGGTCGATGCCGTCCGCCACCTCGTCACGACCCTCGGGCTGACCCCGGGCGCGCCCGTGCTCGACCTTGCGGCCGGTACCGGAAAGTTCACCCGCGCGCTCCTGCCGTTCGGTTTCCAGCTTACCGCGGTGGAGCCCACCGCCGCGATGCGCGAGGAACTCGAGCGTCGGGTGCCCGGCGCCCTCGTCCGGGACGGGATCGCCGAGGCGATCCCCCTCCCCGATCACGGGCTCGAAGCGGTGGTCGTGGCCCAGGCGTTCCATTGGTTCCGCCCCGCCGCCGCGCTCGACGAGATCGACCGGGTGTTGCGTCCCACCGGGGGGCTCGGTGTGGTGTTCAACCTGCGGGACGAGCGGACGCCCTGGGTGGCCGAGCTCAGCCGGATCGTCCACGCACACCGCCCCAAGGACGGCCGGTCCATCCGCGACGGGGCCTGGCGGACGGCGCTCGCCGCCCACCCCCGATTCGAGATCCTCGATGAGCGGACGTTCGACTACCTCCACCGGACCGACCCGGAGGGGATCGTGGCGAGGGTCCTCTCGGTGAGCTACGTCGCCGCCGCTCCCGTCGAGGTCCGCGACCGGGTCGCGGGGGATGTCCGGCGGCTCTTGGAGCGCGACCCCGCGACGGCCGGCCGAGCGCAGGTCGAACTGCCGTACCGGACCCAGGTTCACCTGGCGCGGACCCGACCGGACTGAGCCTCAGAGGGTCCGCGCGTCGCACGCGTGACGGAAGGCGCAGCCCCGGCACCGTCCGACGCTCGGGGTGGCCTCGCCCCGATACGGGGCCGAAATGCTCCGGCGCAGGGAGGCGAGGGCACGGTAGGATTCCCGGTCCCACGGGACCCGAAACTCCACCCCGTCCCCGTATCGCAGCACCCCGAACGCGGGGGCCCGACCGAACGTCTCCTCGACGAGGAGGCAGTACGCCCAGACCTGGACCCGGTGGGAAAGGAACGGACCGGAGCGGGGCGCCGAACGCCGTTTCCACTCGACCGGCACGATCGTTCCGTCCCTCTGCTGGCGGAGCTCATCCGGCGTCCCACTGAGGCGCCAGCGCGTCGAACGGAGCGGCGGCGAGCGGCCCGAGCCCCGGTCGACCTGGACGAGGGCGCCGTATCGGCGCTCGGAATGGAGCGTCCAGAGGACCCACGACGCGATCAGGAATATCGACGCGCCCGTGAGCCCGAGGACCAGGACGACGACCTCCGCGGCGTTCATAGCCCGACCCCCCAGTAGACGGCCAGCCACAGCAACCCGATGGCCAAGGCGAGCGCGGCGATCCAACGACCCGCGTGCTGCTCCCTCGTCTCCATCGCCATCGAACGTCGCGCGTGGTAGCGCGTTCCGACGTGCTGAGATCGCGCGCTCTCGGGGTCGATCCCGCCGGGAGGGGGATGATGGCGGTAGAAATGGGCGCGGGGACAGTACGCGTACTCGGCAAGGTCCGACGCCGTGCACCACCCCGCGTCCGCCGGGTCACGGTCGATCGGGTCCACGCTACGTTCGAGCGGGATACGCGGCCTAAAGCGTCGCCCTTCCAATGGACGATGAGAGACGCCGCGGGGAGCTCTCGCCTACGTCGACTTGGACGCCTTGCGGTCCGTGGACTTCGCGTCGGAGGCGGGAGCCTCGGCGGCCTTGGCCTTCGTCGATTTGGGCTTGGCCTTCGGCTTGGCTTCGGCCGGGGGGGCCTCGGCGGGAACCGCCGGGGCGACGACCGGCGCGGGCTCGCTGGCCGACGGCGCGGCGGGCGCCTTTCCGCCGCCCTTCGCCGCGGCCGCTCGGGTCTTGGCCGCGGAGGAACGGGGGCCCTCCGGACGCGAGGCCGCCGCGGCGGCGGCGTTCTTCGCCGCGGTCGCGTGGCTCTGCTCGGCGGCGACCTTGAGCGCGTGGGCGCGCGTCCACTTCAGGCGGTGGCCGACGCGTCCCAGGTGGAGCTGCTGCTTTCGGCAGGAGGAGGAACAGAAGTGGAAGATGCTCCCGTCGCGCTTGACGAACATCGTGCCGGTCCCCGGCTCGATCTCGTCGGCGCAGAACGAGCACTGGCGCTTGACGACCATGATCGACCCCGTTCCGTCCTATCGGACGGAGAGCTTGCGCGCCTCGCGCGCGGTCTCGCGGAGGATCAGCACGTCCCCGAGCCGGATCGGTCCGGCGACGTTCCGCGTGATGATCTTGCCGCGGTCGCGTCCGGAGAGCACCCGGACCTTGACCTGGGTCGCCTCGCCGGCCATCCCGGTGCGGCCGATCAGCTCGACGACCTCGGCGGGGGAGCCCTTCTCGTCTGCCATGGATCCAACCGTTCGTCCGGGCGGCCTACGCCTTCAGGGTCGGAAACATCTGGGCGATCTCTTCCAGCAGCGCCTTCGCCTCGCCGGCCTCGACGATCGCCACGCTCGCGGCGGACTTCGATAGACCGGCGGACTGGCCGAGCCGCTGCTTCTTCGGGACGTAGACGTACGGGATGCGCTTCTCCTCGCAGAGCATCGGGATGTGCACCAGGATCTCGACCGGGTCGACGTCCTCGGCCATCACAACGAGCTTCGCCTCGGAGCGTTCGCTGGACTTGGTGACCTCGTTGGTCCCGACCCGGATCTTTCCGGTCTCGCTCGCGATCTGCACGAGCTGGAGGGCCTTGTCGGCGAGCTCGGTGGGTGTCTCAAAACGCACGTAAATCGGTCGCGCCATCGTTTCCTCGCGTCAGCGGAACCCTGTGACGGGGTCCTCGGCTCACGGGTGAAGCCGCGCTAGGGTAGCCCCTATTTAACGGCGCCCGCCCGCAAGGCTTTGCCCGAATAGCGCATCCAGCCCGAAAACTTGCTCGCCTGCCTGAAAACA
>JAKIWG010000040.1 GCA_022750155.1 Thermoplasmata archaeon | reverse complement strand
CGCTGGCAGGCCCCGTTCTCCCATCGTGGGACTGTGGGGTAGCTTGGTCCATCCTTCGGGGTTCGGGACTCCGAGACGCCAGTTCAAATCTGGCCAGTCCCACTGCCCGCCTCCGCTAGACCGACTCCTCGATCTCGCCGACGACCGGTGTGCCGGCGAGCTGCGGGGCCACTTCATTGAGAATCTCAAGGTGCCTGTCCACGTCCGCCCGGGTGTGGACGACCGAGAGCGTCCACTGCTCATCCGGCCCGGTCCCCGACGGGATCAGGTCGCGGTTCAGGCAGGCGTAGTAGTACAGCATCGAGCGATCCCCGTCGACCGTCAGGAAACTCCGCCAGTCTCGGACCGGGTGGTCGGAGAAGAACACGGTGCCGGAAGGCCCGTCGGAGGCGACGTGGGCGGTGACCCGGTGGTCCCGGAAGATCTGGGCGTACCCCTCCGAGAGCTTGCGATTTAGCCGCCCGGCCCGGTCCAGGCCCTCCTCGGTGAGCACGTGCTCCAGGGTCGCAAGACAGCACGCCATCGAGAGGGGGTTGGAGTTGAACGTCCCGGCGTGGGCGATCTTTCGGGGTCCGACCTGGTCGAGGAGGCCCTTGCGGGTCGCTATCGCCGACAACGGGGCGCCGCAGGCGATCGACTTTCCGAGCAGCATGATATCCGGCCGAACGCCCATCCGCCCGGCCCCCCCGTGGTAGTACTTCCCTCCGGTCTTGATCTCGTCGAAGACGAGGAGGGCGCCGGTCTCATCGGCGAGCTCCCGCAGGCCGGGCAGGAAGCCGGGCTCGGGAAGGATGAACCCCATGTTCATCGCGATCGGTTCCACGAGGAACGCCGCGATGTCGTTCGGGAGCTCGCGGGCGATGGCCCGGGTCGCCTCGAGGTCGTTGAACGGCGCCACCCGCGTGCGGTCGGTGACTCCGGGCGGGATTCCGGGTCCGGCGGGGACCGAGTTCGGACGGCGCGCCGGCCCGGCGGCGTCGGCCCGGGGCTTGACCCCGACCAACAACGTGTCGTGCGACCCGTGGTAACCCCCCTCGAACTTGATGATGTGCTGGTGGCCGGTCACCGCGCGGGAGAAACGCATCGCGTGGTGCGTCGCCTCGAGGCCGGTGGAGCTGAAGCGGACCTGCCCCATGCCGAACCTCCGGCAGATCTTCTCGGCGACCTCGGGGGTCCGATACCATTCGTATCCGTACAGACTCCCGTCGGCGAGCTGGCTCCGCAGCGCCTCGACGATCTTGGGGTGGGCGTGCCCGCTCGCCAACCCTCCGAACCCCATATTGAAGTCGAGGTACTGGTTCCCGTCGACGTCCCAGAGGTGGACGCCCTCACCCCGCCGCACGTAGAACGGATAGGGGTCGAGAAAGCGGTAGTTGCTATGGACCCCGAGAGGGGACCACATTCGGGCGTTCTGCCATAGTGAGGCGGAGTTCGGAGTACGGCGCTCGTACTCCTTCAGCGCGGCGGTCAGGTTGGGGTCGACCATCGGGACCTTTAGACCCCTGTCGACCCCCGCGTCGATCGGGGGTGCTCTGAGGTCCGTCGCCGCACCCGACGGGGGGTAGATAATCACTCGCAATGGATGGGCGGCGGGAGCGGCTGCGGGCCGTGAAGACCGGACCGCGCCGTCGGCATCATGAGGCCTAAAGTGACGCCCCCGTCCCTACCCTACGGAACTTCATCGGCGGGAGCTGGGAGGACGCCAACGGCCGGGGCGTGGTCGACCTGCCGGACCCGGCGACGGGGGAGCTCCTGGCCCGCATCCCGCTCTCGAGCCCACCCGAGGTCGATGCGGCGGTCGTCGCCGCGCGGGAGTTCGCCCACCGGATCGAGGCCGGGATGGTCAGGGTCGTCATCGGCGTGCCGGCTCCTGCTCCCTATTTCCCGCTCGCCGGCTGGAATGGGTCGGTCCACGGAGACCTCGCGGCGAGCGGCCGCGAGGCGGTGCGGTTCTACACCCGCACCAAGGTGGTGACGACCCGCTGGTTCTAGGGGTCGGCCAGGACCTTCGAGTCGGCGACCGACAGGGCGCGGTCGAGGACCTCGAGCCCGCGGTCGAGCTCCTCGCGGGTGATGATGAGCGGCGGGGCGATGAGCAGGTGGGAGACCCACGCGAAGGTGAACACTCCCTCCTTCTGCATCGCCTGGACGACGGCGTCCGCGACCAGCGGGAGGCCCGCGACCTTCTCCTCTGGAGTGTTGAACGGCTGGCGGGTCTTCCGGTTGCGGACCAGCTCGACGGCGGCGAACAGCCCGAGGCCGCGGACGTCGCCGACCGACGGATGTCGGTCCTGGATCTCCCGGAGCCGCTGGAGCAGATAGACCCCGTCCTTGCGGGACTTCTCCAGGAGGCCGAGGCGCCGGTACTCCCCGATCGCGGCGGTCGCCGGCGCCAGCGTCAGCGGATGGGCCTCGTAGGTGTGCCCGTGCGGAAAGTACCGTCGCTCGAACGACTCGTGGATCGCGCTCGTCGTCGCCGTGAGCCCGAGGGGGATCTGGGCTCCGGTGATCCCCTTCGCGGTGGTGAGGAGGTCGGGAACGACCCCCCAGTGGTCCACCGCGAACCAGCGACCGGTCCGGCCCCAGCCGGTCATCACCTCGTCGGCGATCAGCAACACCCCGTGCTTCTTCGTGATCTCGCGGATCCTCGGCAGGTACTCGGGCACGGGAACGATCACCCCGTTGGTGCCGACGACCGGTTCGACGATCATCGCCGCGACATCGCCCTCGTGGGTGATCTGGTAGTCGACGTACTCGGCACAGGCGATCCCGCAGCTAGGGTAGGTCAGGCCGAACGGGCAGCGATAACAGTAGCAATCCGGAGAGAACACCGTCCCCGGCACCTTTTGAAGATGCTCGACCATCCTTCGGCGCACGTCCCCCGTGACCGAGATCGAGGCCGCGGTGGCGCCGTGGTAGGAGCGGTAGCGCGACAGCACCTTGGACCGGCCCGTGGCGACGCGGGCGATCTTGAGGGCCGCCTCGTTCGCCTCGGTCCCGGAGGTGCTGAAGAAGTACCGGTCCACCCCCGCCGGAAGTACCCCCGAAAGCGCCTCGCTCAGGTGGGCTCGCGCGCGGGTGGCGAACCCGGGGGCGGCGTAGGCCAGCTCGTGGGCCTGGGCCGAGATCGCCGCCTGGACCGCCGCGTTCCCGTGCCCCAGGTTCGTCGCGATCAGCTGGGAGGCGAAATCGAGGTACGGGCGCCCCTCTCCGTCCCAGAACGTGGACCCCTCGGCGCGCGTCACCAGCAGGGGCGCCCACCCCCCCTGCCGACGCCATGTCGCGTAGTTGGTCTCGCGGACGACCCGCGCCGGATCGTCGCCGTCCACGTGCTCGCCCACCGGCTCGTCAGAAGGTTCGCAGGAGTTTCTGGAACAGCGCCGACGGCTCTTTCAGGTACGGACCCCCGTGGTAGGAAAGGACGGAGTCGAGGGGGAGCCGGGAGACGCGTCGAGCGGAGATCTGCGCCGTGGGGACGTGGATGCTATACTCGGAGTCCGTCAGTGTGAAGTTCGGGAAGATCAGGTCGCCGCAGAACAGGATCTTGCGCTCCGGGTGGTAGTACGACGTGTGGCCCGGGGTGTGTCCGGGGGTGTGGTACGCGACGAGCCCTCCCGCGGCGTCGATCAGATCGCCGTCTTTGAACTCCACATCGACGACCACCGGCTCCTTCGGAGGGGTCCCCGGACCATCGTACGGGGGGTTACCGGCGATGTACGCCGCCTCGATCCAATGGGCGTAGGTCTTCGCCTGCGTCAGCTCGGCCATCGCGCGCAGGTTGCCGGTGTGGTCGCGGTGCAGGTGGGTGATCAGGATCTTTCGGATGGAGCGGGGGCTGATCTGGTGCTCCGCGAAGTAGGCTTCGAGGACCGGGGCTTTCCCGGGAAGTCCGGTGTCGATGAGGGTCCAGGTGGGGCCCTGGTCCTTGAGGAGGTAGACATGGGTCGTGAAATCCGGCGAGTCGGTCAGATGGTCGACCAGGTGGATGCCGGGCAAGATCTCGGTCATCGGGGCTCCCGGGCGGGCCAGGGGGGCGGCCGAATAAAGGCCTACGGGGAAGCCGACTTCCTCGCCGCGCGCTCGCTGACGGTCTCGGCCGAGCCCAACGGCTCCGACATCCCGGGATGGAGGCGGCTATCGGACTGGAAGGCGAGGAACTCGTTCCCATCCACATCGGTGAACCGGAGCGATACTCCCCCCCACGGCTCGACCCGCGGAGCCTGCGTGATCCGGGCGCCGGCGTTGCGGAGCCGGTGTTCCAGCGCCACGACGCTGTCGGTCTGAAAGGCGATCCCGGTGCCGGTCCCGATGCGGCCCATCGCCTCCGAGTAGTACGGTTCTCCCCAGGCGGGCTGCGGGGCCACGAGCGAGAGCCCGGCCGCGCCCCTCCCGAGCGCGAGCTCGACGTACGCGGTCTCCGAGTCCTCGTTGCGGACCGTCATCCCCAGCACGTCCTGGTACCACGCGATGGCGGCGCGTTGATCCCGGACGAGCACGGTGATCCGCTGGAGGAACGTGAGCCGTCCCGACCCCCGCGCAGGAGGAGGTTCCAGGTTCACGCCGCTCCCGGAGGTGGACGGGTTCCACGCGAGGAGGTCGTACGACGAGTTGGGCAGGTCCCGGTACGGGTCCACCCGCAGGACCCGGCGGGCCTCGGCGAGGTCGCTCGCCCTGAGCACGACCAGGTCTCCGGGGGGGTCGGTCAGCTCCCCGTGAGCGACGAGACGGCCGACCCGGTCGAGGTTCTCGACCCAGGATCGGACGACGCGCTTCGCCGGCTGGTCGGCGCGGTCGGGGGAACCCAATCGAACGACCCGGACGTAGAGCCGCTTCGGCTTCGGTCCCGGGCGCTGTTCCCCCTCCACGAACCGATTCGAACGGGTGGGGGTACATAGGGGTCTCCCGATGCCGGCCCCCGGCGCCCTCGGGGAGCTCCCGCTGCCTTCGGACCATTTAGATTAAATAGATTGAGCCTCGACCTTCGAGACATGCGACTTTCGAACGCCTGGACGACGGTAGCCATCGTGATCGTAGCGGTTTCCGGCTTCGGCCTCGTGCCGGCCGTCGCCCACGGAGCCTCGGCCTTGGCCTCGGCCCCCGCACCGTCGCTCCCATCGATCCACCCGCACCCGACGGCCCTCGACGGAATCTACACGACCGACCAGTATGGCGGCGCGACCACGGACTACTACGTGGGGCTCGGGTCGAGCCAAGTGGCGTTCGTCGCGTACGACTTCACCGCGGACGGAAACGCCACGGTGACGATCCACGACCTCAATCACACCCGGGATGGGCTCATGGACCCCGTGTGGAGCCACCGGATCGCCTTCCACGGCGGCTCGTACAATTACAGCGCCCAATGGAACCTCTACTACCAGATCCCGCTCACCCTCGCGGAGCCGGGGACCTGGAACATCACGATCAACGGGACGCTCGGAGGGTTCTACTCGACCAACTTTACCGTCCACACCTACTACGTCAACCTCAACAACGGCCAGTCGACCGCCCTCGCCGGGCACTCGGTCACCGAGTCCTACTGGGTCCTCGCGAGCATCAACAACGCCGGGGCCACGGGCTTGACCGCGATCACGGTGCTCGTGACCTATTTCAAGGCCGGCAACTGGACGGCGATCTCCGGATTCCCGGAATCGCTGTCGGCCACCGCCCCGATCGGGACCTTCACGTACACCGTGCCGGCGAACACGACGGGAACCCTACGGATTGTGTTGTGGGCCAATATCAGCGCCACCGGCGTCAAGTGGAGCGAGCAGGGGTTCGACAGCGAGCTCATCTACAGCATCACCACCCCCCTGGTCAGCCTGACCCAATGTCCTCAGGCGTGCGGGGGTGGGACGTTCCAGGCGGGCTCCATGGTCTACCTGACCGTCACGACCCGCTCCTCCTCCGGGGGAGGGGGCACCCCCCAGCCGGGGCTGCACGTCCAACTCAGCTTCGAACGCGGGTCCGCCGGCGTCAGTCTTCCCGGGGTCCCCACCAACTTCACGTCGAACGCGTCCGGGGGCATGGCCCTCGAGTTCGCCGTGAACGCTCCTCCGTTCGGACTGAACGTCACGAACTACGTCACCGTCAACGTCACCGACCCGCTGAACCCCGTGGCCCCGGCGCAGGTCGTCAAGATCGGCTTCGACCTGACCACGGTCAGTGCGACGCCGCGGATCCAGATCGTCATGGACTCGGCCACCTACTTCGGCGGGGAGGTCGCGACGGCGACCTGGTCGATCGCCGCGCCGAACGGGAGCGCGGCCACGGGTTGGGTCGTCTACTACTGGTCGGTGACGGAGAACAGCCCCTACGCGTTCGTCGCCATCGGCACGCCCAACGGCACGGCAAGCACGGGCACGTTCACCTTCACCGCGCCGACCGGGTACTCCGGCACGTTGAACATCGCCGTCACCGCACACAACCAGACCCAGTCGACGCAGGCCGGGATCAACGTCTGGGTCGGGGCCGCCGAGATCCTGCTCTCCCCGAACGAGTACACCTTCCTGCCGGGCGACACCGTCACGGTGAGCGTTTCGACCGCCAACCTCCCGAGCAGCGCCGTGCTCACCGACACCGTCATCGACAGCAGCGGCACCATTGTCGGAGCCGGACCCGTCACCGGGAACCAGATCACGGTCCACATCCCGATGGTGGCGCCCCCGTCCTACATCTACGTCGATGTGGTCGCCCAAGACCCGGTCGCCGGCGTCATCACCAAGGCGTACATCGAGGTCTCCCTCGGGGCGGGCCTCGTAGTCGTCGCGGGCGTCCAGACCAAGTCGAACTACGCCGACGGCAGCTACCAGCCGGGCGAGACGGTGACCATCACCTACTCGATCTCGACGGTAGGAGGCGTGGCCCCGCCGAAGTGGTTCGACATCACCGTCTGCCCGGCGGGCGTCTACTACTGCGGCCACGGCGCCCAGTACCTCGAGACGGCCTCGACGAGCGGCACGCTGAGCTACAAGATCCCCTCGAACACCCCGACCGGCTCCCAGGATTTCGTCATTCAGGTGTCGAGCATCTCCTGCGGCGGCTTCTACTACTGCTACAACGGGGCGACGTTCACGATCTCAGTGAACGCGAACCCCTCGGCCCTGCAGTACGAGCTCGGCGCCGGCAGCGGGGTCACCGTCGGGTGGCTCATCCTGCTGATCCTGATCCTCGTGGTCGGGCTCCTGCTGTTCCTCATCGGCCGGCGTCGCAGCAAGGGTGGCTCGGGCGGCTCGTCCGCGGGTCCCCCAACGGCCTGGAGCCAGGAGGGCAAGGGTGCCTCCTCGACCAGCACCGATTCGAGCGCGGGCACCCCGCCCGCCTCCTCGAGCTCCAGCTCCAGTTCGGGAGCTCCCCCGCTCCCGACCCCGCCCAGGTAGGCTCCCGCGCCCCCGTCCGGTTCAGCCCGGAACGCGGGCCCCGAGCGCCCGGACCGACGCCGCGACCTCTGCGGCCGGAAGGCCGCCGAAGTCGAACATCCCGAGCACCTCGTCGACCCCGGCGGCCCGGAACGCCTCCAGCCTCTCCGCAACGTCCGACGGCGAGCCGATGAGCGCGAACCCGCTCTGTTCGATCGTGCGGGCGTCGGCGTGGCGCGGGTCCTTGCGTACCTTGTCCTGGTAGAACGCGCTCTGCGTCGCGAGGCGGCTGTCCAGGTAGCGCTGGAGCGCCTGCCGGGCGGCCTCCGGGCGCTCCCCGGCGTAGAGATGGAGCGCCACGCTGACCGTCGCCTTCGCGGTCGGGGGAAGATGGCGTCGGTACTCGGCGATCTGGTCCGCCAGCTCCGGGAGGTCCTGCACCGTGGCATACGGCACCATGGCCACCGAGGTGCCGCGGCGCGCGACGTACGCCAGCGCTTCCCGGCGTTGGACCGCGATGGTGAGGGGAGGGTGGGGGCGCTGGACCGGACCTACATTGATCCGGACCGTACCCCCGTGAGGCCCTCCGATGTGGAGGGGGTCCCCCCGGAAGGCGGCGAGGAGGGTCTCGAGCGCCTCATCGAATCGCTCGCGCTTGGTCGAGGGATCGACACCGAATCCCTGGAACTCGAGCGGGATGTACCCGCTGCCCACCCCGAGGTTGAGGCGCCCTGCGGTCAGTTGGTCGACCATCGAGTACTGCTCGGCGAGCTCGATCGGGTTGTGGAACGGGAGCACGCTCACCAGCGCTCCCAACCGGATCCTGCGGGTTCTCAGCCCCGCGGCGGCGAGCAGGATCGGGGGGCAAGGGCACGTCCCCCCCGGCTGGAAGTGGTGCTCGGCGATCCACAGGGTCGTCAGCCCGGCGGCCTCCGACGCCACGGCGAGGTCGAGGACCTCCGAGTACCGGTCCCGCCCTCCGGCGGCTTCGGCCGGATAGGCGTCCACGACAGTGAACGCGCTGAGTTTCACGCCGAAACCACCACCGGTCCCCTACATGGTCCTTTGCGGAAACTCCGGGGGGTCGCAGGTGGAAGCCTTCGACCCGAACGCTCTGGGGAGGTGCGTGAGGTTGCAAGGAGTAGGTCTCCGTCCGGGGGTCACGAGCGGATCGGTCACCTTCCTCGATCGTCCTTCGGAGCTCCCGCAACCGGTGCTCGTCCTCGCGCAGGGAAGGCGAGAACCCGTCACCCGAACCTTCGCCGGCTACCTGACGGAGGAACGAGTCGTCCCCCCCGAGGTCGGCGAGCGTTCGGGTGGGGTGGTGGGCGGGCTCGACTCCGACCTTTTCCGCGAGGGGGAGCCGGTCACGGTGGACGGGGCGTCGGGAACGGCGGATCTTCCGAAGGTGGAGGAGGTCCGGGTGGTAACGGCGTTCCTTCAGCGGCGGGATCGACGCATCCTCCTCCTCCGCCGCTCCGCCCGTGTCGGGTCCTTCCGGGGTGCCTGGGCCGCGGTGTCGGGTTACCTTGAGGACTCCACGGCGCTGGGCCAGGCCCGTCGCGAAATCCTCGAAGAAACCGGCATCCCCCCGGAAGCGTGCCGGCTCGAGTCGACCGGGCCGCGGGTCTATGCGCGAGACAGGGACCGGATCTTTGTGATCGAACCGTTCCGGTTCGCGGTCGAATGCCCCGAGGTCCGGCTCGATTGGGAGCACACCGAGCTAGAGTGGGTCTTCCCCGATGAGATTCGCCGCCGGAGCACCGTGCCGAAGCTCGATCGGGTCTGGGCGGCCGTGGCCCCCCAGGGGGAGCCGAGTGCCACGCCTCCCGCGCGGCGCAACGATTAACCCCCCGACGGCCCTGAATCCCGCGTGGGCTGGTAGATCAGCTCGGAAGATCGCCGGTTTTGCAAACCGGAGGCCTCGGGTTCAAA
>JAKIWG010000018.1 GCA_022750155.1 Thermoplasmata archaeon | reverse complement strand
CGGCGCTCCTGAGCCGGGGCTGCGACATCCGGTACATCCAGAAGCTCCTCGGCCACGCCTCGGTCGCGACGACGCAGATCTACACGCACGTCGACACCACGGCCCTGCGCGACGCCTACACTCGGGCCAAGCCGCAATATTAATCGGGCCGGCATCCCCCGACTGTGAGCAGCACCCAGACCGACGTACTGATCCTCGGGGCGGGGATCGTCGGGTGCGCGCTCGCCCACCATCTCCACCGTCGGGGCGCCCAGCGGACCGTCGTCTTCGACCCGAGGACGCCCGCCGCCGGTGCCAGCGGGCGGGCCGCCGGGGTCGTCACCGAGCAGCTCTGGGATCGGTGGGACGTGGAGGTGACCCGCGAGAGCCACCGGGAGTACGCCGAGCTGTGCCGCCGATGGGACCCGGGGGCGTACCGGCAGAACGGCTTCGTGCGGTTCACGACGAACCCTCAGGCGGTCCCGGTCCTCGACGAGGCGCGCGACCGGCTCCACTCGTGGGGAGTGGAGGTCGAGGAGGCCTCGCCCACCGACCTCTCCCGATGGGTCCCCTCCGGCCGCTTCGAGGACGTCGTCGGGGCGCTCTACGGTCGCCACGACGCGTGCGTGACCCCGAGCACCGTGACCACGATCTACGCCGAGAGCGCCCGCCAGGCGGGGGCGATCTTCGACTTCGGCCAGCCGATGGAGTCGCTCCAGTGGTCCGACTCCCGTTGGCGCCTGACGACAGCGACCGGCGACGTGCGGGCGAGATCGCTCATCGTCGCGGCGGGCGCCTGGTCGAAGGCGATCCTCGCGGCCATCGGCCATCCGATGCCGCTCACACCCTACCGGACCCAGGCCCTGCTCCTTCGGCCGTCGTCGCCCTCAGAAGAGCCGTTCCCCACCGTCCACGACATCGACGTCGACGTGTACCTGAGGCCGGAGGAGCGGGGCCGGATCCTCGGCGGGGACGGTACGGAGAAGACCGAGGCAGACCCGGAGCGGTTCGTGCCGGGGGGAGACCCCGCGTTCGTCGGGCGCATGGCCGAGGCGATCGCCCATCGGTTTCCCGGTTGGGCCGAAAGTGAAGTCGTCTCCTCGTGGGCGGGGGTGTGCACCTCCACCCTGGACCGCCACCCGCTCGTCGGTCCGGTCCCTGAGGCGCCCTCCCTGTTCGTGGCGACCGGGTTCAACGGGTTCGGGGTCATGCGGGCGGGCGGGGTGGCGCGGCGCCTCGCCGATGTGCTCATCGACCGACCCGCCGAGGACGAATCCCGAGAGATCCTCGGTCCGGCGTGGCCCGGCCGGTTCCACGGCATGGAACCGCCGTTCCTGCCGAGACCGGGATTCACGCTCGAGGGCGGCGACTCGCCCCGGTTCTAGTCCGGTCGAAAACTCCCCACGTCGACCGGGGGTTGGAGGTTTCCGGTCACGACGAAGCGCGGAGGCGCTCGAGCTTCTCGAGGAACTCGACCCCTTCCCCGCTCGTCATGGGTCGTCCGTCCTCCCGCGCGAGCGGCAACCCGGCGGTCGCGCAGGCGTCGGAGGGTGTGGCCCCGCCCAGAAGCTCCCGCACCGCACGCTGCTCGCGTCGGCTGAGGGAGAGCCCCTCCAACTGGAACTCCTCGAACGCCTCGATCGCGACCGGGGCCACCGTGCGCGCGAGGGCCGCGAGCTCGACCGCGTACCGACGGATCTCCTCTTGGGCGTGGGGGTCGAGCCGGAGGGAGAGGAAGTGGAACAGGTTCTGGAGATTGATCTTCCAGTACCATTGGGTGTAGTAGCCGATGGGCAGCACGATCCGCGCCGTTTCGCGGGCGATCCCGGCCCCGAGCGCCTTGGTGTAAGCCTCGTAAGCGGACCGGCTGATCCGCTCGACATCGTCCCGGAACTGCTGCGCGGCCGGGGCGGGAGCCGGGTCGTCCCCCGACTGGCGATTCCGCGTGGATTGGGTCCGGATCTCCCCGGGTTCCGGGAGTGCGAACTCATCGGGCACGATCGAGTAGCGCGCCGAATACTCGTTGACCGAGTTGTGGGTCACGATCCCGTTCGCCACGAAGTTGTGGTCCGGCCCCCCCACCTCGAGGTCGTAGGTCATTTTGGGCCCGACGTACTCGAAACGGTCGATGGGTACGAACCGGGGTCGGACGATCGCCGCCGCGGGGTCTGCCGGGTCCGGCTCGTCGACGCCGTTGACGGCGATCGGCAAGCTCTCGGACCGCCAGTGAACGGTCGCTCCCTCGAGCGCCACGCCCGCGCCCTCGCGAAGCGAATGCCAGCCATCGCCGAACAGGAACCGGTGCTCCGGGGTGCACTCGATGGACTTTCCGTCGGCGAGTACCATCCGCACCACCGGTTTCACACCGTTCCGATAGGCTTCGACGAGCGGGGTGCCATCGAACCGGCGGGCGGTCTCGTCGAGGTGCCGGAGTCGGACGCTCTCGGTCGAAGACCCGGTCCCCGCGGAGGGACCGCGAGCCTCTCGACCGCTCCTCCAGAGATCCTCGATCGAGACCCCTGGGTGAGCCCCCCCTTCGGGTCGTCCCCGCGACGGGGGCACGAGGTGGACGCGCGTTCCCTCCGCGAGGCACGCGGTCCGATGGCGGATCCACTGACGGGCGACGTAGATGGGAAGTCGGACGAGGAACTTGAACTCGACCATCTCGAAGGGCGTCGTATGGCGATGGCGCATGAGGTAGCGAACCAGCCCCCGGTCGTCCCGGACGCTCTTCGTCCCCTGCCCGTAGGAAACCCTCGCCGCCTGGACGATCGCCGCGTCGTTGCCCATGTAGTCGACGAGCACGACGTAGCCGTGGGAGAGGACCGGGTGTTTCACCCCGATCTCCCGGTCGGCGGCGGGCACGGACGGCCGGGTCATCGGGGAGGATTCCTCGGCCATCGGTCCGGGGGAATCGTGGTCGGGCATAAACCCTCGGCGAGCGGGTCGGCCCGGACGGGGGGACCGACCGGGCCGTCAGCAAACGTATAGGGTCGCCCCCGCTCCTTTCCTTCTCGGAGGGCGGCGGAATTGGCGCGGATCTTCATCGGCGTGGCCTGGCCCTACGCGAACGGGCCGTTCCACATCGGCCACCTGGCCGGGGCCTACCTGCCGGCCGACCTGTTCGCCCGCTATCACCGGTTGAAGGGCGACGAAGTGCTCATGGTGTCGGGCTCCGACATGCACGGCACGCCCATCCTGGTCACGGCCGAGAAGGAGGGGGCGACCCCGGAGTCCGTGGCGCGTCGCTACGACGAGGTCAATCGGTCGGCGTTCCACCGGCTGGGGTGCACCTACGACGTGTTCACGAGCACCCACACGCTGATCCACCAGAAGACCGTCCAGGAGATGTTCCTCGCCCTCCTCGAGAACGGGTTCGTCCTGCGCCGGACGGAGGAAAACCCGTTCTGCCCGAAGCACGCGCGCTTCCTTCCCGACCGTTACCTGGTCGGCGAGTGCCCGAACTGCCACTTCGCCACGGCTCGCGGGGACGAGTGCGACAACTGCGGCCGGGTCCTGGAGGTCCGGCAGCTGATCGGCCCGAAGTGCTCGCTGTGCGGGACCCCGGCCGAGTTCCGGCCCTCGGAGCACTTCTTCCTCCAGCTCGACAAGCTCCAGCCGAAGATCGAGGAGTTCCTCTCGGACAAGGCCCATTGGCGGGCGAACGTCCTCGGGACGACGAAGAACTTCCTCGCCGGGGGACTGCGACCGACGCCCATCACCCGCGACCTCGACTGGGGCGTGCCGATCCCTCTCGAGGGATACGCGTCCAAGCGGTTCTACGTCTGGTTCGACGCCGTCGTGGGGTACCTCTCCGCATCGCGGGAGTGGGCGGTGCGATCCGGGGAGCCGGAGGCCTGGCGAAAGTTCTGGGACCCCGGGGAGCCGGTCGCCCAGTACTACTTCCTCGGGAAGGACAACATCTTCTTCCACACCCTCGTCTGGCCCGGCATGCTCCTCGGCCACGGGGGGCTCCACCTCCCGTACGACGTCCCGGCGAACGAATGGTTCCTGATCGACGGGCGCAAGATCGCCAAGTCGCGCCCGGGCGACGCCGACGCGTTCATCCCGTCGCTGCTCGAGCACTACGCGCCGGATGTGATCCGGTTCTACGCGGCGCTCCTGGCACCCCAGAACCACGACACCGTGTTCGACTGGGACGAGTTCCACCAGGTGACCGACGACATCCTGGCGAACCAGTACGGCAACCTTGTCCAGCGCCTCCTGGTACTGACCCGCGAGCGCTACGACGGCAAGGTCCCGGCCCCCCCGCCGGGCTGGGACGCCCTGACCTCGGAGGTCGGACGGCGGCTCACCGAGGCCCACCGTCGGATCGATGCGGAATACGAGGCCGTCCATCTGAAGGAAGCCCTCGAGCTCGCGCTCACCGAGGTCCGCGAGGGGAACCGACGGTTCCACGAGGGGCATCCCTGGCAGGCGGAGGAAGCGGACCGGCTGCGGATCATCTACGAGACCCTGTGGCTCGTCCATGCCGCGTCGATCTGGCTCTCCCCGGTGATCCCGTTCTCCTCCGAGGCCGTGGCCCGGATGCTGGGCGAGGCGGGCACGATCGCCCCCGGGGGCTGGGACGATGCCTTGAATCCCCCGACCCCCGGCACCACGTTGGGCGAGGTCCGACCCCTGTTTCCGAGGCGCGAGCCGACCGCCGTGCCGGTGCCGAGCGTCGCCCCTCCGGCGGCTGCGTCCCCTCCCGCAGCCGTGGCTCCGATCCCCCTCGACATCCGATGTGCGGTCGTCTCGCAGGTGGTCCCCCATCCCAACGCGGACAAGCTCTACGTCCTCACGCTCGATGCCGGCGAGCTCGGCACGAGGACCGTGGTCGCGGGGATCCGGCCGTTCTACCGCCCGGAGGAGCTCCAGGGGCGACGCATCGCCCTCCTCGCCAACCTGGAGCCCCGGACGATCCGGAAGATGACCTCCCAGGGGATGGTGCTCGCCGCCGATTCGGGGGAGCGCGCCGTCCTCCTCACTCCCCCGGAGAGCGCGGCCCCGGGCGCGCCGATCGCGGGGCCTCCGCCTCCGCACCGTACGATCCGTTACGAGGAGTTCGAGCGGTCCCCGATGGTCGTCGGTCGGGTCACGCCGGGTTCGGAGGGCGAGCCGATCGCGGTGGACGTGGGGGGTCGGTCGCTGAAAGTTACCGGGTCCTACCCCCCCGGCACATCGGTCGTCGTCCGACTCTCGGCCGCGGGGGCGGAGACCGGGGAGATCGTGGCGTTCGATGGCGGCGGGCTCCTGGCGCCGGATCCCGCCCTCCCCCCGGGCACCCGGGTCCGATGAGCGAGCACGAACGGTTCGACCTCCACGTTCATACCCGGTTCTCCCCCGACGGGCGGATCCGGATCGCGTCCGTCGTCGAGCAACTAGGGGTCGCCGGCCTGAAAGGGTTCGCGCTCACCGACCACAACACGGTCGCCGGACACCCCCACCTGAAGGAGATCGCCGCGCGCTACCCCAGGTACACCTTCCTGCCCGCGGTCGAGGTCTCGACGCGAGAAGGTCACCTCCTGCTGTATGGCGTGTCCGAGTCCCCTCCCATCCATCGCCCCCTTGCCGAGACCCTCGAGTGGGCCGAGGCCCGCCGCGCGGTGCCCGTGCTATCCCACCCGTTCCGGTGGGCGCATGGGGTCGGGCGGCATCTCGCCGAGACGGCCCGAGTCGCGGGGATCGAGGCGATGAACGGCCACAACGGGGAGGTCGCGAACGCGAAGGCCGAGCTCGTCGCGGCCCGCCGTCGCATTTCGGAGACCGGGGGAAGCGACGCGCACGAGCTCAACGATATCGGGACGGCCTTCACCGAGTTCCCCGAGGGTACCACGGGGGTCGAAGAGGTCCTCGAGTGCCTTCGACGGGGGCAGTGTCGAGCGGCCGGCCGTTCGCTGCCTGCCCCGCAGCGCCTGCGGCTCGCGCTGATGACGCTGGCACGCCGCGCAGGGCGTGGGTTCCGCCCGATCTGAGGAGAGTTCGACCCCCGCGTTTTAAGGGGGTCATGCCTCCCCGCGCCCGCGCCAAGGTGGCAGAATGGTTAATGCGACGGACTGCAGATCCGTTTCCTGGGGGTTCGATTCCCTCCCTTGGCTTGAGTAACCCGTTCCGTCGACGTCAGAATCGGTCCCGGCGCCCGCTCGCCGCGAGGGAATCGAACCTCCGGCGGTCCGTCGAAACGGCGAACTCTCGATCCGCCATCCGGTCGGGCTGAGCGGTCCTCGAGATCATCGCCTTGGCTCGCGGTCTCCCGTAGCGGGGGTTCGTCCGAAGGTCCTTCGGAGCTCTCGGATGTGCGTCTTGCCGTAGGCTGGTGGACGAAGCCAGAACTTCCCGATCCAAACGGTTGAACCGTCCACCTTGAAGAACACGCGATAAGGTCCCAAGGGAAACCTCCAGATGCCGGGGACCCTACCGACATCTTTCACGGGGAGGAACGGGTAGGAGCGATAGGGGTTCGCCTCGAGGTACGGCACCAACTCTTTGAACTGCTGGCGGAGCCTTCGAGGGATGCGATGGAACTCTTTCGCCGCCGGTTCGAGGAACCGGACCGCGTAGCTCAAAGGCCGGCCCGTTGGAAGACTTCGTCCGAGCTCGGGCCCCGCAGGACGGAGAATCGGATCTTCAATTGACGCACCAGCCTGGGGGGGAAGTGCTCCTCCGCCATCTCGAGGATCAGGTCCTCGTAGCTCTGCCCCGAAGCCTTGAGCGCGTCGAGGAAGTGCCGTGTACTTTCGTGCAACTGGATGGATGTGGTCGGGTCCCGAGCGACCATCGAAGCTGCTATGGCGCGCTATGGAGTTAACCGTTGCTCCGGGCCAGGGTTCCGGCGGAATGGACGAGCCGGCCGGCCCCGACCGGCAGGGAATCGAACTCTTCGACGTTGCCCTCCCTTGGCTGGCATTCCCCCGTCGCCCCTCGAGGCGGGTGAATCCTGTACGGCGAGGCGGTTCCGGGTCCCTCGGCGGGCTCAGATCCTGAGCCTTCGCCCGGTCGGACGTCCACGGCGGCCGGAGTAGTACCTAGACCAGAAGGTAGGTACGGGGCGGGTCCTCTCGGCGGGCTCCCGGGCGGCGGTCGTACGTCTTACGCTAGCTCCCGCTCGACGCGGCATGGCCGCCGGTGCTGCCTCCGCTTCCGAGGGCCCGCTCGTGGTCCTCGGCGCGGGGTATGCCGGGGTGCGCCTCGCCCGGGAGGTGTCGCGCCGCGCCCAGGGCGGGTTGCCCGTCGTCCTCGTCGACCGCCATCCGGTCCACGTGCTACGGACCGAGCTCTACGAAGTCGGCAAGCTCGCTAGGGCACAGGGTGCGGGACGTCGCCTCGCGATCCCGATCGACCGGGTCCTGCGATCGTCCGGGGTGGAGTTCCGGAGCTCGTCGGTAGAGCGGCTGGACCTGGACGCCCATCGCGTACACCTCGGCGACGGGGAGCTCACGTTCCGGTACCTCGCGATCTGCCTCGGGAGCACGATCGCCTATTACGGAGTCCCGGGGGCGCCCGAACACACGCACCAGGTCTACCGGTACACCGGGGCCCTCCGCCTCGCCGCGGAGCTGAAGGCGAAAGAGACCGCCTCCGCCGGGTGGCCGAAGGGGCAGCGCCCCGAGGTCGTGGTCGTCGGGGGCGGTTCGACCGGGACCGAGGTCGCCGCCGAGATCGCCACCACCGATTGGCGCCGCGTGGCCGGCCCCGGCGCCCGGGCCCCCCACGTGACCCTGGTCGCCGGCGCGGTACCGTTCCTGGCCGGCCTTCCCGACGGGCTCGTGCAGCACGCGCGCGAGCTTCTGAAGGAGGCGGGTGTCGACCTCTCGGAAGGGGTCAACGTCACTCGGGTCGAGTCGGACCACCTCGCCCTGCAGGACGGCACGAACCGGGGGTTCCACGTGGCGGTCTGGTGCGCGGGCGTCCAGGCCCCCCCGCTGGTCCGGGCGGTACCCGGAGCGCATGGAAAGGCCGGTCGATTGAAAGTGAACGAGAACCTCGAGCTCCCGGACCGGCCGGGGGTGTTCGCCGTCGGGGACGTGGCGGAGTTCGAGGACCCTCGGACCCACATGCTGGTGCCGGCCACCGCCCAGGCCGCCCTCGCCGAGGCGTCGGTCGCGGCGGCGAACGTCGTCCATCGATGGCGAGGCGAGCCGATGGAGCGCTTCGTCTATCGGGAGAAGGGGATGATCGTGGCCGTCGGCACGGGAAAGGCCTCGGGCTCGGTACGACGACTGACCGTCTGGGGGAGTCCCGCCGCGCTCCTGAAGCGGTTGACCGAGCGGGAGTACTCCGCGTCGGCCGGCCTCGGACGGGCCCCCCCGGGGCTCTGAACGTCTCCGACCCGTTCCGGCCCGCTCCCCCCGCGAGGGATTAAGGCCCTCCTGACGATGGGGCGGCGCCCGGCGGTCCATGAAAGCGCTCGTCCTCATCGGTGGGTTCGGGACCCGGCTTCGACCGATCACCTACTCGATCCCCAAGCAGCTCATCCCGATCGCGGGCAAGCCGATGCTCTACCACGTCCTCGACCTGCTCCCGCCGGAGGTGGACGAGGTCGTCCTCGCGACGGGGTACAAGGCCGAGGTCATCGAGCGCTACGTCCGCGGCCACATGCCCGCCGTCCGGGTCCAGTTCGTCGAGGAGAAGACCCCGCTCGGCACCGGCGGGGGGATGCGGAACGCGGGCGACGACATGTCCGACCCGTTCCTGCTCATGAACTCGGACGTGATCGCCCAGGTCGACGTCCGGGCGCTCCTCGACCTGCACCGTCGTAGCGGGGGGGTCGGCGCGATGACCCTCACCGAGGTCGACGACACGCGCCCGTACGGCGTCGCGGCGCTGGGGCCGGACGACCGGATCGTGGGATTCGTCGAGAAACCCCAGCCCAAGGACGCCCCCTCCCACTGGATCAATGCGGGGGTCCAGGTATGGCACCGATCCGTCCTCGACCGGATCCCCCGGGGCCGGGCGTTGAGCTTCGAGACCGAGATCGTCCCCGGACTCCTCTCGCACGGGATCTACGGGTTCCGCTCCCGGGGGTACTGGGAGGACGCCGGCACGCCGGAGCGATTGCTCCACGCGCAGCGCCTCCTGTTCGACGCGGGACGGGGTGGCCCGGGACGGCGGCCCCCCGGAGCCTCCGGCCACGGACCGGTGGCCGTGGGGCATGACGTGCGCGCGGAAGGGGCCGAGATCGGTCCGTACTCCTGCCTCGGGGACGGGGTCGTCCTCCATTCGGGGGCGCACGTCGAGAACTCCGTGCTGATGGATGGAGTGACCGTCCACGCCGGCGGCCGGGTCGTCGGCTCCATCGTCGGGCCGGGAATGGAAGTGGCGGGCGGAGTACGGACCGAGAACCAGGTCCTGGGGACGACCCCGGCGCCCTAGTACGCCGGGCCGGTGACCACGACCTTCAACGCGTCGCTCGGACGGGCCGCCATCTCGAACGCCTTGACCACCTCGGTCACCGGGTATCGGTGGGTGACGAGGTCGGAAAGGTCCAGTCGCCGGGCGACGAGGAGCCTCTGCACGTCCCCGATGTCCCGCTCGGTGGTGGCGTAGGAGGGGACCACGCGGACCCCGCGAAGGTAGAGCTGCTGGAGGTCGACGTCGAGCCGGCTGCCGGCCTCCGGCAGGCCGAACAGGTTGAGGGTGCCCCCGCGTCGGACCAGGCGCGCCCCGAGCGTGACGGCGGCCGGCGCTCCCGTGGCGACGACGACGAGGTCCGCGCCTTCGGAGCCCGTGGCGGACGACACGCGGCGCTCGGCCTCCTCCGGGTCGTGGGCGTCTACGGCGTGGTCGACCCCGGAGCCCTCGGCCGCGGACCGGCGGCGGGCCGAGAGGTCCGAGCCGCCCACCCATCCGGCCCCGAGGGCCCGGGCGAGGCGCGCGTATAGGATCCCGACCGGACCTAGACCGATGACGAAGACCGAGTCGCCGTGGTGGAAGCCCACGCGGCGGATCGCCGTGAGTCCGCATCCGGCGGGCTCGAGGAGGCTGCCGACCTCCCAGGAGAGCGAGTCGTCGAGGCGCTGGACCGCGCCGCGGGCGACGTGCTCCGATG
This sequence comes from Thermoplasmata archaeon, assembly GCA_022750155.1. Taxonomy (GTDB): domain Archaea; phylum Thermoplasmatota; class Thermoplasmata; order Lutacidiplasmatales; family UBA184; genus Lutacidiplasma. Next base: position 37,336 of record JAKIWG010000018.1, on the reverse strand, counting down.
GGACCCGGAACATCTCGGCAAACCCGCCGGGGTCGATGTTGCTCTTGGAGTACGAGGCGCAGAACGTGTACTCCCCGCGCTCGCAGACCCGGCACGCGTAGCACGGGACATGGTGGTGCACCCACACGCGCTCGCCCACGGAGAGCGAGGGCACCCCCGCCCCGACGGCCTGGAGGGTCCCGACCGGTTCGTGGCCGATCCGACCGGCGCTCTGGTAGTTCCCCTTCAGCTTCTCGAGGTCGGTGCCGCAGACGCCGCACGCGGCGAGGCGCACGACCACCTCCCCGGGCCCGGCCACGGGATCGGGAGCGTCGGCGATGCCGAGTCGTCCGGGCCCGGCGAGACGGGCGAACTTCATCCCGCGCGGCGCGCCGCGGCGATGGAGGCGTCGAGGATCTCGACGCCCTCGTCGACCTGGTCGCGCGTGATGATCAGCGGCGGGATGTAGCGGATCGACGACTTCCCGCACGGGAGCAACAGGAGTCCGCGTCGGTACGCTTCCTCGAGGATGCGGTCCTTGAGCTGGACGTGGGGGGTCCGGTCCGAGCGGCTCTTGACGAACTCCGTCGCGACCATGAGCCCGAGTCCGCGGACGTCGCCGATCTCCTCGTACTTGCCCTGGAGCTCGGTCAGCCGCTTCTTCAGGTGCTCGCCCTGGACGCGCGCGTTCTCGAGCAGGTGTTCGCGCTCCATCACGTTCAGCGTCGCGAGGGCCGCGGCGACGGCGACGAGGTTGCCCCCGAAGGTGTTCGAGTGCGCCCCCTGGTAGGTATAGTCGAGGCTCTTGCGGAAGATGACCGCCCCGATGGGGAGGCCGCTGCCGATCGCCTTGGCCGTCGTCACGATGTCCGGGACGACCCCGTGGTGCTCGATGGCGAACCATTTGCCCGTCCGGCCGAACCCGGCCTGGACCTCGTCGTCGATGAACAGGATGTCGTGTTCGTCGAGGATCTTCTTGATCTCCTGGTGCCAGCCCTTGGGCGGGACGATGTAGCCGCCCTCGCCCATCACCGGCTCCGCGATGAACGCCGCCACGTCGGTGGGCGGGATGGACGTCTCGAAGTAGAGCTCCTTGAGGATCTTCGCGCAGTACAGGTCGCAGCTCGGGTACTGGAGCTTGTACGGGCAGCGGAAGCAGTTCGGCGCCGGGATGTGCTGGCCACCCCCCGAGTAGGCGAGGAACCGGGCGCGCTGCACCGGTTTGGACGCGGTCATGGTGAGCGAGCCCATCGAGCGGCCGTGGAAACCGCCCAACAGACCGATCGTGAGCGGGCGCTGCCGGTTCCACCGGGCGAGCTTGAGGGCGGCTTCCGCGCTCTCGGTACCGCTGTTCGTGAAGAAGACCTTCTTGTCGAACTCCCCGGGCGTGATCCGGGTGAGGCGTTCCGCAAGTTCGGTCTGGTTCCGGTAGTAGAAGTCGGTCCCGGCGAAATGCATGAGCTTTCCGGCCTGCTCCTGGACGGCCCGTACCACCTCGGGGTGACAGTGGCCGGTGTTCACCACCCCCACCCCGCTCGTGAAATCGAGGATCCGGTTCCCGTCGACATCGGTGATCCAGACCCCGCTCGCGCTCTCTGCCGCGACCGGCGAGGTCTTCGTACTGGTCATCAGGTAGCGGGTGTCCGCCTCGACGATCTGCTTCGCTTTCGGACCGGGGATGGGGGTGACGATCCGGACCCCGCGCTTCGGGGCCCCGGCATCCTGGCCGGCGGGGGGCTCGCTGGTGGGGCGCGGGGTGCTCTGGCTCATGGGGGGTGCTCGACCCACGTCACGCAGGCGGAGCGCAAAAGGGTTCGGGCCCGGCCGGCAGGGAGGGTTCGGCCGGTGGAGGCGACGGGTTAAAGCGGGGGAGCGCCGGCTCGCCGGGTGCGATGCGCGGCACTCGGGAGCGTCGCTTCGATGCGGCCCCGGAGGGGACGATCTCCGAGATCGTGCCCGAGCGCGCCGTGCTGACGGAGCTGGCCCGGGGGTTCCTCCTGGTCCACCAGGCCGACCCGGACCGCGCCAAGCGGTTCGCCCAGACGTTCCTGCGCGAGCAGACCGGCTCCGGGGGATCGCTCCGGCCCCCGCCGCCGGGGCGCTTCGCCATCGTCCGCCGGGGGATCACGCCGCCCGCATCCGAACGCACCTGACCGAGGCCTCGCGATCCTTCACAGGAAGAGGTCGCGGACCGAGAGGTACGCCTGGAGGTCGTCCGGGAAGCTCCGGCGAGTGAGGGTCACGCGGACCCCCGTCGCGTCGCCGAAGAAGGAGCCGCTGCAGACCAGGACCCCGGAGTCGAGCGCACGTCGGGCGAGGGTGTCCCCAGGAAGCACGCCGTCCCCCCGGTCGAACCACACCGGGGCGGCGAGGGCAGGGACCCCCCGCACCCGGTGACGTAAGGCCGAGAGGTTCTGACGGAACAGTCCGCGGGATTCCCGGAGGATATCGCGGCGATGGTCGAGGATCGCGAGGGCCGCGCCGACGGAGGCGGTGGCGATCTCGTGCATCGCGTACTCGGCGAACGCCCCGAACCTCGCGGCCTCTTCCGGGGGAGCGACGACGTATCCGACGCGGACCGGGTCCGCGCCGTAGACCTTCGTGAAGGAGCCCGTGACCCACACGCCCCGCCCGCCGGCCCGGGCCAGGGAGGGGGCCGCGGTGAACTCGCGGAACGTCTCGTCGACGACGAGGGTGGCGGCGCCCTTGCGGATCCGATCGAGCCCGCCCTCTCCCGCACGGGTCCCGCACGGGTTGTTCGGCTGGGAGCAGACCGTGACCTCGGCGGGATCGGTGGGGCCGACGCGCCGGAACCCGATCGCGGCCGCCGTCTCCCATAGCGGGGGGTACTCGGGGACCGGGGTACGGACCCGGGGCGCGCGGGCGATCCGTCGGTTCGACTCCCGGAGCAGGTAGACGAGGGCGTCGAAGTTCGCCTCCGTGGCCCCGGTGGTCAGGAACAGCCGCTCGGGGGCGACGCCCATCCGTCGCGCCAATCGGCGTCGAAGTTCGGCCTCCTCCCCCGGGCCCGAGGATGCGATCACGGCGGGGGTCGTGGTGAGCGAACCGACCATCCCGCTCCGGCCGAGGTGGTGCGGGACGTCCTCGTGACCCTCGATCCATTGGGCCAGCGGAAACGTCACGACTTCGCGGGGGCACGCAGAGTAAAAACAGCGCGGGGCGGGGGGTCCCCTGGACGCGAGGAGGAATAAGCCCCTGGAGGCCTCGGCCGGTGATGGCCGGTGCAAGGGCTCCGGAGGACCTCGACCAATTCCTCGTGGCCGCGCGGTTCGAGGTCCGCTCCTACGTACGCACGTACCGGTTCTACGGGATCGTGGGGCTCTGCGCGCTGGCCTCCTTGATCGCCTCGGCCTACCTGCTCGATGTCGGAAGCGCGGGAGTCCGTGCCGAGTGGGGAACGCTCCCGGAGTTCCTCGCCGCATGGACCGGGTACTCGGGGACCCTGGCCGTGCTCAGCGCCGCCCTGCTGGGAGGGGACGCGATCTCCGCGGAGTTCGGTACCCCCGCGGGGTACTTCTCCCTCGTGCAGCCGGTCCGGCGCTCGACGCTCCTCCTCGGCCGCTTCCTCGCCGCGTTCCTCGTCTCGGCCGGGGCGGTCTCGATCTTCTTCTTCACGATCGTCGCCCTAGGGGCGCTCCTGTTCGGCGGCGTCGTCGGCGCCACGGCGGTCGCCTACGGCCTCGTGCTGCTCCTCCAACTCGCGTTCCTCGGCCTCGTTTTCCTCCTGAGCGCGGCGTTCCGTCGGCCCACCATCGGGATCATCGTCATCGTCCTGCTCCTCTACCTCGTCTTCCCGATCGCCAACCTCGCCCTCGAATCCGCGCACATCGAGTCGTGGTTCCTGCTGAGCTATGCGGAAGGGGCGATCTCCCAGGCGTTCGTGACGAGCCCCCATATCACCGAGGTCGGGGCCGGAAGGGGGAACGCCACCCTCACCCTGACCATCTACACTCCGTCCCTCGCCCAGGGCGCGGGGATCATGGTGGGCTACTTCGTCGCAGGGGTCGGCGGCGCGCTCGCCCTGTTCTCCCACAAAGAGGTCTCCGGATGACCGGCGGCGCCCGGTTGGAGGTCGAGCACCTCGTCAAGTCGTTCTCCGGACGCCGGGCGCTCGACGACGTCTCCTTCGACCTGCAGGGATCCCGAAGCGTCGGGTATCTCGGCCCGAACGGGGCCGGCAAGACCACGACGCTGAAGCTCCTCGTCGGGCTCCTCCGGCCTTCGGGGGGCCGGGTGGCGATCGACGGGTTCGACCCGCAGGTCGACCGGAAGCGGGCCCTGGAGCGCGTGGGGGCCCTGATCGAGACCCCCGAGCCGTACCCCCAGTTCACCGGGCGGGAAGTGATCGAGTACGCGGGGGGGTTCCGGGGGGTGGGGAGCGCGGACCTCCGGGACCGTATCGCCCACCTCCAGGAGGCCCTCGAGCTCCCTCCCCTCGACCAGAAGGTGGGCCGGCTCTCCAAGGGTCAACGCCAGCGGGTGGTGATCGCCGCGACGCTCGTCGCGGACCCCCCGATCCTGCTCCTCGACGAACCCACGAGCGGTCTCGACCCGGCCGAGCGCGTCCGGATCCGGACGCTGCTGCTCCAGCTGAAGAAGGACCACCTGATCCTGATGAGCTCGCACCTGCTGAACGAGGTCACCGAGCTCTGCGACGAGGTGATCTTCCTCAACCAGGGGAAAGTGGTCCTGCGGGACAGCGTCGAGCACCTCTCCGCCCGCCTGACGGTCCGGCAGGTCGAGGTGGAATTCGCCGAACCGGTCCGCCCCGATCAGCTCAGCCCGTTGACCGCGCTCGTGCACCGGTTCGAATCGATGAACGAACGGAGGTACCGACTCTCGTTCGACGGGCGCGACGAGAGCCGGATCCGGATCCTGCAGCTCTGCCAGGGGGTCGCGCCGGTCCTGAGCTACGCGGGGGCCGGCTCGGCCCTCGAGGACGTCTACATGCAACTGATGACCGAGCCGACGATCGGCGGGCGGGAGACCCGGGCGCCGCCTCCTCCACCCCCGCCGCCGCCTCTGCCGGACCCGTGAGTCCCCGGCGGTCCGGGGAAGGGGCCCAGTCTCAACGATTCGACCGGGGGGCCGGCGGGGTTTTCGAGGGACAGGATTATCAGAGGCGCACGGTCTCGCAGACCCCCCATGCCCGTTCCCCGGAGCCTGCGGAGCCGCCCGGCCGCCGCCCTCGCCGGCGTGCTCCTCCTCGCCCTCCTCCTGGCGATACCCCTGCCCGCTGGCCCCTCGGGCAGTGCCCCGCCCCGCCACACCGCGCCTCGGCCCTCGGCCACATCGCTCCCGGACGGCGGCGCCATGCATACGCTCCGGGTGACCGGGGTCGTGACGCCGAACGCGGTCCCCAGCCTCGACTGGGACGGGATGGGGGTCTTCCAGGTCACGGGCGTGAACCCGAATCTGGTCGCCGGAGAGGGGGCGGCGATGGTCTCTGATTCGCTCTACAAGACGATCGTCCTCTTCGGGGGCCGCGGGGCCGCCGGTCTGAACAATCTCACGCTCCAGGTCAGTCAGGTCACCGGCCGGTGGAAGAACATCACGACCCCGATCGCCCCCTCGCCGCGGGCCAACATGTCGTTCGCCGACGACGCCTCCGGTCGCCTCGCGGTGCTGTTCGGCGGCACCACCGACCCATTGTCGGGCCGCTCGGACAACTCCACCTGGGTCTTCTGGTACGGAAACCGCAGCTGGGAGAACGTGACCCACCGCATCGCCCCCCCCGCGCGGGAGAGCGCGGCATTCGCGATCGACCCCCAGGCCCGGGTCGGGTTGCTCGAAGGAGGATGGGATCCCGACTTCGTCTCGGGAGGCTCCACCGGATCGGTCACCTGGAATGACACCTGGCTACTGAACCTGACGACGTTCGACTGGACGGAGGTCCTCACCCAGCGGGCGCCGACCCCGATGTTCGGTTCGGCGATGGCGTTCGACCCGATCCAGGGAGAGTTCCTGATGTTCGGCGGGTGCAACGCCGCGTGCACGAACGCCGTCGTCGCCCTCAACCTGACCCGCGGCGTCTGGGAGACGCTCACGCCCCCGATCGGTTCGCAGGTGCCCGCCCCCGGAGGCGGTTCGGATTTCCTGTGGAGCCCCTACGCCAACGCCACCGTGATGTTCGGGGGGTTCGGACCGACCACGTCGGCGTTCGCCTCGTACAACAGCACGTTCGTCTTCGAGCCGCTCACGCACCTGTGGACCTACATCCAGGGGTTCTCCGACCCGTTCCCCCGCTACGCCGCCGCGGCGACGTGGCTGAGCGCGAACGGATGCCCGGGCCTGTTCCTCGCCGGGGGCAGCAGCGCCTTCTACGGCCCGCCCCCGGACCTGTGGTTCCTCGACCCGAACCCGGACACGGGGGTCGGGTGCAATGTCTGGGGGAACGACCAGGTCGGCAACTTCTCCGGCAACGGGACCGGGTGCAATGGGAACGGGACCCTGGTCGTCGTGGTGTCGGACAACACCAGCCACACGCCCATCGCGAACGCGTCGGTCTCGCTGACCGGGGCGTGCGGGCCGAAGTCGGGGGTCACCGACCGCGCCGGGATGGACGTGCTGACCCACGTGCCCCTGACGGTGGAGGCCGTGAAGGTCACCGCGGTCGACTACCACTCGGGGGGGAGCGTCGTCAACGTGACCGCCAATTACACGGTCAACCGGACCGGCCCGGTCCCGCCTCCGCTCCGGGTCAACCTCACCCCACTCCCGTCGCTGCGGCTGCGTACCTTCGGGGAAAGCCTCGCGAACCCCCACTCCCCGCTCGGCGCGGTCGCGATCACGATGGACGACAGCGTGATCCTCGGCAACACCTCCGCCTTGGGGTACCTCAACCAATCCGCGGTGTCGACCACGGCCGGCCGCCTGACGTTCGGGGTGTTCAAGGCGGGGTACTCCTCCCCCGAGTTCGTCACCACCCTTCCGTACACGGGGATCATCTGGGTCAATCTCACGCTGCAGGCCGCGGGGATCCTCCGCGTCGAGGTGCGGCTCGCAGGCGGCCTGCGGGCCGTGCCGACCGCCACCGGCCGGATCGTCCCGGTCGACCCCGGTTCGCCGGGGGGCCCGGTGGGCTTCGTGGTGAACCAGACCGGCCAATTCTCGGTGTTCCTGTCCATCGGGAACTACACCGTGAGCGCCCAGGCCCCCGGGTACACCTCGAACCGCACGATCGCTCCGGTCTTCCACCCGTGGGTGTCGACCACGGTCGTCGTCCTCAACCTGACGCCGGACCAGGGTTACAACGTGACCGTGCAGGTCCTCGATATCCTCACGCACCGGCCGATCGACAACGCGACCGTCGAGGTCGGAGACAGCTACACCCGGTCGACCGACGCCCAGGGCTGGGCGAACTTCTCGAACGTGAGGCCGCCCGGGGGGTTCGGGGTCCTCGCCTCGGCGGCCGGATACGCCGCGAACGAGTCGTTCGTCGCCCTCGACCCGACGCACCCCCGTGTGAGCCTGACGATCGACCTCACTCCGCTCGCGTGCGTCCCCCCCGGGTGCACCCAACCCGCGACGAAGATCGTGAAGCCGTTCGGGCTCCTGCCGACGACCTCCGAGTCCCTCGTCTTCCTCCTCGCCGCGCCGGGGATGCTGCTGGGCGCATCGGTGGTCTACGCGTGGTACCTTCGGCGTCGCACCGCGGTGGCGACCCCGTGACGGGTCCGGCTCGCCGCGTCGTCCCGGCCGACTCGGAGGGCCTTATACGGCACCCGGACTACCGAGGCCGTCCGGCCGAACGCCGCGACGGGAGGTGACGGGTTGGTCCGGGAGGCCCTCCGGTCGGCGCTCAAGAACTGGCGTCCCGTCCGGCCCCTGCTCGTCGACCAGGTGCGCACGCTCGAGGTCCCCGTCGTCACCGAGGTCCGGCGCCTCCTCATGCGCGGCGACTACGACGGGGCGGTACTCTACGCATACCCGAGGGCGCTCGAGGACCTCGAACGAGCATACGGCGTGGCGTTCGACCCGGACTGGACCCACGCCGAGATCCTGGTCCGGGGGATGCAACCGGAGATGGGGAACCTGCCGGAGATGTTCGTCCGCCTCCATCGGCTATACGAACCGGTCCGGTACGGACGCGGGGGCCGACGCTCGGCCCAGGACCTCCAGGGTCTGATGATGAGCATCTATTCGCAGCGCCCGATGTGGCGGCTGTACACCGAACTGCTGATGCGGGTTCCCGAGGGGGCGGCCGAGGTCGACCCGGTGCCGCCGGCCGCGCGGGCGGAGGGGACGTGACGATGCCCGTCCTCCCGTTCCCCGTGCCACCGGAGCTCGCCGGGCTCTTGACGAACCCGACGTTCGGCCTCCCCTTCCTGTTGACGGCCGCCGTGTTGGGGGTCTGGCTGTACTGGAACCCGCTCGGCGCCCCGGCTTCGCTCGGCACCCGCGCGACCTGGAGCGCCCCGGACTCCGACCCGGTCTCCAAGACCTACTACGCCCTCTCCGGGGGCCGGGTGAGCCGGGTCGTCGCGACGGCGTACGAGCAGTACGAGGCGAGCGTGAAGACCCGGTTCGGACGACCGCTCGGACAACTGCCCCTGACCGCGTGGGGCCGGGCCCGCACGGGGATCGCGCGGGCCGCCGAGCTGAGGCGGCTCGCCGCGCAGCTTCGGGAGGCGTACCAGCAGGCCCTCCTCTGGGAGGCCCCGATCCGGATCCGCTGGGCGTTCTGGCGGACCCCCCAGGAGGACCGGGCCCTGTTCGAGGGGCGGGTGCACGACCGTCTCGATGCCACTCGACACATGATCGCATGGATGGAGCAGAAGCAATGAACGGACCCCGTTCCCGGACGAACGCCTCGGCCCGACCGACTCCGAAGGGGCGCTGATGGCCTCCGTCGTCCCCGCCCCGTCCTCGCCGGGCCCGGCGTCCGCGACGCCGGCCCCCCCGCTCAGCCCCGACGCCGAGGCGGCCGCCCAGCTCCTCGGAGCCCTCCAGGGTTCGATCGGCCAGGAGGTCATGGGCTACGAGCCCGTCGTCCGATTGCTGTCGATCGCCCTCGTGGCCGAGGGACACGTCCTCCTGGAAGGGGTGCCGGGCCTCGCCAAGACGTACCTGGTCCGCCGCTTTGCGAGCAGCCTCGCGCTCTCCTTCAAGCGGATCCAGTTCACGCCGGACATGCTCCCCTCGGACATCATCGGGACCGTCATCCTCAACCCGGCGACCCAGGCGTTCGAGTACCGGCGCGGACCGGTGTTCGCCAACGTCGTCCTCGCCGACGAGATCAACCGGGCCCCGCCGAAGGTCCAGTCGGCCCTGTTGGAGGCGATGCAGGAGCGCCAGGTGACGGTCGACGGGATCACCTACCCGCTCCCGCGCCCGTTCATCGTCATCGCGACGCAGAATCCGATCGAGCAGGAGGGGACCTACCCGCTCCCGGAGGCCGAACTCGACCGGCTCCTGTTCCGGATCCTGATGGACTATCCCTCCCCGGACGCCGAGGTCACGATCCTGCGGACCCACGGGGCGATGCCCGAGATCCCCGAACGGCCGCCGGTCGTCGAAGCCGGGGCGATCGCCCGGTTGCACGCCGCCGCCAGCCGGGTGGAGGCGCGCGACGACGTGATCGAGTACCTCTCCGGGGTCATCCGCAGCACGCGCGACGACCCGCGCATCCTCGTGGGGGCCTCCCCGAGGGCGGGCGTCCAGTTCCTGCGGTCGGCGAAGGTCGCTGCGCTGTTCTCCGGCCGCGCCTACGTCATCCCCGAGGACGTCAAGTCGCTCGCCTTCTGGGTGCTGAACCACCGCCTGCTCCTCCATCCGGAGGTGCTCGCCCAGCAGTACAGCACCGACCGGCGGGGCGTCGAGGGCGTCCTGCGCGAGATCATCACGGACAAGCTCAACAAGATCGCCGTGCCCCGCTAGGCCGTTCCGGGGACCGAGGCCACGCGTGATCACCCGCCGCGGATGGGCCGCCATCGGCGACACGCTCGCCGCCCTGTTCGTGGCCTTGACCACGCTCAACCCGCTCCTCGTCCTGCTCGCCCTCGTCGCCTTCGCGTTCGTCGCCACGCAGGTGGTCGTCTTCCACCGGTCGGTGGCCGCCCTCTCCCCGGAATCGTTCCGGGTCGAACGCTCCCCGCTGTTCAAGCGCATGCCCGTCGGGCTCGAGATGGTCGTCACCGTGACCGTCACCTACCAGGGCCGGCGCGGGTTCTGGGGCGAGCTGTACGACGTCCTGCCGGACTCCTTCGACCTCCGCGAGGGGTCGACGCGGATCCGCACCTGGTGGCCGGCGGGCGCCACCCACCGGCTCGCCTACGTGTTCCGGCCCGGGATCCGCGGCGGATTCCTGCTCGGCCCGACGGTCGTGTCGGCCCACGACCCGCTCGGCTTCGCGCGGGCGACCGTCGTGCTGCCCACGGCAACGCCGGCCACGATCCTCCCGCCCAGCCTCGGCGTGCGGCCGTTCCCGGTCGGACCGACGCTCCCGAACCGGGCCCCCGGGCGGCTCATCCTCCGTCGCAAGGGATTCGGGACGGAGTTCCGCTCGCTGCGCCCGTACCAGCCCGATGACGACATCCGGCACATCGCGTGGAAGCGCTCGACGCTCCAGCAGCTCTACGTGCGCGAGTTCGAGCAGGAGAGCCGGCAGGACTACCTGCTTCTCCTCGACCTCGACCCGTCGATGCACGCCGGCCTCTGGGGGGAGAGCGCCCTGGACAAGAGCGTGGAGGCCGCGACGATCGTGGCCCAGATGATCGCCCGCCAGGGCGAGGATCGCGTCGGGCTCCTCACCTACGCCGGCGGGACGTTCCAGTTCCTCGCTCCGGGCCGGGGGCCCCGCCAGATGAAGCGGCTGACCGACAACCTCGCCCTCACCTCCGCCCGGTCGGCCGGTTTCAACCTGCCCGCGGCGCTCACCGAGCTCGCCAATCGCCTGAAGGTCCACACCCACATCGTGGCGTTCTCCTCGCTGACCGGTCCGATGGAGACGCTCGGCGCGGCCCGCGTCCGGTTCGCCTCCCGGGGGCACCGGCTCTACCTGTTCGTGCCGGACCTCGCCAGCTTCTACCCCGAGCCGTCCGATCCCATCGGTTCGGTCGCCCTCCCGTGGGCCGCCGAGGCGGAGCGCGCCCGGCGGGTGGCGGCGATCCACGCCGTCGAGCACGTAGGGTTCCCCGTCGCGGTCTTCGGCCGGGAAGGCGCGGCGGAGAAGGTCCTCGCGACGTACCAGCGGATCCGGGCCTGGGAGAACTCCCGATGAAGCTCGACCCGTGGCGCTCGGCGGTCGTCGTGCCCGTGTTCGCCTACGCCGTCGCCTCGGCGTGCCTCGCCTTCTCCGGTCTCAGCGTCGGTCTCCTGATCGCATTCTTCCTGACCGCGCTCTCCCTCCCCGCCTCGGCGTTCCTCGGGCGCCGGTTCCTCCCCTTCGCCCCGGGGGCGGTCCTCGCCGGTGCGACGGGCCTTTTCTGGTTCTTCAACGGGTCCGCACCGACCGGCGTGCTCGCCGACGTCGGGGCCGGCGTGCTCCTGGCCTCGCCCCTCGCGTTCCTCGCCGCGGTCTGGGTCACCGAGGACCTCCCGGGGACGAGCGTGGCGATGGTGATCATCGGGCTCACGGATTCGGTGGGCCTCCTCGCGGCGTCGCGCCTCCTCGGCTCGGGCTCCATCGGGAACGGCTCCTCCGCCCTGTTGGCCGCCATCAGCTCCGTGTACTCGGACCAGGGGTACGCGATCTCCCAGCTCCTGCGCGGCCAGGTGCCGGCCGAGATCCCGATGGGCCAGAGCCCGGATGCCGTGTTCGTGCTGCTCGGGATCCTCGCGATGGTCGGCCTGCTCCTGTGCCTGTTGAGAGGCCCCGGCGTCGAGTGGCTGCGCTCCGCCCCGCGCCCCGCCGCACCCCGCCACCCCATGGGCTCCCTCATCCCGAGACCTCCCCCCTCGCCCGAACTCGCCGGGATCCTCGCCTCCGCCACCCGGCCGGAGCTGCCCGCGTTCCCGGCCTACTCGGGCCTGCTTCCCGTGCTCGCCTCCGCGGGAGCGGCCGCGGGGTTCCTCGCCGCGGCCGAATTCGAGCCGGGCGTCGCGCTCCTCGCCGTGGCGGTGGGGGTGGCGCTCGTGACCGGTTACCTCGTGTGGACGGGCACCCCGACTCGCCGGCTACGCCGCGCCGTACGACCGCCCGACGGACCGTCCCCCGGGCCCGATAGGCGCTGAAGGCGCGCGGGCGCGTGCGCGTCCAGTGCGACGCGTATATGGTCGCGGCCCGGAACGTTTCCGCGCGATCCCGATGGCGGCGACCGAACGCGTCCTCAGGAATTCGGCCGGCTGGTTCTCGGACGGGACCCGCCTGAAGGCCGAGGCCCGCCGGGCCCACCGGTGCGTCGAATGCGGGAACCTGCGGGCCGACGGGCGGACCCCGTACTGCGGACGGCGTTGCCAATGGCGCTTCCGGGGCCGGTACTTCTGGGACGCGGCCCGCACGTTCGTGCTCCACCGCGACCGGTTCACCTGCCAACGTTGCCACCTCCGCCACCGCGTCCGCGAGCTGGAGGTCGACCACATCGTCGAGGTGGCCCTCGGCGGGGCCTCCCTCGACTACGACAACCTGCAGACCGTCTGTCGGCCTTGCCACCGTCGGAAGACGACCGAATTCCTGCACCGGCGGGCGGTCGTGCGGCGGATGAGCCGTGCGGCCGAGGTCCGGGAGCGCCCCGACGAACCGCCGGCCTGGTTCCCCGCCTGAGGGGCCGAGCCTAGCCGCCCGCGGGGGCCGCGGAGGCGCCGGGCGGGATCGAGGGAACGGGGGACGGGTCGAGACCCCTCGCCCATCGAACGAACGAAAGGACAAGCAGGGCGTCCACCCCGCCGACGAGGAAGTTCCCGCCGATCATCGTCACGAAGCTCAGGACGACCAGGAAGGAGATCGCCCCGGCGGTGAACGCCAGCCGACGGTCGGCGCGCCCGGGGCCGGAGAGACGGGGCACCGCATAGACGAGGGTCGCCACCGAGACCGCCACCATCCCGACGATCAGGGCGGGGAGGGGGAGGCGCAACGACGGTCCGATCCAGTTGATCGTGAAGAACGACCAGACGAACAGGGCGCCGACGGCGGCGGCCTCGGGGACCGTCCCGCTTCCCGGCACCCGAGGGAGCGGCGGAAAGGAGGGGCCGGCGCGAACTGCCAAGGCCGTGAACAGCGCGATGGCGGCCAACGACCCCAGGATGTAGGGCCAGCCGAGGTGCCAGCCCCAGCCGAAGAGGGCGAACATGGCGAGGACCGTGAGCCCGAAGACGACCGCGAGGTAACGGTACCCCCGGTCCGTGAAGAATCTCAGGCCCGGGGTACGGGGATACACCGACTGGACCACGAGGATCGGCAATGCGATGCTGAAGACGGCATGGAAGATCGTCAACTGGGACACCCACAGCCAGTTGACACCGAACGAGTGTCCGTACGCGCCGCCGGGGCCGATCAGTGCCGCGTCGAAGTACGTCTTCGTGCCGATCGCCTCCTCCGCAAAGGCGTAGGCGCCGCCCAGCAGGAGGATCATCGGCCAGCCACCGCCGCGTCGCACGGACGTCTCCCGGATCAGTAGGACCCCCGCGCCGTAGAGGCCGAGGAGGAAGGCGAGGGAAATGGGGTCGAACAGGACGAGGGTCGGCGTCGAACCTGTCAGGAGCTCCGGGAACGTGATCGAGAGGGCGACCAGCAGGAGCTCGGGGCGGTGCCGACCGGCCCAGCCGCGCAGCCGGGCCAACCTGGCGGGCGGGGGGGCGGAGACGACCGCGGCCGGACGGATGGGGGCCCGAAGTTGGCCCGCCTCGTCCGAGACGAGCCCTGGAGACGCTTCGGTCATCGCTGCCTGCGGACGTTGGACCGGGGCTCGGTGTATTTGAAACGCCCCGGACCAGTGAGTCGGACCGGTCTCCGTTCGGTCGCTCCCGAGGGACTTCAGCCCCGGGGGGTCAGGCGAGGCGCGTCGTGGCGGAGCGGACGCGGCGGTGGGATCGAATCGGCGCGCTCTGCCGCCGTTCAGTGCGGAACGTACCACACGTAGTACGTCGAAAGGCCGAGGGTGACGACCGACCACCAGAGGATGAGCTCGGTGCGCATCCAGAGCTTGTAGCGGCGGAACCGCAGCCGCTGGGGGACGAGGTTCGTTCCGGCCACGAGCAGGATGTAGATGCCGAGCGACTCCGCCGCGATCCCCGCCGCGAGCATCAGCGTCGGGACCCAGTAGAACTGGTTGGAGAGCTCCGAACCGACGTCCGGGAGCACGTACTCCAGGTACTGAGGCACCATCCAGGCGAGCACCACGGGAATGTTCACGAGCACCATCGAACTTTGCACGATCATGTGGGCCCGGATGTAGCCCCGGCGGGCGAGGAACATCCCCCCGAGGAGCGCCAGCGCGATCCCGACCTCGAACAACGCCACCATGTCCGAGGTCGAGGGGGCCCCGGTCCCGAGAAGGGAGCTCATGGCCCGGCCGCCTCCGGACGTGTGGTTCGTCGTGCGTCCATACGGCCCCCTCGCTCGGTACGTTCAGAAGTCATGGGGAGGGATCAGGTCGAGGACGGTCTTCTCGCGGGTCTGGAGGCGGAACTCTTCCCAGAGCCTCCGCACGTCCTGTTCGTTCAGGCCGAGCAGGTAGACGGGCGAGACCAGGGCGGCGGCGTACGCCACCTCGATGATCACGATCGCCCGGATGCGCCGGATGTCGGCGCCCTCGCCCTTGTACATCTCGAGGGCCTTCCAGTACTCCCCGCCGGCGCGGAGGACCTTCGCCGTCCCCCGGAACCGGTACCCCTTGCGGAGGAACGGGTCGACGACGTTCACCTCGGTCTTGGGATTCTCGAGCAGGTTGCGGATCGTACGCGGAGACTCGACGTCGGCGAACACGAGGTGGGTGTCGTCCCAGACCGTCAACGAACCCTTCGGAGAAAGGTTGGGGGTCCCGTCCGGCGAAATGCTCGCCACGTAGCCGAGCCGCTGTTCGCGGACGACCCGTTTCATGTCCTCGGTGAGGGTGGCCATGGGGAACGGGGGGGTCACACCCCGTTTATGGGTTTGGGATTCGAGGAAACGGGGTGACGGTCGAGCGCGGACCTTGCCGACGGCGGGGCAGGATCGGTCCACTCGCGTCGATTCCCTCGAAGGGGGAAACGGCTCCGGGCGGCCGACTCTCCGAGGTCGCGGAGGCGATCCCTGGCCCACCCGGCCGACCGACAGGCTTACCCCCGGACCGGTGGTTCACAGCGCGTGCCCCTGACGGGAGACCCCTCCCCGACGCAGCAGATCCCGCCGTCGCTGACCCCCGAAGCGCGCCGTTGGTTGCACGACAAGTACGAGCGCTTGGCGGCGGAGGAGGGGCAGCTTTCTTCGACGCGCACCACCTACTATGCCGCGATCGGGACGGTGCTCATCACCGGCCTGATCATCGTCTTGGCGGATTTTGTCAACCAACCGCTCGTCCTGCCCGCGTTCATCAATTTCCTCGCCGCGCTGGGGATCCTGATCTCCTCGGTCTGGGCGGTCCTGCTGCACCGGACGAACGACGCCCAGGGCCTCTGGCGGGAAGCGGCGATCCGGCTGGAGGAATCGACCCCTCCCCTCGAGGGTGAGTGGAAGGTCCCGATCACCCTCCGCTCCGGATTCTCGATCGACGTCGATCTGTTGAGGCCGTATCTCGCGCACCAGACGCGGTTCTCCCCCCGCAAGGGGCTCTCGTGGATGGACCGGGTGAATCCTTCCCCCCTGACGGAAATCCTGCCGATGACGTTCCTCGCGATCTGGGGCGCCGTGCTGGTGGCCAGCTGGTGGTGGTACTTGTTTTTCAGGTAACGGCTTTCGATCCTGCCTAGGAGCTGCTACATCGGGCACGGGCGAGTGGTGGTCCGAACCCGGACCGCCGGGCAGCCACCTCGCACGTCGATCCGACTCGGGACCCGACCCTTCCGGATCGCTTTGCGGAGCGGCTGGGGGTCGGCCTCCGTCTGGCCCCCGTACCTCTCCGCGAACTCCATGCCTCGCGGGTGCATCGGCAGGCCCCGCAGGGGGCCTCCCAATCCACAGCGTGATAGTGGGGTGACCGTTGGGGGTGCTCCCCGAGGCGGATGAGCGTCGAGGTCCTCGCCTACGATGAGCTGCCCACGCGACTGACCCCCCAGGTCGCCGCCCTCGATGCGACCGATGGCGACGCGCCGCTCGACCGGTCGGCGATCCGCCGCGCCGCTCGATTGGGACTACCCTTTTCGGAGTACGTGGCCCTGTTCGCGGTCGACGGAGATGAGCTCCTCTCCCGCGTCACGGTAATCCGTCGGACCCTGACGACCGAGCAGGGGCCGGAGCTGTTCGCCGGCATCACGGACGTCGTGACCCGGCCCGGCGCGGGTCGTCGTGGCCTGGCCGGGAGGGTGCTGAGGGCCGTCCACGCCCGGGAGCGATCCAGGGGGGTGCAGTGGGCTCTGCTGTGGACCCATCCGAGCTGGGGCGCCCACCGGCTGTACGAACGGCTCGGATACCGCGACCTCTACTCCCCTCCCGTCGCGGTGCGGCGCCTCCCGGCCCGGCCCCATCCACGACCCCGGGGCTACTCCCTGCGGCGAGCGGGCGCCTCCGACGGCCGACTCCTCGACTCGCTGTTCGACCGGGCAAGTCGGGGGCGAGTGGGATTCCTGCCACGACCCCGCGGCTCCCACCGCCTGCGTATCGCCATGGGATGGAGGGCGGCACGCGACCACTATGTGATCCTCCAACGCTCGCGACCGGTGGGGTATGCCTTCGCTCCGCAGGGACCCCGAGCCCTGACGGTCCAGGAGGGCGTGGCGAGCGAAGAGAAGCATTTGCCCGCGCTGCTCGACTTGATCGAACGCGAGGCGCACGGCCGCTGGCTGACGTTCACAGCGACCACGTTCGCGCGGGACGCCGGCGGGCTCCTCGCCCGGCGGGGCTACACGATGTGGCCGTCGTCCCACTTCACGCTCATGGGCCGGCGGATCGGAACCGGATCCCCCGCACTGCCATCGACCTTCCGAAAGTTGTTCGATGATCCCCGGTTTTCCTGCCATCGCTCGGACATCTTCTAGCCGCGGGGACCTGTGCGAGCGCGGAACGGTTCGTTCGATCCGATGAGCGCCTCGAAGCCATCCGGGCGCAGGCGGGAACGCGCGCGGACCTAGACCGGCGGGGCCCTGCGTCGTACCCCTTCCGGGCCTTCGACGGTGAGGCCGGCCTCCTGGCAGTGCTGCAGGACGCGGTTCAATCCCGCGAGGGAGATCCTCGTTCCCCGGCCCTCGAGTTCGTCCAACAGTTTGCGGCGACGGACCGGGAGGCTCGAATCGCCCAGGATCGAGAGGACCCGCTCGACTACTCCGGGTGGAATGCCGGCGATGGTCGAGGCGGCGCGAACCTCCCTGGTACTCTCGTTCATGGCGCGTCTCGTTGGGAAATTCGGGATCTCAGGGGGAATGGTTCCCCGGGGGTCGCCAGGTCGATCCCACCGTGGTCATGCTCGTCAGGAAGCCTGCCCCCGGAACGGTGCCCGTCCTGAGGTTCATCCCCCGGCCACGGCGGCATGGGTCGGCCTAGGCGGAGGACGTCGCGGCCGGAGAGGGGGCCCGCGCCTGCTCGTCGAACAGATCGCGCAGGTGTCCATTGCAAAGCACGTAGTTCCTCCCGGCCGGTCGTGAAGCGGGATAATCTCTCGACTCCGGTGATTCGGGCGAGCACGGATGGGTACCCCCGCTCGTTTCCGAAGGGAGGCGGTCGAGCTGTTCCCGGTACGCTCGGTCGACTTCGCAGGTCGGGCGAATCGTGATCCTCATGGAGGTCATCGAGCCCGAACGCCGTCGTGGACTTCTACGTTGGCCTCCCCCGTGTCCAATCCGAGGCGCGCGACCACGCTGAGGGAGCGTGCGAGGCTCTCGGAGTCGGGGCGGTAGAGGATGAGGTCGAGGTGTGCGATGCGGATGTGGTTGCGCCACACATGGATCTGTTTCATGCCGCTACCAGCCCGCGTGGGCACTTGAGGTATCCGTGGGAGCCGGTTGAGCGAGAGACTCAACGTAGCACGCGTTCCCATCCGTTGGGCGCGGATCGTCCTTAGCGCGTTGGACCGTTGGAGGGACTGGCAGAACAGGGATCCGTCGACGTCCCCCATTCAGTCGAACAGGGTGAGAGGTCCACGCAAGCAATCCCCGCCGGCGAGCGACAAGGGCGGGTCGCGGCCGTTACTTCTTCTTCTTGCCCTTGGCTTTCTTCTTCGCCATGTCAAGTACCATACGCCGCGATGCTACTTCAACGTGCGCACGTTGCCATCGGCGCCGACGAGTCGACCGCATCGACGCGAAACCGCGAACAAAACCGGAACGCTTTCCTCCCCGGTCTCGCTGCAGATCGTCGCGGAGGAACCGAATGGTCGCGATCCTTCGGTGGATCGTATCGCCCACCGCGGCGACGGTCAACGGCACGCTGGTCGGTCACGAAGAACAAGGGGGGAGAGTACTGGGTTCTTCCGGGACCGGTCGGCGATGGGCAGAGGTCGAGAGGAAGTGGTTGGCACCGGAGCAGACTCGAGCTCCCGTTCGACTCACGGCACCCAGAGGTGTAGGGCATACGATCCGGAGAACGACGACGGTCCGGTGAATGACGCGGTCACGTTTCCGCTTCCGTAGATCCCCCGCAGTCCCTTTTGGCCGTGGAAGGCGAGCACATTTCCGTTGAGCGTTCCGCCGTAGGTCCCCGTCGCGTGGCAGGTCATCTGCAGGACTCCGGGCGTGCCGCCGAGGATCGATCCGACGAACGTGGCGATGCCCTTGACCCACATCGAACCATTCGCCTGGACCGCCCCCCACTCGTCCGCGAGCAATTGGCCGGAGATGTTTCCCGTCAACGTGCGAAGGGTGGTCGCGGTCAGGTAGGTCACGTTGTGGACCACCGACGAACTGGTGAAGTTGATCGTACCGGTGAAGTTCGAGTTCACCGCTTGTCGGTGCCACGCAGGCCCCGAGGTCGATCCCAATTGGCCGAGGGCCGGGAGCGCACCGAGGGCACTCGACATCAGCAGTACTGCGAGGACCGCCGTGCCCGCTACGCCTCCCATCCCGAGGGCGAGGGCGCCACGCGTCCGCACCCCCGGTGAAGGGCGGTAGTGTTCGTCGAGATACCGGGCCGTGCCTGCGTTCGTCCGCCTGTCGATGCGCGTCGTCTTTGCTCTCCAACTCTTCGCCATGGGGCGACCTCATGATTGTGTGTGCTGACCTTTCGCCTCAGGTGTCGCAGTGTCCTCTGCGCTCCGGTCGGTAGGTCGGTCGGACCGCCGCGGTCGGCCGCTCCGACATTTGTCGGGCCGCGGGCCGATTCGACCTCACCTCTCCCGAACCCCCCGGTTCATACGTCCGGGGGATGCGAGGGTGGTTACTCGACTTGGTGCCGCGACAATGGGCCCCGCCCCTTCGAGCCGTTCGATCGAACGGAGCCATCCCGACCGATTGCGGGCGACCCCGGCGTCGCGACGGGTGGAATCTGACTGCGCGCTCGCCGAGGTCGCGGGCCAGATCCAGGTCGGGGGGGGCCCCCCCCTTCGACTACGCGAGGACGATGGACCTTAGCTTGGTGCTGTTTCCGGGAGCGCTGAGGCTGAGGTCCGACCATCAGGCCGCTGGGACCAGCGCCACGTGCGGAACGCCTTTCGCCAAATCCGCCACGACCAGATGACTCGAGAATGCCGGGCGGATCCCACGGACGGTGAGCCCGATCTCGTCCCGATGGAGCGCGAGCTCCGTGTCCGCCATGCTGCGGGCGCCGTCGGCGCAGTGCAGCCCGGGTCTCAGCAATCCGAGGACGAGGTTCCCGACCATGCGCCCACGCTTGGTCCCATGGAGGAGCATACGAGCGGCGGTTTCCGGCCCCGCCACCGTTTCTAGGATCTCGATCGAGACCATCTCGATGAACGGACGCTTCCGAGCTCCCTGGACCGCGCGTTCGGCTTCGACCATCTGCTTGATCTGCTTCGTCCGGAGCGCGTCGGTCCTCCGAGTACTCTCCACCCGATTGCTAATCCTGAGGGGCACGACGTACGGAGCCTCCGAGTCCTCGCCCACGTAATCGACGATCCTCACCCGGGTGTCGAAACGTCGCCGGGTCACCCATCGGGTGAGATGGGCGCGGAAATCGTGGGGCGACTCCCGGGCGGGCAGGACTGCCATGATCCCACGGGACTGGTAGAGGAAATTGAGGAACATCGGGGTCATGAACAGTCGGCGATCGGCCGGTTCGATCGTCTCGTCAGTGTGGATCAAGTTGTAGGTCCCGCGACCGAACCCGCCACCGATCAACCGGTCGAATGCCGGGATTCCCGTCGAGTAGCGGTCGGCCGGATCGGCAATCGCAGTCCACTGGTTCGGCGAGGTTTTTGGGGCGGGTTGACCCGGCATGGAGAAACCATGCACGGAACACGTTCATAGAGGCACCTCTTTTTCGAGGAGAATCGCCTGCGGGAACGCGCCCCATATCTGCCGGAACACGGAGCCATGTTTCCCGAACTGTGCGGACCGATTCCCGGCCGTTACCCCTCGTTTTCGGAATCCCTTCCGGGCCCACTCGGACCCCTCCGGGGGTTCTTGCCAGTGAACATCGGGGCCCTTGACCTGCCCGCGGGGGCCGCGCGATGGCCTTGGCAATCCGCCTCCCCCACCTGGCGGTGCCCGGGTCCTTGAGCGGCGACCCGACGAACAATGCTCGGGCGCTGGGGTAGGGACCGGGGAGGTCGAACGGGCCCGTCTCATCCGGGGCCCTAAACCGAAACATTTCTTTTAACAGGGCGAAGTCGATGGGGGGCGGCCCGACCCCTGTCGGGCACGAAGTTACGGAGTGAGTGACCCAGATGAAGAAGTTTCGAGCGAGTCAGAGGGGCATGGTTTCCGTCGTGATGTTCGGCTTGGCGGCGATGATGCTGGTCGGGGTGATCCCCGCGCTGTCATCCCACGGGCTCAACATCGCCCACACTACCTCGGGAGCCCCCTCGGGAGTTCCCGCACCCGCGGCCTCGAGTGGCCCCACGGTGGCGCCATTCCACCCGCTTCCGTCGCACCAGCAACAGT
Organism: Thermoplasmata archaeon; assembly: GCA_022750155.1. Taxonomy (GTDB): domain Archaea; phylum Thermoplasmatota; class Thermoplasmata; order Lutacidiplasmatales; family UBA184; genus Lutacidiplasma. The sequence goes on along the minus strand of JAKIWG010000018.1, from coordinate 16,273 downwards.
TGCAAATGGTGCATCCTCCCAGCCATGTCTCGCTCGGCCACTTCCAGATCAAGGGACCTCACCCTGCGTCGTGGGGCCCCTCAGGAATCCCGCCGGGGTCCGAAGTCCTCCGGCCCTCATCCCAAGGATGGGGCGGCGGGGGCGGCGGCTCCGGTGGTTCCTCCGCGAGCAACTGGAACAACCGCTTCTGTGCGGGTCTCTGGCCCCAGTTCGAGAACTACGTGGGCTCGAGCTCCCAAGGCGCCTACGCCTCCGGATGCTACGGGCACGACGAGCCCGGCATCCAGTTCCAGTCCGACCTTCCAGGAAGCGGCGGGAATGTCACGTGGAACGTGACGCTCCCCACCGACCGCGACGCGACCCACAACCAATCCGACCTCTATTCGGCGATCTGGTTCGGCATGACGATGACCGACCCGTTCGGCTGGATGGACCAGTGCTTCCTGGAGCTCCAGTTCTACCCCGACCAGCTGTTCACCAACCCTGGCCCCCAGTATCCTAACTGGACGGTAAACGGCAAGTGGATCGGGGCGGCGGTGGCGTGGCAGATCGAGGCCGCGACCGGCTTCGAGAACCCCTGCTTCTACGAGCCGCTCTACATCAACGGCGTCCCGGGCCCCTCGTACCTGAACATGACCCAGGGCGACCACATCGTGGTGAAGATGACCGGATACGCGACGAGCACCATCGGGGAGCGGCTGTCCATCATCGACAAGACCAGCGGACAGGCTTCGAACCTGACGATGTTCAACACCGCCCAAGGCTACCCGATCAATCCGTCCTACTCGCAGAGCAACACGGAAGCCTCCATGCAGTGGACCCCCGGCGGCGAATACCCGGTCTCGTTCGCTTTCGAAACGGGCCACGCCGGCAACCCGACCTTCCCCTCGAACAACAGCTATGGCGGCTGCTCCGGCGGGCCGGTATCGACGCCGACCGACCCTGGCGCGCCGTGCCCGTCGTACGACCCCGGCTCCTGGGCGAACGACAGCCTGACCCCGTGGAAGATATCGACTCCGACGTTCTTCAACGCGGCGACCACCTATCGCCCGGTCCAGGTGGCGTTCACCCAGCCCGAGGGCGGCATGCCCCTCGTCGACCAGACGAGCAACGGGGTCTGCTCGGGGATCGAGGGCTCCGCGTGGTGCAGCTACCCGTACTACAGCTACTACTGCGGCTCCCACGTCTTCGAGTTCGGGGCCGTAGACTACACCGGGGTCGCCTCCGACTTCGGAAAGTGGCACCAGTTCAACCCCAACCTGCAGACGCTGAGCTTTGGGGGCGGGTTCTTCCCGCCGACGAACTTCTCGGTGCCGAGCTGCGGCGCGCTCGCCTCGACGCTGTCCATCGGACCCTCGTCCTCGGGAGGCGGATCGGTGATGTTCCTGTCGCACGCCGATTCGAGCCCGACGAGCGTCTCCGGTCTCCTGCGGGGGACCTACTCGGTGCACGCGATCCCTGCGAGCGGCATGGGGTTCAGCCACTGGACCGCCACCGGCGGAGCGTCGGTGGACATCGGGACCAGCCCCTACACCACCCTGCATCTGACCGGCTCCGGGTCCCTGAGGGCGGTGTTCACCGCCCACCCGAAACTGACCTCCGTCACGTTCCGGGATATCGGACAGGGGACGATCGGTCTCGACCCCAACTTCCTGTGGACGGGTAGCGACGCTGCCCTGGCGACGCTGACGAACGGCCAGAGCTTCTCGCTCCCGCCGGGGATCTACTCGATCCAGGCGTACCCGAAGCCCGGTTGGAACTTCTCGTACTGGAGTTTCGGCGGAGGGGTCTCGGTGCCCGCGGCCCAGTTCCCGTACACCCAGCTGATCGTGACCGGGGCGACCTCCAGCGCCACGCTGGGCGCCTGGTACACCCCGACGACCACCAACGGGACGGTCGACCTGTACGCGATCGGCGTCGGCACCGCCACGTTCGGGAAGCTGTCGGTCACGAGCACGAGCCCGTTCGGGTTCAACTTCGGCACGCTCACGGTGCGTGCGGGGACCTACCCCGTCATCATCACCCCCGGGCCGGGGGTGGTGAGCTGGCAGATACTGTACGGCCAGCCGCTGATCATCTCGAACAACTCGGTCCAGACGCTCGCCAACCTGGAGAACGGGACCGCGATCCTGGAGGTCCTCTTCACGTCGGGGGCCCAGGTCACCTTCCACGTGAACCCCGCCAAGTCGGGCACCATCTACGCGCAGGGCCCCACCGGATTCGTCGCCGTGACCTCGGGGTCGACCCAGAACCTCGTGCTCGGGACCTACGCCATGGCCGCGGCGGCCGCCCCGGGCTATGCGTTCTCCGGGTGGTCCACGAACGGGAGCGCGATCTCGTTCTCGAGCGTGACGGCGCTCACCGATGCGAGCGTCTTCGGCAACGGGTCGGTGACCGCGAACTTCCTGAAGACGTCGACCACCTCGACCCTGAACATCCGGGTTCACCCCGGACCCAAGGACGGGACGGTCACGTACAATGAGGGTTCGACCTACGGAGGCGGGACGAGTCTGAAGCGGATCACTTCCGGTCAGGTCGTCGTCATGGCCAACCCCGCGAAGGGATGGATGTTCGCCGGTTGGGGCGCGAGCGGGTCCGCCTCGCTGACGGGTCCTTCCGGGAGCGCGACGACGGTGATCACCCTCGCGAGCGGAACGGGCAACCTCGTGGCGATCTTCGTGCCGACGCTGGTGCCGCTGAGCTTCGTGATCTGGAACCCCGTCGGTCCGGCACCGGCGCACGGGAGCCTGGCCGTCCTCGGGATGGTCCTGCACTCGGGTGACACGGTCTGGCTGCGCCCGGGGACCTACACGGTGACGCTCACCGCTCCGGCGGCGCTCAGTTCCTGGAGCGCGGATGGCGGCTTGTCGATCGTCTCGTCGACCTCCAGGACGGCCACGCTGACCCTCGGCGGAGGCGGCACGATCGAGGCGGACCTCTCGTAGGACGCGGCCCAGCCCGGGCCCGCGAGAGCGGGCCCGGCCAACCTATTCCTCGGAACGGGAGCGACCCCGCGCCGGCCCCGGCCGAAATCCGTGCCTCAGCCGGAGAGGTACTTTCGGAGCGGCGTCCAGTACGATTTCTTCCAGCCGCCGGAGAGGTGGCCGGCGTGTTCCGACGGCACCCCGGAGTGGGTGAAGACGACCCGCGTGCCGCGGGGGCTGGTCGACAGGGTGTAGCGCACCTTGGAGACGTGACCCTTGGGCCACGTTTCTTCGCTCGGCACCCAGGTTTGGACGATGGACTTTCCGGGAACGAGCTGGAGGTTCGTCCCATGGATGTACCCGCCCCACGCCATGAACGTGCCCCCGACCTTCGGGCTGATCCGGGCGTCCGCCCCGGTGAATGCGCGGTGGCCATGGGTCGTCATCAGGGCCCGATAGACCTCGATCGGAGTTCCGGGCAGTATCACCGTCTGGCGGATGGTGCGGGTCTTCATGGAGGTCGCTCGGAGCGGGCGACCAGGAGCCCAGCGATAAGCCCTCTGGGGGAGAAGGGGCGGTTCCGCACCCCGGGGATTCCGGAATCATTTTGGCTCGGAAGGCGATGACCCCGACATGCAGTCGGAGCGAGCGCAGGTTCCCGAGAGCGTCCGTGAATGGTTCACCATGCGGCACCCGGACTGCCGGATCGAGTTCCAGGACGTCTGGTCGTCGGTCGGACTCGACATGGAGACCCTCTCCCGTTGCCGAACGGTGTACGGCTGGTTCACCATCAGCCCGCCCGCCGACCGCCCCGCTCCGGGGGGACCGGTCCGATTCTTCCGCGCCCAGACCGACCTGTACGGCGGCGGCGTGATCTCGGCGAGCGAGCATCGGCCCACCCCCCCAACCTAGGCCGATCGCGCACGGGTCCCGCAGGTCGACGCGGTGCGCGAGTGCTCCCGGGGGCCTCGGTTCGGACCCCCAGACTCCCGGACATGTGGGCCGGCAGGGTCTTGCCGTGCGCGGGCCACTCCTCCGCTCGATTACGTTTCGACGAGTAGGCCGTTGACGTCGACCCGAATCGTTCGGAATCCCGAGCCGCGCCGGGTTCGGCGATCACAGGATGGCGCGATTCTCCGCGGACGGGTCGAGTCCTCGCCGGACGGCCCGTAGGGCCTCCGGGTCACGGGAGATCGACAGGCTCTACCGCTTCTGGGCCGACTGGTAGATGGCTTGCCCGAGGCCACCGGGCGCTTCGTACACGGCGAACCAGCCGATTCCCGGGATCTCCTGCTTCGGCATCATGATCTTTCCCCCGTGGGCGGTGATCTTCTTCACGGCGGCGTCGATCGACTCGACCAGGATGTAGTTCATCGTGCCGGGGTTCATCCCGGGCATCGGGTTCATCAGGCCGCCCATCGGGCCCGAGCCGGCGTCGAACGTCCAGTACTCCATGTCGCCCATCGCCTCCTTCTTGAATTTCCAGCCGAACACGCCTTCGAGGAATTTTCGCGTGGCGGGGAGGTCAGTCGAGGTGAATTCGGCGTGCACGATCGCTCCGGGCTTGGGGTCCGTCATCTTGGTTCCTTCTGTCGGAAGATTCCGACGGGGATGGAGTTGGGCGGCGGCCCATGAACCTTACGGAGGGATGCTGAAACGGTCCCCCGAGGGGACCCACCGTTGGCCCCGCTGGGGGGTTCGGAAGCCGCCGCTTTCAGAAGGATAAATACCACTGAACCGATGGCCATTTCGCCTATGGTCGCGAGCGGGAGGGTGACTCGGTCGCGCCCTAGGCTAGGAAGAGAGAGATGGAACCAACGGACGACCGTCACCCGCGGACGCACAGAGTATCCCGACCGAGGACCGTAATCGCCGGAGGAACGGCCGCCGCGATGGCCTCCTTCGCGGTGCTGCTCATCCTCGCCCCGGCCGCGCTCGCCGGGCCGACCGCCGCAGTCACCCTGAAGGCCCCGTACAAGAAGGCGACGGTGACCCTGACGAACCCGAGCAGCACGGCCGGTTGTGGGACGTTCACGCGGGTCCAGGCCTCCTCGTTCAACAAGACCACCGGGATCGGGGCGTTCAGCGACAACGCCACCACGAGCTGGTGCACGAGCTACACGAACAACAGCGCCCTGTCCGAGGGGAAGTTCGAGGTCGCACTCCCGATCAAGGTCACCACGACCGGCGCCCACACCATCACGGTCCTCTGGGACACGGTCGCGGTCGGTAGCGAGAATCTGACCGCGGGGACCTGCTCGGGCAGCTCGGGGGTTCTCTATTCGGGCTGCACGCAGTTCGCGAAGACGTTCGTCTACGGCTACGCGTTCCTGCTCGACAAGACCACGCACAAGCACGTCGCCTCGAGCGCGTGGCCCGGAAACTTCGCCTACTCTTCGAGCTACACCAGCTGCCGGTACACCAACTGCACGACGTCGACGTCCGGCAAGGCGACCGGAAGCTTCGGCGGGTCGTTCTTCTGGGCCTGGTACTGGAACGGGACGGTCATGAACTCGACCCACAAGTACGTCCTGCAGATGTTCATCCTCGGAGGAGCGAGCGTGGAGATGCTCGTCTCGGGGGCGACCCTCTCGGGAGGCAGCGCCAACGCCCAGCTGAACTCCGCCACCCACGGGAACGACGAGCAGCTCTACTCGATCTCGATCACCTGAGCGGACCGTTTCCGAGGGCCGACCCTCCCCCCGGGGGGCCGGCCCGACCCGTTTTTCGACCGGCCCTCCCCGACGGTCAGGTCGGGGCTGTACCGGTCACGCGACCTTGGACTTCGCCTTCTTCGGCGGCAGGCTGCCCACGAAGCTCATCGACCGGGAGATCCAGCTCCGGGCCTGCTTCGCGTCGGAGAGAACGGTCGGCGGGAGGACCACGTAGCCTCTCATCGGGCGTCCGGCCATCGGTTCGAACGGCTTGAACCCCGGGTTCTTCAGGGCCTGGGAGGCGTCCTCCTCGGAAAGCCGAACGAACAGGTCCCCGCCGAACACGCCGAAGAACAGGTTGCCACCAAGGAACGCCGCGGGCTGTCCGAACATCTTCTTCGAAGTGACGTTCGACCCCGTCGGGGTCAGCTCTTCGAACCGCTTCGAGGCCGCCGGGGTGGCCTTCGGCATCTCCAATCGAAACACCCCTCCGGTGTTCCGGAGCATCGCGGGGCTCCACATATGCTCTCGCGGTGACCCGGTCCGACGTCCCGGTGTCCGGACCGCGGTCGCGTGTCAATCGAGCGGTGAAGTGAGCACTACGGATCGACCGTCCGGGTCCCGCAGGAACACGCTCCAGACGCCCATCTCCGGTTTCGTCACGGGGACGCTGAGAAACACCACCCCCGCCCCCATCAACCGCTCGAAGACCTGGCGGACATCGTCGACCTGGATCATCAGCACGGAGTCCGCGACCGAGCTCTCCCCTTGGATCGGGTTCTCCGAGCCGTTCACCTGGCCCCACCACCGCCCGTCCACGACGGAGAACGTCGAGGGGGTGGAGATGCACTTGGCGTAGGGGTGGGCGCCTTCGACGGGGAGCGAGAGGAGGTCTCGGTAGAACCGGAGGGTCCGTTCAAAGTCGCGGGCGAGCAGGAGGGGTCCGAAGAACCCGGGTGCCGCCCGCGCGCTCGCCACCCCCTCTGGCAGCCGCCCGAGAGGAAATGCTTGGCGACCGCGCCGACCCCGCGGGCGAGGGGGCATGCGCCCTGGCGGCCCCGCGGGTACTCGTGTGGGCGGGGCGGACGAACCCGGCGGTCGGCACGTTCGAACCTATCAGACCGAACGACCGGAATCCTCGGGTTCAATCGAACGGACGGGCTGGATTCCTCCAGCGGCTCCGCGCGTGGACGGTCCCGGTCGTGCGGTCGACATGGACCACGACGCCCGCGTGGCGGCCCCAGAAGCTCATCTCGAGCGAGTACCAGAAGACGTCGAATCCCCCCGCCGCCGCTCGACTGACGGCGAACGGATGGGTTTCCCCAAGCACCCAACTCTCGTCGAAAGCCGGCGCGTAGCTCCTGGCCAGCGCCTCCGGAGCATCCTGCACGGGGATGGATGGCGTCGGCCCGAGGGGTATCTCGACCGATGAGGCGTGGGAATCGAGCCCCCGGATAAGGTGGTAGCGAGTGAACTGAAGGCGTCGCGACCGGTCGGTAACCTCCTCGCGGAAGAGCACGAACCGAAGCGGGTTGCCTTGCGGGATGACGGCGGAGTACCCCGCGCGCTTCCGTGCGGCTCCGGCCACCCAACGGGCGGAGATCCGGATCGAAAAGTACACGAGGGCGGCCGCGAGGAGCACCAGGGTGGTGTCGGTCCCGACCTCGACCGAAACCCGGCCGCGCTCGTAGATGAGCAGCGCGTAGGCGAGGACCGTGAATGCCATCGAGCCGACGTTCACGATCCGGTCGACGTCGAACTTGTACGAGGTAGGAGAGAACGGGGCCAAGATCGGCACGGACCAATGGTCGAGGGAGTCGAGGAAGACGTGGGAGAGTCCGCCGACCTCGAGCGCCACGAAGAACACCAGGCGCGAGCCGCTCGAGAAGCCCGCGCCGAGTCCCCACGACATGACGGTCGGGATCGCGAAGCAGCCGACCGCCGCGAGCAGAGTGACGCCCACGAGAGAATGGGAAAGCCCCCGATGGCGAAGGAGCGGAAACCGTTGGGAGAGAGGGAAGAGGGCGATATCCGCGTCCGGTAGGGCACCGCCGACGGCGGCGGCGACCACGTACTGTAGGCCGGCCGGACCCCAGAGTCCGAAACCCAGCAGGTAACCGAGCAGGAGGTGGCTGAACGGGTCCATGGGGCGGGCCCCCACGTCCCGGTCGATGGTTAAGTTTCGCTGGCCGCCCGGCCGACGCAGGCATTCCGGCCGCTCCCCGGTGACCCGAGCGGGGGACGCGCGACCGCCGCGGGTCCAAGCGCCCCTCGCCGTCGAAGCCCTGGAACCTTAGGAGATCGTCACCGAGTTGAACGTCATCCCATTCCCGAGCGTGCCCATGTTGATCGTCCCGACCGCATTCCCCGGCCAGAACCCGAGCAGGTTGTAGTCGTTGGCGAACACGGTGACGGACATTCCCACGCTGACGATCAGCACGTAGTGGTGGTTCCGGACCATCTGCGTCCCGTTGGACCACATGGTCAGGGAGGTCGTCCCGTTCGTCGTGAAGGAGCCGAACCCACCCATGTTGGTACTGAAGGTCCCCGACCCGGACGTGCCCCAGAAGGTGCCGGAGATGTTGGTGCACGCCGGCGAGCCGAAGTTGTAGCAGTCCGAGTAGTTTTCGTAGTACGAGTCGTTCTGTGAGTAGGCGAAGCTCGTGTTCCCATACCAGCTGATGTTGTTCTCGTCGACGACGTAGGCGCTCGTCGACCAACTGAGGTAGACGGCCGCTTCGCAGATCCCGTAGGCGTACTGGTTCGGCTTGGCGGGGTAGGGGACGTTCTTGGCCGGGCAACCGCCTCGGGTGAATGTGTCCCAAGTCGACATCTTGAGGGTCACGCTGGCGGTGACCGAATGGCTCCCAGGCGAGGAGATCGAGAACCGGATGGCTGCGCTGAGGTCGGTCTGGGCGTATCCTTGGCTCGAACCGCCGACTCCCACGGACTTGCCGCACGCCTTCGACGAGGCATTGTTGAACTCGGCGATCCGGCCGACCAGATGGTTCCAGATCGGTCGCGGGGCCGTCGCCTTCGCGCACCCGTAGACCTGGGTACCCTTTCCCGATGCGCTCGAGGTGTGGAGGTACGGTGCGGTCAGGGTCGTCGAAGGTCGAACCAGGACCCCCGAACCGCTGGGCGCGAGTAGCATGACCAGTGCGACACCGGCCGCGAGCGCGGTGGTGACCCATGAGAGGTCGCGTCCGTCTCCGGCGCGGAACCTTCGAGCCCTGTGCCATCGCGTGATTTCCATGGTCCGATCTTCCCCCGGGGGGGAGCGGTGCGCTGACTCGACCGCGAACTCCCCGGACGCGGGGGAATCCACTTTCTGTATTTACAAGGCCGCGCCGCAGTATCGATTCCGAGTTTCGGCCGGGTCCCGCGAGCCTCGAACGCGAGTCGAATGAGCTCGGATGGGACGGTAAACGGTTAAACGGCCAGGACGCGGTGTGCGGACCGCCCGGCGCGTGACCGCCGGCGGGGGAGTCTGGGGTGAACGTCCTGGTCGCGCAACTCCCAAGGGGGATGGGATACCAGAATGGCCATCGGAGGGCCCGTGTCCTTTCCGTAGGCTTTGTCCTGGCGATCGCACTCCTCCTGCTCCCCGCGACGGCCCTCGTCGGCGCAACCTCCGGGGGGAGCGGCGGTCTGGCCTTGCGGGCCGCCGACCACCGGCCGGTTCCCCCCGCGGCGCTACCGAGCGCCAATGTCAACTTCACCACGACCACGATCTACTACAGTAGCTCCGTGGACGGGTGGAATCTCAGCTACGAGGAGACCCTGCCCTCGCCCTTCAACTCGAGCCGCACGTACCCCCTCGCGATCGAGCTCCACGGTCTGACCGGGGAGACGGTCCCGATCTGGGGAGGTATCGCCAACTACGTGGTCCCTACCACGGCCCAGGCGGCGGTCAATGACGGCATGATCCTCATCGACCCGTGCACCCGGACCGGGTCGGGCTGGTACATCAACTCGAACTACACGGGTCCCCAGGAGCAGGACATCCTCGACGCCCTGTCCCATGAGCAGTCGATCCGCCACATCGGGGCGGTGGACCTGTTCGGGGAGAGCATGGGTTCGATCGGGACCCTCGAGATCGGTCTCGACCACCCGCATCTCTTCCACGGGCTCGGGGCGATCGTCAGCTTCTCCGATTTCTTCGAGACGTATGCCTACCTGAACCAATCCTCGCTGGTCTCGTGGATCACCCCGTACATGCTCCTCCCGACGGGAGGCCAGTACCCCGGTTCTTCCGCGTACGCGCGCGGGATCTTTGCCCATCTCTCCTCGCTCCGATTCCACCCGGAGAACCTGAGCGGAGTGCGACTCTACGTCGCGAACGGGGCCCAGGACATCCTCTCGTCGAACAACCTGAGCCTCTGGCCCTATCAGCAGGAGAACAACACGCTCGTGAACCGCACCTGCCTCGTCGTCGCCGCCCTGGGAGAGCCGGCCGGCTGCACCCTCCCCCTGGCCACGCTCGCCGCCCTCCATCCGTCGAAGTACAGCTATCGGTACATCTTCGAACCGAACGGACCCCACGACTATCGCGTCATGAACGCCTCGGACATGTTCGCCTACTTCCTCGGCCTAAGGCCGGGCGGAACGTATTGGGGTACCTTCCCGTACCCGCAACCCCACAGCCCCCCGGTGCCCCTGGTGGTGATCGCGACCGAGCCCCTGTCGTGCGGCTCGGTCTCCGTAGGGGGTCACGCCTACCGATCCGGGGACACTCCCGCGCTCCCGATCGGCAAGTACAACGTCACGTTCACGCCGTGCGGATCCCGTTCGGTGGCCTCCGTCCGAACCGCGGGCGGAGCCTACTATTCGTCGGGGTCGGGGCTCTTGTCGGTGACGGCGAGCGGGGCGATCGTCGTCCGGTTCGCCTGACGGACCTCCTCCCATCCCGTACGGGCCCCGGGACGCACGGCCCACCATCGGAAACTCCACATCCCCGGGTTCGGGGAGCGCGAAGGGTCCCCCTGGGGGTCAACGGACGACGATGCCGGAAAGGACGGCCCCTTTCCCGTGCGAGGCCATGTCGAACCCGACCCTTGCGATGCCCGCCATCGGCACGACCGACACGAAGTTCTGGTACATCGTTGAGACGCTGGCGAACGTGTGGGCGCTTGCGAACACCAGCAGCTCCCAGACGTGCGAGGCGTTCGGACTGCTCAAGGCGTACTGGAACGTGGTCGACGACGTCGCATTCGTCACGCCCCCGGAGGGGCTCGAGTAACTCGACCGATTGCACCCCGGGGTGCAGGACGTGTCCGTGTAGGCGAAGGAGAAGTTGTAGAAGCTGGGGAAGAATCCCGGCGAGACGTAGTACACGGCCGACGTAGCGTCGTACAGGTAGCTGATCAGGTAGAACGACGCCGAGGCGTCCACATTGCAGTCGAGGTACCCGTAGACCGCGCCGGTCGCGAGGGCCCCGCTGCAGTTCCGCGTCACCGAATAGGTGTCGTAGTGGCTCCAGGAGAAGGCCCAAGTCGCGTTGACGGAGTGGGCGATGGCGCGGGTCGGCAGGTGGACCGGGACGGCGAGGTACCAACTCCCCGTCCACTCGGACGTGGATGCCCCGCCATGGCCGGGGACGATCGCCGAGGGGCACGAGACCGCCACGGCGACATCGGCGAACAAACCCCGACCGGTCGACGGGTACCAGATGGGGGAGACAGGCTCGCGGTTCACATTCCTGGCACAGGCGGTGGTCACACCGGCCCCGTACGGGTACACTACGCTGCCCTTGTACGGCGGACCCGGCGAGGCACCCCGTGCGGGCATCGATGCGGTGGCGAGGAGGAGTAGTAGGACCAGGGCGATCGACACGACGGGCCAGGGACCTCGACTCCGTGGACGACGAGGCGCAGACGGTTCAGGATTCGGCCGAACCGTACCCGCGTCGACCCGTGTCCGATGAGCGGGTTCTCGCATGGGCGGCACCATTCGCATCGGATGCGTCCTCCGGGGTCGACGGGGTCAGACGAATCCGATAGTAAATGGCGTTTTTCACCCGGTTTGCGCGCCACGCATCCGGTGGGACCCGGCCACCTCCAACGCAAGGACCCGGTTCCGGCGTGCTCGATCCCCTAGCCTTACCCCGGGTCGATCCGTTGACCGGACGAACGAATCGAGGGAATCGCACTCGGGGGCCGGGACGAACCGGCTTGGGCCAGAGGCATGGGGGTGGAGATGTCGGCTGATTGTGAACCTGCGGTTCGAGGGTGAGGTCGAATAATCGCATGGGCACAGTCCGGTCTGTGGTGGGGATCTACGCCCCTCGGGGCACCACCGAAAGGATGCCCACGGCGCGCAGCGACTCCCCGGCTCTCGACCGTAGCGAAGGCGGGACCGTTCCCGGTCCGCCGAGGGCCCCCACGCCAGCTGGTAAGGGTCCGACCCACCTTCCTGGGGGTGGACGGACCCGGTCGAAGGAACCCGTCGGCGCTCGACCGGGTCGTGGGGACTGGGGCCCCCCCGACCCCGTTCGATCGACCTACGACGGCAATGGGTGGCGCTCGACCACTACCCGTCCATGCTGATTGGTCGCCGTGAGCACGTCGCGCTCGGTGATCTCGAGCACCAGTACCTCTCCGACGGCGAGCTTGTGGGGAAGAGCGGGGGCAACCGATTCCATTTCCATCTCGGCCGCCGGCGGGACCGAGGGCACGGCAGGGGCCGAGGGAGCTGGCCTTGCCACGGGGGTCGATGGAGTCCGAGTTCCGGCTCGGATGGGGCTTGCGATATGGTAGGTCTTCTGTACCCCTTTCCGAACGACGCTGATCTCGCCCTTTTGGACGAGCAGCCTCAGGGCATTGTAGACCGAGTTCTTGTGAAACGTCCTGCCGCTCGCTTTCGCGATTCGCTTGGCGATCTTCGTCGTCGAAAGCTGGGCTCCCGCCTGCAGACCGCGCAGTTCGGCAAGGACCCATTTCTGTGCTCCACGGGGGGCCCGGGTCGTCTTCACACGTTTGGGGGACATGGGGGGCCCAGAACGTGCCTGTTGTAAGGTTAGCTCCCACCCCCCCGACGCCGAAAAGTGGCTATTCCATCGAGGAAGTGTGAGTCTAGCCCATTCGGATCGGCCACCCGAATCAGTAGGGGACGGCGTGGTCGAGGAACCCAATCTCCACGCCGGGGGCCGGTGAGGCGAGCAGGCACCCTCTTCGAGAACGCGGCTCTGACCCTCGGAGGAACTGTGAGAGATTCCGTGTGCTTGTGCCGAGCCATGTGGGGCAACTGGGAGGCCGTGACCCCGCTCTCCGCATCGGTTCGCCCCCCTGCTCCACACTATCGTCGGGGCTCTCGTCCCTGACAAAACGTCGTGCGGAGGATCCTCCGTGCCGGCTCGTGGTCGGATTCTCGACCCGGTGACGACACGCTACCGGGGGCCGGGCTGGGGGTCGGCGACGGGTAGGGTCGGAAGGCGCGAAGGGCCCGCGACCCTCGGAGAGCGTAGCGCGCCGAGCCCGACCGCGAGGTTCCTCCCCCTCGGGGTGAGAGAATACACCTTGACTCGGCGAGAGGCACCGGAGACGTGGCGGGTGGTCGTTTCGAGGGCACCGCCATCGACGAGACGCGAGAGGACCTTGCTCACAGTGTGTTGACGGACCCCCATCGCACGGGCGAGGCCAAGCTGCGTGGCCTCGATCCGCCCTACTCCGGTCGCCTCGTCGGTGCCGAACCAGAATAGATGGACCAGCACACGCTCCGATAGTCGCAGCGGGTCCTCATCGCCCGTGCCCTCCGTCGGATCAGGCTCCCTACGCGGCGGAGAGGCGAGTGCCGCGGGGCTCCCCACCGGCGGTACCACCGGGGGGAGGTCGGCGTGGCTGAGGAGCTCGGGGGTGGAGGTCTCCGTTCGGAGCTCGGACGTGCCGAGATCGACCGCTTCGGGAACTACCACCGCGCCGGGAGGAGGCATCCCGACGGTCCTGGCTTCGAACCCCCGGATTCGCCGTTGACGATGCCGCAGTAGAGCTCCGAGTCCCACCAGTGATGCACCCACTCCACCGGCCACCGCGAACGGGACGGTCCATCCGGATTCCCCTCCCGCCGAGGTCTGGGAATGGCTCGATTGGGAGGGGTCAGACGCCAGGACGTCCACGACCGAGTTGGCGTGAGATTGGGCGCCGTCCTCGTCCGTGGCGTTGAGGCTGACCACGAACCGGCCCGGGTGGAGGAACGTATACGTCACGTTCGAGCCGCTTCCGTCCCCCCCGTCTCCAAAGCTCCACAACAGCGCGGTAAGGGTGCCCGACCCACCGGAGGCGTGGGCGCCAAACTGCACAGTAAGGGGCGCGGTTCCGGAGGCGGGTGTTTCGAGGATCGACACCGTCAGGTTGGCCTGCCCGACGGTGACCACCACGGATGCATTGACCGCTCCCGCCGCGGAATCTGCCGTCACCTTGGCGAGGTACGTCCCGGGCGAGATGTACTCGTGCGCGGGAGTCGAGAATCCGGTACGGGTCTCTTGGAAGGACCCTCCGTCTCCGAATACCCAAGTGAATGTGGCGGAGGTGGAATTCGGGAAGAGTTGCGCGGAAAACTGTACCAAGAGGGGCGCCGGGCCCCTTTGGGGGGTTTCGGATAGGGAGATTCCGAAGGCGGCGGAGGACGGGTGGCCGGCGAACCCCGGCAGGCTCGTGAGCGACAGGCACAGGAGCGCACCGCCCAACCACACGTCTCGCCGCCCCAGGGGTCCGGGGCGATGCCGAAATCGAGTGCCTCGGCCTACTCCGTGGAAATGCGGGTGCGACATGGAGCGGCCCGCCCATTTGGGCGGGGGGCTCAGGGAAGCCTTGGACCGACTTCCCCCTTCCCACACTCGGTTTCCATGGTCTCGACCCACAGGAGACCCTCCCTCCGCCGAGCCCGTCGGGCAGCGACCATGACCGCAGCGGTGCAGGCCGCGCTCGCCAGGACGACCCCGAGCAAGAGCGGAGAGTTCGGCCCGACCAGGTAGTGGGGGCCAGATTGCCCCGGGGTCACACCGGTCGTGGTCGCGGCGACCAGGATGGTCGGGAGCGTCGAACTCACCCGGGCCCCCCGACTGTCCGTAACCGTGAGGGTTGGGGTGTACGAACCGACGTACCCGTACAGGTGATCGATCGTGTCTCCGGGCCGGGAGGATCCAAAGGAGCCGTCCCCGAATCGCCATTGTACCGAGTATGGGGGAACGCCGCCGGAGACGGTCGCGGAGAACGTGGCCGTGGCGTTGCCACTGCCGTTGGTGACGGAGTGGGAGACCTGGACGGACAACGGCGGGGCGGGGGCCCCGGTCGGAACCGAGACCGCCGCCGAGACGGTGGACCAGAGCCCCGTCGTATTCGAGGAATCAGAGATCTGTTCGAAGATGAGGAAGTTCCCCGACTGATTGAACACATAGGACCAGGCGAGGGCGCTCCCGTTCCAGGAGGAGACCTGGTCGACCGGGACGCATGGGCCGTATCCCGTGGTAGTCAGTGGACCGAGGGCGTAGACCGAGAGCCGGTACGGGCTCACGCCGCCGAAGGCATACGTCGACCCATTGACCTGGAGGGGAGCCGACCCGTTGGATGGGGAAACCGATAACGAAACCACGGGGAACGGGAGGCCGCCACTCCCGTTCCAGTCGATGGTGATCTCCACGTATCCGGCGGCGAGGACGACCCCCGACGGAGCTACGACCTGCGCCTGCACGGGGAGCTCGGCGAAGAACGCCGAGAACGTATGATGGACGACCGCCCCGGTCGTAGCATTCGTCGGGGTCCCGTTCGAGGGCAGGTCCATGAAGTTCCAGTCGATCTGGTACGGCCCGGAATAGTTCGCCCCCGGGATGGTCGTCACATTTCCCCAGAAGGTCACATTGAAGGGAGATACTCCGGTGGTCGAACTGGCGGCTACCGAGAGGTTGAGGAGCGGATTTACCTCGACCTCGGGAGAGGAGCCAATGGCGAAGATCGTCCCGTTCGGATAGTACACCATCAGGTAGGGATAGAACGTACCGGGCTGCCGGTACGTCTGGTTGAACGTAGTCCCGTTGCCCAATGATTTCGGAAGGGGTGCTCCCAGCCAGGAGTAGGTCGCACCCGCCGGCGCTCCGGTCACCGAAGCGTGGTACGATACAGACAGGGGAACGAATCCGAGGCTCTGATTGGCCGTGATGTTGATCGGGTCGGGGCCGGCGCTACCCCAGGCCTGGATCTCGCTGCCAATCCCATAGCTGTTACCGCCCGAATCCTGCGCCTGAAGGCTCACCTCGAACACCCCGGCGTAGGTGTAGGTGTGGTGCACCGGTCCGGTCGCCTGAATCGATGGGGATCCGTCCCCGAAGTTCCATACTTCCACGTACGGGGGGACACCTCCAAGCAGGTCCGGGATGGCAGTGACGTTCAATGGGATCGGGCCCGAACCGAACCCGACCGAAGAGTTGAACGGCACGAGCGTGAGACCGACCCGCATAGGGAGCGTCACGTTGCACGAGGCCGGGCCGCCCGACCCGTGCAGGGTCACCTGCAGGTGACTCGCCGACGGTACTTTGACCTCGAGCGGTGAGACCCCGCGCGGGCCGGCCGGGTACGCGTGGAAGGGGATTGGGGTGATCAACAGGATCGCGAGGACCGCGACCGCCGCCCACCACGTTCGGTGCGAATTCATAGCGTCACCCGCTTCTCTTCTTCCTTCCTTCGCCGTCGGATGGCGATCCAC
>JAKIWG010000050.1 GCA_022750155.1 Thermoplasmata archaeon | reverse complement strand
CCGGCAGGGACAGCACGGATCCGGCCCCCACGAGCCGGTGGTCCAGGTTGCCGCCCGTCCGCCGCGGCGGGATCATCGGGTGCTTTCCGAAAGCCGGCGCTACTCCGACCCACCCCAACATCGGTCGGGTCGGAATCCGAACCTTGGGCAGGAACCCGCCCCGGGGCTTCGCCCAGCCGGCCCCGATCGTCCAGAGCTGGAGGTCGTCCTCGAACTGCCCGCGGAGCATCCCGAACTCCCAGAACACCCCCGACCAGCCCCACTCCCCCGGGCGGAGGGAGCGGACCCGAACGTCGAGGCGATCCCCTGCCAGGGCGCCCCGGACCTCAATGGGTCCCAGCGCGGCATCCACTCGCTCGAGGTCGAGGCGCCCGAGGTCCTGTCGGGTCGACCGTTTGGTGAGCTGCCCGGTCGACGAATCCGGCAACCGAACTCGGATCCGGTCCCCGGACCGAACGGACGCGATGGGAGGTCGG
This sequence comes from Thermoplasmata archaeon, assembly GCA_022750155.1. Lineage (GTDB taxonomy): Archaea > Thermoplasmatota > Thermoplasmata > Lutacidiplasmatales > UBA184 > Lutacidiplasma. Next base: position 1,786 of record JAKIWG010000050.1, on the reverse strand, counting down.
TCTCCGCTCCAATTCGTCTGTTGAAGGGAGGGGTCATTGCCGTCCAGCCACCGAGATGCGAGCACACGCCGCCACCGGAGTTCGGGCTCATCAAAGGAATGGCCCGCCGCCTTCGATGAGACTCGAGACTCACACGCGCGCTTATCTGCGCGAGCAAGGGTACTTTCGGAGCCCCCGGGGCACACGGATGGTTCGCTTGGCCGGCTCCTCCAAACTCACGCTGGCGTTCGTGGCCGTGAGCGTGTTCGTCCTCCTCCTTTCCGGGGCGGGCGTGGTCCAACCCTCGGCCCCGACACCTACGAAGGCGTCCCACGCCCACGTCGCGGCTGTCCGCTCCTCCCACGCCGCCCCCACGAAGCTCCACCTTCCACCGGGGCTCCATCTCGGGTCGAGCTCGGCGCGGGCACTCCCGCGGCCGGCCCAGTCCGACCTCTACTACCTCCAGGCCGGGTCGACGATCTCCCAGCTCAACGCGAGCTCCGCGAGCGGGGTCGCTCGGCTCTCCGAATTCATCCCGCTCGTTCCGAGCCCGTACTCGACCGCGTACGAGCTCAACGGACTGAGCAGCACCGGCGACTGGTGGCAGATCGTCATCGCCTACAACTGGCCCGGGTGCAACTCCGGGTATGAGGAGGCCACGGAGATCTGGGACAACCTGCAGAATTCGGGCCCGATCTCGTGCGATTCCACCGTGAGTCTCTCGACCGGCGACCTGGTCGAGTTGTCGATCTACTTTTCGAGCGGCGGGAACGGCTGCCTGGGCCTGAAGGACATTACGACGGCGGTCACCCACAACCTGTGCAGCGCGCAGCCCGACTCGGGGGCGACGACCTGGTCGTTCCTCAACACCGCGGCCGACGGGAACGGGTACTACACGGGGACGATGACCGAGGTCGTGAACGCCTCCGCCAGCTCCTGTCCCGACTACCTGTACATGCCGGACGTGAAGTTCGTTTTCGCGAACGGAACCTTCGTCACGCAGTACATCCCGTGGTCCGACGAGTTCGACCTCCTGAGCGATGGGTCTCGGACGCTCTGCTACGTTTCCAACTCGGGCACGGCGACGATCTCGCCGGGCGACCCCGCGAGCCAGTACGTCGACACCGCGAGCGGCACGTCCTACGGTCCGCGGTGGGAGGACGGGGAGAACTACTCGATCCAGAGCTCGAAGTACGGCTTCCGGTTCGAGACCGACCCGACCCGTCTCAAGACGATCTCGCTCGCCGGGAGTCCGACGATGCCGATGGCGGGCGCCCTCGTCAACTTCACCGAGACCCTCAGCGGCGGGGTCTCGCCGTTCCACACCCTCTGGCGAATCAACGGGGTGATCACCGGCTCGGCGAATCTCACGTGGAGCTGGCGAGCCGGGCTTGCCGGGGTGTACCACGTGGACGCGTTCGGCGTGGACGCCAACGGCGATGTCATCGGACCCTCGAACGTGGTGAACATCACGGTCCCAGGACCCCTCGCCATCTCGGGGATCACTACAACGCCGGTCGCCGGCACGGACGCGGGGCTCGCCGTGACGATCACCGCAGAGATCTCGGGCGGGTACGGATACTGGGTGTTCAACTGGACGGGGCTCCCGGCGGGCTGCGCGCCCGCCAACCTGAGCGCCATCGCATGCTTCCCGAGCGCTCCCGGTGCCTCGAACATCTCGGTCACCGTGAAGGACGCGAACGGGAGCCAGGTCCACGCGGGACCGCACCTGTTCGAGGTCTTCCCCACGCTCGCCGTGGGGATCATTTCCTCCGAAACGGCGCTCGATGTCGGTCAGACCGTCTAC
>JAKIWG010000039.1 GCA_022750155.1 Thermoplasmata archaeon | reverse complement strand
GTGGAATCGTGCACGGCCCCTAGGCGCCACCTAGGGACTGGCGTTCCACTGGAACCCGACGGATTTGTACTGGCCCGTACCGCGGTTCCGGTCGTGCGCCCGCACAAGCATCGCCCGCCGCATCCCCCCGCGCATCATCCCGCGCATCCCCCGGCCGCTCCCGTCGAGCCGGCTCGGCGCTCCCACGCGGCCGCCCCGGTGGCCGCGACGATCCTGCTCGTCGGCCTCCTGCTCGGCGCCTACTCGATCCTCATCCCGGCGCTGCTCGGGCTGATGCTCCTCCTCACCTTCGGGTCGTTCCTTTCGACCCGCCTCAACCCGTTCTCGATCGGGTTCTACCTGACGACCAAGCCCTCGTGGAGCGCAATGGGCGTGGTGTTCCTCTCCGCCTTCCTGTTGCTCCTCGCCGCCTACCTATACTTCGTGCACGGGCTCGCCCCGGTGATCCCCGGGGTCCGCGCCCCGTAGTCTCGCTCAGGACGCGATCATCCGGTCGAGGGCGAGGCGGGCCCGGCCCGCGATCGCTGGCGGCACCTCGATCACGAACCGGTTCAGCTTCAGCGAATCGCGCACGTCGGTCAGGTCGATCTGCTTCATGTACGGGCAGATCGCCCCTTCCGACAGCGGCGTGAACTTGGTCGTCGGGTTGAGCATCCGCATCCGGTGAAGGATCCCCACCTCGGTGGCGACGAGGACCTCCGGCGCTTTCGTCTCCTGCGCGAAGCGCACCATCCCGTCGGTGGAGAGGATCCGGTCGACGTGGGGAAGCGCGGCCGTGGAGCATCCGCACTCCGGGTGGGCCACGACCTCCGCCCCCGGGTGCTCGTGCCGGGCCCGGACGAGGTCCTCCGGGCGCAATTTGGCGTGGACCGGGCAGTCTCCCACCCACAGGTGCATCCTGCGTCCGGTCTTCTGGCGCACCCACTCCCCCAGGAACATGTCCGGAAGGAACAGGATCTCGCGGTCGGCCGGCACCTGGCTGACGACCTTGACGGCGTTCGAACTGGTGCAGATGTAGTCGGACTCGGCCTTCACGTCGGCGGTGGTGTTGATGTACGAGACCACGACCGCCCCCGGATGCTCGGCTTTCCAGGTCCGCACCTGGTCGCCGGTGATCGAGTCGGCCAGACCGCACCCGGCCTTCAGGTCCGGCAACAGGACGGTCTTCTCCGGGTTGAGGATCTTCGCCGTTTCGGCCATGAACGTCACCCCCGCGAAGACGAGGACCGGCCGCGTATCCTCGACGGCCTTGCGGGACAGGTAGAGGGAGTCGCCGACGAAGTCGGCGACGTCCTGCACCTCAGGAAGCTGGTAATTGTGCGCGAGGAGGAGGGCGTTCCGCTCCTCCTTCAACCGCCGGACCTCGGCCTCGAGCGACACGATCCGACCTCATGGGAAACGAGGCCCGGGCCACTCATAATGTCAGCGGGCAGGAGTCCGTCCGCGCCGCAGGGTCAGGTGGAACGGGAGCGCCGGCGCCGAGTGGGTGAGCGCTCCCATGCTCACGGCGTCGGCCCCGGTTCGTCGGTAACGTCCGACGTTGTCCAACGTGATCCCTCCGGAGAGCTCTACGAATCGGTCGCGCCGGAGCCCCGCCCTCTCGAGGGCCCGGACGATCCGCCGCGCCTGGGAGGGGGAGGCGTTGTCGATCAGCAGCGCGTCGGCCCCGGCCCGCGCCGCGGAGAGCGCCTCCGCCGGAGTCCCTACCTCGACCTCGATGCTCCGCCGTCCCCATCCGCTCTCGCGCAACCTCGCCACGGCCGTGGGGATCGACACCAGGGCGAGGTGGTTGCTCTTGACCAGGATCCCCCCGGCAAGGTCCTGGCGGTGCGGGAGTCCCCCTCCCGCCACGACCGCCGCCTTCTCCAGGGCCCGAAGGCCCGGGAGGGTCTTGCGGGTGGCGAGGACGGCGAGCGGCCGGGCATAACGGACGGCCGATGCGGTGGCGGTCGCCACCCCGGAGAGGTGCATCACGAAGTTCAGCATCGTGCGCTCGGCCGAGAGGATCGAGCGGGCGCTGCCTTCGACCTCGAGGACCGTTCGACCGGGGCGGAGGCGCGCGCCGTCGGGCAACGCCCCGGTCACGCGAAGTCCCACCGACCTCGCCACCGCCGCCGCGACGAGCCCCCCGCAGAGGACGCCGCGACCCTGGGCGGTGAGGACCGCGGTCGCCCGGGCGTTCGGGTCGACGACCGCGAGGGTGGTTCGGTCGAACCCCGCGCGGTCCTCGGTGAGGGCCCGACGGACCGCCGCCATCGTGCCCGGCGGAAGGGGCGAACGGGTCCGCGCGCTACGGGGGTGGCGAGCCCGCGTGACCAGCCTCCCCCCCGAGCTGGGTGCGGAGCTTGAGATAATCTGCGGCGAGGTCGGGTCGGACCCGTTCGATCTCCCGGCGGCCGAGCTCCTCCACCCGCGAGGCGGCCTGGGGGTGGTCCCCGCGAGCCCACGCGACCTCGGCGAGCCTCAGGACCACGTCCAGCTCATCGGCGGTCGTGTGGAGCTCGCGCACGAGTCGGTACGCCTCCAGGAGCTCGATCTCGGCCTCCGCGAGGTCCGGTTTCTTGCGGAGTATCTTGCCGGCGATGATGTGGGTCTGCGCGAGGCCGAACCGGTCCCCCACCTTTTCTAGGATCGCCCGGGAGCGTCGGTTACGCTCCTCGGCCTCCTCGAGGCGGCCCTCCTCCTGGAGGAGGTCGGCGATGTTGAACAGCGACCAGCCGATCCGACGCAGGTCGTGGGCCTCCTCGGCGAGGGCGAGGGCGCGCTGGAGCGACAGGAGCCCTTGCGCGTTCTGGTGGTGCTGGCTCTGGACGACCCCGAGGAACAGCAGGGCGTACGCCGCCTCTCCTCGCTCGCCGAGGGCGATCAGCGACTCGGTGGCCTCGCGGTAGTCGTGGACCGCCTCCTCGAAGCGGCCGGGGATCATCCCGAGCACGTTCGCCCTCCGCACGACCTCGAGCGCCGTCTCCCGGGCGTCGCCGGCCTTGCGGGCGAGGGCGAGCGCCTGGTCGTGTTCGGTCAGCGACTCGTCGTACCGCCCGAGATAGTACCGGACCTCGCCACGCAGTCGATGGACGGCGATCTGGGCGAGCGGATGGGCGTTCGTCTCCGGAAGGCCCGCGAGCTCGGTCGTCAGCGTCTCCACCTCCTCCCATCGGCCCTGTTCGGTGAGGAGGTGGGCGAGGTAGACCCGTACCAGGAGCTGCTGACGCGGACCCACCTCGGCGAGCCGCTCGGGATCGCGGATGAGCTCTCTCAGTAGGCCCTCGGCCGACTTCAGCTCCCCAAGCCGGTCGAGCTGCACCGCAAGCTCGAGGGCGATCTCGGCCTCGCCCGCCCGGTCGAGCGGCCGAGCTCTCCGGTGGCATTCGAGGGCGCGCTCCAGGTGGTCCCGGGCGACGGCCGGGCTCTTCGAGCGGGCCGCGAACTCCGCCGCGAGACGGTTGTACTCCTGGGCGCGGTCGTCGATCTTGCCGAGGTAGAAGTGGCGGGCGAGCGCGAAGATCGTGGCGACGTCGGCCGCGCCCGTGGCCTCGAGCGCTTCGGCGGCCTTCTTGTGCAGGAGCCGTCGGCGGGTGTCGGTGAGCGACCCGTAGACCTCGGCCCTCAGCTCATCACGGACGAACTCGAACTGCTCATCGCCGCGTTCCCGGAGGATGCCGCGACGGACCAGGTGTTCGGTGATCTCGGCGAGGTGCTCCTCATCCTCGCCGCTCGCCTTCAGCAGGAGCTGGAAGGTGAACCCCTTTCCGAGGACCGAGGCGACGGACATCGCCCGGTGCTCGTCCTCGGCGAGCTTGGGGAGTTGGCGGGCGAGGTACTGGGCGAGCTCCGGTGGGCCGGGCCCCTCGAGCGTCGTCGCCGGGTCGGGGCCCTCATCCACCCCCCGGGTACGGAGCAGTTGCTCGACGAACTGCGGGTTGCCGCCCGTCTGGGAGTGCCAGCGCGTGATCTCCTCCGCGGGCACCTCCCGACCGGCGACCTGCCGGACGAAGTCGGCGAGTTCGCTCGGAGTGAGCGGGCGGACCGAGAGCCGCTCGGCGTCGGACGCCTTGATGATCCGATCGATCGACGCCCTTCGCCGGTCCCCGAGCAAACCGGTCGAGAGGCAGGTACCCACGATCCACAACGAGTGGTTCTCGAGCTGCGGGGCGAGGTACTCCAGGAACTCGAGGGACGGCTCGTCGGCCAGTTGGAGGTCCTCGAGGACCAGCATCGTCGTCCCGTGGTGGGTGGGGTCGAGGACCTGATCGGCGAGCTGCGCGAGCAGCCGTTCCCGGCTGGTCTCGGCCGGCTCCCCGGGGCCCGTGATCGACTCCAGGAGTCGCTCCTCGACCGGCCACGCACCAGGCGCCGCGCCGGGGTCGGCGCGGCCGGCGAACCCGATCATCAGCGCCTCGCCCCCGAGATCCGGGGCGAACGCGAGCGGCGAACCGGTAGCGCCCGAGGCCGGGCCGGTCGCCTTCGCGGCGGGGACGAGGGCTCCGCGGATGAGGTCGTACGGGGGAGGATTGTCGAGCGGGGCGGCGCGCGCCAGCAGTACGCGCATGCCCCGGGCCCGCGCCTCGGCCACGACCACGGTCACCAGGGTGGATTTCCCCACCCCGGCGTCGCCCTCGACGAGGGTGAAACCCCCGTGCCCGGCCCGTGCCGCGTCACCGCGGCGTTTCAGGGCATCGATGACGTCCGCGCGGCCGATGAATGGGCGCGCGCCTCCCGGGGCGGCGCCGCTAGCCATGGCGGCCCCATGGGTGGGTCCGGACTATATCAACGTCGGACCGGCGTCGCGGCCAGGAATGGAAGCTTGACCACCTGGGCGGGGACCGGCCGGCCCCGGACATCGAGCGTCAACGTCGTGCCCACCTCGGTGAGCGCGGTGGGAAGGTAGGCGAGCGCGATCCCGTGCTGGAGCGTCGGGGAGAGTCCCCCCGACGTGACGAGCGCGACGGGATGCCCGTCGTGGAGCACGGGCGTTCCGTGGCGCGGGATGGCGCCCGGTTCGCGGACCGCGACCCCGGCGAGCCGCACGGGCACCCCCTCCTTCTGCTGCTTGTCGAGGACCGGTCGACCGACGAAGTCGTGGTCGAACTCCACGAAGCGCTCCTGCGCGGCTTCGAGCGGGGTGTGGTCCCGGTCGAAGTCCTGGCCGGAGAGCAGGTACCCCTTCTCCAGGCGGAGCGTATCGCGTGCGCCCAGGCCGACCGGCACCGCGCCGCCGGCCACGAGGGCCTCGGCGCACGGGACGGCCGCTACGGCGGGAACGAACATCTCGTAACCCGGCTCGCCGGTGTAGCCGGTGCGGCTCACCCAGAACTCGGCCCCAAGCCCTCCGGGGAAGTCCAGTCCGAGGCGACCGCGGGGATCGCCCGCTCCCCCGGCGGCCGACGGGAAGGCCGCCCCATGGTAGAACTTGAGCTTGGCGAGGTCCCACCCGAAGTGCCGCTCCAGGAGCGCTCTCGCGCCGGGACCCTGGACGGCGAGGATCGCCGCGGCGTGATTGTGGTAGCCCAACTGCACGTCCGGCTTGCGGTGCTGTCGGAACAGGTCGAAGACCCGCAACGCCCGGGCCGCGTTCGGGACGACGAGGAACGCCGGGACGGCCCCCCCGCCGTCGTCGGTCCTCGTAATGAGGAGGTCGTCGACGATCGTGCCGTCGAGGTCGAGGAGGAACGTGTAGCGGACCTGCCCCGGGATCAGCTTCGAGACGTTCGCCGTCGTCCGGCGGCTGAGGAGGGCGACGGCGCTCTCCCCGAGGGCGGTGAGGATCCCCATGTGGGAGACGTCGAACAGACCGACCCCCGAGCGGACCGCCTGGTGCTCCGGAATGATGCCGGCATAGTACAGCGGCATCTCCCATCCTGCGAAGGGCACCATCTTGGCGTGGTGCCCGATGTGGAACGGGTAGAGCGGGGTGCGTTCGAGAGGGGGGGCGGGACCGGGGGCGGTGGTTTCGCTCATGTGACGATCTCCTTCAGCCGGTCCTCGGCGAGGGCCCGGCGGATCTCGACGGCGATGCGGCGCCCCGAGCTCATCGGGGTCCGCCAGAGCGCGTTCCCGTACGGATGACCGACGCCGAGGTGAATGTTCGTGCCCCCGCCGATGCGCGCCGCCACGTCGAACACGGTGGGCTTCCCGTCCCGGTCGATGCACGTCTGCAGGCAGAACGGGCCGACGATCCCGGGCGGGTACTTCGACGCGGCCGCATCGACGAACCGCTCCCCGAGCCGGTAGACGTCCTCGAGGATCGATTCCCGGACGGTCAGCGTGCCGTGTCCCACGACCGTGTACTCCGGTACCCGGGCCGCGTCGCCGAGCTCGAGCTGTTGCGCCGCCGGAAGCCGGACGAGGCCGTCCAGGGAGCTCTCGCGGCGCTCGTCGACCCCGAGGAGCTCGAGGCCCTGGGTGCGGGGGACGAGGGGCGAGAAGAAGAAATTGAAGTTGAACACCGGCCCGAGGATGTACCGCTCCAGCCGCGCGGAGGCGAGATCCTGGGAGGTGATCGTGCCCTGCCGAAGAAGTTGGGCGCTCTTTCGGTCGTACTCCTCGCGGCTCGCCACGGTGAAGAATCCACGCTCGAGCTTCTTGACCGCGTGTGGGAGCTTGACGATCGACAGACCGTCGATCTCCTCGGGGGTCGAGACGCGAGCGGGGGTCGGAACCCCTGCGGCCTCGAGCAGCGTGTAGTAGTTCTCCCGCTCGGAGCGCTCCTCGATCCGGAGCATCCTGCGCGAGCCGACGAGCGGGACGCGCAGCTGCTGCTCGATCACGTCGAGGGGGACGTAGGAGCTCAGCGCGCGGTTGGGAACCAGCAGGCCGTTGGCGGCCCGCATTCGTTCCTGCTCCTTCGGAGCGGCAAGGTCGGCGAAATGCGGGTAGGTCCAGACGTCGTCGACGCAGCCTCGGCGGAGGGTCCCATCGGCGTCGCGCTCGGCCCGGTTGTACCGGGCGTAGGTGAGCTCGCGGCCGCGCTGCGCCAGGATCAGCGTCCGGAATCCCTCGGAGACGGCCCCGTCGGCGATGTCGATCGCCGAGTGGGAGCCTACCGCGACGACGACCGGTGGCACCGAGTAGCCGTCGAGGAGCGCCTGGATCTCCGGCCGCCCGACCGCCATCAACGCTCCTCCCCCCCCTCCGGGAGGAGCTTAAGGGCTCTCGCCACGCGCTCTGCCGATAGCGGCATCTCGTAGACCCGGACCCCCGTGGCGTCGGCCACGGCGTTCGCCACGGCCGCGGGGACCGGGATGATCGGCGGCTCGCCCAGCCCTTTCGCCCCGAACGGACCGGCTCCCAGGTGTCCGGGCACCGCGTGCACCTCGATAGGCGGGACCTCGCCCAACGTGGGAATGCGGTAGTCGAGGAGGGACGGGTTCAGGAGGCGTCCCTCGGGGCTCCAGAGCGTCTCCTCGGTGAGCGAGGAGCCGAGACCCATGACCACGCCGCCCTCAACCTGCGCGCGGAAGGTCGGGGGGTCGATGACCACCCCGGCGTCGTGAAACGCGGCGTACCGCAGTACTTTCACCGCCCCGGTCTCCCGGTCGACGTGGACGAGCGCCAGGTGCGCCGCCGCGGTGAAGTCGGTGTACGCGTAGAACGATCCGGCGCTCACCCGAGCGTCGTCGATCGCGCCGGTCGCTCCGTAGTGCTTGCCCGCCACGCGCAGTCCTCCGGCCCCGATCTCCTGGGGGGTGAGCAACTCCTCCACCGGGCGTCGGGAGCCGGTGGCCGTCGCGAAGAGGCCGCCCCCGTCGACGCTGAGGTGGGCGACCCCCGTCGAGCCCAGGCGGCGGGCGAGCTCGGCCGAAAGCCCGCGGGCGGCCTTCTCCACGGCGCCACCGAGCCCCGCCACCGTCCGGCTCCCGAACACTCCGGAATCGAAGGGGGCGCTGGCGGTGTCGGAGTACGAGACCCGGACCACCTCCGCGGGAACGTGGAGGACGCGCTCGAGGACCGCCGGGAGCCCGCGGACGACGCTCCCGCTGCCGATCTCGCGCTCCCCCTGCTCGATGACGAGCTCCGTAGGCGTCAGCCGCACGACCGCCTCGCCGCCGGCCTGGGCGTTCGTCGACCAGAACCCGCACCCCACCCCGAGCCCGAACCCTCCTCCGTACGGGATCTCCTTTCGCCACGTGGCAAGGAGCGCGCCCGCCTTCTGGAGGCATTCGATCATCCCGAACGGGCCCACCACCTGCCCGAGGGGGGTCCGGTCCCCCGGAGCCCATGCGTGCACGAGGCGAAAGGCGACCGGGTCTACGCCGAGCCTACGGGCGACGCCGTCCATGTGCGAATCGGCCATGAACGCGCACTGGGGGGCGAACGGGGCCCGGTGGGGGCCGAACGGCGGTTTGTTCGTGCGGACCGCGTACCCCTCGACCTCGAACGCGTCGACCCGGTACGGGCCGAGCAGGAACCCGATGGCGTAGCCCGTCGCAAAGTCGCGGCCCGGGAGCGAAGCCCCCGTGTCGAGCAATAGGCGAGCTCTGCGGCCGGTGACCCGGCCCCCCCGAACGGCGCTCTCCAGGTGGACGACGGAGGGGAGCGTGGAGCGGCCGATGAGGAACTCCTCGGCGTAGTTCAGCGCGAGCTTGACCGGACGTCCCGTCGACGCGGCGAGGAGGAGCGCGTACGGCTCCACGGAGGCCCCCGCCTTTCCCCCGAACCCACCGCCGACCCAGGTCCCCTCCACGACGACCGACTCTTCCGCGACCCCCAGGATCGAGGAGATGTCCTCGCGGGCCGAGAACGGGCTCTGGGTGCTCGTGCGAACGAGCCAGCGGCCCGCCTCGACCCGGGCGAGGCAGGCATGCGGCTCGAGGGCGACCTGGGCGACGCCGTTGGTCCGGTAGGTCTCGGACTGGACGAACTCGGCCGCGCGGAACTCGGCCTCGAGATCTCCGTGGGCTGCCCGCACGTGCGCGATCACCGAGGGGTGCTCTCCCGCGCCCGACCCCGGCCACTCGGGGAACACCGACTCGATGTCGGGGACGATCGGGAGTGGGTCGATCTCGCACCGCACCGCGCGGGCCGCGGCTCGCGCCTGGGCGAGGGTTCGGGCCGCGACCGCCGCCAGGGGTTGACCGCGGTACGCGACGACGTCGCGCGGGAAAACCGGGCGCTCCGGGTCCCCTGTATGACCGGCCAGGAGACGGTCCGTCTCCTCCGGACCCACCACCGCCTCCACGCCGGGCATCGCGCGGGCCTCGGCGAATCCGAGACCCCGCAACCGACCGTGGGCGACGGGAGAGAGCACGAGCGCCCCCCAGAGCATCCCCGGTTCGCCGAGGTCCATGCCGAAGAGGGTCTCGCCGGAGACCTTGGCCGGGAGGTCCGTTCGGATCATCGGATCGCCTCGCGGGCCCGGACGATCGCCCTCCCGATCGTCCCGTACCCCGTGCAGCGGCACAGGTTGCCGCCCATCTCCTCCAGAAGGTCGGAAACGGGTGTGGAGGCGCGACGTTCCGCGAGAAGTCCGGTGAGGGCGACCACGAACCCCGGTGTGCAGTAGCCGCACTGCGCCGCCCCTTCGGCGATGAAGGCGTCGCGGACCGCCTCGCCGATGCGGCCGTTCGCGATCGCCTCGACGGTGGTGACGGAAGCCCCCTCGACCTCGTGGGTGAGCGTCAGGCACGAGAGGGCGCTGCGTCCATCGAGGAGGACCGTGCAGGCCCCGCAATCACCGGTCCGGCACCCTTCCTTCGTCCCCCGAAGGGCGAGACGCCAGCGGAGCGTATCGAGGAGGCGCTCGTCGTCCGGGACCTCGGAGAGGTCGACCGGGGCCCCGTTGACCCTGGTCGATCCCGCGGGCATCAGGCCCACCCCACGGGCCGGTCGAGGGGGGCGGATACCATCGCGATGGCCCGTCGGACGAGGACCCCGACGAGCTGCCGACGGTACGTTTCGGTGGCCCGCTTGTCCGTGGCGAACGGCGCGTGCGTCGCGGCCGCCTCCGCGGCCCGGACGACCTCGGGGGTCAGCGGACGCTCGGCCCGCAGTTCCCGCTCCGCCTCGGGGAGACGGACCGGTCGGGGGGTGACCCCTCCGAGCGCGACGCGCCAGAAGGGAGCCCGAGAGGCGCGCGCGACCGCCACCCCGACCTGGGAGATGTCGTTCGAAGGGCGGACCCGCTGCCATACGTAGGCGGAAGGACGCGCCTCGGGGATCGAGATCGACGCGATCAGCTCACCGACCCGCAGCGCCGTGGAACGCGAGGCAAGAACGAACTCGTCGACCGGAACGGAACGGATCCCCTGGACCCCGACGATCTCGACGGACGCGTCGAGCGCGAGGAGCATCGGGATGAGGTCCGACGTGGGCGACGCCCGACCCAGGTTCCCCCCGAGCGTGGCCCGGTGGCGAAGCTGTAGGCTGCCGACGCCGTGGATCGCATCCCAGAGCCCGGGGATCCGGGCGCGGACGACCGGGTCGACCTCGATCTCGCTCAGGGGGAGCGTGCTTCCGATGGTGAGGGTGGGGCCGTTCCACTGCAGGCTCCGCCAGGGGAGGCGGCGGAGCGAGAGGACCCGGTCGGGGTGGGAGCGCCCGGAATCGAGGTCGAGCAATAGGTCGGTCCCTCCGGCGAGGACCGCCACCTGGCCCGGGGCGGCGCTCGCCAGGATCTCGCAGGCCTCCTCCGGTCGCTCCGGTGCGACGAGGGTGAAGCCCATCGGGGCGTGCACGGGTCGTACCGTCAAATCATTTCGCTCGGGACATAGGTCGTCCGGGCACCGGCCTTTTTAGACCCGGGACGAGTGTCGGAGTTCGCCGAATGCCGTTCGAACTTTCGCTGAAGTACTCGACGCCGCTCACGCCGATACCGGACCTCGACGAGGTCCTGATGGAGTTCCTGCGGCTCGTCGGGTACCTCCCGGAGGGCGAGGACGGGCGGGGAGGCGAGGGGCCCGTCGAGCAGAGCCTTGCGTTCCGGCTGGTCCGGGACTGCCTACTGAAGGACCCGAGCCGCCCGTGGTACGCGGAGGAGCTCGTGGCCGTCCTGAAAACGTCGAAACCGACGGTCTACCGGCACATCAACAAGCTGAAGTCCCTCGACCTTCTGGAGGAGGTCGGTGG
>JAKIWG010000017.1:25126-49103 GCA_022750155.1 Thermoplasmata archaeon | reverse complement strand
GGAAAAGCCGTCGTATAACTCCTGTTATACGACTTCTCGAGGTGAGCGGGTCGCCCACCCGCCTGGTGGGACGACCCACGTATCCAGCAGATACACATCTAAGAATCGCAATATACGTGACTATCGGCTCTGAGGTACGCATTCACCCGAAGCTGTCTATCGCAGGGCCGGAAGGCACATGACGGCCCCTCGATCCCGAAAATCGGCCCGGAGGGCCTTATCGGCGTTCTCCGAGAGAGGGGAACCGCGTAGGCCCCCCATTTACTTCCCTTAGAACCGCAAGTAACGAATCTCACATTACTGAGACGCCTTTACAACGAGGTATCTCGGCTTCACCCGGCCGACCCCCTTCGGGAAGCCGAACTCAGCGGTCGTGATCCATTCGGAACACCCATGGGCATCCAGGACGCCGATCAGCAGTGCAGAGGCGGTGGAGATACGGTGGCGCTGCCCAGCGACAATGGTCGAAGCAACCCTGGCTGACTGTTCGTCGAAGGGCAATACAGTCAGTCGGCGTCGCAGCTTGTCGAGCGCGGCGAGCCGCCGCTCCCGTCCCGAGGCAGGGTCAGCTCGGGCCATGGCCTCCAATTCGAACATGACGAGCTCGGGCGTGGCCAGTTCTTCGCCGTGGAGCGCTCGCAGGAGGGCCTTGACCTCGGGGCGCCCTCGAAGGATGGCCAGGAGGATAGGAGCATCCAGTCCCTTCATCGGGCCCTCCCCTTGGCCGATCCCCGAAGCCCGCGAAGCGATCGGTTGTCGGCGACGGCCGACCGGGCTCCCCAGCTGCCCACCAAATCTTCGAGCGGACTCCGTTGGGCCAGAAGTCGCTGGAGCAGCCCGGTAAAACTCTCACCGGGGCGTTTTTCCTTCTGCAATGCCTCGTATACATCCCGACGCAATGCCACGTTTCGCGAAGACATACACATATGCATATGCATATGTTGAGATAAACGAGGCGGCTCGCCTGCATTCAGGGTCACACCGCGGTCACGCATCCCATTCGGAGCCATTGATGGGCCCGCGTGGCCCAGTTGGCAGGGACGGCTGAGGGGAGCAGTCACTCCGAAGACGGGTGGCAGACGGGCGAGTTCCCCGTCGCTGAGCAGACGGACCTCCGTGGGGGAGGGCGCCCGGCCTGCCCGCCTCAGATCTTCGTCGGCTCGCCTCGACCCACCACCTCACCGATCCCGCGGACTAGGAACTGTAGGGCTTCGGCTCCCCTTCGAGTCAGGAAGACGAGTTCGTTGCCCTCGGTGTCCGACCGCAGGTCGACCAATCCCCGCCGAACGAGCTGCTCGACATACCGCGCGACCACTGTGTAATTGACTCCTGCGGCGAGCTGGAGCGGGGTCTTTCGAATCCCTTCGGGGTGAGCGGCGACGACTTCGAGGAGTCGAACTACTACGAACAGATCGGGGCGACCCGTCGAGGTGGGCACGTCCACCCCTCAGTAACGTTCCCAGAACGACTGGGCGAGTCGGTCGAGACCACTCATCCAACGTTCCAAGGAGCGTTGAGCCCGGTCGAGTCGACCGAGGACCACCGAGCTCCGGGCCGCGACCATCGTCATCAGGAGCACCGGGAGGAGCAACAGCCCCTGCCAGGCCAGGGGGTACCAGTAGGGCTCGGAGTAGAGTCGGATCGGGAGGGACAGAGTAAACCAGAAGGTCACCCAGACCGCGACGAAAACCACCGCGAGCTGAACGCCTCGTACCGTCTGACGGATCACCAGGACCTCGTCGCCCAGGTTCGCCAGGTGGCGGAGGGCGACGGCCTCGGGCCCCCATTCCGCGGTCGAGTCGGGGCCATCCGTGTCGTCTCGACGGGTTCGCGCGAAAGTTGCGGATCGCCCCACGAGCCGAACGACCGCCCACGTCCACGGGACAAAGGCGGCGATCGTCAGCAGGAAGAGGGGTACGTTGTAAAAGACGAACAGCGCGGAAGGCGGACTTGCCTGCGCCCAGGCCGCACCGAGCAACCCGATCCCGGTAAGCAGAAGGACCACCCACGACCAGCGGACGACGGACCCGCCAAGCCCGTCGAGCCGCATCTTGAGGTCTCGCACCACTCGGCCCGCGGAAGGCCCCCCTCCCGTTTCTTTCGGCGCCCGGGAGGGCGTTTCGCTCTCTCGCGCGACTTCGCCGGAGCGGATCGGCGGCGGCCATCGACCGCCCTCCCCGGCGATGCGGGAGCGGGCCCGTTCGATCCGAGCGGTTGCCTTCCCGGACTCCTCGGCGATTTGGAGAAAGAGTACCAATCCGAATATGGCGAGCGCGACCGGGACGATGAACAGCTGCACGAGCTGGGGCGCGGCGGCTGAATTCTGGGCGAAGGGCCATCGTCCGGCCTCCGGCAGCAAGACCCACAGACCCAGGGCGACGAGGGGGAGGAGGACCGCTGCGCTCAAGGCCGCCTCCACGTTTCTTGAAAGAGCAAGAGAGTACGAGAGGCTCTGACGAAGGAACGCCACATCTGCCTCGTTCCCCGGCGGCCCTACCGACTCCTCGATGGCATGTTCTGTCTCGGCGGCCCGGGCGCGAGCCAACGAGAACAGGAAGAGGGTCGCCGCCGAGAGTGCGATCTGCCCAATGAGTGCGCCAAACGCCACGCTCGGGTAGCCGTACCCCAGCAGAAGCGCAAAGGGGCCCGACCAAGCGCTTTGAACCGCGAACAAGATCACGAGGGTGTACCCGCTCCACAGCGCAAGCACAGTCGAGCCGCCCCAGATCAGCAGCGTACGCAGGTGTCGCGACGTCGCGCGAACGGCGTCCTGGGCTACCCGAGCTTCGGCCACCGTCCAATCCGGTGGATCGGGACCCTCCAGCCCCCGGTCGGATTCTCGGGGAGATTCCCCCATCATCGAGCCCCTGTCGAAGGCGGCCCGATACGACGGCAATATCGGCTGGCCGTCCCGCGGGCGAGATTCGGGGCAACTGAACCTGCGTGACCGAGGATCGAGGGCATTATCAGACTCCCTAGGGGAGATGTCACCTTACCGATTCCTCCTCGGCGATACTTGCCCTGCCGTGCGGGGAGAAGATCGGGTGGAGACTGCCCACGGCCCCTCGACTGGCACCCCCTCGGCGTCTGGGCTCAACGGAACTGGACCCGCGATTCGGTTCCGGTGCCCGATGGGGCGCAGCCGGTCCTTAGCGACTCCGCCTCGCCCGGGAGGGCAGCTGATCGGGGCCGGGCGTCGCCCTGGAGTCTCTTCAAGGTCACTTCCGGCGGAAATCCCCATATGTCATAAATAGGGCAAACCGGTCGCTTGCACACAAATCGAGGTTTCTGTGGCGAGTCCTGCACTGAAAAAGGGCGGACCACTGTTTTTTCCGACCGAAGTTGCGCCCGCCCCCCGCCCTCGCAAGACCGGGATCACCCACGTTCTCGACCGCCTGCACGGCCTCAACAAGGAGGAGATCCGGCCCCTCGCATCCTACATCGACGTGGTGAAGATCGGCTGGGGGCTTCCCCTTCTCCTAGCTCGGGACGAGGTCCGCCGGCGCATCAAATTCTACCACGAACTCGATATCGAGGTCTCCACCGGCGGCACCCTGCTCGAGTACGCCGTCACGCGCGACAAGTCGGGCCAGGCGCTCGACGAGGCGAGGGAGCTCGGGTTCGACATCGCGGAGATCTCCGACGGCATCATCGAGCTGTCGCCCGCCCAGATCGAACGGCTCCACGCCGAGGCGACCAAGCGTCACCTCGACGTCTTCATCGAGGTGGGGAAGAAGAACCCACAGAACCAACTTTCTCTGAGGGAGACCCTCGACCGCGTCGGGCGGGCCCTCGAGCTGCACCCCCGCAAGGTGATACTCGAAAGCCGCGAATCCGGGCGCGGGGTGGGAATCTACGACGGCGAGGGCTCCATCAAATGGGACTGGGTCCGAACGATCCTCGCCGACCACCCGCGGGACGAACTCATCTTCGAGGCTCCCCTGGAGCCCCAGCAGATCTCGTTGATCCGGGAGCTCGGTGCGGACACCAACCTCGGAAACGTTTCGCTCAACTCCGTCGCCCCGCTCGCCTCTCAGCGGCTCGGACTGCGCGGCGATACGTTCGGGAGCCTGCGGACCTCCCGTTCCGTGAAAGGGCCCCCGGCGACGAAGTTCCTCTATTTCCTCCTCGAAACCTACCGCGGGCTCGACCAGAGCGAACTGGTCCGGCTCTCCCGCCTTCCCCGACGCACGGTCCAGAGCGCCCTGGAGGCACTGCGCAAACAGGGCTTGGTCCGCGAGGGGGTCTCCCTCGTGGACTCTCGAAGACGCGAGTACCGCCTTACCTGACGGTTCGAGGGCCCGACTCCGCCGATCCAGGACCGATCCCGGAGCCCCCGGAGATGAGCTCCACCCAGATCCCGTTGGGGTCGAGCACGAACGCGCACGGGATGCGGCCACCACCCGGTGGTTCGACCTTGACCGTGGCTCCCTTGGCTCTCAATTCGTCGACCGCGTGGAAGAGGTCGTCCACCCCGAACGCGAGGTGGTCCAGTTCGTCGCCTTCCCGGTATGGCGGACCCATCCGCCCGTCCGCGGTGTAATGGTTCAACTCGAGCAAGTGGGCCGTCCCCGGAGTCCGGAGCGTCGCGACCTCGCCATGGGTCGACTCGATCGGACCGCGCCAGACCAGTTCCATCCCCAGTACATCCCGGTAGAACAGGATGGAAGCGTCCAGGTTCCGTACTCGGATGCCAGTGTATCGGAGGTGAAACTTGACCGGCATCTTGGGACCTTCCTGGGACAGGGCGGGGGGGCGTCCCCTGATGGGATTTACGTTCGAGGGTCCGCGACCGGGAGGCCATGGGGTGCTCCCGAGCGGATGACCGACCCCCGAGCCCCGTGGTGGGGGAATGCCTCCCACGCGCCAGGAGGACCTCAGAACCCCGCCATGAGCTCGGCGATGGCTCCGGCAGGGTCCTTGGCCTTGGTTACGGCGCTCGCGACGAGCACTCCGGAGCTCCCGAGCTCGATCGCCCGATGCACGTCGCGCCGGTTGTGAACCCCCGCGCCGCACAGGACCCTGGTTGACGGAGACTCCTCTTGAACCGCCGTCACCGCCCCGGAGACCACCTCGGGCCGAGCGGTCGACACCGACCGGGTCCCGCCGATCAGCTCGGGGGGCTCCACGGCGATGTAATCCGGTCGAAACCGCGCCAGGCGCCGAGCGGTCGGAACGTCCGCGGCGCAGACCACGGAGGTGAGCCCGAAATGCCGGAGGCCAAGGATGACCTGGCCGATCGCCCGGGTCGGGATCGGATGCTCCGAGTGGTTGACGAGGCTGCCTCGTCCACCCGCTTTCAGGACCGCCCCCGGAGGCATGTAGCCGGTGTGGGCGCCGAGCTCGAGCGGGTCGACGTGTTGAGCAAGGACGGGGATATCAACGGCACGGGCGACCCTCCCGAGATCGGGTCCCGCGGGGGCGATCGCGGCGAGCACCCCGGTGCTCAGGGACAGCTTGGCCAGCTCCCGGGCGACCCGCTCTGCAGCGTCGCCGAGCACGTCGGGGTAGACCTTGAGATTGAGCAGGAAGAGGGGGGACCCCAGGGGCGAGCCGCCTCTAGTGCGCGGCCGCGGGCTTGGCCCGGCGAGGCCGGGAGCAGATCGCGTACTCGTCCCCGTCGAAGAAGACCTCCCGGTCGGGATGCTTGCGCTGGAGCTCGGAGATCTTCGAAAGGACGTCCTCGAGGGTCGTGTTCTCGTCATTGGGGTCGATGCGCAGGTGGACCGTCTTGTCGGACTTCTCGGGCGCGTGCCCTTTCTCCACCAATGCGCTCCGGCGGAGGTTCCTAACCGAAGTCTCGGCTTTAATGTCTTTGCGAGAGTCCGGGGCGGCAGGAGTTATCAACCGGGGCCTCCCTCGCGCTCCCGTCAGGGCCGATGAAGGACCGCAACGAGCTCCACCGGATCGTGTTCAACAAGACTCGGATCATCCTCACGCGCGACCTCTCGGTCATGAACCCCAATCTCGTGGAAGGGGCGAGCGGCCTCGTCGTCGGGAAGCTCGCCAGCTACACCCTGAAAGTCGCCTTTCCGAAGGTGACCGTCGGGGTCAACTGGCAGGACTGCGACATCGTGGAGGGCCGAACCGGGATGCCGACCGACCTGGAGCAACCCAAGGTGATCCCGCGACCGCGTGCCATCAACGATGAGTGAGCCGTTCGCACGGCTCTTCCGGTCGGACTCCTGACCGAAGGTCTGCGACGTCGGCGAGGGGCGACCTTCGGGCGCCTGCCGATTGCCACCCCCCTCGCATCAGGTGGGGGGCCCCTGTGTGGCAGGCCCCAAGTTTCGTCAGGTGGGCGGGGTGGGAGGCGGCGGTCCCTGGGTGGCGACCGGGGGGGCGGAAGACGCCGGGGGACCTGACCCTGGTCGGCGCCTGCGGAGGACCAGGGCGGTTCCCACGACACCGGCGGCGACGATCAGCCCGAGGACGACCAGCCAGGAGTAGCCCCCGAGCCACGGCCCCGGGGACGACGAGGTCGATGGCGGAGGCATCGCGTGGACCGTCACCGAAGTGTTGGCGACCGTCGTGACCCCGGCCGCGTCCGTCACCGAGACGCTCACGTTGAACCGACCGGCTGAACTGTACGAGATGGAAATCGGGCCCGGGCCTGAGTGGGTCCGTCCATCCCCCAGGGTCCAGGCGAAGGTCAATGGGGCCGCTCCACCCGACACCGTGTCGGTCAGGTTGGTGGGCTCCCCCACGAGCACCGAGGTGGGTGACGCAGTCAGGGAAACAGCTGGCCGGTCCCCGATCGTGACGGTGTGGTTGGTGTTCACCGTTTCCCCGAATCGGTCCCGAACGGTCAGGTTCACCTGATAGGTTCCTACGTTCCCGTAGGGGTGGGACGGCGCGCTCCCCGTCGCGGAACCCCCATCCCCGAACGTCCAATTGACATGGTAAGGCGGGACCCCCCCGGTGATGGTGGCCGCGAACGGGACCGATTGTCCCGTATCTATGGGCGCGGTCGGCACGAACGAGACGGTGGGTGGCGTCGCGAACGCCCAGGACTCGCCGAGGACCTGGGGGTACGTGACGTACGCAGACGCCCCGCCGAACAGGAACAGGTAGCCGTCGGCCGAGTCCCACACCATCAGGGAGAACTGGCGGGCGGCCGGGGAGGCCACGGGGAACAACTGGGTCCAGCCTCCGCCACGAAAGCTCCAAGTGTCCCCGAAGAACAGGGAATCATTGCCGACCCCTCCCCCAAAGAGGATGACCGACGCGGTCTGGGGGTCGTACGTCGCCGCGAACGTGGCCCGGCCGGAAGGCGCCGTGGCGGGAAAAAGCTCGGTCCAGGTGCCGTTCGTGAACCGCCAGGTATCCGCATAGTTCGTCCCGATGATCACGCCTCCGAAGAGGATGAGGTAGTTGTCGGCCGCGTCGAACGCGAGGACGGGCAGGACCCGTGCCGAGGGGGATGAAGAGGGGAACAGTTCAGTCCACGTCCCGCCGACGAACCGCCAGGTGTCTCCGAGGGTCACCGACGAGTTCGTCCCGCCGAACAGGACCAGGGACTGGTCGACGGGATCCCACGCGGCCCCGGCCTCCGCCCGGGCGGGCGGGGCCACGCTGGTGGTGATGTTCGTCCAGACCCCACCCGAGAACGTCCAAGTGTCCTGGAAGAAATTGCCACCGGAGGGGTCCACACCGCCGTACAGGACGAGGTACTGGTCGATCGGGTCGTAGACGAACATCGCGGCAATGCGTGCCTGCGGGGAGACCGAGGGGAACAGCTGGGTCCAGTTGCCGTGCTGATAGGTCCAGGTGTCGTCGAACACCGTGGAGCTGTTGTTGGCACCGGAGAAGAATACCGCGTAGCCATCCTTCGTATCGTAGGCCATCTGGCCGGCAAATCGCCCGACCGGCGAAGGGTTGAGCTGTGAAGTGAGGTTGAACCAGCGGGAGCCTGAGGCGGCCGCAATCCCCACCGTAAGGCGGCCCGCATGACTCGGATGAGCCGCCGGATGGCCCGGGGTCTCCGGGGAGCGCGACGAGGAGGAGACGTGGATAGCGGGCGACACCGGGCCAAAGGACGCCCTGCCGAGACCCACCGACGTCGGGAGGAGCGGACCCGCGGGCATCAAAAGGACTAGACTGACCGCGAGCACTGCTACAGCCGCGGCACGACCGGCGCGAGCCCTAGCGCGGGGGGGGTCGGGAAGGTCGGACACGTCCCCTCCACGCGAGTACGGGCATATCAATCGGTCGGCGCGTTCGAAGGGTTATTCACCCGGTCCGGAGTGCAGGTCTCGTGCCACCGGGAACCGCACCGGGGAGCGTGCCGACGAGAGACCGCTTCGGGACTCCGCTGGTCGGAAAGGCTCCCCGTATGATGCTGCTCGGAAGCGGAGAATTGGGACGCGAGGTCGCCATCGAGGCGATGCGGCTCGGTGCCGAGGTGATCGCCGTCGACCGATACGCCCACGCGCCGGCCATGCAGGTCGCCCACCGACACCACGTGATCGCCATGACCGACGGCGCGGCGCTACGCGCCCTTGTCGAACGGGAGGCCCCGGATGTGATCGTGCCGGAGATCGAGCAGATCGACACCGCCGAGCTGGTCCGTCTCGAAGCCGAGGGGTGGGCGGTCGTTCCCACCGCCGAAGCGACGCGGGCAACGATGGACCGCGAGCGAATCCGGCGGTTGGCGGCAGAAAAGGCGCGGGTGCCGACGTCCCGCTTTGCGTTCGCGGACTCGGCCGCGGAGGCCCTGCGGGCCGCCCAAGAGGTGGGCTATCCGTGCATCGTCAAGGCGATGACGAGCAGCTCCGGCCACGGAATGACCGTGGTCCGTGGACCCAACGACGTCGGCGCAGCCTACCGTGCGGCTGCCGAGGGGGGTCGTGTTCCCAACCCACGGGTGATGCTCGAGGAGTTCCTGCGCTTTGACCTCGAGGTGACGGTTCTGACCCTTCGCCACTTCACGACCGATGGGACCGTCGGGACGTCGGTCCTGGCCCCGATCGGCCATGCACGGCCGGGCACGCTCTACCATGAGAGTTGGCAGCCGGCCGAACTTCCCGAGGCCGTCCAGACGTCCTTGGCGGAGGTCGCAACTCGCGTCACGGGAACCCTGGGCGGGATCGGGATGTACGGGGTCGAATGCTTCGTGCGGGGCCAGGCGGTCCTTTTCAGCGAAGTCTCCCCCAGACCGCACGATACCGGGCTCGTCACGCTCGGGAGCCAGTGGAACTCCGAATTCGCGCTTCACGCACGCGCGGTCCTCGGCCTCCCGTACACCGGGCCCGAGCCGACGGTGCCTGCGGCGGCCCATGTGATCCTCGCCGCAGAATCGGGGTGGGCCCCATCCTTCGGCGGTCTCCAACGAGCGTGGTCCACGCCCGGGGTCCGGCTATTCTTCTTCGGCAAGCCCGAGGCCCACCCCGATCGGCGCCTGGGGGTCGCCGTGGCAAGGGCCGATTCCGTATCTGAGGCGCGTGCCCGGGCCCAAGAGGCAGCTCACCGGGTCGAGGCAGGGATCATGCTCGAGCATCCGAAGCGTGGCAATCTCCTCCCCCCGTGACCCGCGGCCCCTGCGAGTCCCCGTTCGAGCCGGGTGACATCGCGCTCGACGAGAACCAACCCCGGCCCTTCCCGCGCCGGACGTTGCCCGGATCGGTATTGGATTTCCGCTTCGGCAGATGCTCGGCGCGATACGGCCGCAGGCTTTCAGCTCCCTAGGGCGACCCCGACCCGCCCCACACCGGACCGGCCTCCCCGCATCCGGTTCGAACACCGGGGACACCGGGACGGAGGGGGTGACGGGTCCCTCCCCCCTCTCGGAACCTGTCGCTCGGACTCCGAGGTCGGACGGGGAACCCCGGACGGCTCCCGGCGGGGCATTACGACGAAGCGTCCGTAGGCCCCAACCGGCGTCATCCGGAAAGTTGCTCGATCCGTCGCTCGGTCCGTGCGAGGTCGGGCAATGCCCCCAGCTCGCGGAACCGAGCGGCTGCGAGGCCGTACGATCGCCTTGCGTCGTCAAACAATCCCGCGGAGGCCTGGACGTCGGCCGTCTCGAACCACGTTCCCCCGAAGTCGTACTTCCAACCGAGGCGGGCCCATACCTCCCGGCTCTTTTCAAGGAGCTCCAACGAGCGCCTGCCGCCGTCCTCCTCGCGGGCGCAGATGGCCCGCCCCCGCCAGGCGAACGCCCAGACCGGGTCGCCCAGGAACCGGGCGGCGAGGTCGTCGAGCTCATTGGCGCGCTCCCCCGCGAGTTGGCGGTGCCCAGAGTCCCAGTAGGTGTGGACGAGGAGCCGAAGGGTCTCCGCATAGAGGAACGCGTGCCACGCGGGAGGCCCGGCCCTTCGGTACACCGCCCTCGATTTCTCTAGCGCGTCGATCGCCCCCTCAGGGTTTCCCTGAAAGATCCTGAGGCGCCCCAGGAACTGGAGATTGTGCGCCTCTGCCCGCCAGACTGGGCGCCTCCGCTCTGCTTCGAATGCCTCGTCGAGCAGCGGCTCGGCTTCCTCGGGTGGGCCGAGCAGGATGGAGAGCCATGCCCGGACCCCCACGGCCTCGACATCCGGAGCCCAGCGCGACAGGCTGAGATGTTTGAAGCGACGTCGACGCTCCTCGACGAGGTCGAGGGCCATCCGGAAGTCGCCCGACCGGACCGACGCCCACGGCACGGCAAAGCCCATCCACCAACTCTCCCACTCGATGTCGCCGACCTGGCGGGCCTTGCCCACGGCGGAGTGGACGATAGCGGTCGCCTCCCCAATGTTCCCCTCGAGATGGTACGACACGATCGCCCGGCTGATGAGCAGAAGCCCCGCCTGGTCGACGAGATGCTCGCGCTCGATGATGATCCCCGCCTGTTCGTTCAGGGCGACGGAGTCGCGCCATCGTTCAAGGGGCGTGGTGTACCCGAGTCGCAAGAGGGCGCTCGCTTCGCCGCTCGCATCCCCAATTCGACGGGCCAGATCGAGGCCTTTGCGCGACTCCTGGTCCGCCTCAGCCACCCGCCCTTGGTCAAAGATCGCCGCGCCCCAGGACAGGTGCCACCGAACGAGGGTGACCCCCGGGGGTTCTCCTTCGAGCAATCGGCGCGATTGCTCGAGGAGTTCCAGCCCCTGGTGGACCGGGCCAAGCCAGCAGTCGGCGGCCCGCAACAGGCAGCTACCGGCCGAGGTGCGATTCCCGAGTCCCTCCCACAATCGCGCCGCTTCGACGTACAGCCCCGCGGCCTTGGCCACATCGGCGAGGCCTCGGACCTGGTCCGCAAGGCGCTCCTTCAGCGCCGCGGCCATGTTCGGGTCCGGTGGTTCCGGCAGGAGCTCGAGCGCGTTGCGGAAGTGGCCGGCCGCTTCGGCGCGCGCGAACGCGGCGGCGGATTGGTTGCCCGCCTCTACCGAGTATTCCAGTGCGTGGGGCGCATCGTTCCCGCGCAGGTAGTGGAACGCCAACGTGGCCGAGTGGGCATTCGCCTCGGCCCCATACCGACCCTGGAGGACCCGGGCGGCTTTCAGGTGCACGACTCGGGACCGCACCACGCTCACCTCCTTTTCGAGCACCTCCTGGATCAGGGGGTGGGCGAACTCGAACTCGTCCCCCAAGGGACGCGACGGGCGCCCACGGATCAGACGGGCCCTCTCGGCCCGCTCGAGCGCGAGGAGGACCCTGTCCTGGGGGGTCTCGACGACGGCTTGGAGGAGGTCGAAGGAGAACTCCTGGCCGAAGAGCGAGGCCACCCGAAGGATCTGCAATCCCTCCTCGTCCAGACGTCGCAGCCGCGCCCCGATCGTGCCGCCGACGGTGGCCGGGAGCGTGATCTCCGAGATGGGTTTCCAATCCCAGCCCCCCGCCGCCCGGTAGACGAGACCCTCGTCCGCCATCGCCTGCAGGATTTCGGTGGTGTAGAACGGGTTCCCTCGAGTCTTCGCGTAGACGAGGTCGCGGAACTCCGGCGAAACCTCCCGCCGCTCGAGCACGAGGGAGAGGAACGTTCCGAGCTGTTCCGGGTCGAGCGGCGGTACGAGAAGCGTCGTGGCCCACCGTTCGCGCTCTAGGCTGACAAGCATCGCTTGGAGGGCGGGATTGTCGTCCAGATGCGAGTCTCGGTACGTCCCGACGATCCCGAGCGGCTTGCCCCGGCTCACCCGAGCGACGGTCTCAAGGAGTTCGAGGGAGGCGACGTCGGCCCAGCCGACATCATCGATCGAGATCAGGAGAGGTCGGGCCGTCGAAGCGTCCACGAAGAACCCCGCCACCGCGGCCAGGAACTGGCGTCGCTCCCAGTCGGTCGAGGCGGGTACCCCTGGGTCGTGGAGCCAGATTTTCTCCGAGAGTTCCGGTGCCAGTCGGGTCAGCGCGCTCAGGTACGGTCGCGCGGTCCGGAAGACGACCTCTTTAGGATTTCGCGCGACGAATCCCCGGACGAGCGCCACCCACGGAGCATACGCCACGCCGCGGTCCTGGTCCTGGCAGGCGACGCTCAGCACTTCGAGCCCGTGACCTTCGGCCGAGCGGCACGCTTCTTGGGCGAGCCGCGTCTTGCCGACCCCGGCTTCGCCGGTGATGAGCAGAACGCCTCCGTCCTTCTGGACGGTCCTCCCGAGGAACGACTCCATCCGCTCGACCTCCCTCTGCCGTCCGACGAGGTCCGAAACGAAGCGCATGCCGGCCGACGGTTCGGGACGGCTCGCGAACGACCGGGGGGCAGGTGAGGGCGGGCCGCCAGCGGCGGGCGTCGCGGGCCCGGTCATTCGATCTCCTTGGATTGCCCGTCCTCGCACTGGAACGAGGTCCAGCCGACCTCCGGGTCCATCACCAGCTCCCCCGAGAGTCTGGCCCGCTTCGTTCCGTGCAGGACCGCGAAATCGACGAGGAGGGGGAACCGCAGCGGCTCGCGGGACCCGGCGGACATCGCCGAGCCCCGGATGTGGGCGTTCTTCGTCCAGTGGATCTCGGCGAACTGGCGCGGAAGGAGCGAGGGCTCGTACGACACCTCTTGGTCTCCCAATTGGGCACGGATCTCGCGAAGGGTCTCCTCCGAACAGTTCTGCAGGAAGATCCGGTGAGATGAGTGGGCGACCCGCCGGCCCCGCAGGAAACCGGGCTCGAGCGCCTCGCGCTGGCGCTCCCCGACGGGCCACAGATGGCGGAAGGCGAGGCGCGTGAGCGGGCGAGGGGGGTTTCGGTAGCCCTTCCGCCAGCGCTGGATCTGCCGGAGCCGCGCCTCGTCGTTCGGCGTATCGTCCTTCCAGTGACCGTGAACGGCGGGGGCCAGGGATTCGAGCTCGTGTTCGACCTGACGGGCGTTCCAATCCGGATGTTTTCGGTCGACCTGCAGGGTGAGCTGCTCAAGCTGGCCCTTCGGACGCTCGACCACGCCACGCACCCCGGGATGGCCGAGGCCACCGCGGGTGTCCCAGAGCCGGGCCGTTCGATAAGCGCGACGGGCGACCCGTGACTCCCCGTGCGATCGACTCGGCCCACGTTGGCCACCCCTACCTGTTCTAGGGCCGGCCTTGCGGTTCGCCTGTCGGGCCGGGGCAAGAGCCTCGAGGGAGGAGTCGACGAACCCGGCCCGCCGAGGGTCCGACATCTGTCGGTTCGGTGGCTAGTCGCTCGGCAAGGTTCCGGAGAGAACCGTTCAGCCGTGGGTGAACGGGGAGACGTAGGGCCACAGGAACCACAGGCCCGCGGCAAGGACGAGGGAGGCCCCCCCGAGCTGGGCTAGCGCCTTCACCGAACGGAACTCGCGGACCGGCCGGAGCGCCGCGAACAGGAGGAACGCCGCCCCGCCGATCAGCGCCACCTGCGCAGGGAACGGGAGCACGTAGTAGGTCGTAGTGATCGGGGCGAAAAGCGGGAATCCACCCCCGTCGACGGCGATGTGCTCGAGCACCGCGCCGACCGCGACCAACGCCGCCGGGCGACCGAACCCAATCAGAAGGACGACGCCGAAGAGTCCTATGAAGAACACGTCGTGGGCCGATCGGATCACCACCGTCGGTAGGACGGCTCCGAAGAGGTGGTCCACATCGAGCGCGAGGGCGAACGCCGGGGCGGCCACCCAGACGTACACCCGCCGGCTCGGAAGCGCGATGACGAGCGCGGTGGCGACGTGCCAGAGGGCGTCCGCCGCATTCTTGCTTGTGTCCGGGCTCCGGTGGGCCAGCAGGCGGTCACCCAGCGCGAGCTCGACCCCAAAGGCGCCCGCCGACCACAACCAGTCGATGGCGACGAACACCACGAGAGCCAGTGCGATCGACCGTGCGAGCTGTTCCCGAGTCGCTAGGTCGGATGGGACCGCCAGTTTCGATCCCCACCACTGGGGCCCCCCCGCGCCGGCGTGCGTTTGAGAGGCTGGACCGCTCGATTCCGGGCGGGGCGCGGACGGGACCATCAAGGACACCGAGCCTTCTGGCCGCCGTTCAATGCTGCGCCCCCGTCGGCCATGAGGCCGCGCTCAGCGGATCCGTTCCAGAGCGAACGACCCGATGACGAGCGAACGGTTCGTCGAACGGTACTCCACCCAATCCCGGGTCTGGACCTCGCCGAACCCGAGGACGGCGAGGAAGCTCTTGTCGCGCTCCTGCTTGAACTCGATCACCCCGTCCATCCGGCCCTGGATCGCCCGGAGGGAATCGTCGGGGGAAGTCCCGGTCTCGACCGAGTAGAGGGCCAACGCGGGCCGAGGCTTGAGGATCCCGACGAGGTTCTGGAGGAATCCGAAGGCGGCCTTCGGCTCGGCGTGAGCGAGCGTCGCGGACAGGCCCAGGTACCCGACGCGGAATTGTGTGATGCCCTTTCCCTCCAGTACCTTGGCCTCTCGGACCAAGGCCGAGAGGATCCCCGCAAGGTCGCCCGGTCCCTGAATGGCCTCGGGACGCGGGGAGGCCGTCGTGCCCCCGCCAGTGGACCCGCCGGTCGCGTCGATCCATCGCACTTGTCCGATCTGTTCGTACTCGCGAAACTGCGGCGAAATGAGCCCGATCGCCGGGCCGACCTCCGCCGGTGCCCGCCCCGCCGTGATCACGATCGCCGGCTCGCCCTTCTTCAGGCCCTCGGCGAGGAAGGTGTAAAGCAGGATCTCTTTCCCGGAGAACGGCGGCCCTTCGAGTAGCACGTGTCCGCGGGGCGGGATCCCGCCGAGCAACAGGTCGTCGAGGCGCGCGATCCCTGTCGGGGAACGGTCCGCCTTGCGCTCGAGCGCCGGCGCAGAAGCGAGCATCGCGTCGCCCGCCGCGGAGGCCACACTGGGTCGTGGGTCCTTGCGCGAGATCCGGGATTCTCGCTCCTGGATCCGCCGGTCGCGTGCCTCGAACTCGGCCCGCTCCGCACCCTTCGGGGCCGTGGATCGCAGGAGCTCCTGGCGCTGGAGGGCGAGCTCGGCCTCGCGAGCCTGGACCGCGCGCTCCCGCTCCAGGAGCTCACGTTGGGCGCGGTCGACGGTCGAACGTTGGGCGAGGATCTGCGTCTCCTTGACCTTGACCGAGGCCTCGCGTTGCGCGAGCGACGTGCCGATCCGCTCGACCTCGTTCGTGCGCGTGCCGACCTTCGCCTCCTGTTGCTCGATCTGCCGGAGTCGCTCCTCGAAGCGGTGGAGCGCATCCTCGTACTGCTGCTGTCGCTGGGTAGCGAGCTCCAAGCGGTCGTGCGATTCGGTCTCGAGCCGCCGAAGCTCGGCCTCCCGAGTGCCGACGCTCCCCTCCCGTTGGAGGAGTTCGTCGGACTTCTGGCGGGCCTCGGCGAGCATCTGGTCGGCCTGGCGCGCCCGTCGTCCGAGCGTGATGTTCTGCTCGTCGAGCACGATCTTCAGTTGGTTGAGACGAGCGTCCCGCTCCTCCAGGTCGGCGAGGCGGCCTTTGGAGGCGGTGCGCTCTCCTTCGGTCATCTCAACCGCGGATTCGCGGGAGGTGAGGGCTGCCTCGCGCTGGAGCATCTCGATGGTCCGGCGCTCGATCTCCTGTCGACGCGTCTCGATTCGGGCCTCGAGCTCGGGCACGGCCGACAATCGGCGGGTCAGGTCCTGCTCCCGCTGGGTGATCTGGACGCCGCGATGGGTCGTCTCGCCCTCCCGCTGTAGGATGGACTGCTCGCGCTCGGAGAGCTTCTGGAGGCGAGTCTCGACCTCCTGCTCGCGGAGCTTGAGCGCATTCTGCTGGTCCTCGGCCTCCTGGCGCATCGAGTGGGTCTCGGCGACCTGCATCGACCAGCCCTGCTGCTCCCGTGCGAGGCTCTCCGTTCGAGTCTTGAGGTCGGCCTCGAGCTTCTCGAACTGAGCGCGCGCATCGTCGAGCGATTGCCGCTGTCGGACGTGGCTGTCGTCGGTGATCTCGGCATCGGCCTCGCGCTGCACGACGGAGGCCTCCCGGAACCGGAGGGCCTCCTCCTTTTGCTGAAGCTCGTCCGCGAGCTTGAACATCCGTCCCTGACCGGAGGAGATCACCTCGCGCTCGTGGACCTGCGTCCCGGAGGAGATCAGATGCAGGAAAGAGCCGGACATCGAATAGAAGAACGCGCTGACGAACAGGGAGGAGGCCAGCACGCTCGCCATCACGGTCGTGCTGCCCGGAACGTAGAGGGCGAAACCGATCGGGATCGGGAGCACGGCGCTCGCGATCGCGATCACCTTTCGATTCCCCCACCCTTGCCAGGTGAGCGCGAGGGCGACCATGGCCAGGCTGAACGCCGCCAGCGAGAGCGGGTAAAACCAGGGCAGCAGGTCCCAGTGCCCGGTGGGTCCGGCCTGGAAGACGTCGAGGAAGTAGAGGACGGTCAGGGCTCCGGTGCCCCCGACCGCGGCGACCGTCAGCGAGAAGTGGGTCTCCCAAGGCCAGAGCTGGTAGACCTCCCACTTCACGAGCAGTCCGAAGATGGCGATATACAGCCCGCCGAGGACCGGGAAGATCAGGAAGAACAGCTGTTGGATGAGCTGGGGCTCGTAGCCGGATAGGTTGGGCTGGAGGATCCAGACCAGCGAGCCGTCGAAGACCAGGGCGAGCGAAGCCAGGGTCGCGTAGTAGTGCGCGGAGCGGCCGATGCGCAACTGGAGCAACGCATCGCCCTTGGCGACCTCCAGGTCTTCCGGCGTCGGGACGACGACGGAAGGGGTCGCGAGAATGCGTGGACGCACCATGGTGGTAGGATTCGCTGGGGAGTCTGCCACGGGAAACCCCTGGCCATGAGAATATGGGTCGCGCCCGTTACTTAACCGTGCGCCCGGCGCGGTGGGACGCCGGTTTTCGTCCCGTCTCTGAAATCGGCCCCCGGTTGGACCGGGGGACGGCGCGCGGCGACCAACAGGGCGGCGGCGACGCGATGTCGCGCCGGGGCCCGTCCGACGATCTCCTCGAGCTCCAGGAGATGCGACCAGGCCGCCGGCTCGCTCCGCACGGCCGCGATCCGCTCCTGCTCGGAACCGAGCATCGAGGCCACGGCCACGACCTCGGTGACCTCCAGGCCCCTCTCCTCGAGGGCAGGGAGGAGCTCGGAGGCGCCGAATCGCCGAAACCCGTGTCGGTCCGGGTCGGGGTCACCGAGAGGAGCGAACCCCTCTCGTTCCACCCTAGGGCGCACCGCCATGACCGGGGCGACGAGGAGCCTCTGGACCGCTTTCGGCGGTAGGCGGGAAAGGTACCGGGACCGCTCGCCCCCTCCGGCGACCGTCTCGACAAGGAACGTGCCCCCGGGAGCCAGCAGGTCGAGCGCGGCCTCGAGGAACTGCCCGGCCGCGTCGCCCGAGAAGCCGAGCGGGTTGCCGAGGGCGACCAGCTGGCGGGCCGTTCCGGGCCGAATGGGGGGGTGGGTCCCGTCGCCCCGGACGAATCCAGGGAACACCGGTAGGTCCGGCCCCTTCGGCCAGACCTCTCGGGCCTTTCGGAGCATCTCGAGGGAGAGGTCGAGCAGTAGCCGCCGACTTCCGGCTCCTCCGATCAGGGGGGAGAAACGCCCGGGCCCGGGGCCGATCTCGATGGCCCAGCCGCCATTCACGGCATGCCGCCGCAGGAAACGCTCCCGAAGGGTGCGGAACAGGTCACGCTGTGGGGTTCCCTGGTATCGCTGCCACTCTCGCTCCACCCGGTATCGGTCGAGGTCAAGGAACCGTTCCCGGCTCCCTTCCGGGGCCGTCGCGTCGCCCCCGATCGGACCCGCGGGGGAATGGCGAGGCCCCCGATGGACGGGGGTGCGGGGCGGTCGCGGGGCCATGGTGGGGGTAGGCAGGGTCCGGACGCCATAGCGGTTGGGAGCCCCCGGTCGACGAGGCCCGGTGCGGCCCCTCGGGGGACGCGTGGCTCGCCGGGCTCGGCTGTTTCGCCTTATATACGCGCGACCCTCCGGGGGAATGGGTTCTCTCGATGCCATACTATGAGTGTCCCAAGTGCGGGGGCGGCTACGTGATCGACGTCCCGCCGAGCGCGCGTCCCATCTGCGACCGCGACGGCGCCCGTTTGAAAAAGACGAGTGACGCGTCGTACGAGCGGAACGCCCGCGAGGACTGATCGGGGGCCCGCGTTGGGCTTCGGCCCGGGCGGGGAGGACGGCAGGCCATGACGACGTTCGGGCCGATGGTCCGCCGTTCGGCGAAGGCCGGGGGCGTGTTGCTGGCGGTCGGTTCCGTTCAGTTCGTCCTCGGAATGGCCATCGCACAGCTGCTCTGGAAGGGCTCCTTCAGCCTCAGTCAGAACTACATCAGCGACCTCGGGGGACCGGACGCGGCGGCCGCCTGGGTGTTCAACGATTCGGTCCGGATCTTGGGACTCTGCGCGATTGCGGGCGGGTACCTCCTCTATCGGGCGTTCGCCCCTAAGACGTTCAGCCGGCTCGGGGTCGCGATGCTGCTTCTTGCGGGTCTCGGGGCGATCGCCGTCGGGACGTTTCCGGAGCAGTCGCCCGAGCTCGGCGGAAACATTCACGCGCTCGCATCCCTCACCGCGTTCCTCGGAGGGGGTCTCGCGCTCGCGTTCCTGGCCGTGGCGATGCTGCGGGACACCCGCTGGGATGGGTATCGATTGTTCACCATGCTGTGCGGGCTGGTTACCCTCACGGCGATCGCGCTGCTGGTGTCGGGTCGGTACGCGGGGCTAGGACCCGGAGGGATGGAGCGTCTGGTCGCCGCGCCGATCCTCCTGTGGGGCGCCCTCGTAGGCGTTCACCTACAGCGGATCGCCACCTATCATCCCGATACGCCCACGGCACCCCCCATCTACGGGGCCGAGTGAAACCCGGCGCCCTGCGTCTGGGGCGGAGGATCAACGCGGTCGGCGAGCCGGGGCACGGCCTCCTCGCCGAGGCTTTCGCCCGAGGAGCCGCAGGGAATCCCGTAGGATCACGTCGTGGTCGAACGCCAGTCCATGGGCGTCGGCGAGCGGCACCCACGCGGCTTCGCGGGCGTCATCGCCCCCCACGGGATGGCGAGCCGGTCCGGTCATGAGGAATGCGACCGTGGCCGTGGACCGGCGCGGGTCTCGGTGCGGTCCTGAGTACACCCCGACGGTCGCGTACGGGCGTCCCGAAAGTCCGGTCTCCTCCCGGACCTCCCGCGCGACCGCCTGTTCGACCGTCTCTTCTCTGTCGACGAACCCCCCCGGAAGAGCCCACGCGCCCCGGAACGGCTCGCGTCCGCGTCGGACGAGCAGGATGCGGCCCCATCGGACCCACACGCCGTCCACCGTCAGGGCAGGACCGTCTTGCCTTCGCACATCCGCCTCTACGCGGGAGTGTGGATTAGCCCTCGGGGTCTGGGAGGGTGCGGTGCTCCGAGGTGCCGATGGATCCCGGTCCGCCTATTCCTCGTGGACGATCTTGCTCCCCTCGATGTCCAACCGGACGGACTTCCGCGTGAGCCCGAGGGACTCGAGCGCTTTCTTCACGTCGCCTTGGCGATCGGGCGGGACCAGGAAGAAGAGGAAGCCCCCCCCGCCGGCGCCGAGGAGCTTCCCCCCCAGCGCCCCGTGGCGCTGGGCGAGCTCGTGCGCCTGGTCGATCATCGGGGTGCTGATCCCATTGGAGAGGCGCTTCTTCAGCTGCCAGTTCTCGTCCATCAGCCGACCGATCTCCGGATAATCCAGCTTCTCGAGGGCCCGGGCGGTCTCGATGGCGAGGGTCCGCATCCGGTCGTACTCGTCGAGATGGGACTCGATCTGGCCCAACTGGTCGGTGTGGATCTCGGCGGACCGCCGTTCGATCCCCGTGAAGAAGAGCATCAGGTGGCGGTTCAGGTCCTCGAGGCCCTCGTGGTCGGTGTTGAGGCTCTGGACCGAAACCGTCCCGTCCGGGTCGACCTTGATGAGATTGAGCCCACCGTAGGCCGCGACGTACTGGTCCTGAATCCCCCCGGCTTCCTGGAGGACCTCCCGCTCGATCCGCACCGCCTCGCGGGCGAGCTGTCGTGGACCGGTGCGGTCCCCCTTCCAGGAGTGCAGCGCGTTCAGGGCCCCGACCGTGCAGCTGCTGCTGGAGCCGATCCCCGTGCCCCGGGATGGCATCTGGGTCGCGGTGATGACCTGGACGCCGCTGCGGATCCCCACGAGGCGCATCGACTCGCGGATCGACGCGTGCTCGATCTCGTCGATGCTCCGCTTCGCGTCCTCGGTGACCCGGTAGCTCACCCGGATCTCGTCCTCGTTGAAGTTCTGGACGACCATGACGTAGATCCCCTTGTCCATCGCGCCCGCGACGCACGCACCGGGACCGTGGGACCGATAGTATCCGGGCAGGTCGGTCCCGCCGCCGGCAAACGTCAGTCGGAACGGCGTTTTCGAGACGACCGCTTTCTTGGCGATCATCGAGCTCTCTCTAGCCGTCGCATGGGTAGGGAATGCGGATGGGGGCGTGTCCCGAACGGCCCACCGCGGGGGGTTTGGAGTGCCTCCACCAGTTCGGGTCACACCTCCGGCCATAAATGCCCATTCGGCCCGGAGGCCGCCCACGACACCTGGACCCGGACCGACCAAGGCTATCCATCGCCTACCCCGCGCCGTGGGGTCTCCGACCGCGACCGACCCGGGCGACCCGCAGTGATATCGCGTCCCGTCCCGCGTTCCGGCGTAGTTCGGCCGGAGAGTAGAAGTAGCCGACCCCCGCTCGTACTCAAGCGGAGAGGGAGCAACCGACCACGTCGCCACCGCATACGCGTCTTCTCGTCACCCTTCCCGTCTGGAACGAAGAGAAGCTTCTCTCTTCAGCGACCCATGCCGTTCATTCGGCCCTCGACGCGTCGGGAATCGATTACGTCCTGTCGATCGCGGAGGACGGCTCCACGGACGGAACCCGGGGGGTCCTCGATCGGCTCCGGAGCGAACTACCGGCCCTCCAGGTGTGGACCAACCCCACCCGGCGCGGGCGAGGCTGGGCCATCCGGCGCCTCTGGAGTCAGGTCGATGCCGAAGCTTACGTGTTCGCCGATGCGGACCTCGCCGCGGGTCCCGAGTCGATTCTTGGCGTGGCCCGACGGGTCCTCGAGGGGGCCGATGTGGTCACCGGCTCGAGGTACTGCCGAGGCGCCGTCGTCGAGCGACCGCGCCTGCGGGACTTCAGTTCGCGATTCTACAACGAGGCGGCCCGCTTCCTGTTCCACGAGCAGATCCGCGATCATCAGTGCGGGCTGAAGGGGTTCAGCCGTCGCGCGGTCCGGACGCTGCTACCCGTGACCCACACCGACAACTGGTTCTGGGACACCGAGGTGCTGGTGCGGGCGGCCCGAGGAGGCTTCCCGGTCGTCGAGCTTCCGATCGAGTGGAAGGAGCGGCGGGGCCACCGCACCCCGATCGTCCGTCTGCTCTCCGACGTCTACCTCCACGGTACCGGTCTCGCCCGACTCTCCTGGGAGCTCCGGGGCTCCTTTCCCGTCCCGGCGCCAGCGCCGTACGCCGCTCCCTCGATCGGCGAGCGGGCGGGCCCGAAGGACTGACCGGAGCGGGGCGCGTCGCGGCTATCGGCCGTTGGATTCGTAGTAGGCGGCGTACGGCGCGAGCTGCGCCTCGGCCGGGTCGCCGACCCCGCCCGACGCGACGTCGTCGGCCCATTGGAGGAGGCCGGAGTAGTTGCCGATCCCGATGACCTCCGGAAACCGCTGTTGAAGATCGGCGCGGCTATTGTAGACCTTGAGAAGGACGCCGAGCGGCCGCACATCGTCGCTGGCCAGCGGGAGGAGCTTCGACTCCAGCGGGACCAGAAGCGGCCGTGCGCCGTCGATCGACACCCCGGCGACCACCGCCCAGTCGACGAGCCGCGTCAGGTTCGACCCGAATCCCGCCAGCAGGTCGCGACGATGGTCCTCGAGGGTCGTCAGCAGCCGGACCGGGGTGCTGGCGTTCCAGTGATACAGGCTGATGCTCGCGTCCGACCCTTCGGGGACCTGCCAGGTCAGGAGCTCGATGGCGAGGGAGAGGTTCGGCCCCAGAGCCCCCTGCGAGACGATGTCCTCGATGAACCACCCGTTCGTTCGGGCCATGATCCCCTCGAACGCGGAGACGTTGTTGACCTGGAGCGAGCCGGTGAGGAAGTAGCTCGTCCCATTGGGGCCGGGGACCGCCGCCCCGGGCGGGGGATTGACGTAGGCCCAGTAGTCGACCTTCCCCAGGTAGAACGCGGGCGCATCGGGCCAGATCGCCATGGAGACGTCTCCGGGCCGTTCGTGATGGAGGACGTACTCGGAGGCCAGCTCGAAATCCGGTTGGGGAGTGGCGTAGAGCGCCGACGGGTCGCTAGGGAACGGAGAGAACGGGGTCCATGGGACAACCCCGTCCACCGCCGAAAATTGCGGGGCGGCGTACGTGTTGAGGAGGGGGGGATACACCATCGACGGTAGGACGAGCACCGTGATGACGACGGCCACGTAGAGGAGCGGAACCCCTTGCGCGCTCCTCAGAGAGGCGGGCAGCTGCCGGACCGAGCGGTAGGTGATCCGTGCCAGTCCTACGAGCCCAAGCGCCGCGAAATAGAACAGCAACACGAGGTCCGGGGTCAGGTACCGCTCGTAGGTAGGAGCGCCACCGGCCGCGTCCGCCACCAGCGAGAGTACCGAGCTCAGCGAGAGGAGGACCAGCAGGGAAAAGGCGAGCAACGAGAGCTCGAACGGGTCGGCGCGCCGCAACGCTATGAGTCCGCCGAACGCCGCGAGCGTGATCACCGGCGCGTAGTAGGAGAGCAGGAACGAACCGTAGAACGGGACCCAGATCAACGGATACGGGGCGAAATGGAGCGCGGACTCGAACGTGTGCCCGAAGAACCTCGATAGAGGTCCGGGGGGGAAGGCGAGCACGATCGCGAGGCCGAGGACCAGGAGACCGACGCCGAGGAGCCGCCACCGCCTCCGGAGGAGGTTAGGGAGACCCTCCCCGGAGACCCACGGGCCGCCGAAGAACTCGATGACCCGCGGCCGATGGGCCAACAGCAGGTAGACGACGAGCGCTCCCATCGCGGCCGGGGCGTACAGAATGAACAGGCCCGGGGACGTGAGGCCGAGCCCGAGGGTGACGAACCCCATCGCGCCGGCGGTCGGCACAGTGAGCCGGCCGGACCGGTACCAACGGGAGGCGAGAAGGATGAGGAGCAAAAGCAGGACCGTGAACACGACGTATCCTCTCGCCTGTCGGGACCACGCGATGTACTCCGTCGAGAACGCCACCATCACCGCCAGGGTGAGCCCGACGTACTGCTCGGCGAGACGCCGGCCGGCCACGTAGGCGATCGGGGTCATCGCGACGCCGATCAACGCCGCCGGCAGCCGAGCGGTCCATTGGGAGACCCCGAACAATCGGAACGACGCCCCCTCGAGCTCCGGATAGAACGGGTCGAAGTTCACCAGGGCGAGGCTCAGCGGGTGACCGGGCAGGAGAGGAACGCCGGTCCGCAACGCCGCTAGGGCATAGATCGACGACCCCCCCTCGTCGTTCCAGAACGACGGGCCCCCGAGGTCCCAGAGGCGGGGAAGCGCGCCCAGGATCGTCAGGGCCACGACGAGCCAGCCGGCATACGACCAGGCCCGTACCCAGCTCACCAGGTGCCGAACCGT
>JAKIWG010000017.1:0-25026 GCA_022750155.1 Thermoplasmata archaeon | reverse complement strand
GCCGGATAATCCTTCCACAGCGTCCAGAGTCGATTCCGCTCGAGGAGGAACAACTTGCGACGCGATAGGCGACCCCACGTCGCGGAGTGCACGTGCCGGACACGGGCCATCGGGTTATAGACGCAGCGGAAACCGGCGATCCGCCCCCGCCACGCGAGGTCGACATCCTCGTAGTACGCCTCGAAGGACTCGTCGAACCCTCCCACCTCCTCGAGCATCGCGCGGGAGTAGAGCGACGCCGCTGCCGACGGGCCGAACACTTCGGCGCGCCTCTCCACCGAGGGAGAGTCGGCCGGCGCATTCCGGAGTCGCTCGCGTGACCCACCGTCCCGAAGGACGGTGATCCCCGCGGAGTCGACGAACTCCGAATCGGCGAGCACGACCCGGCTGGCGACCATGTCGAACCCCTCGGAGGAGGAACCGACCATCTCGGCTACGAACTCCGGATCCGGAACCGCGTCGTTGTTGAGCGCGATGAGCTGCTCGCCCCGGGCGGCCCGGAACCCGGCGTTCATCGCGACCGCGAACCCGCGATTCCCCGGCAGCACGACGGCACGAACGGTTGCCCCCAGACCTCTCACGAACTCCGCGGTGCCGTCGGTCGAGCCGTCGTCGACCACGATGATCTCGAGCTCTCGGTGGGATTGCGCGGAGAGCCCCGCGAGGCAGGCCCGCAGGAGCGGCAGCCCATTCCAAGTCGGGATGATCACGGACACCAGCGTCATCGGTCCGCCCCGCCCAGCGACGGCGCCCGAGCGCCCTCCGGGTTCGTTCGACCCGAGCTGGGTCCGCTCGAGCCATCCGCCGGCCCCCGCGGGCGGCGCGGGTCCGGGGTGATGAACCCGACGGCGTAGACGAGGTCCATCAACAACCCGAGGGCCGCCACCGCTCCTACGTCACGCCATCGCAGTCGGTACGTCGTTCGCGTACGAACTCCCCGGGCCCCGAGCGCAGCCGCACGTCCCAAGGGAGGGAGCAGGGCGAGCATCGACACCCAGGGGGTGTGGAAGGCGAGCCCCGCCAATAGCAGGAACAAAGAGGCGAGGATCCATCCGACCCCGGCGGCTCGGTGGAGCAGCCGGGGGTCGAGCGCGCCGGTCGACGAGCGCCGGGCGGCCCGGCCGCGGGTTCGAACCAGGACCGAGCGCATCTGCTGGCCGTATCGGAGCTCCTTGTGGAGTCCGCGGCCGAGCCGACGGTCCGATCCGAGCGTGAGGTCGAACCGCAGGTCGGAAGGGGAGAGGACCTCCTTGCCGGCCCGCTCGAGCGAGAGCGCCAACAGCTGGTCCTCCCCCCCGGTCCGGAACGACTCATCGAACCCTCCTACCGCCAGGAGCTCCTGACGAACATACAGGTCGCACTTGTTCTCGGAGAAGAGCGTGAGCGTGGCGGGTGCGCCCTCCTCCTCGGCGGTCGCTCCGGTGTGGGCACGGATCACCCAGAACACCCGCTCCATCGGGGTCATCCGGACCACGTCGTGGACCGGGCGACCGACGACCCCCGCCGCCCCGGAGTCCCGGAGCAATGCCGAGCCTCGGATCAGCCAGTCGGAGCCCCGAAGGGCGCAGTCCTGGTGGAGCAGGAGGACGAGCGGCCCCCGGGCCTGCCGGAGCCCGACGTTCAGCGTATGCGCGAGCCCGTGGTTCTCCGACGACCCGAAGGCGCGCACCCGGGGGTCCTCCTCCGACAGCTTCCGCGCGAGGGCGACGGAGCCGTCGCGGGACCCGTCGTCGACGATCAGGACCTCGATCATCGGGTAGTCCTGGACGAGCACGCTCCGGACCGAGGATTCCAGGGATTCGTCCCCGTTGAACACCGGGATGACCGCCGTGACGGGGAGCGGCCCGGGATCGGGACTGGGGACCGAAGGCTCCATCGACGACATCCGGCCCGTCCCGAGGAAAGGTTGGCCGCGTGGCCTAGAAGGCGATTTGGGTGGAGTCGCCCACGACGCATACCGTCTCGGCCCCCGGGGTGGCCGACCGGTTCACGACCGCGTCCCGGCCGACGATGGAGTCCCTCAGGTGAATGGGGCCCTCGATGCGAGCCCCTTCCAGGATGATCGAACGTTCCACCTGGGCGCCCCGGATGACGGCACCGGCACCGACGGCCACGGCCGGGCCGACCTGGGCCCCGTCCGAGAGCACGGCACGGTCCCCGATGACCACCGGGCCCCGGACCACGACGTCGGCGCCCACCGTCGCGCCCTTCCCGAGCGCGACGGAGCCATCGAGCCTCCCGCCTCGGGTGACCGTACCCTCTCGCAGGAACGCGACGTCGGGCATGCTCCGTAGGATCCGTTCGTTCGCCTCGAGCAGGTCTTCGGGCCGGCCCGTATCCTTCCACCAGCCCTCGACCGGTCGGACCAGCACGCGGCCCCTTCGCTGGTGCAACCGCCAGATCGCGTCGGTGATCTCGAGCTCGCCTCGAGCCGACGGGGATAGGCCCTCGATGATGGAGTGGACCTGAGGCCCGAACACGTACACCCCGATCAGGGCGAGGTCGCTCCGGGGAGCCGCCGGTTTCTCCTCGATCGAGACGATGCGGTCGCCGGCCATCTCGACGATTCCGAATCGAGAGGGGTCCGCGACGCGCGTCACGCCGATGATCGCGTCGGGCGTCGCCGCCCGGAACGCGTCGGCGAGGGGCAATACCCCTTCCTGAAGCACATTGTCGCCGAGGTACATCACGAACGGGTCGGAACCCAGGAACGGCCGGTGCGCGCACCGGACCGCGTCGGCCAAACCCCGCGGCTCACCCTGCTCGATGTACGTCACCGAAAGCCCGAACCGGCCGCCGTCTCCCACGGCCTCCTCGATGCCTTCGCGGATCGGCCCGAGGACGATCCCTACTTCGCGGATGCCGGCCTCGGCCAGATGGCGTAGCCCGTAGAACAGCATCGGCTGGTTGGCGAGCGGGATCATGTGCTTGTTCCCGGTGAAGGTGAGGGGGCGGAGGCGCGTGCCATGACCACCGGCGAGGAGCAACCCTTTCACGGCCTCCGATGCCGATCCCCGGTGGGATCGCCTCCCTTCGGACCAGTCGCCCCGCGCCTTGAGGCTTCCCCCGGTCTGTCGCGCGTACGCCGCGGGGACCGGTCCGATCGGCCAGCCCTTCGTGCGGGGAGGTTCGACGGGGTCCACGAACCCGTTTATCCCGGGCCGCTCCCCATGGCCCGCAGATGAGGGTCCTGGTCACCGGCGGCGCGGGGTACCTCGGCGCCTGTCTCGTGCCGCAGCTGCTCGCGGCCGGCCACGAGGTGACGGTCCTCGACCGGTTCTTCTTCGGGACCGAACCCCTGGCCGAGTACGCTCAGCACCCTCGCATCCACCTCGTCCGCGACGATGTTCGATGGTGTGACGGACGGGTGTTCGAGGGACAGGAGGCGGTGGTCGACGCTGCGGCCCTTTCCAACGATCCGGCCGGCGCGATGGACCCGTGGCGAACCCGGGAGATCAACTATCTCGGGAGGGTCCGCACGTCCCGGCTCGCGCGGGAGGCGGGCGCGAGCCGATACCTCCTGACCTCCTCCTGCAGCATCTACGGGTTCCAGGACTCGATCCTCACCGAAGAGACGACCCCCGAGCCGTTGACCGAGTACGCCCGGGCCAACTGGCTCGCCGAGCAGGACACGCTCCCGATGGCGAGCCCATCGTTCTGCCCGACGGCGGTCCGCTTCGCCACGCTCTACGGGCTCTCGCCTAGGATGCGATTCGACCTCGCGGTGAATGGCATGGTCCTGGGGGGGGTTCGCACCCACCGGATCCCGGTCATGAAGGACGGCACCCAATGGAGGCCCTTCCTGCACGTCCGGGACGCCGCGCGGGCGATCTCCGAGGTCCTCGCCGCTCCCCCGGGATCGGTTCGAGGCCGCGTGTTCAACGTGGGGTCGGACGAGCAGAACTTCCAGGTCCGGCCCCTGGCCGAGCTCGTCGCGGCCCACCTCCGCGAGCCCCCGACGCTCGAATGGTACGGGGACCCGGACGTTCGGTCGTATCGGGTGAGCTTCGCCCGGGCTCGCAGCGAGCTCGGATTCACCCCCTCGCTCACGCCCGCCGACGCCGCCCGCGAGATCGAACAGGCCCTTCGGGCCGACGCCGTCGACACGGGGCTGCGGACCAAGACGGTGGAGTGGTACCGTCACCTGCTGAGCGACCCGGCCGCCGCAGACCCCGTTCGGTTAAGAGGCGTGGTCCTCTGAGGTCGGCCATGAGCTCCCTGCTCCCCGGAGTGAAGGTCCACGACCTGACCCGCCTACCGGACGAACGGGGTTCGTTCACCGAGATCCTTCGCACCGACTGGGGCGAGTTGCTCGGAGAGGACCGCCCCGAGCAGCTGAATCTGTCGATGAGCTTTCCCGGGATGATCCGGGCCTGGCACCGGCACGCCCGGGGACAGGTCGACTACTTCATCGTCGTCCGGGGCACCATGAAGATCTGCGCCTACGACGATGCCCCGGGCTCCCCCACGCAGGGACAGGTCGACGAGATCGTGGCGAGCTCCGAGCGGCCGCAGGTCGTCCGAATCCCGGGGCATTACTGGCACGGGACGAAGGGGCTCGGCACGGAACCCGCGCTCACCGTCTACCTCGTGAACCGACTCTACGACCGCGCGCATCCGGATGAGGAGCGGCGGAGCTGGAACGATCCCGCGATCCTCGACCCCCGAACGCGAGCCCCGTTCGATTGGAATCGGCCGCCCCACCGATAGGGGTTCGGGATGCGGGTCCTGGTCGTCGGAGCGGGCGGGCAGGTCGGTCGAAGGGTCTGCGCCCTCGCCGTCGGCCGGTCGCACCAGGTGTTCGGCACGTTTCGCAGTCGCCCCCCGGCGTTGCCCGCCGACGCTCAGGCCCCTCTCGACAAGACCGATGCGTCGGCCGTCCGCGAGCGGTTCGAGCGATTCCGCCCGGAACTGGTCGTGGACACCGGGGCGCTGCACCAGGTCGACTACTGCGAGCAGCAGCCGGAAGAGGCCCATCGGGTGAACGAGGAAGGAACGCGCCATCTGGCGGAGGCCGCCGACGCGGCCTCGGCCCGATTCGTGTACGTCTCGACGGATTTCGTCTTCGGGAACGACGGCCGATCCCTGCGGACCGAGGACGACCCGACCGGCCCGATCTCGGTGTACGGGGCGTCCAAGCTCGCGGGGGAACGGGCCGCGCTCCGCGCCTGTTCGGAGACCGTCGTGGCCCGTCCCTCGGTGATCTTCGGATGGAACGACCCGTCCGGACCCACGAGCAGCTCCGGCAAGAACCTCGATTTCGGGACCTGGGTCGTCGACCAGCTTCGGCGGGGACTCCCGCTACGCATCGTCCACGACCAGGTGGCGTCGCCGACCTACTCCGAAGACCTGGCGCTCGCCATCCTCCGCCTCGGGGAATCGAAGCGGACCGGTGTCTACCATACCGGCGGTGCGACCCGATGCAGCCGCTATGAGTTCACCGTGCGGCTCGCGGCGGCGGCCGGCTTCGGTTCGGAGACGATCGAGCCGGTCCGGACGGCGGAGCTCCACCAGCTCGCCCAACGGCCTTCCGACAGCAGCCTCGATTCGGGCAAGCTGATGCGGGAGCTCGGCCACCGAACGATGGGCCTCGAGGAGAGCCTCCCCCGATTCGCGGACGCCTTGCGGAGCGGTCCCGCGGGCGTCGGTCCGCCCACCTAGGGTCGGGGCTCCGCTCGGGACTCCACGTCGTCCCGCAGCGCGAAGACCGTTCCGTGTTGGGTGATCGGATAGGCGCCGTAGTTGTGCTTGTACAACCGGAACCGCGAGAACCCCCGCTTCCGGAGCTCCTCGAGCAGGACCGAGGGGTGCTGGTCGACCAGGTCCGCAGTATACTCCACCTGGAGATACCGGAACGCCGCGATCTCCGGCTGGCGCACCAGTTGGAACTCGGCCCCCTTGCAATCGGCCTTCAGAAGGTAGGCATCCTTCACGCCGGCGCGATCGAGGATCGTCTTGAGCCCCACCGAGTGCACCTTCTTCCCCACGCCCCGGCCCGAGTAGACCCCGCTGCTGCCCCCCTGTCCGGAAAAGAACGTGACCTCCCCATCTTCGCCGACCGGCTCCGGGTAGGTCTGGATCCGCCCCGCGAGCTCGGGGTTGCGACGCAGATTGTCCGAGAGCATCCGGTAGTTGTCCGAATCCGGCTCGTAGCCCACGACACGGGCGCCCTGTCGGGCGAAGTAGAGGGGGGTGTCCCCCACGTTCGAGCCGACGTCCACGACGAGCTGGCCGTTGAGGTGGAAGCCGCAGAAGTGGATGTCGTAGATGAACGTCTCGGCGAAGATGAGCGGATGGAGGGACTCGAGCGAGAATTTCAGCCCGCTCGGGGTGACGATCTCCCCCGCCTGGCGATCGACGAGCCACGTGAACCCATCGTCCGGGCCGCTCGAACGGAACGAAGCCCCCTCGTAGGCGAGGGAAATGAGCTTCTCTCCGACGATGCGCGTCGACGGGTCGACCGGAAACTCGAACCCGTTCTGGAACTTGAGCGTGTGGCGACCCCCGAGGAATCTCAGCACCCAGGGAGTGGCCGGGTTGCGCAGCACTTCGCAGCGCACCACATCGAGGCCCATCGAGCCCACCCAGTGGAGTGCGCGTGGGCCGGTACCCTCGGGCAACGGTGGCTACCGAGCCATGCGTCTATTTGAGGGCCCTTCCCGAGGCCGGACCTCCCGGCCGACCGGATCCGCCCCCGGGGGGGGGCCGGACCGGCTACGTCGCGGAGTCGGCGGCCGCCGCGCCGCGGCCCCGTGGCGGGGTACGGGCGAGCTCGCTCGAGATCGGGCAGGGGGAGCTCGAGAGCCCGACGTGCCGGGCCGCAGGGAACGGCTCTTGGCCATC
Organism: Thermoplasmata archaeon; assembly: GCA_022750155.1. Taxonomy (GTDB): domain Archaea; phylum Thermoplasmatota; class Thermoplasmata; order Lutacidiplasmatales; family UBA184; genus Lutacidiplasma. The sequence goes on along the minus strand of JAKIWG010000017.1, from coordinate 18,183 downwards.
GAGCCACCGTCGGAGCCGCTCGGTGACCGGTGCGAACGCCTCGAACGGGTAGAAGGGGATCCCCGAGGTCTCGCAGTACCCCTTGAGGCGTCGCCGGGCGAATACGATGTCGGCGACCTCGGCGGCATACTTGTCGGTGGAGCCGTCGCCCGCGAACGCGGTGCGAAGCGCCGGCGGGGAGATGGTCCGGACCGCCTGGGCCTTGCAGATCCCGCAGAGCCGGCAGGTGGCGTGGCCGTAGGGGTGGAGGACGTGAAGTCCCCCGTCGGGGCCTCGTTCCATCGAGTCGGAGAGCACCGGAAGCTCGATCCCCGAGGCGCGAAGGATCGGATGGATGTAGAAATCGAGTCCCCCCGAAACGATGTACGTCGGGACCTGGTGGGAGTTCAGCAGCGCCAGCAGCTCGAGCGCCCCTTCGCGCAGCGGGGTGTGCTCCACCGACCAGGCCGCCATCTCCGGGATCCGGTCGGCCGGCAGCATCGCCACCTGTCGGGTCCACGCTTCCCGAAGCGTGATCTTTCCGGAGTGCAGCTCCTCATCGACCTGGTGCGCGAGCCGGTGCCCGTCCCGGGCGAACTCCTCGACGAGGATGATCGCCACGTTCGGCTCGACGAGCGTCCCGTCGAAATCGATCAGCATCCGAAGGGGCACCGAGGGGGGATTCATGGTTCGAGGCGGCTCGCCATTCGGGCCGTTGCGGCTATAAAACGGCGAGTCCCCGTCTCAGGCCCGGGAAAGCGCCCGTCACTTGGCCGTCGGCAACCCCGCCCGGTGGCGCAACGCGTGGTAGAACCCGCCGAAGGAGGTCGCCGTCGGCGTCCTCAGACCCTGGAGCCGGAGCGCGGCCCGGATCTCTTTCGGGGTCTGGCGGAGGTCGAGGGTCTTCGTCGTGTCAAACTTGTATTGGAAGGCACCGGCCGGGCCCCCGGGGAACGGCTCCCAGTCGCGGGCGCTCGTCGAGCGGAGGTCGCTCGCCTTGTGTCCGTCCCCGCCTCCGGCGAATCCGGGGAGCGCGAGGTACTCCTCGGTGAGCCAGAGCATCGTCGCCTCCCGGATCGCGGCCTCCGTCGTCTCGTCGAGCGCTCCCGGGGCGACCTGGGAGCTCACCCATCCCACGATCGCGTCGAAGGTCTTCTCCGAGTTCTCCTCGAGCATCTGGATGACGGCGAGGCGGATCGCGGCCTTCCGGAGGTGGTGGATCCCCGTGTCGGAGAGCCGGTAGGAGACCGTCAGGCCGACGAGGGCCTCGGGGTTCTCCGCGAGCTCCTTCAGCGTCAGAACGAAGAGCGGGGCGGGCGAGCCGCTCGTGTCGATATAGTAGAGGGAGAACTCCTGCCCGTCGGTCGTCAGAAGGAGCGGCGCCTTGACGCTGCGCGTCCGGCGGGCCGCGGCCTCCACATCGATCGTCCCCCCACCGGGCCGCCCGACCTGGAGGACGAGGCGAGGCTCGCCTTGGCCGTCGAGCAGTGCGTAGTCGAGGTGGCCGTCCGGCTTCACCGGGAAGTCGAGGTAGACCTGGCGCTTGTCGACCGGGTCCCATCCGAGGGCGACGAGGAACGGGTTGACGATCCAGTGCTTGACCTGCTGGTCCGTGATGCCGGAAACATCGCGCAGCACCTCGGTGGCCACGCTGTAGAATTCTTCGAGTCGCCGTGAGAGCTCCGCCGCTTCCATCGGGGAATCGATGGGTGGAGGTCGGGGATAAACCTACCCCTTGGACCGCGGGGCCGGGGCGCCGCGACGTCGCGCCACCTCCGCGGTGAGGAACGGTTCGACGCGCCGCATCGGTCGTTCGAGCCCGGAGTACGCCGGGAGTCCGAGACGGTCGCTCAGCAGCCACTCGACCTCGTACCGGTACAGCAAACTCGAACCCAGGGCCTGCAGGAGGGCAGCGAGGCGGAGGCTCCCTGCCTCGCTGAGCCGCCAGTATCGCGCTCGCTTCCCGAGCGCCGAGAAGATCATGTCGGTGAGCTCACGGAACTCATATCGGACGGGACCCCCGATGTCGAGGGTGCCGACCTCCGTCCCCTCGGCCTCCCGCCGGAGGACGTGGGCAAGGTCTTCCACCGCGACCGGGCTCACGTGGTATCGACCCTCCCCGAACATCGGGAAGAATGGGTAGCGATCGATCCCGCGCACGAGCACCGTGAGGAGCACGTCCCGCTCGCCGAACAGCATCGTCGGCCGGACGATCCGGTAGGGGACGCCGCAGCGGACGACGTCCCGGTCCAGCTTGCGCTTGTACGAGAGGTACGGAATCCCGGTCTCGAGGCCCGCGGGAGCGTCCGGCACACTGACGTGCACGAGGCGCCGGATCCCCGACGCCGATGCGGCTTCCACCATCCGCCGCAGGCCCTCGTACAGTCCGCGGAACCGGCGCTCCGACCCCCACCGGTACCAGGCGAGGTTCACGACCGTATCGACGCACTCGAGGTGGGGGCGCCAATCCCGCACCTCGGCGAGGTCGATAGGCACCCATTCGACCCCCCGGTCGTTCTCGGCCGGGACCGCGTGGCGATGGAGCGACCGGATCTGCCAATCGGGAGAGAACTCCTTGAGGACGGCCCGGCCGACGAGGCCCCCCGCGCCCCCCACCAGCAGGAGCCGGGGGCGCTCGGCACTCGACGTCATCGGGGGACGGGGGGGGCAGACGGCACCGGGGCCGTCTCCTGGATCGGCCCGCCGAAGACGCGCTCCCAGGCGCGGATGACCGGCAGATGGGCCACCGACACCTCGTAGGTCCGGCCGCGCTCCTGCGTGATCGAGGTCATCACCCGCCCATCGAACCCGCACGGGCGGAACTTTCGAAACGTCTCGAGGTCGGTCCGCACGTTGAGGGCGAAGCCGTGGAACGTCACCCACTGCTCGACGGCGACGCCGACCGAGGCGATCTTCCGCTCTCCGTCGACCCACACCCCGCGTCGCCCCGCGACCCGCGTGGCCCGGATTCCGAAATCCGCGACCGCCTCGATCACGATCTCCTCGAGGTCGCGCACGAACCGGCGGACGTCCCGGCCCCGGGCCTCGAGGTCGACGATCGCGTAGCCCACGAGTTGTCCGGGGCCGTGGAACGTGCTCTTGCCGCCCCGCTCGACGTGATAGACCGGGACCCCGCGCGGGAACGTGTCTCCGTCGGAGCCCTGGACCCCGACGGTGATCACCGGGTCGTGTTCGACCAGGATGAGCGTATCCGGGATCTCCCCGGCCCGCCGCTGGGCGCGCAATTGGCGCATCTGCTCGAGGGATTGTCCGTAGTCGCGCCGACCCCACTCAATGAGGCCGAGCACCGCCGCTCCTCTTCGAGACGTGCATCGGTTCTCCCAGCCAGAGGAGCGCGGCCTCCTGGAGGGTCTCGGCGAACGTGGGGTGGGGGTGGATCGTGAGGGCGATGTCCCGAATCCCGGCCCCCATCTCGATGGCGAGTCCGGCCTCGGTGATGAACTCCCCCGCGGCGCTCCCCGCGGCGTGCACGCCGAGCAGGCGTCCGGTGGCGGTCTCGCCCACCATTTTCACCCAGCCGGTGGTCGCGTGGTTCGCGTGGGCCCGGCCGAGCGCCGCATAGGGGAATCGGACCTCCCGGGCCTCGATCCCCTTCGCTACGGCCTCCGCGAGGGTGAACCCGACGCTCGCGAGCTCCGGGTCGGTGAAGACGACCGACGGGATCACCTGGAACTGGAACCGGGTGGGGAGCCCGGCGATCGACTCCGCGGCCACCGTCCCCTCCCGGTAGGCCTTGTGGGCCAGCATCGGCGGCCGCGCGGCGTCCCCGACGGCGTAGATGTGCGATACGTTCGTCTGCATGCGGTCGTTCACGGGGAGGAAACCGCCCTTCTCCGACCGGACCACCCCCGCCTCCTCCAGCCCGAGATTGCCCGTCTCCGGGCGCTTGCCGATGGTCAGGAACAGAATCTCCCCCGCGATCTCCTCCTTTGCATTCTCGGCCTCCACGGAAAGCCGTATGCCCGACGCGTCGCGCGCGAGGCCGACCGCCTTCGTCCCGACGCGCACCTGGACGCCGAGTCGCTGGAGCGACGCGGCCAGCTCGCGGGCCAGGTCCGGCTCGAGGCCGGGCAGGATCTGCGGCATGAGCTCGACGATGGTGACCTGAACCCCCACGCGCGCGAGGAATTCGCCGAGCTCGCAACCGCTGACCCCGCCCCCGAGGACGACCACCGACGCCGGGAGTCGGGTGAGCGAGAGGATCTGCCATGCGGTCAGGACCCGTTCGCCGTCCGGCTCGAATCCCGGGAGCACCATCGGGACGGCGCCGGTCGCGATGATCGCCGATTCGAAGTCGATCCGCTCTCGCCCGCCGTCGTGGGCGGTGAGCTCCGCGGATTTCGGCCCGGTGAAGCGGGCCTCCCCGAAGAGGACCTGCGCGCCGGAGGTCTTGACCAGGGCGGCGACGCCGCTCCGCTCCTTGGCGACGAGGCCGTCCTTCCACTGCTGGGTCTTGGCGAGGTCGAACTGGACCTTGTCGGCGACGACCCCGAGCTCCGCGCCCTGCGAGAGCAGGTCGTGGTAGAGCACGGAGGCGTGGATGAGGGCCTTCGACGGGATGCATCCGCGGTTGAGGCATTCTCCGCCCAGTTCTCCGCGTTCGACGAGCAGGACCTTGCGGCCGAGCTGCCCCAACCGGATCGCGGCGACGTAGCCGCCGGGGCCCCCCCCGATCACCAGGGTCTCTGTGCTTCGAGCATACGTCCCTGCCATGGTCAACTCCCGTCCGAGCCCGTTCCCGCCGGGGCGGGAGGAGAGGCGAGGACATCGGTGGTGAGGGATTCGGAGAGCGGAGGCCCGACCTTCTCGGCGGTCGCTATCGCGCCCCGGACCTCCCCATCGGCATCCAGGGCGATCAGGGCGCGCTTCGCCTCGTCGAGCGCCCCCCGGCGGGCGAGGAGGTCTTCGAGCCGCCGGACCGGGTCGTGGGCCTGGGCCCGGGCCATCCAGTCCTTCGCCTGGTACCGGGTCGGGTCGTCGGAGCTCGAGTGCGGCGTCATTCGATAGAGGACGAATTCGAGCATCGTCGGTCCGTGGCCGCTCCGGGCCTTCTCGGCGGCCCCGTTCAGGGACGCGAACACCGCCACCACGTCCGTACCATCGACGGTCGCGCCGGGCATACCGTACGCCGTCGCCTTTTCCGAGAGGTGCGCCACCGCGCTCTGGCGCTCGACGGGGACCGAGATCGCCCACTGGTTGTTGGTGCAGCAGAACACGACGGGGAGGTCGAGGACCCCCGCCAGGTTGAGGCCGGCGTGGAAGTCGTTCGAGCTCGTGGCCCCGTCCCCGAAGAAGGCGAACGCCACTGAAGGGTCTCGCTTGTGCCGCAACGCGTAGGCGGTCCCGACGGCCTGGGAGATCTGGGTCCCGATCACCGAGGACATGGAGACGTAGTGGACCTCGCGCGCCGTCGGATGGCAAGGCATCTGGCGGCCCCGGGCCGGATCGAGGTCGTTCGCGAACAGATGGTGGAGGTAGGTGGTGAGTGAGTGACCCCGGGCCAGCGCGAGCAGCTGCTCGCGGAGACCGGGGAATATCCAGTCCTGCGGCTTGGAGACCATCCATGCCCCCACGCTGACCGCTTCCTGCCCGGTCGCCGGCCCGTAGAAACCAATGCGCCCCTGCCGTTGCAGGCCGAGCATCCGGGCGTCGAGGGTCCGCCCGAGCACCATCCACCGGTAGGCGTGGAGGAGGCGGTCGGCCCAGTCCGGGCCGATGAGGGTCGTGAGCTCCTCTTCCTGGTACTCCAACGGAACGAGTACGGGTTCCGTGGCACTCACCGGACCTGCCTCCCGGGAATCCTTCGCGGGTTCGTACCGTACGACGCGCGCGTGAGAACTCACCCGTTCTCCTCCGAGAAGGACGGCCCTCATTAGGTCGCCGCCCGGCATGAACGAATCGGTGGCGGCCTGGCCCCGTAGCCGGTGCGTCGCCCCTACGGGGCGGCCAGCGCCCCCACGAGGCCCGCCGACCTACCGGTGTGCCCGCGGCGAGATAGCGCGGCCACGACCGCGTCGCTGAATGGACCGAGCGACATCGCGGAGACCGTTTCCCCGCGTCCGGAGCTCGCCGGCGCGCGCTGCTTCTCGGAGAACACCCGGGCCCGGAGCCACGGGTTGCCCGGTTCGACGTCGACCCGGTAGATGTAGTCGAACCGATCGCGGACCGAGGGCGGGGGTGCCTCCAGGAACGTCACGAGCAGCGAAGCGTTCTGGGACCTCAGGAAGTCGTGGAACAGCGCCTCCCCGAACACGGAGTCGACCCATCGGTCCCTCAGATGGTGCCCGTTCGCCAGGATGATGGCGCCGGGGCGAGGTCCGCGCGAGCTCCTGCCCAGTGCGACCTGGAGCGCCCGGGGAAGCGCGGCGAACGTCGTGAGTCGTACCAGGGCAGGGTCGACCGGTTTCGACCGGATCATCGTGCGGATCGCGAGCTCGAGGTATTCAGGGACGGTGAACTGCTCCTCCAAGAACCCCACGACGACCCGGCGGTCGGAGGGGACCAGCTCACCGACGGGGCCGAGGGGATGGTGGAGCTCCTGCGAACTCCCGCAGAGGTCGGAAACCCACTGGAACTCCGGGTCGATCCGGTCGGCGATCCCGAGGGCGAGGAGCTCCACCGGCAGCCGCTCCGGCCCCCAGAGGAGGAACGAAGCAGGCCGCAGGAGCGTCTCCCCCGGGGGTTCGAAGGCGGCCATTCGGAATATAAGCGATGCGCATTAATACGTATATACGTATGGGCGCCCCCTCGGGATGCGCCGGGACGCCTCGGGTCGCTCAGGTGAAATGAGCGAACATCTGGCTGGGGTCCTCCAGGTTCGCCTTGACGACGGCGAGGAACTGCGCTCCGACGATCCCGTCGAGGACCCGGTGGTCGAGCGAGACCGAGAGGTTCATCGAGTGCACCGGGCCGATGGTACCGTCCGCAAGATACCCGGGACGCTTGAAGATCCGGTGGACGCCGAGGATCGCCACCTCCGGGTAGTTCAGGATCGGGGTGGCCAGGACCCCGCCGAGCGCGCCGAGGCTCGTGATGGTGAAGGAGCCGTGAATGAGCTCCGCACGCTGGAGCTTGCCGGCCCGCCCGCGTTCGGAGAGGTCCGCGATCTCCCGGGCGAGGTGCGCGACGCTCTTGGTCTCCGCATTCCGCAGCACGGGCACGATGAGTCCCTCCGGGGCGGCGGTGGCGATGCCGATATGGTAGCCCTTCTGGAGGACCAGCTCCTGCCGTTCGTCGTCCATCCGAGCGTTCATCCAGGGATGCGCGCGCAACCCCGCGACGACCGCCTTGACGATGAAGGGGAGATACGAGAGCTTCAGGCCGTCCTTCTCGATGCTCCGGGCCATCCGGTCGCGGACTCGCATGAGCTCGCCGACGTCGACCTCCTCGACGTAGGTGAAGTGCGCCGCCTTGTGGGTCGCTTCGGCCATGTGCTCGGCGATGATCCGACGCACGCCGCGGATCGGGATGCGCTCGCCGTCCTCGGGGTTGGGGGGAGCGGCGGGAGCGGTCGGAGCCGCCGGCGGGCCCGGGGGAATCGGTGCGCCGGCCCCCTTCGTGGTCGCTAGGGGCGACGACGGAGGGATCGGCGGGGCGGGGGTTGCGGGGACTGCTACCGGGGGAGCTACGGCGGAGGGCGCGGCCGCCGGGCGAACCAGGTCCGTCTCGACGATCCGGCCACCCGGCCCGGAACCGCGGATCGTGGTGAGATCGATCCCCTTCTCCGCGGCGAGACGGCGGACGCTGGGAGCCGCGAGGCTCGGAGCCCCCGCCGGACGAGGAGGGGGTGACAGGTCAGCAGGGGGACCGGGGGGGGAGGCGCTCGGCGCGGCCGCGTCGGTCGAGGGGGCCGCCGCGACGGGCGTCCCGGGCCCCAACCCTTCGGCGTCGATCGTCACGAGTAGCCCGCCGACCTTGACCTTCTCTCCCACCTGGGCGTGGATCCGAAGGACCTTGCCCGCCTTCGGCGAAGGGATCTCCACGTTCGCCTTGTCGGTCAGCACCGAGACGAGCGGAGCGTCCTCCTGGACCACCTCGCCCTCCTTGACGAACCATTGGACGACCTCGCCTTCGGCGACCCCCTCTCCGATGTCGGGTAGCCTGAACTCGTAGACCATCTTCGGCCTCCCGGGTCACGCCGCCTTCGCGGTGGTTCGGATGGCGTGGGCGACCCTCTCGGCGTTCGGAAGGTACAGGTGCTCGAGAGCGTAAGGGAATGGCGTATCGAACCCGGTCACGCGCACCACGGGCGCCTTGAGAGAGTAGAGCGCCTTCTCGGCCAGGATCGCCGCGAGCTCGGCTCCGTAGCCGCAGAATCGCGGGGCCTCGTGGACGATCACCGCACGACCCGTCTTCTCCACCGACGCGAGGAGCGCCTTCTCGTCCAGCGGGACGAGGGAGCGCAGGTCGATGAGCTCGGCGTGGATCCCTTCCGCGCCGAGCGCATCCACCGCCTGGGCGGCCACCGGGACCATCGCCCCGTAGGCGAACACGGAGACATCCGACCCCTCGCGCACGGTGGACGCGAGGCCGAACGGCACGCGGTGGTCGCCGTCCGGGACCTCACCGGTCACCGACCGGTAGATCCGCTTCGGCTCGAGGAACAGGACCGGGTCCTCGTCATGGATGGCGGTGAGCAGCAGCCCCTTGGCGTCGGCCGGATTGGATGGGATGAGTACCTTCAGGCCCGCGGTATGGGCGAAGTACGCCTCGGGGCTCTGCGAATGGTACAGTCCGCCCTTGATCCCCCCGCCGTAGGGGGTCCGGATGACCACGTGGCACGGGTACTGGCCGCCGGAGCGATACCGGAACTTCGCGAGTTCGCTGACGATCTGGTCGAACGCAGGATAGATGAAATCGACGAATTGGATCTCTGCGACGGGCTTCATTCCGTAGAGCGCCATGCCGATCGCCGCACCGACGATCCCGGACTCCGAAAGCGGGGTGTCGATGACCCGCTCGGCGCCGAACTCCTTGAGGAGGCCTTCCGTGGCCCGGAACACCCCGCCGTTCACGCCCACGTCCTCGCCGAGGATCAGGACGTCGGGGTCCGATTTCATCGCCTCGAACAGGCCCCGGTTGACCGCCTGGACCAGCGTGAGCTCGGTCACGGCTTGGTCGCTCCCGGTGCGCTGAGCGCCTCGAACTGATCCCGCTGCTCCTCGAGGGCGAGGGGGATATGGGCGAAGACATCCTCGAACATCGTTCGCGGCTGGACGGGGGCCATCGCTTCCGAGGCCGCGAGGGCCTTCGCCACCTCGGCCTTCGTCGACTCCCAGACCTCGTGGTCGGCCTCTTCGGTGAGCTGCCCGTCGGCCAGGAGCTCGTGCTTGAGACGGGCGATCGGGTCCTTCGCCTTCCACGCATTGAGCTCCTCGTCGCTGCGGTACCGCCGCGGGTCATCGGACGTGGAGTGGGGACCGAGTCGGTAGACCTGAGCCTCGATGAGCGTCGGCCCCCCCCCGGCGAGCGCCAGCTCTCGGGCCTTGGCGACGGCTCCATAGACCGCGTGGACGTCGGTCCCGTCCACCACGACCCCGGGGATCCCATAGGCAACGGACTTCGCGGCGAGGGTCTCACTGCGGGTCTGTTTCTCGCGGGGTAGCGAGATGGCCCACTGGTTGTTCTGGCAGAAGAATATCGTCGGCGCCCGGAACACCCCGGCGAAGTTGAGCCCGGAATGGAAATCGCTCGAGCTCGTGGTGCCATCCCCGAAAAACGTCGCCGTCACGATCGGTTCGCCCTTGCGACGCGCGGCCATCGCCGTCCCGACGGCCTGTACGATCTGGGTCCCTACCGGACTCGAGGCCGTCACGAATCGGAATGCCCGGTAGCCGTAGTGGTTCGGCATCTGGCGACCCTTGAGGGCATCGCCGGAGTTGCCGATGAACTGGTCGAGGAGGAGCTTGAGCGGGACCCCTCGGGTGAGCGCTACGCCCAGCTCGCGATAGGCGGGGAAGATCCAGTCCTCGGGGGAAAGGGCCCACGTGCAGCCGACCTGGGCGGCCTCCTGTCCCTGCATCGGCACGTAGAATCCGATCCGCCCCTGCCTTTGGAGGGTCAGGCAACGTTCGTCGACCACGCGTGAGGTGACCATCATCCGATAGACGCCGAGAAGGTCCGTCGAGGGGATTCGGGCCTCCGCCCCCGTCGCGTCGACCGCCGTCGAGGGGGTTGGATCCGCCACCGAGTTCGACCGGCGCTCCGAGCGGAGTTTCCGATATAACGGTTGGGTCGGCATCGTTCGGCCCCGCACGTTTGGATGCATCCCGGACACGGTTCCCTCCGGGTGAGTCCACCCCCCCCGCTCCAAGGCAGGGGCTCGGCCGCCCTCGTTTCCGCCCCGCGTTTCGAGAGCGAGCGTCAAATACCAGCGTCAAGCAGATTCGGTCGGTCACGATGCCACGCCGTCGCCCTCCTCACCGGCAGTTGATCGTCCCGCTTCTCGCGCTGCTGGCGGCGATGAGCGCCATGGCCCCCGGAGCGGGGACCTGGTCGGCGGGCCCCGGTCCCCATCCCTCTTCTCCTTCTGAGCCGACGTCACGGGGGCTGCACGCGGCGTCGCCCATGGGGCGGGCTCAAACGGAATCTGCAGCTCCGGTGAGCGGCGGACCCGGCGTCTTGGGACCGTTCCACGGGCGATACTTCTCCCCCTCGCTGACCCTCCCCACGGGAGTGGCCAGCGACTCCGTCGGACTCGCTATCGATATGGCGACCCAGGTGGCGTTCGTGGCGAACGACCACGCCGGGCTCGTGACCGCGTTCAACCTCACCAGCGGAGCGTCGGTCAACCAGGTCTCGATCGGCACGGGCATCATTCGAGGGGAGTGTCTCTGCGGGATCGCGCTCGACCCCCGGGCGCACACCCTCTTCGTCTCGGTCACGCAAGGAGCGCGGCACGGGTGGATCCAGGTCCTCAACGAGACGAGCCTCGCGACGGTCGCGAACATCACTGTCGCGTCGTTCCCTGCGCCCCCGTTCGAGCCATACCTCTCCACCTATGATCCGGCCAGTGACCAACTGTTCGTGCAGAACGAGACCGGGGGCTGGGTCGTCGCGATCAACGCGAGCTCGGACACCCAGCGGGCCATCCTACCGTGTGGCGTGACCGGGTGCTCCTCTCTCGGGGTCACCGTCGTCCCGTCGTTCGACGATCTCGTCGTGCCCACCTCCACCAGTTCTCTGCTCGTCTTCAACTCGAGCAGCGACGTCGCGAAGCCGACCATTTCGGCGCCGTTGCTCAGCCTGACCGGCCCGACGGCGTTTGATTCGGCGTCAAAGACCCTGATCTCGGCGAACCTGAGTTCGGGTCCCACCGTGTTTCTCAATTTCAGCCTCTCGACCGGATTGTTCACAGGGAGTTGGCCCGGGGCCCCGGGTAGCGTGGACGCCGTCGCCTATTACGAGAAGACCAACTCCATCGTCACCGCCGATTCGGCGTACCGACAACGCCTTTTTGCGTTCAACGCCACGAGCGGAACTTTGGAGGGCAGCTACAACGCGAGCCGGGGGCCGGGGTACTTTGACCGCGTTCTGGTCGACTCGTCCCTCGGGGGGATCGTCACGGTCGGTTCGCTCAACAACACCACGGGCTCCTTCCTGATGCCGTCGCTCACCCCGAGGGTCTGGTACAGTTCGTTCCCCTACTTTCAGAGCGAGTCCGCGGTCGACTACCTGACGGGCGTGTTCTTCGTGGCGAGCCTCTTGCCGGCCCAGGTCCAAGCCTTCTCGGAGTCCACCGGGCAGCTGCTCTGGACGATCTACCCACCATCCCCGGTGTTCAACACCCTCGACATCGCGATCGACCCCTCCCACGCCACGCTGTTCGTGACGTCCGTCGCGTCGCCCTCCATCCACCTCTACGACGCCGGCTCTGGCTCTGCCTCCGGGTCCATTCCCCTCGGCCACCCGGCGCTGGCCCTCGGGGTCGACTCGATGAACCAGCTCCTCTACGCGGTGGAATCCGGTCGGGTCCAGATCTTCTCGACGGCCACCCACCTGCTCCAAGGCACCGTCGTGGTCCCGGGATTGGCCGCCTGCGCGGTCGTCGTGGATCCCGCACTGGGGTCGGCGTTCCTCCTGAACTGCAATGCACCGAACGGGAACGTCACGACGGTGAACGGAGTGAACGACACCCTGGGTCGGACGTACGGCACGGGCTCGAACCCGGTCTCCGGGGCCGTCGTCGATACGGGGATCCTCGTAGTGGCGAACGAGGGAGCGAGCAACCTCACCCGGATAGATCCCTCGGCCGGAGCCGAGCTTGCGGCCGTTTCGGTGGCCCCGTTCATCCCGACGGGGGTGCTCGACGACCCCGGTGACGGCCTCGCGTTCGTCACCAGCGTCATCAACGATTCCGCCGAGCTGTTCGACGCGTCGTCGATGGTCTCCGTCGGCACCCTCCCCGCGGCCCAGGGCATCTACCGCGGGGCCTTCGACAACCAGACGGGGACGCTCATCGCGCCATTGATCTACGCTGGCCGAGTCGAGGTCTACACCGGCATCACTCACCCGGACGCCCCGGCCGCGCCGGGGGTGGAGTCCGGGAACAACACGCTCTGGGTTTCCTGGGGCGCGCCCCACGATGGGGGCGCTCCTATCCTTTCGTACAACGTTTCCCTCTCGACGGGTCCTACCGGCCCCTGGACCGTGACCGCCACCACGAACGGGAGCCAGGTCAACCTGACCGGTTTGAACGACGGCGTCACCTACTACCTGACCGTGGATGCGGAGAACTTCGCCGGTACCGGGCCCGAATCCCCCGCGCTCTCGGGGGTTCCGGCGGGAGTCCCCTATCCTCCCACCGGCGTGACGACGACGAACGCCACCAACTCGACCCTCAACGTGAGTTGGGGGCCGCCGTTCTCCACCGGCGGTTCGGCGGTCCTCAACTTCACGATCGAATATGCGGTCGCGGGCTCTGGCACCTGGTCCTACCAGAGCGCAGGCACCGCGCTCTCCGCGCACCTCACCGGTCTCGCTCCGGCCACCAACTATACCATTCGCGTCCTCGCGTGGAACGCGAAGGGTCCCTCGAACCCGGCGACCCCCTGGGTGGGCCGGACGTTGGCCAGCCCGGTTCTGTCCTCTCCCCCGTCGGGCCCGCCGGCCCGGCTGGGTCCCCTCGCGGTCGAGGTGTGGATCGGCATCCTGCTCGCCGTGATCGCGGGGGCGCTGATCGCCACTTTGTTCACGGTTCGTCGACGCCGGCCCCCATCCGACCGACCGGTCTCCACGGTACCTCCAGTACCCCCGAGCCCATGGACCAACGCCGCCGTGTGGTCGGAGGAGGAGGGTCCGCCGCCGGCCGGGACCCCCCCTCCCCCGGAAGGGGAGTAACCCGGGGTGGTTTCCGTCTCGGGGCATCCCGGCCCCCACAGGTTCATGTACCGGCCCCGGCGTGGCGCGCGCCCCTGAAGGACGACGAGGATGACCGACGCGATCGAGACCCACGACCTCTGGCGGACTTTCGAGTCCCGTAAGGGGTTCTTCTTCAACGAGCTCGTCCACACGGAGGCGCTGCGGGGCATCGACCTGCAGGTGGATCGGGGAGAGATCTTCGGCCTGCTCGGACCGAACGGCGCGGGCAAGACCACGCTCACCAAGATCCTCTCGACCCTCCTCCTTCCCACCCGCGGGAGCGCCCGAGTGCTCGGACTGGACGTGGCGACGCAGGCGCACGCCCTGCGACCCCGCATCGGACTGGTCTTGGGCGGGGAACGCGGACTGTACAACCGGATCAGCGCCCGGGAGAACCTGCGGTACTTCGCCGACCTGTTCGGGATCCCGGTCGAGCGACGGGACCGTCGCATCCGGGAGGTCCTCGACTGGGTCGGGCTGACCGATGCGGGCGACCGACGGGTGGAGGAGTTCTCGCGGGGGATGAAGCAGAAGCTCCACCTCGCCCGAGGGATCCTGCACGAGCCGGAGCTGCTGTTCCTGGACGAACCCACCATCGGCCTCGACCCGAAGAGCGCGCGCGAGACGCGCAAGCTGATCCGCGGGCTGGTGGCGAACGGGGTGACCATCTTCCTCACGACGCACTACATGTTCGAGGCGGAGGAGCTGTGCCAGCGGATCGCGGTGCTGACGCGGGGCCGCATTGTCGCGCGCGACACCGTCGCCGGTCTCAGCCGGCTGGTCGGCGGGGACCGGACGATCGAGGTGGAGGGGTACGGGTTCGAGGACGCGGAGGTCGGCGCGGTCAAACGGCTCCCCGGCGTCTCCCACGTCGTCTCCGAGGAGTTCGGCCCCCGCCTTCGGCTCACGCTCCGCGTCCGCACCCCTGAACTGACGTGGGAGACCGTGAAGGCGACGCTCCCCGGACACCCGGAGCTCGCCCTGAGGGAGCGACGGACCTCGCTCGAGGACATCTATCTCGACCTGGTCGAGGAGGAGGCCTGATGCGCCACGCCCCGCACGCCGCGTACTCGATCTCGCGTAGTCGGGCGCTCCTCGCGTCGCTCAGGCTCGCGGTCCTCTCCTTCCTTGCCGACCCCCAGTGGCTCGTCCCCAGCATGATCGCCCCGGTGATCTTCGGACTCGTGGCCTACGAGCTGTTCCTCGGCAGCGGGCCCTGGTTCGTGATCTACGCGATCCTGGGCGCCGGGATGATGAGCATGTGGGGCCAGACCCTGTACGGAAGCGGCTGGGCTACCGGCCAGGACCGGGAACTGGGCACCCTGGAGCCGACCCTCTCGGCCCCCACTCCGTACCTCTACGTGGTGTTCGGCCGCGTCGCCTGGAACACCGTCTCCGGCCTGCTCGGGGGGGCGATCGTCTTCGTCGTGGTCGCCGTGACCTACGGGCACCCCCTGCCGATCGTCGATCCGGTAGCGTTCGCGCTGCTGTTCGCCGTCGTGATCGTATCGCTCGCGTCGGTCGGGATCGTGCTCTCGGCGGCGTTCGTCTACACGCGCTACGCCGGGTTCATCCAGAACGTCGGGGAGTTCGCGTTCTACGTCGGCACGGGCTGCATGTTCCCGGTCGTTCTGCTCCCGTTTTGGACCACTCCTTTCGCGCTGATTTTCCCCCCGACATGGGCGCTCGATGCCCTCCGGTACCAAGCCATCCCCGGATACCATGGGCTGCCGTGGGGGTTCGCCTGGGACCTCCTGGGCGCGGTCGTAACGACGTCCGCGTACCTCGGCGCTGCCGGGGCCGTGTTCCGACGGGTGGAGCACCGGGTGCTCGAGATCGGAGACCTGTCCGACTACTGAGAGGGGGGGGAGCGTGCCGCGGGAGGAGAACCGGACGTCATTCTGGAGGACCCTGTGGGTCAACGCCATCTTCGCCCCCCGGACGAGCCTCGGCTTCATGCGGGTCGATTTCGTGCTCGGTACCGTCTTCATCATCCCGTTCACCCAGATGGTCTTCTTCGCCTTCGTCGCCGGGCTCGCGGGAAACCCGGGAAGCTCCGTCGCGTTCGTGGTCATCGGCAACGCCGTCGCGACGGTGACCTACTCCTCGATCTTCTCGGTTTGCCAGACCACCGACTCCGAGAAGCAGGCCGGGACGATGGAGCATCTCCTCGTCTCCCCCGCCAACCGCTTCGCCCTCTACTTTGGTCGCGGCCTGATCCCCATCCTGATCAGCCTCGCCACGGTGACCGTCGGCCTCTCCTACGCCGTCTTCCTGTTCCACGCCCCGCTGGCCCCCGGAGCCTTGGTCTCCCTTGCGATCTCCGTCGTGCTCACCTCGTTCGCGATGGTGGGGTTCGGCCTGTTCCTGGCGGGGGTGGCGCTGTACCTGCGGACCTCGATCATCCTGGGGAACATCTTCCTGTTCCTCGGCCTGCTTCTCTCCGGAACGAACTTTCCCCTCGCATCCCTACCCCTGCCGCTGCAATGGGCAGGAAACCTGCTCCCCCTCACGTGGGCGGTCACCGCGGTCCGCGCGAGCATGGCGGGGGACCCCCTCGGCACCCTCCTTCCCCTGTGGGGGCTGGTGTCGGCGTCGGCGGTGGCGAGCGTCGCCGTGGCGGTGGTCTTTTGGGAGACCTTCGAGCGTCGGGCGCTCGCCACCGGCACCATCGCTCGGTTCTAGGCGTTTCCCGGGGGAAGCTGTCGCGTCCGACCGACCCCCGAAGCGAGCCTGCCAGCACACTTAAGGACACGAAACAGGGTCGACGCCCGCCCCATGCGACGGGATCGGGGCACCAGGGAAGCAATATGGCCGCGCGCCGATGGTGGGGGGGTCGTACGACGTTCCCGCTCCGGCTCGTGCTTCTCGGGGTCTTGGTCATCCTACTGCTCCCGGCCGGAATGTCCGGGAGGAGTGCCACATCGCACGGGGTCGCCCCGATACGCGGGTCGGTGGGGCCCGTGCCCCCGGTCGCTGCAAACCCCGGCGACGAGTGGACCTCCTTCATGCACGGGAGCTTCCACAACTCCCAGCAGAGCACCCCGGAGAGCCTCTCGGCGGCCGTAGCCCAAAATCTGACCCTCCTGTGGTCGTTCCACACCCAGGGGGGGGTGGTCACCGAACCGATGGTGACCGGCGATTCCGTGTACTTCGGGTCGTGGGACGGTAAGGAATACTCGGTCAATGCGACGAACGGCGCCCTTCGCTGGGGCACTTACCTCGGCCAATCCGCCTGCACGCCCAGCAGCGCGATCCAGGGGGTGAGCTCGTCGGCGACGGTCGCCAACCGGACCGTGTTCGTGGGCGGAGGCGGCGACTTTTGGGATGCCCTTTCCATCAGCAATGGCGCCATCCTCTGGAAGTACTACACCGGGAACAGTTCCCCGGTCAAGGGGGGCGGGCACTACAACTGGGCAAGCCCGCTGGTGGTCGGCGACGACGCGTACCTTGGCACCTCCAGCCACTGCGACCTTCCCCTGGTCCACGGCTCTTTGCTCAAACTCGACCTCACGAGCCACACGGTGGTGAGGACGTTCAATCTGACCGGTCCCAATGCTCTGGGTGCGGACATCTGGTCTTCCCCCGCGCTCGACTTCGCATCGGGTCAGGTCTTCGTAGCGACGGGCAACCAGAGGAACTCGACCAACGGCACGAACGACGATTCGATCATGTCCTTCGACGCAGGGACCCTGAAATTGACGGGGCGATTCCAGGTCCCGTATGCGCTGCGGGTCATGGACGGCGACTTCGGCGCCAGCCCCACCCTGTACCGAAGCGATCGGGGCGTCCCGATGGTGGCGGATGCGAACAAGGACGGCTACCTGTTTGCCTTACAACAGGCCCGTCTCTCGGCGGGGCCGGTCTGGAAGGACCAGATCGGTACGGCCCCGACATTCTCCTCGGCTGCCTTCGTGAACGGCACGCTGTTCGTCGGGACGGGCCCATCGGTGGACGCATCCGGACATCCGCTCCCCGGGTCGCTGCGCGCGATCAACGCCTCGACCGGCAAGCTCCTCTGGATCCTGCGGATGTCGGGACCGGTCTTCGGGCCGGTGGCCGTCACGGGGGACCTGGTCGTCGGGGCGGGAGGCCACGAGTTCGCGGTAGCGAGGGCCACGGACGGGCGTCTGCTGTTCCGCTACAACGCCTCGGCGATCTTTCAGGGCGGCGCCAGCATTGCCGGGGGCCGGATCTTCATCGGGAACGACAACGGGAACCTCCTCTCCTTCGGGCTGCCGCTGAAGGTGAACCTCCGGGCGTACAGCGCCACCGGCAAACCGCTCGTCGTGACGTTCACCGCCCATGCGTCGGGAGGCGCCGGCGGATACCAGTACCAGTGGAGCTTCGGCGACGGGAGCACCTCGAGCCGGTTCGACCCCAATCACGGATATCTCGGACCGGGCAACTACACCGCCTCGGTCCTGGTCTCCGACCAGGCGTGGAACCGTGCGACCGCTCAGATGACGGTCGTCGTGACGTCTCCGACGCGGCCCGCGTTGCGGGCTCGGCCGAGTTCCTCGGCTTGACCCGACTCCTCCTCAAGTCGGCTCCGCGGGCTTGGCAACTCATTCTCTATTGCGCGCGCCGACCCGGAGGTCTCCGTTGGGTTTCACCCCATACAGAAGGATGGGGTGGCCTTTAATCCACCCCGGAATCTCCGCAACGCAAGGGTGGGTCGTTTGGCGTCACAGCAGCTCCTCTTGGCGGGTCGCCGCGGGCCTGACCGGGGCGGGGCGAATGTCCGACGTGACCCAAACACCTCCCTCATGGGCCCATAGCTTAGTTTGGCTGGAGCACCCGGCTGATAACCGGGAGGTCGTC
>JAKIWG010000038.1 GCA_022750155.1 Thermoplasmata archaeon | reverse complement strand
TGCTCGGACCGTGGGCCGGCTCCGCGGTGGCGGCGATCAACATGGCGACGTTGGGCAACGGCGCGTCGATCAGCTCGATCACCATCCAGTAGGTCGAACGGCGTCCCGGAGAGGGGAACGTCCTCGGGGGGCGGCCCACCGCCCCCGACGCCGCGCGGAGCAATGGACGAACTCCGGCTCGAGCAGCGGCATGGGGCTGGAGCCCGTACGGGAACTCGGGCCTCCGGGGCGGCGGAAGCGCCTTCGCCTAACGGGAGCGGGTCGAGCGGTCCGGGCGGCGTAGGATCATGATCGCCGCAGCGGCGCCGACCAGCACCATCCCCCCCCCGATTCCCCACAGGATCGTGGTATCGCCCGAGTGAGTGGAACCAACAACTCCCGGTCCGAACGCCCAGGTGTCATTGAACGTCACGGTGGAGTTGGACCCTCCGAAGAGGAGCAGGTAGCCGTCGACCGCATCGTACGTCAGGTCAGCCCCGGATCGGGGGGAGGGGGAGCTGCCGACGGCGGGAGAGCTCCAGAGCCCATAGGAAAAGGCCCACGTCGCCACCGACGCGTTGGGCACAGATCCACCGAACAGTATCACGGCCGAAGCTTCCGGGTCATATGCCATCCCGGCGCCGACGTGCGGCCCGGGTCCGGTGCGTGTCGTGAGGTTCGCCCACTGCCCGGAGGCGAACCGCCAGGTCTCCCCCGCCGGTACGCAGCACGAACGATTCCCTCCGGCGGGCGCCGCCGATCCTCCGAAGACGAGCACCTCGGAGTCGAGCTGGTCGAACGCGGTTGCCGCCTGGTTTCGGGGGGAGGGCGAGGTGGGGGGGGTGAGGAGCCGCCAGACCCCGCCCTGGAGTTCCCACGTGTCCGAGAAGCTGACCATGGCGCTCCGGTTGGTGGGACCATATCCGCCGAACAGAACCACCGCGTGCTCGACCGGACTGTAGACCATCCCTGCGTTTTCCCGCGCCGACGGCGAGAGTCTCGGCGTGAGGTTCGTCCAGTTCCCGGCGTGATAGGACCAGGTGTCGGAGAGAAACCTTCCCGAGTGGCTGCCTCCGAATAGGACGATCTCGCCAGCGGACTCGTCATAGGTCATCGCCGCGGCGCTGCGTGAGGGAGGCACCGGAGAAGTCGATATCTCCGACCAGGCCCCGTGCACGTAGCTCCAGGTCGTCGAGGGACCCACGCACGGACCGCCGGGGGACGGGAACAAGGTCGGCGACCCGCCCGTGAAGAGAATCACCTGACCGTCGGCCGCGTCGAACGTCATCGACCCTCCGCACGCGGGCGGGGCGCGCTCCGTCGGGACCGAACCCCACCGACCGTTCGTCGGGGTGAATGCAGCCGGGGGTCCGATCGTGAGCAGGTGGGTCCGGTATGGCGCGGCGGAGGTCCATCCAACGGGGGCTACTGGGCTGAGGCCGACGGCGACCGACAGGGCGGCCGCGACCAACCATCCGCGGAGAGGGCCGCGGCATTCCCGGTGAAGCGTTCGGACCATCGAGCGGAGTAGGCAAGCCCCCTTTGGATTTAAGGGTCTGAAACGGCGGTGCCGCACTCCCTCCCTCGGGTCCAAGGGGCTGCGAAGTCCCCCGCCGACGAGATTCACCTCGAGGGTCAACGGATTCGTTATCCGCGCCGCGGACCTTGACGACACGGTCGTGGCGGAAACGGTGGGCGGGCCGAGCAGTGAGGACCGTCCGACGCCGCCGCATTCGGGAGCCGGCTCGCCGGCCGGTCGGACCGACGCCCAAGGGGTGTATCACCAGCCCGCCCCGATATCGTTCGGCATGCTCGCGTTCTACCTGCTTCTCATGGTGCTGCTGATCTACGCATCGAGCCGCGGGACGTTCTCGAGCTTCCCCTTCATCACCGAGCTACTGATCGGGGTGTTCCTGCTGTTCCTCGTCCGGTCCGCCGCCACGCGGTACCGGCTGGATGCGGAGGAGCTGGTCGCATGGCGGATCTTCGGCAACCGGAGGATCCGGCTCGAGACGGTACGAAAGATAGAATACGCCAACCTTCGCGACCTCGGACCCGTCGGCATGTTCGGCAGCTGGGGATGGCGAGGCCGGCTGTGGAGCCCGATCGTCGGGTCGTTCGACGCGATACAGACCGTCTCCTCCGGGCTTCTCGTCACTGCGGGGACCCACCCCCTGTTCATCTCACCGAAGGATCCGGACGCCTTTGCCCAGGAGCTCTCGCGCAGGGTACGGTCCTATACGGGCCCCCTCGAGACGGATGTCGGGAATCTTCGCCGCGCGGCGACCCCGTCCGGGTTCTGAGCTCGCCTACCGCGTCACTTCTTCGGTTCGGTCTCCGGGGGGGTCCACGCCTGGGCACCCCTTCGGCGCTCCGCACGCCGGCCGAGGGCGCGGCCCAGGAACCCCGCCAGGATCCCACCCACCACGGCGCCGATCACCAGGTCGATGATCCCGCCGTAGGTGCCGCTGAGGTCGATGTAGGAGAACTGCTGGCCGAGGAGCACGGCGACCAAGCCGAGGACGACGCCGCTGGGGATGGCGTGCGAACCCGCGCCCATCTATGCCTTCCCCCCGGGCGGATGGTTCGGTGCCGAGGACGCGTCGCCACCCGCCGGCGAGGAGCCCTCGTCGGACACCTTGGCGACGTCGGCCTTGGTCTGTTGCCCCGAGAGCCATCGGCCGACGGTCGCGATCGTGTACGCCTCATACACCGCGACGAGGCCGAGACCGAGGTTCACGGCCGTCAGGTGGTTGGGGGCCATCACCTTGAGGTAGAAGTTCTCGCTCCACGCGACCGTCCCGTTCGGCTCGATGAGGCTGCCGGAGAGCTCGTAGAGACCTTCCAGCAGGTATCGGTTGAGCGTGAAATCCGCCGTGAGGTTGACCGTCCCCTTCGGGGACACGCTCGGCGGCGAGAGGGTCTGGTCCTTAGTCCACACGCTCAATCCGAGGAAATACACCCGGAGTTCCGCGGTCTGGATCGATATCGAGAGGGGCTGACTGATCTTCCCCCCCGCGGCCTGCCAAAAGAACTCGACCGTCGCCGGGGTGTTGAAGGAGATCCCGAGGGCCGAGGTGGGGCCCGAGGCGTTGGCGGTCGGCTGCCCGTTGTACGTCAGGGCTCCGGTGATCTGAATCGTCCCGGGACCGGGGGTTCCGATCGCGGGTCCGGGCCCGAAACCGGCGTGCGGTCTCGCCGTTCCCGCACCGGCGCCCGCGGAGAGCATCAACGCGAGCACGCCGATGGTCCCGATCGTGCACGGGAGCCATAGTCGTCGGGTACGCGACGGACCGCCCACGGGCAGTCGATGGGCCGTCCCCCGATAAGTAGCTGCGTGTGGACGCCCCGACGCAGCCCGGCGTACTCCGGAAAGGCTCGGGATCCGGTTCAATAGCGGGGCATCGACGGGTCGACCTTCTGGGCCCACGCATCGATCCCCCCTTCGAGATTCTGCACGCTCGTGAACCCGAGGTCCAATAGCAATCGCGTCGCGCGTCGGGAACGGTTCCCGGAATGGCAGTAGACCACCACGGAGCGGGCCCGGGCGAGTTCCGTGACGCGATCGGGCAGTTGGCGGGAAGGGATCAGAACCGCCCCAGGCAAGTGGGCGATCTCCCACTCCTGCTGCTCCCGGACATCCAGGAGCAAGGGAGGGTCGGACCCCTCCAGCTCCGCGTGCAGCGCCTCGGGGGTCAGGCTCGGGAGGTCGGGAGAGGCGGAGCCCGCCAGGGACGGGGCCGGCACTCCGCAGAACGCGGGATAGTCGATCAATCCGGTCTGCGTCGGATGCTCCCCGCAGAGGACGCATTCGGGATTCTTCTTCAGATGGAACTCGCGGAAGCGCATTCCGAGGGCATCGTAGAGCAAGAGGCGTCCGACGAGCGGCTCACCGGCCCCGAGGAGGATCTTGACCGCCTCCGTAGCCTGGATCATTCCGATGATCCCGGGCAACACCCCGAGGACCCCGCCCTCGGCGCACGAGGGGACCAGGTCCGGCGGCGGCGGCTCCGGATACAGGCACCGGTAGCAGGGGCCCCGCGATGCGTCGAAGACGCTCGCCTGGCCCTCGAACCGGTGGATGGAACCGTAGACGTTCGGCTTCCCGAGCAGGACGCACGCGTCGTTGACGAGGTATCGGGTGGGGAAGTTGTCCGTGCCGTCGACGACCACGTCGTAGGGCCGGATGATATCGAGAGCGTTTTCGGATGAGAGAACGGATGCGTGCTGAATGACCTTCACCCGCGGGTTGAGCTGTTGCAGGCGCTGGGAGGCCGCCTCGAGCTTCGGCCGTCCGACGTCCGAGGTGGAGTACAGGATCTGGCGTTGAAGGTTGGAGAGCTCGATCCGATCATGATCGACGAGACCGATCTCACCCACCCCGGCGGCGGCCAAGTAGAGTGCGGCCGGAGAGCCCAGGCCCCCGGAACCGACGATCAGCACGCGGCCCGCCTTCAACCGCTTCTGACCCCGGACCCCGACATCCGGGAGCAGCAGGTGGCGACTGTAGCGACGCATCTCGTCGGCGTCGAGGACCGGCTCCGAGCGGGTGGAGGCGGACGCCCCAGGGGGGGTAGGCGGTACGGTGGGCGTCGGGTCGAGGGTCACGGGCTCGCCTCCCGCGATCGAAGGGACGAGGGACACGGTGTCGCCGTCATGGAGCGGAGTCCGCTCCATCTCTAGACCTCTGATATCCTCGTCGTTCCGATAGACGGCGACCGACCCGCGGAGCTTTCCTCCCGGGAGAAACAGGTGACGTTCAAGCGCCGGGTACACGGTCACGAGGGAGCGCAGGACCTCTCCGACGGTGGTTCCCGCACCCGCCACCACAGAGGCCCCGCCGGCGAGGGGTCGCAACGGCCCGGGCAACTTGACCTGGATGCTCACGGCGTTCCTTCCATCATCCCTCCAAGGCCCGACTGGATTCAGGGTTTCGGGTGCCACCACGTTGACCGGTGTGCCTTGGTCGCCCTCGAGTCGAATGCGCAACGGAACCGGGGTCCGGCTCTCCGAGTCGAGCTCGAACGCCGTGAGCTCCCCCGCCCTCCTGCCGTTCATCGTGACGATGACATTCGAGAAACACGGCCAGGCGGACGCGAGATCGAGCTCACTCGGCACGGCGGGCGTATCCGGGTGGGAGTGGTAGAACCCCACGACTCCCTGTCCGCGGAGTGCGACACAGATCTCCACTTCGCGGAGCTCGTCGGCCGAAATCGCGAATCGGTGACGCCTCAGACCGATCGCGGCGTTCCGGGCGGGACGACTTTCGGACACCCGATGATGGGGAGACCGTCGGTCGGGCTCACTCAGCAGGAAACCACACGCCTCCTCGGGATACGCCGATTCTGCGTGGTTTCGAACGGCCCGAACGGCCGACTGCTTGAGCAGGAGATCTATCGCCATCCGATAGCGCGTAGGCGCCCCGGCCGCCCCGCGGTGGAAATGTTCGGGTCCGGAGACGGGACGGAGGTCGTCGTGGAGCCGCCACTCACCGGAGCTGGATCAGATGCGTGCAGCGCATCCCTCCGCGGGTGATGGAATCCTGGAGGTCGATCCCCACCTGGCCCAACAACTCCTCGGTGAGATGCTTGTCGAACACCTCGCAAAGCAGGTAGGAGTGGGTGAGCGCCGTATGCCGAAACACGCAGTTCGTTCGCGTGATGCGGAGCTCGCCGGAATCGGTCTTCTCCACGGCCGAGCGGAACCCGAGGTCGTTCAACGCGGCGACGAGGGCTTTCGAGCGCATCTCGGTCGAACCTTTCGGAGGGATCTTCTGGGCGATCGTCCGCGCCATCCGGCGAGCCGATTCGGCGAACAACGCGGAGACGAACCCCTCGCCCTGGCGGGCGAGCAGCTCCTCGATCACCGAGTCGAGCAGGAGCTCGTAGCGCCGTGGGAACAGGTCCTGCCCCTCCGAGGTGAGGAGGTAGCGCTTCCGCGGGCGACCTACGCCCTCACGGTGGAACGTCGGGACCACAAGGCCCCGCTCTTCGAGCCGTTCCAGATGGCCCCGCGCCGCGGACTCCTGGATGCCCAACTTCGTGGCCAGATCGCGGGCGGTCCGAGGGGCGAGGGCGAGCTCCTCGATGATGCGGCCGCGGGTGCCCTCGCCGACCCGGAACTCCGCCGCGCTCATCGTAGTGCCTCCCATTGACCCGCTCCGTAATGCGCTTTGACCTGCAGGAGTTTACACACCACGCCATGCTTAAATAAGGGTGTCGGGTGGTCGCCCCTGTCGGAGCGTCATGAGCGTCACGGCCCCATCGCCCCATAGTCTCGCCATCACGGACCTCCACGTGGAGATCGGCGGGAAGGAGATCCTGAAGGGAGTCGACCTGACCCTGTTCGCCGGGGAGCTGACGGCCCTGATGGGCCCGAACGGCTCCGGAAAGAGCACCCTGGCGTACGCCCTGATGGGCCACCCCAAGTACAAGGTGACCCGCGGCCACGTGATGATGGACGGAAAGGACCTCCTGGCCATGTCCGTCGACCAGCGCTCCCGCGCCGGGCTCTTCCTCGGGTTCCAATACCCGCAGGAGGTTTCGGGCCTCTCGCTCTCGAAGTTCCTGTGGACCGCCCACATGCAGCGGCACACGATGGAGGACGCCGACGCCGAGGGGTTCGGGAAGGACCTCTCGAAGAACCTGGGGTTGCTCGGGATGGACGATTCCCTCCTGAAGCGCTCGCTGAACGAGGGGTTTTCGGGGGGCGAAAAGAAGCGGGTCGAGGTCCTCCAGATGGCGACCCTCAAGCCGCTCTTCTCGATCCTGGACGAACCGGACTCCGGGCTGGATATCGACGCGGTCAAGTCCGTCGGAGAGACCGTCGCCCAGCTCCACCGCGGGGACGCCGGGATCCTCGTCATCACCCATTACCAACGGATCCTCAAGTACCTCAATCCGGACCGCGTCCACGTGATGGTCGACGGAGTCGTCGCCCTCTCCGGCGGCCGGGAGCTCGCCCTCGAGCTCGAGGCCAAGGGGTACGACTGGGTCAAGGTCGGCGCCGCCGCCGGGGCCTAGAGGGTCGGGCCGGCGCTGGAGCGAACCGCGTGGACGTAGCCAGGATCCGGGACGATTTCCCGATACTTTCTCGCGAATTCCGGGGCAAGAAGCTCGTCTACCTGGACTCCGCGGCGACCTCTCAGAAACCGACGAAGGTCATCGACGCCGAGGCCGATTTCTACCGGCGACAGAACGCCAACGTGCACCGGGGCGTATACTCGCTCTCGGAGGAGGCGACTGACGCCTACGAGCACGCGCGCGAACGCGTGGCGAGCTTCCTGAATGCGTACGACTCGTCGGAGGTCGTCTTCGTCCGGGGGGCGACGGAGGGCCTCAACCTGATCGCGAGCTCGATGGTCGAGGGCCTTCTCCAGAAAGGGGACCGGGTGGTCACGACCGTGATGGAGCACCACTCGAACATCGTCCCGTGGCAGATCGCCAAGAGCCGGGGGAAGATCGAGCTCGCCTTCATCGACATTGACGACCAGGGCCACCTGCGCCTCGGCGACTATGGCTCCCTGCTGGGCCGGCCCACCAAGGTCGTCACGCTGACCCACGTCTCGAACGTCCTCGGCACGATCAATCCGGTACGGGAGATCGCCGACCGGGCCCACGAGCTCGGCGCCTACGTCGTCCTCGACGCGGCCCAGTCGGTCCCGCACGTGAAGGTCGACGTCCGCGCCCTCGGGGTGGATTTCGTCACCTTTTCCGGCCACAAGGTCCTCGGCCCGATGGGCATCGGGGCCGTCTGGGGCCGACGCGAGCTCATGGACCGACTGCCGCCGTACATGGGGGGCGGGGAGATGATCCAGGAGGTCCACCGCGACCGGGTGGAGTTCCGAGGCACCCCGGCCCGCTTCGAGGCGGGCACGCCGAACGTCGCGGGGGCGATCGCACTTCAGAGCGCGCTCGACTATTTCGAGAACATCGGTTGGGCCGACCTCGAATCCCACGAGGAGGCTCTCGTCCGCCATTTCTTCCGCCAGGCCGAGGATCGGTTCGACGGCCGACTTCGAGTGTACGGTCCGGGCCGGGGCGAACCGCGGGCGCCGGTCTTCTCGTTCTCCCTCGCCGGAGCCCACCCCCACGACGTGGCGAGCCTCCTCGATACGGAGGCGGTCGCGGTGCGTGCCGGGCACCACTGCGCGCAGCCGCTCATGGAGCGGCTCGGCGTCCCCGCCCTGACGAGGGCGAGTCCGTACATCTACAACGATATCGCCGACCTCGACCGCTGCTTCGATGCGCTCACCCGTGTCGAGAAGGTCTTCGCCCGACCCGCATCCCCGCCGAAGGCCGCCTGAGATTCCCCGCTTCGCGCCCTGGGCCCTCCCGTAAGACGTCCGGTCCGGCTTTACATACCCCTCCTTTGGTCACCGGTCCGAGGCTGCGCACGTGGACGTGTTCCCTGCCCTATGGCTGGCGTTGCTCGCGCTCGGCGCCGCGCTGGTCAACGGGGCGGTCGGCTACGGATTCTCCTCGATCGTCACCCCGATCGCGATCTTCTGGTACTCGAACAAAGTGCTCAACCCCGCCCTCGTCACGGTGGAGCTGGCGGTCAACCTGACCCTCCTCGTCCGGGAGCGGCACTACCTGCGCGCTACGTGGCATCGGGCGAACGGCGTGATCACCACCCTGCTCCCGGGCGTGCTCCTGGGGACCGCCGGACTGACGTACCTGGCCGTCACCGACGTGAAGCTGGCCGTCTACGCGACCCTGTTACCCCTGGTCGTCATCCAATTGTACGGGTTCTCGCGCCCGTTCCGCAACGAACGGCGCAGCGCCCTCGCCGTCGGCCCGGGGATCGGGTTCCTCTACGCGTTGACGACCATCTCGGGCCCGCCCCTTGCGATCTTCTTCCGGAACCAGGGACTCACCAAGAACGAGTTCCGGGCCACGATGGCCCAGGTCCGGGTGGGGGAGTCTTCCCTGACGCTCGCCACGTACGTGCTGTTCAGCTACTTTTTCGGGGCCGGGCTCGTCTCCTCGCCGTCCGCCAACCTGCTCCCGTTCCTGATCGTGCCGGTCGTCATCGGGGTCCCGCTCGGCACCCTGATCCTCCATCGGGTCTCCCCCGAAACGTTCCGGCGCGTCGTGATGGCGTTCGACGGCCTCCTCGTCTCCTATGGATTCTCCCGGTCGATCGTCTCCCTGAACTGGGCGACCGTGAACGAGGGGTACGTGGTGATGCTGGTCCTGTTCACCCTCGTCGCGGCCCTCGCGTGGTGGTCGCTGCGAAAACTTTCCGGTACGCAATGGATCATCCCCTCCACGTCGGCCACGCTCCTCCAAGAACCCCCCGACCGGGGCTCATCGGAGCTCGGGGCCACGGCGACGGGTGAGTCGCGCCGCTAGGGAGTGCCCTCGGTCGGGAGGCTTCCGGCCTCCCCATCGGGTTCGGCGGGCGACGCGTGGCCCGTTCGATCTCCGTGCCCCGGACGGATTCCCCCGACCGGTTCACCGAGACCCCCGAAGTGGCGGTGGGCAGGGCACCGTGAAATAGAATCGGGGCCTCCTTGGTGGGCCGTTAAGCCATGTCGCCCACCGAGTACTCCCCCTCGAGGGCCCCCAGCCCCCCCACTACCCCGACCGGACCCCCGGCGGGAACCGTCCACCGGACACCCACCCCCCCAGTGATCGGGCGCCGGAGGAATGTGGCGGCGATACTGTCGGCCGCGGTGGTGGTGCTAGCGGCGGCATTCCTACTGGCGGGCTTCGCGGGAGTCGCTCCTTGGTCGAACTCGATGCCATTCGCTCATCGCGCGGACGTCGGCGGCTCTACCCCTCAATCGTACTTCCAGGCGGAAGCGGTGGCGGCCCTTCTGACCGCATCGTGGGTCGGCGGACCGTGGTCCGCCGTCGCCGCCGAGGGCCTCGCTCTGCCGACGGCGGTCACGATCCCCGGCTCGAATGCTTCGAACTCCACCCCGTTCAGCCCCTGCGTTCCTACCCTCGGGGGCGTCGGCGGGCACAGTTCGGTATCGATTCCGGCGACGCCGAGCTCTGCCGCCCCCGGACTCGCCGCGGCGTGGTTCTTGACGTACGCGGACGCGGGAGGTAACCTCACCCTCGTCTCCGTCCTCCAGGGGCACGTATCGGTCCTCCAATCCATCGCGGCCCAGCCGTGCACCCTGGGAATTGGCCAGATCCATGCCATCTCCCCCTCCTCCATCGATTCGACGAAGGCCGCCGCCATCGCCGATGCGTGGGGAGGAACTGCCTTCCGGGCGAACTTCACCGGATCGGCCGCGATCTACGCCATCCAAGGATCCGAGACCGTCTCGATCGGCCCCTTGCAATATGGGTACCCTAACGCCACCGGCGGCGGGAGCACGTGGATCAACGGGACCCCCCCGCCCCCCCCGATTCCCCCGGGGTGGAACACCTCCAACTACA
Source organism: Thermoplasmata archaeon (assembly GCA_022750155.1). GTDB lineage: Archaea > Thermoplasmatota > Thermoplasmata > Lutacidiplasmatales > UBA184 > Lutacidiplasma. Next base: position 1,192 of record JAKIWG010000038.1, on the reverse strand, counting down.
CGATTCCTAGCGGCTGGTCGGTCATGTATTCGACCTGCACCCTCCCCAGCTCCTGCGCGGGGGTCGGGTGGACCCCTCAGGGGTTCGCCGCGAGCATCGATGCCCTCAATGGATCCGTGCGCGACGTCATCGCCTTCGTGGGCGGAACCGGTCCGGTCATTGGTTACCCGGGTGTGGTCGTGAACACCCCGCTCGCACGTCCCCTCGAACTCTGAACCGTCCTCGCTGAGCGGGTCGGGGGCCCCCCGCTAGCCCATCGCACGCCGCCCGAAACTGTCGCCCGCGCCCTCACGGACGATTTAAATACATCGGGGTGCTCGAATCCATTGAGGCATTCATGGCGCAAACAGCGTCCGAACTCACCCCGCTCGATTACACCCGGTACGACTTCAAGAATCCCGAGACGTATCGGGTTCGGACGGCCCGCGGCCTGAACCGCGAGATCGTCGAGCAGATCTCCAAGCTCAAGAACGAACCGGAGTGGATGCTCGACTACCGGCTCCGGGCCTACGAGCATTTCCTGGAGCGACCGATGCCCGACTGGGGCCCGTCGTTGGAGGAGATCGACTTCGATGCGTACACGTACTACGCGAACCCGATGCTGGAGGGGGACACGAAGAAGAGCTGGGAGGACCTTCCGGCCGACATCAAGAACACGTTCGACAAGCTCGGCATCCCGAAGGCCGAGCGCGACTACTTCGGCGGGGTCGGCGCCCAGTACGATAGCGGGACCGTCTACCACAAGATCCGCGCGGACCTGACGGCCAAGGGCGTCCTCTTCTGCGACACGGACACCGCCGTCCGAGAGCACCCGGAGATCGTCCGGAAGTACTTCGGCAAGATCATCCCGTACAACGACAACAAGTTCTCCGCGCTCAACAGCGCCGTCTGGTCGGGGGGCAGCTTCGTCTACGTCCCGCCGGGCGTCGATGTGGGCATCCCGCTCCAGGCGTACTTCCGGATCAACGCGAAGAACGTCGGCCAGTTCGAGCGTACGCTCATCATCGCCGACAAGGGCGCCAAGCTCCACTACATCGAGGGATGCACGGCACCGGTCTACTCGACCGACTCGCTCCACGCCGCCGTGGTGGAGGTCGTCGGGGAGGCGAACGCCAAGGTCCGATACACGACGGTGCAGAACTGGTCGAAGAACGTCTACAACCTCGTCACCAAGCGCGCCGTCGCCTACGAG
>JAKIWG010000016.1 GCA_022750155.1 Thermoplasmata archaeon | reverse complement strand
GCGAAGAATGGAGAGTTCGGACGGGAAGGGTGTTGCGCAACATGGCCTACCCGTACGGGTCAGGAGGGCGAGTTCGGCCCCCTGTCTTTGTGCGGCTCGGGTTCGCGGCCCCCGGACACGATTCCGATGTGACGGAGCGAATGGTCGAAGCGCTGAGCCGTGCCGATTGGCTGGCATCTACCAGCCGCCAGAATTGGCTGAGCCGGCTTCGGGGGTTCCTGGGTTGGTGCGGGAATCCGATTGCGGCCGATCCCGAGATATGGCGATTCGGGAGGCCCATCCCCCGACGGCGACCATACGTAGACGTCCCGACGGCCAAGCTGGTCCTCGATGCTGCGGTGGGAAGGGAGCGGTTGCTCGTCGCGATCCTCCTGCTCCACGGCGCCCGGCCGGTCGAACTGCACCGGCTGCGGGTCGGGGACTTGGACCTCGAAGGGGCACCGCCCACGATGGTGCTGAAAGGCAAGGGACGATACTCGGCGAAGGAACGGCGGGTTCCCATCAACCCGCTCGCGTACGGGGAGATGCTGCCGTTCGTCCGAGGAAAGAGAACCGAGGACGCTGTCTGGCCCGGGAGCTATCACGCCATCGACCACGACTGGCGAAGGCTTCTGCGTCGTGCTGGCGTAGCGCCCAGGGGCCTCTACTCGATGCGCCGTGGGTTCGGAAGGATCAGCCACGATGCCGGGGTGCCGATCGAGTCGATTCAGGCCATGTACGGGCACGAATCCCCCGCGACAACCGCGTTCTACATCGGGGTCGAGGAGAACCGGATGGCCGCCGGACTCAAGCGAATGGCCGAGGTGTTTGCGTAAACATGAATGCCTCCGGAAAGGGCAAGTCTCTCGTCAGGCGGCGGGTTCGTAGTAGTACTCCCCGTGACCTCGCTGCTCTCGGTCGAGGACCGAGCCCTCCTGGTTGATCCTCGGGCGAAGGGTCTCGGCGTCCCTGCGGAAGGTGATCTTCACGTGCTCCAGCAACCGGTTCATCCCGTCCCTCATCGCGAAAGGGCCCGCGCCACTCCCCGCACGACCCTCGGCGCCTTCCGGCTGGAAGACCATGAGGCCGTCGCAGGCCAGGTCGAGGAAGTACACGTCGTGGTCGACGATGAGCGCCGTGGTACCGGTGCGCTCGACCTGCCGCCGCACCAACCGCGCCATCGACATCCGCTCGTCGGAATCCAGGTAGGCGGAGGGTTCGTCCAGGAGGAACAGGGTGGCCGTTCGGGCCATCGCCAGCGCGACCGCCCCTCGCTGCAGTTCCCCTCCGGAAAGGTCGGGCAGGGCGACGTCGAGCAGTCCGTCCAGGTGGAGACCCGGGACGAGCTCCCGCTCGAACAGCTTGGCGTCGAAGTTCGGGTCGGCCGATAGGGCGGTCACCCGCTCCCGGAGGCTCGCGGATTGGGTCGCCTTCAGATATTGCGGTTTGTAGCTGACGGTGACCCCGGCGGGTGGCGTGCCGACCGTCGGCTTCTCGGCCCCGGCGAGCATCCGGACGAACGTCGTCTTGCCCGTGGCGTTCGGGCCGACGATCCCCACGGTCTCCCCCTTCGCGAGCTCGCCCGCGCCGACCTTCAGGTCGAACTCGGGGAACGTCTTCTCGAGGGCCCCGAACCGGACCGCGATGTTCCGGTGGGCCGGGGGTTTCGGGGGGTGGGCGATGAATCGGACCGCCACCGTGCGGAACCGGACATTCTCGTCCTTCAGGTAGCCGTTCAGGTACGTGTTCACCGCCGTGCGCATCGGGAGCGGGTGGCTGATCACCCCGAACGCGGCCTCCTCCCCGTACACGAGGTGGGCCTGGTCGGCGAGGTAGTCGAGGAGCGCGAGGTCGTGCTCGACCACGAGCACGCTGTGGGACTCCCCGAGCTTCCTCAGGACGCGCGCCATCTCCAGGCGGTGGACGATGTCGAGGTAGCTCGACGGTTCGTCGAACAGGTAGAGGTCGGCCTCCGAGGACAACGTGCGGGCGATCGCGGTGAGCTGCAGCTCTCCGCCTGAAAGTTCGGAGAGCTTGCGGCCGGAACGGTTCGCGAGACCCACCTGTTCGAGCGCGGCGAGGGGGCGTGCCGTGCCGCCGGCGGCGACGTACTCCTCCGCGGTGAACGGTTCGTCGCTCAAGCGGTCGACGTACTGGGGCTTGATCGCCGCCTTCACCTCCCCGCGGGCGAGCTTGGACAGGTGGGCGTGGAGCGCGGTCCCGCGATAGCGGGCTAGGACCTTCTCCCACGACGCGGGGTGCCCGTAGTCGCCCAGGTTCGGGACCTCGAGCCCGGCGAGCACCCGGAGCGCCGTCGACTTCCCCGTCCCGTTCGGGCCGAGCAGCCCGGTGATCCCCGTGGGAGTGGGGAGCGGGAGCCGGTAGAGGCGAAAGCCGTTGTACCCGTACCGATGGACGATCTCCGACTCGTCGGCCTCCGGCGTATTGAGGATCTTGATCGCGTCGAACGGGCACTTGTGCACGCAGATGCCGCATCCGATGCACAGCGTCTCGGAGATGATCGGCTTGCCGTTCGGCCCCTCGACGATGCACTCCTGTCCCATACGGACCGGTGGGCAGTACGCCTGACACTCCCACTGGCACTCCTTCGGGTGGCAGCGGTCGTTGAGCAGGATCGCGATCCGCGCCACGGTCAGCGACCCCCGTCGTCGGCCACGACCCGACCGTCCCGCATCTGGAGGTGGCGATCCGCCCGCTGGGCGACCTTCGGGTTGTGGGTCACCACGAGGAGGGTCGCCCCGGTCTCCCCCCGGACTCGCACCAGCAGGTCGAGGATCGCCTCGGTGTTGGCGCTGTCGAGCTCCCCCGTCGGCTCGTCCGCGAGGAGGATCCCGGGGCGGTTGGCCAGGGCCCGGGCGACGGCGACCCGCTGTTCCTCTCCCCCGGAAAGCTGGTGGGGATACGCCTCCGCGCGGGGCGTCAGTCCGACCGAAGCGAGCAGCGCGTCGGCCCGCGCCCGTCGGTCCGCGGAAGGCACCCGCGCCGCCCGCATGGGAAGCTCCACGTTCTCCCTCGCCGTCAAGGTCGACAATAGGTAGAACCGCTGGAAGATGAATCCCACCCCGGAGAGACGCAGGCGGGTGCGCTCCCGCTCCGAGCGGTTCCCGATCGGGCGCCCGTCCCACGTGAGCTCGCCGCGGGTCGGGACGTCGATCAGACCGAGGAGGTTGAGGAGGGTGGTCTTGCCACACCCCGACGGGCCCTCCACGGACACGAACTCACCGGGTGCGATCGCCAGGTCGATCCCTCCCAGCGCACGGACCTCGCCCGGCCTTCCCCCGCCGAACGTCTTGGCCACACCTCGGAGCTCGATGCGCGGCGCCTTGGCCGGGTTCATCGCAGCGCCTCGGGGATCGAGAGGCGGAGCGCGGTCCGCGAGGCCAGCGCGCTCGCCAGGCTCGAGAGCCCGACGACTCCCGCCCCAAGGAGGATGAGGGTCCGCGGATCGAACACCGCGAGGTTGGCGGCGGCCTGCACCTCCGGGCTCCCGTAGACCTGAAGGAGTCGGACCAGGATGATCCCCGCCCCGACACCGACGACTGCCCCTCCACCGGAGAGGAGGAGGCCCGTACGGACGATTCCCGAGGCGATGAACCTCCCGGGCACGCCCATCGCCCGCTGGATGCCGATCGACTTCCGCTCGGACTCCACGCGCCGGACGAGGACGAGGGCGAGGAAAATCAGTCCGACCGCGAGGGCGACCGAGGAGAGGGCGAGGTAGAACCCGGTCAGCACCGAGTTCGCCTCCTGCAGATGTTGGGCCTCCTGGGTCAGCGACGTCACTCCGTAGAACGGGACGAGGCCCTGGATCTCCGAGGCCGCCCGGTCGATCTGGGACGGGTCCGCGGCCGCCGCTCCATCCAACGCGACCTCGATCGTGTCGGCGGCGTCGAGGGGAGGGTCACCGGACGTCCGAGCGGCGCCCAGGCCCGCCAGGACTTGCAGGTCGGAGAGCGGGACGACCATTGCATAGGCGGCGGTCGGGCCGAGCGTGGTCGGCGGAACCCCGAAGACTCCCGTGACGTTGAACGCCACTCCCCCGCTCCGATTCGAGTCGGGGGAAAGGATGAGGCTCGTCCCCGTCCCGGAGCCGGAGCTCTGCATGAACGGGGTAGAGACCATCACATCCCACGATGCAACCCCGCGGTAACTCCCTCCGCGGTAGTGGACGAGGTCGGTCGGGTCGCCGAGAGGGAGGGGCGAGGGGAGGACCGATCGTTCGGTGGGTCCCTCCGTCGCTTCGAACGCCTGCGGGATGACCCCCTCCACGAGCACCGGCTGGGCGCCCCCACCGGGCCCCACAAAGGCGTCCAAGGCGAAGCTGAGGACCGGGGACGCTGCCGTCACCGAGCCGACCCGGTCGATCGACGCGGCGAGCGAGTGGGATTGGTCGACCGCGTGGACCCCCGAGGCCGAGACCACGATCTCGTACCCGGCGTTCTGGAGCTGGGCGAGCTCGTGCTGGAAGACCCCCCCGCCCACCGAGAGCAGGACGACGGGGAGCGAAACCGCCGTCGCGATCGCTGCGACCGTCAGGATCGTTTGCAGACGATGATGCCGCAGGGGGGCACGGGCTCGCCACCTCATGCCGCCCTCAGCTCCTCGGAGATCGGCAATCGCATCGCGCGCAACGCGGGAAGGGCCGAGGCGATCAATCCGACGAGCAGGACCTCGACCACGCCGCTCGCGATGACCGAGGGGTCGAACGAGACGAACGAGAACCCGGCCGGGAGGCCCGGCAACAGGGACTCGAGGAACCGGTTCAGGGCGTACGCGCCGGCCCCGCCCAGGAGGAGTCCTACGCATAGCCCCATCAACGCGAGGTATACCCCCTCCTCGGCCACCAGGGCCCCGACGCGCGCGCGGGAGAAACCGACGGCGCGGAGCAGCGCCAACTCGCGGCTCCGGTCGTCGACGCTCATGAGGAGCACGGTGGTCGCGAACAGGGTGGCGACGCAGACCCCGATCGCCCCGATGAAGGTCCCGAAGGTTCGGTAGAGGTCGACGATGTTCTGGACCGCACCGAGGATGTCTCCCAGCGTGAAGACCGTCAGGCCCGGAAAGTGTCCGGCGAGCGTCGTCCGGTCCACCGAGGGATTCGTGGTGTCATGGAGATGGATCAAGACGAGGGAGGCGTAGTCGGAGGAGGCCGACCGACCCCCGAGGAGCACCTGAAGCTCGGAGAGATAGAAGAACCCGAGCAGCGCGGACGGGATGAGCCAGAACGGTCCGGAGATCCCGACGACGCGGAACGCCGTAGCGGATAGGTACCAGGCCCGGAGTCCGGAGCGGTTGGCGACATCCGCGGCGCTCGCCCACACGATCGAACCGGGGCGGGCATGCAGGATCGACGCGAGGCCCGAGTCGAGGACGACGGAGTCAGTGGGTTTCCCCTGGTAGGTCCCGTTCGCGTATAGCGGGTCACCGGGTTGGGTGAACCCGGCACCCTCCAGGGTCGCCGGGGTCTCGATCCCCTGGTTGTCGGAAGGGATCCAGCCGACGGCCCCCGATCCGGCCGGTGCCCACCCGCCGGGGATGGCGCTCGCGTTCGCGGCCTCGAACAGCGATTGGTTGCCAAAGGTCAACGAGCTGACGAGCCAGGGGCTCGCCGAAACGACATTGGGGTCGGCCGACTCCATCGCCGACGGCAACCGGTGGGCACCGGTCACCGATGGGAAGGTCCCGGAGGTGATCGTGGTGTTGGCGCTCGTGGCCAGGAGATCGACGCCGCTCGACGCGGCGAGGCGGCTGGCGCTCGACTGGATCCCCGAGGAGAGCGCGAGGAGCACGACGACGAGGGCGGTCGCGAGGCCGATCCCGAACGCGGTGGCGGCCGAGCGCCCCGGACGTCGCCGGATGGCACCGAGGGCGTATCGCACCGGACCCTCCGCCACGCCGCTACGGACGGGACGATCCCGCGCGCAGCTCGCCGATCGTCGCCGAGTGCGACGCCTCGACGTCGTACTTGTGGATCGATTCCTCGCTCCGGGTCTCCGCCGTCACGACCGCGGAGTCGGGGAGCTGGGGGAACTGCCGACCGGTGTGGGACAACAGCTCTCTAACCACGTCCTCCACGAACCTCGGGTGTCGGTGGGCGTTCAGCACCAGCTGCGCCTCATCGCCCCGTTTCAGGATGGCGTAGGTCGGGGAGGACTGGGCCGATTCGACGACGGAGATCATCTCGTCCGCCTCGACCTCGATGCCGGCCGGGAGCTCGATCGACAGCCGGGTTCGGTTGCGCTGGTTGTGCGTGACGATCGGGAGCTCGGCCAACGAGGGGTCGGCGAGCAGCGGGAACTCTCGGGTCAGTTGCTCCCGGCACCCCTCCATCGCACACGGGCACGCCGTCATGCCGACCGCCTCGACCCCGATTGTGCGAATGACGGAGACGGCCCCGTCCTCGGCGCGGTATGCGCGCGCGTCGGCGATCAGCAGGTAATTCTCCAGCGAACGCCGCTCTTCGGAGATGCCTCGCGCGAGGAAGTACTCGGCGGTCGCGTGGACGGCCGACTCGCGCGCGCTCGGGTGGCGGTCCAGCAGCACCTCGGCGATCACCGAGCAGGCGGCCTCCAGGCCCGACACCGGGTGCGTGGAGGTCTGGTCCACCACCTCGGCCAACACCTGCGCGTTGCGGGAGAGGTCCGAGCCCTTCCGGTCGGACGGGAGGTCGACGGCGACGGAGAAGGTGGCCGTCAGCGTGGTCAGGTGCTCCGGACGTGCGACCACGAGCGGTTTCTTCAGGCCGGCGACCCCCACGCGGCGCAGTCGCAACGAACCCCGCGGAGGGGCCATGGCGTGGATGTCCTTCACCCCCCTACCACCGGAACGTGGCATATGTCGATTTCCGGCGACCGGACCGTGACACAGAGCTCCCGGACACGTTATACGGTGGGTCCGCCTCAATCCGGTCGATGAGCGAAGCGTCCCCCGCATCCCCACCTCCGGCGCCGGCGACGGCCGCCTCCGCCCCGGGACCGTACGCGGAACGGGAGGCCCAGATCATGCTCGGGCTGAAGAAGATCTTCGACCCGGAGATCCCGATGAACATCGTCGACCTCGGCCTGATCTACGGAATGGATTGGATAGGGGACGATGTGACCCTCCACATGACGCTCACCGCCCCGGGCTGCCCCGTCGCGGGGATCCTCGCCGAGGAGGTCAAAGGGACGATCGAGAAGGTCCCCCAGGTCCATTCGGCGGTCGTGGACATGGTGTGGGAGCCGCCCTGGACCCCGGAGCGGATGAGCGAATTCGCCAAACGCCAGTTCGGCTACCTGTAGATCGACGGGCGTGCCCGATCACTGGGCGCGGCGCCGGTAGACCACCACCGCCACGACGAGGATCGCCGCCGCGGCAATCCCGAGGGCGATCGCCGCCGTCGCGTCCAGGGAAAGGGTGGTGCCGGAGCCGCTCGTCACGGTCACGGTGAGGTTCCCCACCACCGTCTCGCCGGCGGCATCGGTGACGGCGACCCGCACCGTCGTGCTCCCGAGGGAGTCCGGCGCGCAGAGGATCGACGCCGCGTTGTCGGCGACGCAGCCTTCCGGAAGGCCGGACCACGCATAGGAAAGCGTCCCCGAGCCGCCGGTGGCCACCGCCGAGAGGTTGAGCGAGGTTCCCGCCGGGATCGAGGTGGAGGAGGAGACCAGGGTCACGACGAGTGCCGCCGAGACGATGAGGGCGATCGGAGCGCTCTGCGACGAGCCGCCGAGACCGTCCATCACCGACACGGCGAGGACCGTCGAGCCCGGGGAAGTCGAGGTGCAGAGCAGCGTCGATGCGTTCAGCCCCAGGCAACCGGAGGGAAGTCCGATCCACTCGTAGCTGAACCCGCCACCCCCTCCGGTCACCGAGGCGATCAGGCGGATCGCCTGGCCGACGTCCGCGAGAGGGTGGGAGACGCTGAGGGTCACGGCGAGTTGAGGTTGGACCCCCAAGGCGAAGGTCGGCAACACGAGGGCGAATCCGTTGGCGTCGCTGACCGTCAGCCCCACCTGGAACTGCCCGGCTCCGGTGGGGGAGCACGAGATACGGTTCGTCGTCCCGGAGCATCCGGGCGGGAGGCCGCTCCACGCGAACTGCAGGGTTCCGGCCCCTCCGGAGGCCGCGACCGAAAGCAGGAGAGGCAGTCCGACCTCCACGACGCTCGGGGTGACCGTGAGGGTGGCCACCGGGTCGGTCGCGACGTGGTAGACCATCGTCGGGGTCCCCACCGTGGTGCCGTTCGCGTCGATGAGCTCGAGTTCCACGGCGAAGGTGCCGGCCGCCGTCGGCGTGCAGACCAGCGAGGAGGAGTTGGCCGCCGAGCAGCCGGTCGGAAGCCCGGACCAAAGGAACGTGTAGGGTGCGATCCCGCCCGACGCCAGGACGCTGAGGGTGGTCGTCTGCCCGACGTCCAGCGAGCCCGACGACGGGCTCGCGGAGATCCGCGAGACGGAGAGGGGCCCGGGGATGTCCACCAGGACGGTGTTCGAGGGCCCGATCACGTCGCCCTGTGCGTCGATCCCGTAGGCGATGAACGCCGTCACGCCGGAGGAGGTGGCGTTCCAATCCCAGCTGAGGTTCCGGTTGGGGACGAACGTGCCGTTCTCGGTCCAGAGGGCGCCGTACGGAGGCACTCCCCCGGAGACCGAGGCGGTGAGGGTGGTCGTCCCCCCCACCGCGAGCAGGAGGCTCGTGGCGGAGGCCGAGACGCTCGATAGGAGCGTCGGATCGGTCTCGTACCGAAGGGTCGTGCCGGGGACCACGACCGACTCGTTCTGGGCTCCCGCGTACCGGGAATTGAACCCGGAGCCGGCGGAGTTGTCAAAGTACGACGTCACGGGAACGTACGAGCTCACGCCCTGGATCCCGGGCGAGCCGCCGAAGCAGTACGTCCCCGAGCCTCCGTACTCGAACTCGTCGGCCCACGGGATGTACTGCGTCGACCATGCGGGGGTGAGGAACGAGTAGGCCACCGTAGGAAGCTTCGAGTAATCCGGGCAGCTGGACGAGGTCTGGTTCAGGGCTTCCGTCATGGGGCCGGTGAAGTACCCGTTCGAGTCCGCGGTCGTGGAGAGCACGGTGAACCCCGTACCGCCGCTGTCGGGCGGGGTGACGCACACCGAATGACTCAGGCCGCTGGTCCGGTCGACGACCGTAAGGCAGGTGCTCGAGCTGGAGGCGAAGGAGAGGTTGAGCTCGAGCAGGTCCCCCCGCTTGAGGGAGAGGGTCGGGTCGCACGTAATCGGTCCGCTGGACCCGGAGTTCGTCCAGATCTCCGTCACCTCCTCGTACCCGCTCGCACACCCGGGCCAATTGTCCGCGATGACCAGTTGGTACCAGTCCCCGGCGTCCGACAGACCGTTCAGCTCGTACCCGATGGAGACCGGGCTGGGCGCGAGGGCGACGGTGAGGCGGATCGTGGGAAGCACGAGGCGGGTGTAGCTGCTGTCCCATTGGGCCAGCGTCGTTCCTTCCTGGGTGTACCATACGGACGACGCCGTCGGGTGCGATGCTTCCCGAAGGCCCGGGTGCGGCGCCGGGCGGAAGGTCGGATGGGCCACGGCATGCGCGCGGGCGAGGGCGGTTCGGGGTACCGGTCCCCCGGGTAGCAACCCCGGGCCAAGCACGAGGAGCGCCAGCCCCACGGCTACGACCGGGATGGGTGCGAGCTTCCCCCAGCCTCGACGCGGTTCGGCGCGTCGTTGTGCTGCCCACCCGGAACGACGCATCTTCCCGTTCTGGCCTCCGGAGAATATACTCCTTTCCCGCAGATTCCTCTCGATGCGTTGAAATGCGCATCCGCACCGCTCGGGAGGCTCAATACGGCCGGTTTCCTGCCCCTTGCCGATGCCTGCGGACCTCTACCTGACCGACGCATACCTCCGCGAGGCGGAGGTCACGGTCCGCGCGACCTCGGGGAGCGCGGTCGAACTCGAGTCCACGATATTCTGCCCGACCGGAGGCGGACAGCCTCACGATACCGGGTCGCTCCGGGGCGAAGGAAGCTCGCGGTGGTCGGTCATCAACGTGGAGAAGGGGCCCTCGGGGATCTCCCACCACCTGCAGGGACCGGCGCTGCCCCCCGTCGGGGCCCGGATGCACGCGGAGCTCGACTGGGGACGCCGGTACGCGCACATGCGCTACCACACGCTCCTGCACATCCTGAGCGGCGTCGTGTTCCGGCGGTACCAAGCGGGGATTACTGGCGGCCAGATCGCGGTCGACCGCGCACGGATGGACTTTTCCATCCCAGAGTTCGATGCGAAGCTCGCCGAACTCCTGCTCGAAGAGGTGCACCAGGTGGTGCGGGAGGACCGAGAGGTGGTCGTGCGCTTCATCCCGCGGGCGGAGGCCGCACGCGATCCGTCCCTCGTCCGGGTGGCCCCGGACCTGGTACCCGACGTCGATGAGGTCCGGCTCATCGACATCCGCGGGTTCGACGTCCAAGCGGACGGGGGCACCCACGTGCGCCGCACCTCGGAGGTCGGCCATGCCCGACTGCTCAGGATCGAAAACAAGGGAGCGCGCAACAAGCGACTCTACCTATCCCTGCCCTCCCCCGGCGTTCCCGAAGAGCCTCGCCGGCAGGGCTGAGCGGAACCGAAGGAAACGGAGAAGGGCCCGGTGAGGGTGTTCGACGGCCGGCAGGAGGCACACCTCCAATTTGCCTGGGAACCCGGGGCGGCCTCGGTCTTCTCGGTCGATCCCGGAGAGGAGTTCATAGTCGAGTTGCACGACTCCTCGACAGGCCAGCTGGGGCCGTCGAGTCGCCCGAGCGACCTCCACGCGCTCGACATGGGCCGGGTGGACGCCGTAGCCGGCCCCGTCGAGGTTCGGGGAGCCCGGCCGGGGGATGCCGTCGACGTCGAGCTGCTCGAGATCCGTACCGCCTCCTGGGGATGGACGGGCGTGTTCCGGGAGTTCGGGTTCCTTGCCCAGCGATTCGACGACGACCTGGTGATCTGGGCGATCGAGGGGGAGGTGGCGAGGCCGCTCCGGGGATTCCTTCGACCGGTGGAGATCGCCCTCGCCCCGATGCTGGGCGTGATCGGAGTGGCTCCCGAGAGCGGCCGGTATCCCCTGATTCCCCCACAGCGGTTCGGAGGGAACATGGACCACCGCTGGCACCGGAGGGGGTCGGTGGTCCGACTTCCGGTGTATCAGACCGGTGCGATGCTCGGGTTCGGGGACCCCCACGCCGCGCAGGGGGACGGGGAGCTCTGTGGCACGGGGATCGAGACGCCCGCGACCGCTCGGGTCCGGATCCAGCTCCGCTCCGGCGGAGCACCCCCCGCTCCACGGGTCGTCTCCCGTGGGCCGCCGCCCCCGGTCCCCGGCGATTGCTGGACCGCCCTCGGGGTCGCCCCGTCGATGGAGGAGGCGACCCGCATGGCGCTCGACAACCTGCTCGATTGGCTCGTCGAGGGCGGCTGGACCGCGAAGGAGGGGTACGTACTCGCGAGTCTGTTGGGAAACCTGCGCCTGGCCGAGGTCGTCGACCTGCCGAACGTGGTCGTGGCCCTCGATTTCCCCGCTCCGTTCGCCCAGCCCCCGTCCAGGGAGGCGCCGGGCTGGGGCGAAGCCCCTCGAGCAGGCTTATCACCCGTGAGCCGTGCGGCCCCTGAGACCGGACCATGGGCGACTACACCGAGGAGCTCGAGTACGAGCGTACGATGAAGGACCGGTTCATGGCCCACCACGCCGAGTCCCCGTTCGTCGCAGAGAGCGTCCAGGGGTTTCACGGACTGCAGTACTTCCCGATCGACCCGCGATACGTGGTCAAGGGGCAGCTCGTCCGGCGTCCGGTCCCGGAGGAAGCATTCCTCCGCACGAACCGCGATGGTCAGGCGGTGATGCGGCTCCTCGGTGAGGTCCGCTTCCGACTGGGAGGCAAGCCGCTGCGGCTGCGGGTCTATCATGCCGGCGAAGGGGTCGGGAGTTCGGTGTTCGTCCCATTCCGCGACGCGACGAGCGGGAGGGAGACCTATGGGCCCGGACGCTATCTCACCATGGAGCTGAACGAGACGGACGAGTACGACCTCGACTTCAACCGCGCCTTCAACCCGTACTGCGCCTACACCGACGCCTACGAGTGTGGGTTTCCCCCCGCGGAGAATGACCTCCCGGTCCCCGTCCCGGCTGGGGAGAAGGTCTGGTCGAAAGCGCGGAACCCGGCGACTCCGAACACGATGGTGCTCGACCTCGTCGAAAAAGCGACGGGGCATCGCCCGTCGACGCCCCTCGCCCGAAAGGCAAGCGTCCGCAAGGCGCCGGCCCCGACGAAGAAGCACGGGACGGCTCGACGCCCCTCGGTCGTGAAGCGGACCAAGCGGCGCACCTAGCCCGCCGCCCGGCGCGGACGCCTAGAACCGCAGGTCACAGGAGCGGGACGATGGAGACCAGGCCGTTGATGACGAACTGGACCGCGACCGCGGCGAGGAGGAGACCCATCACCCTCGTGAGCGCCATCACCCCGACACGCCCGATGACGCGGAGGATCCGCTGTCCGTACCCGAGGATGAGCCAGGTGGCGACGGTCGTGGCCGCGATGGCCGCGAAGACGGCCACGATCTCGAAGACGTCCCCGCCGGCGTTCCCTTCGTAGATCATCACCGTAGAGATCGCTCCCGGGCCCGCGAGGAGCGGGATCCCGAGGGGGACGACCGAGATCTCGTCCCGTCGCGCGAGCGCCTCCTCCCGCTCGGCGTCCGTCATCTTCGTGCTGCGCGTGCCCCCCGTCAGCATCTCGACCGCGACGAGGAAGAGGATGATCCCTCCCGCGATCTCGAATGCCGCGAGGGTGAAGCCGAACGCCGCGAACAGGAACCGGCCGACCAGGGCGAAGATGCCGAGAATGCTCCCGAGCACGAGGACGGCGCGGCCGAGGACGATGCGACGGTCCGCGTCGGGAAACCCCTCGGTGAGGCTCACGAAGAACGGGAGGGCCCCCACCGGGTCCACGAGAGCGAAGACGCTCACCCCGACCGCGAGCAGGAATCCGATCTCGTTCACGTGCGGGACCCCGTCGACCCCCCTGCCCGGCGGCGATTTATCGATTGTTGGCGGGCGAGGCGGTTCGCCGCGGGCGAACTACCTTGTACCGGGGCCGACTAGGAGAGGGCGGTCACGGTGCCAGAGCGTCGCTACAAGGGGTACCGAATCTACGCCTTCATCGCCTTGTCGAGGCTCTTCGCCGAGCTCAATCTCGACCTCGGGCAGGAGGACCTCATGGCACGGGTCGACGAGGCGCTTCGGGCGTACTCGGGTCGGGTGTCGAAGGAGGAGATCCTGCATGCGATCCGCTCGAACTCCCACATGACCGACAAGGTACTCGAGTACCTGACGACCGAGAAGTTTGCCACGGTCTCCCGGGACGTGCAGGGCTACGATATCCGGATCACGCGCCCCGGGGTGGAGCACCTCAAGGCGTACCATCGGTTCTACCAGGACCTATACGGACGCGAGCTGGCCGAGCACTACCGGTTCGTTCGTGCGCCTGACTGGCTCGCGGGCCGGCGTCCCCCCGGCTAGCCCACGCCGGACGGCGCCCCCGTCACGGCACGCCCAACACGTGGGGGACGAAGTCGTAGGTCCCGTCCGGCTGCTCGGTGACGATCTCGAGGGCCACTCGGTAGCTCTCGCCCCCTCGGCGGACGTAGGCCGGGTGACCCACCGAGTACTCGTAGACGTCCTCGGGGAGGGGGATCGGCTGCGTCCGGAGGAGGATGGCGCGAACGGGTAATGCATCGAGTGTGTGGCCGACCTCGCTGACATCCTGTTCGAGCCGTTGGAGGTCGGCCACCGTGGGCGCCTCCGGGCCGACCCTCGCTAAGATGGCGAATCCGTGGTCGCCCATCCCGAGGGTCTTCCATATCGCGCCCCCGGGGCGCTCGATCACGAGGTCGAACGGGACGCTCCGCTTCGCGCCCGGCAGCGCCACCTTGTACCGCACCGCGGAAGGATCGAGCCGAACGAACGCATCCACGGTCGGGTTGGAGTCGATCAGGTGGCGTCCGAGCCGCTCGACCGGGGTGCGTCCGTCGGGGATCTTCACTCGGGGGTCGGCTTCGCGTACGAGTCGAATGGAGCGGTGTCGTGCCACGAACAATCGGAAGAACCGGTCGGTCTGCCGGAGGAGGCTGAATCCCAGCCCCCCGATGATCAGACCCACCACGGCGAGGATCGTCAGCCAGAAGGCCCCGTGCAGGGTGGCGAGGGCGACGACGGCCATGATGACGATCCAGAACAGGAGGACGATCGAGGTGTACCGGTACATCCGGCGGACCAGCGGAGCCATCTCGGCCACCCGGTCCGAAAGGTCGAAGATCGCGGAGATCGGGTCCTCCACTCCTGGGGGCGACTGCACGTTCTCGCCTCGCCGCGCCCGAAGATAAACCCCTCCGAACGATTCGACCCGTACTCTCGTGCGTCTCGCCCGATACCCCCTGCCTCCATGGATAGGACTGGGAGAACCCCATGGGAGCCAGAGAATCGAACGCCCGTGCGCGCCCCCCATCGCCGAACGAACCTCGAGACCTCCGACGCGCGGCCCGAAATCCGCGGTGGATCACGGCGGGGCTGCTAGGTCTGCTGATGATCGCCGGGGGGATGTCCCTGGCGACCTTCGCGACGCCCGCCCGAGCCGCGTCGCCGTCCGCGCCCACGGCCGGGCTCGGGGTCTTGGCTCACCCGGTCCCGTTCAACTCGACGGCTCCGCGCGCCACGTGGGCCTGGGGCGCCGCCGCGAACGTGTCAGTGAGCGCCACCTATGTGGGGGCCTACAACTCCTCCCAAGCCCTCACCGGAGGCAATCTCACCAACTCCGGGGCGTTCGTCGCCGTCTACGAGTCCGCGGACGTCGCGTACGCGGTCTACGCGATCGTGAATGTCTCGACCCCCTCCTCCGGTCACCTCTACGTCACGGTGCAATCGGCCGAGTATCGGGGCGTATCGCTCACCGTCCTTGGCTCGGGGACCTTCCCCATGGCCGGGACCTACGGGCCCAACGTGACGCCCCCGCTCCGGCCGATGAACATCAGCCTCTCGGCGACCGTGCAGACGCTGACCGCATACTCCGCCTACCTGAACCTCACGACGGGCCCGAACGGATCCTTGTCGCTCAACGATGAGCACGTGGAGAGCCTGCGGGCCATGAACGTCTCGCTCGACGCGGTGAACTTCCCGAACGTGACCCGCCCCGCGGGCGGGGGAGAGCAGATCCGGTACACCACCGGATCGGTGAGCGCGTCGGGGTTCGTCGCCGAGTCGCTCCGGGCGAGTTTCGTCCCGGCCCTGGTCATCGTCCGGGGGCCCCTCTTCGTCGGGAAGAGCTGGGGAGCCACCTCGAACGTCTCCTTCCAGGGGTGGGCGGCCTACGCCGAGGTCGACCGGGCGTCCTCGGGAGGCAGCACGGCGAGCGCGTCCAAGACCGGCGGCGCGTCGTTGAACTCGACCGGCCCGGTCAACTTCACCTTCCGGGTGACCGGGACCAAGACGGTCTACCTACCGGACGGAAGCACGGAACTCGACTTCGTGATCGCGTACACCGACGGCGCGGGTTCGGGCGGCGTGCTCCTCGCGAACGGCCCGTTGGTGTTGCCCGCCTCGGACGTCACCAAATCGGCGGGCCTCGTGCAGGCCGTGCCCGAGCACGCGGCGAGCGCGCCGCTGGCCCAAACCGCCGCCCCAAGCGGGAGCCTGTTGTACTCGCCGCGGCACGCGATGGTCGACGGTCAGCAATCCACTCCGGCCGGGACGTCCGTCGTGACCGCCGCGCCGCTGTCACCGGCCCAGGCGAGTGCCTCCATGCACGGGCTCGGGCAACCCGTCGCTCCCTCGGTGGCCCCGAGGGGCAGCTCCCCGTGGGGAGTCGTCGCCGCCGTCTTCGCCGTGAGCGGCGCGATCGTCGGTCCGCTCCTCGTGTGGACCGCCCGACGAGGGGGGACCCGTCGAGGCTGAGCCCTCCGAGCGGACGGAGACAACCATTTCCCACGTTCTTCTGTAGGAATCCTACCGGGTCCGCTGGGCCACCGGCTCAGCCGCTGATCTGGAGCAGAAAGTCACGTCGAAACGATCCGGTGGGAGCTAACGGAAATGGTTGACGATAGGGCGGAGATCTCCGGGCACCCCTACGGGTGCTTGGACATCTTCATGACCGCTTCTTCGGTCGTGTCCATGTTGTGCTTGTGCTTCGTGTGCCACTGGACCAGGGAGACCAGCTCCTTTTTGTCGCTCGTGACCACTTCAAAGCCGTCGTCGCACGCCACCTTCATTTTGCCGCATCCCATGTTCGTTCCCTCGCCCACCCGAGGCAGGCAAAGGGTTCACGGCGGCCAGTCCTATTAATGGCTTGTAGAGCTCCCAGTACCACATCTCGGACAATCCGCCGCACGTCATCCGCCAGGCAGTGCCAGCGACGCTCCGAACGGGACGTGGGCGGGCGCGACCAGGACCCAGAGGACCGGGAACGGCGGCGCCTTCTCCGGAAATGTTCCCTGCCCATCGGTCAGGTAGAGGAGTCCGCCTGGGGAGATCTCCGGGTGGTGCGACAGGTAGTCGAACACCGGCACGAAGCTCGTCCCCCCTCGGCCCCGGATCGTATCCGGTACTCGATCGCCCGGACCGATCGTGCGCACGTCCCTCACCTCCTCGTCGGCCTGGATCAGGAGGAGTCGCCCCGTGGACCCCAGCAGTTGGGCGATCTGGCCCACCTCGGCGAGGAACGACCGGGCGACGTCCGGGTCGATCGACCCGGAGGTATCGAGGGCGACCACGAGGTCGCCGAGACTGCGGGATCGGGTCCCGGGCAGGTAGACTCCCCGATGCAGGTAGCGCCGGTTGGGGGGCACCCAGGTGTAATCCGCCGCTTGGCTCCGCTGCAAGAACATCGACAGACGTCCTCGCCAGTCGATCCGGGGGGCTTCCAGCGCCCGGAGGGTCTCCTCGGCGAATGCCCCGCCGTCGCCCCCCGCGCTGGTCGACTGCGCCGCCTGGACGAGACGTTCCCTCCAACGCTGCCGCAGTCGGTCCTCGAGGCCCTCCCCCTCCACAGGGTCCTGCCAGCATTCCGGGAGATCCGATCGGAGCGACCCTGCCTCGTCCCCATCGGGGGAGGATTCCGGCAGGATCGACGCGATCTCCTCGGCCGAACGGTCTCGACCGGTTTCCGGCGGGTATCGGAGGGGAAGGACCGGCCGGTAATCGTACGGGCTCCTCAGGAACAGCTCGACGAGCGCGAGGTCGGTCGCTGCCCGCCAGCGCCTCGCGTCGAACCCGGCGCCCCTCCACGGATGCCCGAGGGCCCAGTGCAGGAGGACGTGCATCAGGTGGGCCTCGAGCTCCAACGGTGGGGCGTGGCGCACGAACTCCGGATTGTAGTACAACGTGGACCCGTCGGAGGTCACCGAGCGAACCGCCGGCGACTCCTTCCACGGCATCCCGAGTGCGACGACGCCGAGGAACGGGTTCCGGGTCAGGAACCTCGCGCGGGCATCGGACATCGCCTGCGACCCGTCGGGCGTCGCCGCCTCCCTTGATTCGGCCGCGACCTCGCCCCCAAGAATCTCGCCTGGAGGCGCGGGGCCGGACCTTCGAGCTCCCGCTCGGCCGCGGCGCGGTTTGGGTCCCCCCGCCCCTCGCATCTAACCAAGCGCCTGGACGTTCTGCTCGGCCCAGCGCCGGAACGCCGGCGACTTGCTCACCGACGGGTTCCGGCGCACCAGGTCGCGGATCAGCAGCACCTCGAGCTCGCGGAATCCGGAGCGGCCCAGGTGCTCGGCGTAGGCGATGAGGCGGGGTAGGCGAGCGGGCTCCCGTCCGTACCGGGCGACGAGTCCGGAGACGAGCGCGTAGCCCGTCACCGCGTCGGGCGGAAGCGCGTCCATCCCTTCGATGACGCGCTCCAGTTTCGGCAGGACATTGAGCGATTTTCGGAACAGGTCGAACTCGGTGGCCGCACCGGTACCGACACATCCCTCGAGCACCCGCAGCTCCTCTTCGGTCCCGAGCTCGAGGGAGAGGACCCGACTGACCATCTCCCAGGTCCTCGGGCAGGGGAACGGCTTCGACTCCGGAAGCATTTGATACAGGAGGGCCGGCCGGAACTCGAGGAACGCGATGACCGAGGCGTGGACCCCTGCCCCGTAGGCCCACGTTTTCCAGCTTTCCAGGTCGGGGATGAGTTCGAGGTGCTCGAAGCGAGAGCGCAACGCGCTCGGCATCGCGTGGGCGATCGACTGGTCCGACTCGCGGTTTCCCGCGGCCACGACCATCCAGCCGTCCGGAAGCCGATACTCCCCGATCTTCCGGTCGAGCACCAGCTGGTAGACCGACGCCTGCACCAGCGGGGGCGCGGCGTTCAGTTCGTCGAGGAACAGGATTCCCTTGCCCTTCTCCGGCAGGAACTCCGGCGGGGACCATCGGACCTTCCCACGATACGGGACCGGAAGGCCGCGAAGGTCGACCGGGTCGAGCAGCAGCATCCGCAGGTCGAGGACCTCCAGACGCCGCTCGGCCGCGACCTGCCGGACCACCGAGCTCTTTCCGACCCCCGGAGGACCCCAGATGAACAGGGGGGGCCAGCGCATCGAGAGGTGGGCGAGCAGGATGCGGCGCAATTGGGAGGCCCGCACCTGGCCCCCGTACCCCCCTCCGGAGAGCCCCGAGTCGGCGATCTGGCCCGCGAAACCCTGGGAGCCGGAGAGGTCGCTCATTTCCACCCGTCCCGGCCGACGTTCGTCGGAGCGAGGGCACGGGCGACGAGCTCCGGCGCGAACGCTTCCCGGAAACGGCCGAATGCCCGTTCGCACCGTTCCACGAACCCGGTCACCTCCGCTTCCAGCGCCGGTCGGGCCGCGGAAACGTACGCCCCCAGCGTCGAAGCGATCGGGGCCGGGATCTCCGGATCCCCCCCGGCGAGGAAACTGAGACGCGAACCTCCGTCGGCCCAGGAGAGCTCGCCCATGCGCGGATACCGGAGAAATCGGAGCTCGACCCCGTCCGGGAACGAGATGGTCCGCCCCCGCAGCGCGGGTTCGAGCGGCCCGAAGGGAACCGTCTGCACCAGTTCCTCCCACTCCCGGAGGTCTGCGCTCCGAGGGGGCTCCAGGCGAGGGGCCGGGGCCTCGATCCGCCCCGGCAAGCTCTCCACGATCGCCTCCAGCATGGTGAGAAATGAGCGTAGCGGGGTGTCGGCCCGGGATTCCCCCTGCTCGTCGTCGTCCGACACGACCGGGGCCTCGTCGGCGAGGTCCCGGAGCATCCCGCGGACCTTGGGCCACATAGGCCCGAGCCGCTGGGCGACGCCCACCCACCGGGCGAACCACAGCGCCGGGGTCGCGTGGGCTTCGGGCGCAAGGGTGCTCGCCGGCAGGTCGGCGATCGCGGTCGTCGGTGCCCACGGGGCGTAGCGTTGTTCCACCTCGACCGATCGGACGGCGAGGGTGAGCTCCTTCAGCTCGGCGAAGAACAGTTCCGGCGTGCGCGCGTCGCCTTGGCCCTCGTAGAGGGAGAGCATCGCCGGTTTGGTCCACGCGGACTCGCCGCCTTCGAGCGAGAGGGACGCGAGGAGGCTGATGGTATGGGGGCTCGCCTCGATCCGACGCAGGCGATCGTCGAGCGCCTTCCAGCCCTGCGACTCCGACCGCTTAGAACCCATTCCAGAACCTTCCCGCGTACGCATCCTTCGGCCCTTAAGAAGTTCTGAGCGACTCGACTGCTGTCGGGGGGGCCCCTCCGGTCGCCTCGGCGGCCCCGATGCGGGTCACGAGCCCCACCCCGAGAAGGATGCACGCGAGCCCGGCGAGCAGCGGGGCCCCGAGCGGCTCCCCGAGCAGCACCCGGCTCCAGGCGAGACCGAACACGGGAACGAGGAAGGTGACCGACGTGGAACGGGTCGGGCCGATCCGTTGGAGCAGGTCGAAGTAGACGAGGTAGGCCATCGCGGTCGAGAATACGGCGAGCCCGACGGCGGAGAGGAGGGCCACCTCGGTGAAGTGGGCCGAGGGGACCGTCGAGACGGCGACGGGGAGGATCAACAGGGCGGCGACCGTTTCCTGGCCCAGGGTCAGTGCGATCGGCGAGCGGTCCGGAAACGTGCGTTTGGTGTAGATCGCTCCCAC
Organism: Thermoplasmata archaeon; assembly: GCA_022750155.1. Lineage (GTDB taxonomy): Archaea > Thermoplasmatota > Thermoplasmata > Lutacidiplasmatales > UBA184 > Lutacidiplasma. The sequence goes on along the minus strand of JAKIWG010000016.1, from coordinate 32,395 downwards.
GGCGTACGACACCGCCCCGGCGAGGGACGCGGTGACCCCCAGCATGACCCAGAGCGTGAACGGGAGCGTGCCTCCCCCCACGAGCAGCACGACCCCGCCGAATCCGAGGAGGAGGCCGACCCCCTGGTACGCCGACAGTCGCTCGGCGAGCCAGACCATCGCCATCATCGCGGTGAACAGCGGGACCGTGGCGTTGACGATCGCCGCCACCGACGCGGGGAGGACCAGCTCCGCCGCCGAGATCAGGGTGAACGGGATGGCGGCGTTGAGCACGGCGAGCGTGACGAACGGCCCGGGGGCCCGGCGGAGCGCCGGCAGGTCGCTCGCCCGCAAACCCCGCGCGAGCACGAGCACGCCGAGCACGATCGCCGCGATGCCGACCCGCAGCTCGACAAGGAGGAACGGTCCGAGCGCGGGCGAGGCGATGCGGATGAACACGAAGGAGAGGCCCCAGGTCGCCGCCAAGGCGACGAGCAGCAGAACGTCTCGACCTCGCACTCCGACCCGCTCCCCTGCTTGGGCCGACCGAGCGCTGACCCGCGCCGCCTCCGAGCCGGCGTAGCGGGATGAGCTCTCGGGTGCAGGCGTTCGGCCGCTACGCGGCGGGTTTCGGAGCGAACTTCGCCGTGAAATGCCTCAGGTGCTCCGGAGCGTGGGTCATCGTCATCCCCACGATCCGTTCGCGGCGCCGCCAGACCGCTCCGACGACGTCGGCGACGTACTGGAGGTGGGCCGACGAATACACGCGACGGGGGATCGCAAGTCGGACGAGCTCGAGAGGGGTTTCTCCCGGGCTCGGGGACTCGCCGTCCCCGAACATGATCGCCCCGACCTCGACCGACCGCACCGCTCCCTCCCGGAACAGCTCCACCGCGAGGGCCTGACCGGGCAGGTCCGCCGGCGAAAGGTGCGGGAGGAAACGCCGGACATCGAGGTAGACGCCATGGCCCCCCGGCGGCCTGAGGACCGGCGCGCCGTGGGCGGCGATCCGCTCCGCGAGGAACGCCACCTGGCCGACCCGATGGGCCAGGTACTCGAGGTCCATCGCCTCTTCGAGCCCGATCGACATCGCCTCGAGGTCGCGTCGGGCGAGACCGCCGTACGTCGGGAACCCCTCGAAGACGATCAGGAGTTCCTTGGCCCGGGCGGCGAGCTCAGGGTCCCGCGTCGCCAGGAAGCCTCCGATATTGACGAGCCCGTCCTTCTTCGCGCTCATCGTGGCCCCGTCGGCGAGGTCGAACGTCATCCGGCCGATCTCGGCGATCGAACGGTGGGACATCCCCGGCTCGCGCGCCCGTACGAAAAAGCTGTTCTCCGCCCACCGGCACATGTCGAGGTACAGCGGGACCCCGCGGGCCCGGCACACTCGCGAGACTTCCCCCAGGTTCTCGAGCGAAACCGGCTGGCCGCCCCCGGTGTTGTTGGTAAGCGTCACCATGACGAGCGGGACCTTGACCTGGGGGTCGGCCAGGAGCGCAGCAAGCCGGGGGACGTTGACGTTCCCCTTGAACGGGTGGGGGTCCTGCGAGTCGTACGCGGCCGGGATCGCAAGGTTCACGGCCCTCGCTCCGTTCCGCATCACGTGGGTGCGCGTCGTGTCGAAATGCATGTTGTTCGGGACCGTGCTGCCCGGTCGCGCGAGCAGGGAGAACAGGAGGTTCTCCGCCGCCCGTCCCTGATGGGTCGGGATCACCTCGGGAAAGCCCGTGATCCTTCGGACGACCTCCTCCAGGTGGCGGAAATTCCGGCTCCCCGCGTAGCTCTCGTCCCCGACCATCAAACCCGCCCACTGGCGGTCGCTCATCGCCGAGGTGCCCGAGTCGGTGAGCAGGTCGATGTAGACCTCTTCGGAGGTGAGATTGAACAGGTTGAACCCGGATCGCACGAGCGCCGACTCGCGCGCCTCGCGGGAGGGCAGGGAGATCCGCTCTACGACCTTGACCTTGTACGGTTCGATGGGGGGCGGAGGGACTGGCTCGGACCCCATCCGGCGCCTCGACCCCCCCGGTCTATATAGACCTCGGGCAACCCGATCCGGCCCCCCCCTGCGTTGGCGTCTCACGTCCGCGCCGCGGCAGGATACCCGGAAGCGGGATGTACAAAATAACGGGGGAGCTTTTTAACCCAATCCCGCGAACACGCATATATGCGTATTCTAACATCCGGCCACACCGACGGTCCGGCCCGAGCCCAGGCCCCGTTTGCCCTCCCCCAGGCGGCCCGCGTCCGCGCAGCGCGGTACGGCGTCCCGGCGCTCGTCGCGCTAGTGGCGGTCGGAGCCTTGCTGATCCCACTGTTCCATGCCGGAGCCTCGCCCCGTCCGGTCTCCGCGCCGTCCCACGCGGAGGCCGGGCTCCAGCTCTCCTCGACCCCGGCGGGTGCCCCGCCCGCCAAACCCGGTGCGTGGCTGAAGCTCGGGGCCCAGGCCCTCTCCGCCCCGGCCCCGGGGACGGGAGCCGCCATGGCGTACGACCCGCAGACCTCCTCGGTCATCCTCTTCGGGGGATGCTCGAGCCTCACGTGCCCCTCCTCCGAGACCTGGTCGTTCACCCACGGCAACTGGACCAACCTGACGAGCTCGCTGGCCACGGCCCCCTCGCCCAGGTCGGGGGCCACGCTGAGCTACGACCCCTCCGAGAAGGCACTGGTCCTCTTTGGGGGCCGCACGTCGACCGGCGTCAGCGCCGAGACCTGGCAGTTCCGAGGCACTTACTGGGCGATGCTGAGTCCCACGGGCGGCTCGCCCTCGCCCCGGACGGACGCCCGAAGCACGTACGACCCGACCGTCGGAGGGATTCTCCTGCTCGGGGGGGCGCTCCAGAACGGGCAGGCGCTCTCGGACCTCTGGATGTTCGCCTCAGGGCGGTGGAGCAACGTGACCGACCCCACCGCCCAGTTCCCGCCGGCCCGATCGGCCGAGGCGTTCGTCTACGACGCCAGCGACGGCTTTGACCTCCTGTTCGGAGGCAACGGGGCGTGCGGGCACCCGTGCGGCGACACGTGGAGCTACGCGCACCAGACCTGGACGAACCGGACCAGCTCGACCGCCTCGGGTCCCGCCGCGCGGGACAGCGCGGGGGTCGTCTACGACCCGTTGAACAACGGCCTCCTCCTGTTCGGCGGCCATGGCACGGCGGCGATGCGCGACAGCTGGACATACGCCTCGAGCCAGTGGACGAACCTCTCCGCGCTTGGGGTCCACGCCGTCCCAGGACGTTCCTCCGCCACCGTCGCCTACGACGCGGCCGACGGGTACATCATCGCCTTGGGAACCCAGAGCACTGGCAGCCCCGTCGCCGCGACCTGGGCGTTCGTCCTTCCCCTGCAGGCGTCGCTCCTCCTGTCGGGCACGGTCGTCGTGCCAGGACAGGCCGTCCAGCTCACCGCGTTCGTCGTGGGCGGACTTCCGCCCTACCGGTACGCCCTCGCGACCGGTGTCGGCAACTCGGTCAGCACCAGCCCGAGGCTCGTCTACTCGTACGCCTCCCCGGGCGCCTACCGGGCCACTCTCAATGTCACCGACAGCCGCGGGGTCTACGCCCTCGACCAGGGGATCGTACGGGTGGCCGACCTCCCCCTCGCGCTCGCCCTCGGAGTGACTCCGGGTACCGTTCAGCCCGGCTCGACCGCGACCTTCACGGCGCAGGTCACCGGCGGGAGGGCCCCCTACCTGCTCGTCTGGAGCGGCCTCCCGGTGAACTGCCCGTCGAGCTCCACCTCGAGCTTGACCTGCGCCCCGAGGTTGGCGGGCGACTACCGCGTCACCGTGACGGTGACGGACGCCCGGAACGCCACCGAGGTCGCCTCCGTCGGGCTCACCGTCCCGGCCCCCCAGCCGGCGGGAAGCGCCACGCTGCCCACGACGTCCGCGGCCGCGCCCGCGGTGATGCCGATCGGCTGGGTGCTGGTGCCCCCGATCGGTGCCGGACTCATCCTCAGCACCCTCGGCGCGCTGATGATGTGGAAGGCGGCCCGCCGGCTCCCCCCGCCCCCGGCCCCTCGGCCGTTCTGCTACATCCCGCCCGAGTGGTCGGAGACCCCGGACGACACGCTCCGATCGCGTTGAGCCGGTGGACCCACCGCGTGCTCAGTGCGATCGCCGCGGCACGCGGCGGGTAGAACTTCGCCGCGGCTTTCCGCCCGGGCCCGGCGTCGGACCCGCGGCCTCCGCCTCGCGGACGTGCGGCTTCCGCGCATGGACCCTCCGCGGGCGGGTCCGACGGGAGGGTGCGGACGCGTGGAGAAAGAGGGTCACGGACTCGTGGCCCGGGTTGCTCAGGAAGAGCAGGTACAGGCCGGAGCGGCGCGGGGCGAAGTAGATCCGCGCCCCCCCCGCGAGCCGGACCCGCTGGAGCAACGTCCCCCGGGTTTCCGCGATCACGAGCACGAAGCTTCGCTCGGGGGCCGGGTTCTCCAGCCGCACATCGATCTCGCACGAGGGCGAGGGCAGCGTCAGTTCGAGACGGACGCTCCCCCGCGGTTCGAGCACCAGATAGCGTGGGAGGGAAAGGGTCGTGGAGGCCATCATCCATGACAGGGACCCACCCTCCCAAAACACCTGCGGCGGGAGCCCGTCCGTCCCCGCGCCGCGCTCGACCGTCAAGTTAAATCGGGGTCGGGGGTCGCCCGTGGCGATGGCGGCAAAGCGGACGGCCCATGCGGTGTGGGAACACGACCTGAGGACCGGAAACGGCGAGGTACGCGGCGAGAGCGGTGCGCTTCCCAAGCTCCCCGTGACGTGGGCCGCGCGCACGGAGGAATCCGGCGGGAAGACGAGCCCGGAGGAACTGCTCGCCGCCGCGCACGCCGCCTGCTACGCCATGGCCCTCTCGGGGGGACTCACCCGCGGCGGACACGCCCCGGACCGCCTCGAGGTCACCGCGGTCGCCACGTTCGACAAGGTGGGGGACGCTTGGAAGGTCACCACGATGGATCTGACGGTCCGCGGGAAAGTTCCCGGCCTCGGCGCGAAGGAGTTCGAGGAAGCGGCCCAGGCGGCGGAGAAGGGCTGCCCGATCTCCAATGCGATCCGCGGCAACGTGGCGGTCCACCTGACCGCCCACGTGCTCTAACCCGCTCGGCCTCGAAGAACGGGGGCCTCGGCCAACCGGACCACCGCTCGGCGCGGGAACCCCCGTCGCTCGAATTCGAGGTCGATCGAGCCGCCGACGGGCAGACTCGACAGCCTCTGGAGCAGCTCCCGAAGCGACCGAACGGGCGTGCCGGCGACGCGACGCAGCACGTCGCCCGGGCTCAATCCGGCCTCGGCCGCCGGACCGGAGGGAGCGATCTCGCGGACGAGAACGCCGGAGGAGCTCGAGAGTCGGCGCTCGGCGGCCGCCTGCGCATCCAGCGTCGACCCCGTGATCCCGAGCCAGGGTCGCACCACGTGGCCCGTATGGACGATCTGCTCGGCGACGTGGCGCACGGTATTGATCGGCACGGCGAACCCGACCCCCTGGGCGAACGGCACCATCGCGGTGTTGAGTCCGACGACGGCCCCGCGGAGGTCGGCCAGGGGACCGCCGCTGTTCCCGGGATTGATCGCCGCGTCGGTCTGCAAGAGTCCTTCGAAGATGAAGTCGGTCCCCGGAAGGGTGCGCCCGAGGGCGCTCACCACGCCGAGGGACACCGTCGGCTCCCCGGGAAGTCCCAGGGAGTTCCCGACGGCGACGACGAACTGTCCGACGCGCAGCCGCTCGGAATCCCCGAACGGCGCCACCGGCCAATGACCGTGGGGGACGCGGACGACGGCGACATCGGTCGCCGCATCCGCGCCCACGATCTCGGCCTCGATCCGGTCTCCTTCCGGGGATCGGACCGCGACGCGCGAGGCGCCCCGGAGCACGTGGGCGTTCGTGACGATGTGGCGCAGCGGCGCGATGGCGAGGCCGGAACCGGCGCCCTCCTGTCGACCGAAGCTCTCGACCCGCACGACGCTCGGCCGAAGGCGTTCCACGGCCCCGGTGAGCTCGGACTCGAGCTCGGCGAGGCTCATCGGCCCCCCGGGGGGGAAAAGGTTGGTCCGGCAGTGCCCCGCCCCCGACCGACGCCCATCGTCCCGTTCAGAACGGCGACGGGAGCGGGATCGGCGGCTGGGGCACGGGGAACGGGCCCGACCCGGGACCGGGGTACGGGGAGGCCATGGTCTACTCCCCGAGGAGCTTGTTCAGCTTCGCGAGGATCTCGGTCTCCGCCTTGTCCCCGGCGCGTCCGCCTTCCCAGCGCGCGTTGACGAGCTCGACCAAGAGCCCGGCCAGCTGATCCATCCACGGGCCTTCCTGTTGGTCGAACCGCTTCTTGATCTTCTCGCGCAGGAGCTCGTTGTACGCCTTGTAGGCGCTCCACACCCACGGTCCCATCGGCACTCCGCCTTCCTCGTCGTGTCCTTCGTGCATTCGATTCCTCCGCCGTCGTGGACGGCACCCGGGTCAGGGGACGGAGGGGGATATTGACCGGATTCCCACCGACCCAGTCACACCGCGTTCTCGGGGCGCCACTCGAAGCGCTCCCAGCCGGTGTACGGCAGGAACCCCAACTTGGCGAGCATCTCCGCCCCGGCGGGGGGGACGACGGCCACGGCGTATCGAGCGCCCTCGGCGTGGGCCAACTTGAGCGCGTGGAGCACGAGCGAGCTCGCGATGCCGTGCCGCCGGACGGCCGGCAGGGTGGAGAGGCCGTGGACCGCGATGTACCCCGGCCCCCCCGCGAGCAGGCAGACGGCGGCCGGCGCGGCGTGCGACCAGGCGATGAGAGGGCGAAGCGCCCGGTGCGCGCGGGCGGACTCGATGTGCTCGGAGAGCACCGCCTCGGCGGCCTCCGGCAGGTCGACGCCCGCGAGGTTCCACGTCCGGGTGAACAACCGGTCGGACTCCAGGTCGTGCGACTCCTGTACGAGGAACGCGCCGGAGGGTTCGTGGGTCTGATCGGCCGACCGGAGGTCGAGCGCGACCCCGGACCACGGCGGAGTACGCTCGAGGCCGAGGGAGATGAGATCGCGCGCCGTCTGCCCCGTGACGAGGCGATCCGGGATCCACAGGGAGGAGGGTCCGGGTTCTTCGACCAGGCGGGTGGCGATCCCCCCGAGGGAGTCCAATCCCACGGCGTCGCCGGCCCAGACGCAGCCGTTGAGCAGCGGCGAGGGCAGCGACGAGTGGAACCACCGGACCGGTCCGAGGGAGCTTTCCGCGGGGCGACCGGCGACCTGCCGAAGGAACTGGCAATGACTCTCCTCGAGCACCGTGACGAGTTCGGGCGGCGAGGGGAGTTCGGAGACCGTCGATGCGACTGCCATCAGGACGCGCTAGGTCCTAGGGCTCCCTCCATATCAACCCGGGGGGCGGAGGGGAGGGAGAGGTTCCACAGCACATCGTACGCGCCGGTCCCGCCTCCGCGCGCGAGCGCCGTCGCGGAAGCGGGGCCGGGGTCGCGTGCGTTCTTGAGGCGTTCCAGGATCCGGAGGAGCAGATCGTCGGCGGCCCCTTCCAGCCGCACCCCCTCCGCATTGTCGCGGGGAAGATCGACGAGCACTCGGAGGGTGCCCTTCTTGACGGAGAGGAGGACGTGTCCCGGGGTCTCATCTAACGACCAGGCGAGCCAGGGGTCCCCCGGACGGTCGTACACCCCGACCCAGCGGAGGGGACCGGACCATCGGCCCGCGAGGATCCCGAAGAGCGTGTCCCGGCTGACCGCGGGAGGGAGCTGAACGGTCGCCACGGCCCGGGCACTGACGGCTTCGGGGGAGGGTCCGGGGTCGGGACCGGGGACCGTCAGTGAGTACCCAGAGTCATCGCGCCGCACCGCCCCCCCCCGTTCGAGGCGACGGAGCGCACGGGTCAGCGATTCCGGATGGGCTCCGAGAGCCCGGCGAAGGCCGCTGAACGCGATGGTTCCGGTGCGCTTGTTCAGGAAGTCGAGGACCCGGTCATCGAGCCTCGGAGTGAGGCCGTGCTCGAGGGCTGGCTCCCACCCGGTCATCCACCCAGCATGGTCGCCGAGGGTAAAGGAGCTTGGTTACCCTCGGGTGCGTTCGTTCCCCGGGGATCGCTCCATCAGCGCGCCCCGGGCCGAGGCGAACCGGAAAGGGTTCGGGGAGCGGCGGACCGCCTCTCCCGTCGGTAGGTCTACGGGCAGGTCGTCGCGGAGAGACACCCGTTCATCTGGACCGAGATCGAGTTCACGGTAGGGGCGGCGTTGACCCCGAGGTCGACGAACACGTAGACATTGATCGTCTGCGCGGTCACTGCCGAGGAGACCCCGGTCTGGAAGTACGCGTAGCCGAACACGAGCACGTTGGCGTTGATGCTCGTCTCGAACTGGATGTCGAAGCCGCTGCTCGCGCCCCCGGTGGCCGGCTGGGTCACGGAGACCACGAGCTGGACCGCGTAGTCCCCGGCGGTGCTCGGGTTGCTGTTCACCGAGTTGTAATTGGCGGTACAAGGCCCCGCGGCACAGATCGCGAGCGTCGTGGTGGTACCGGAGAGGGCACTCGTGCCCGCGGCTTGCGTGCCACCGGCGGCGTACGCCGCGATCGAGGAGCTCACCGCGACGACCTGGGTCGATTGGACCACGGCGGCCGAGAATCCTCCGGGACTGCCCGATGTGACGTTGCTCGTTTGACTCGGAAGAACGGTGGTCGTGCTGGCCGCGAGGACCCACCCCCCGACCATCGCCAACATTGCCGCAATCGTCGCCGCGTAGACCGTCCGACGTCGCATCCTGGTTCCCATCGAGACCTCGAGAGGGCACCGGATGTTTATGTCGGGGGTGTGTATTTATACTGATGGCGAAGCCCGAATCGCGGTCCCATCCGGCTCGGCCCTGAGCGACCAACCGGCGCCGGTCGCAGCAGGGTCCCTCCGATAGCTTCAACGACCCAGCGCGGATATCGTCCGGAGGGGTCCGGGGGGAGGGGCGAGCTACGCGAACCAACCGTCCTAGTCCGCGGACCCCGCCTACTCCCGAATCACACAGCGGCCCCCGCCGGGGGGGACGCCCGCTCCCCGACGTTCGGCGACCGCTGTCGGGCCGTAAGGTTCCGGGCCGAACGGGCGCGCCCTCATGGCTCATGGATCTCGGCGAGAGCCTGCCTCTCTTCTCCTTCGGAGGGGTCTGCCTCGCGCTGAGCCTTGCTTCCCTCAGCGCGGGCACCCACGTCGGACCGAGCCGATTCCCGCTCTGGGAGCTGTTCTTCACCGTCGGTGCGATCGGGCTAACAGGAGGCCTCGCTTCGGTGCTTTCCGGCCCGGACCTGGACGAGGAACCGTATCGACCGATGCCCGCGGAACGGGAGCGTGTGAACGCGGGGGACCGCTCACGATCTGAGAAACCTCGGGCGCCCGAATCCCGGCCAATCTCCCCCATTCCGGCCCGCCCGCTTCCCACCTCCGCCTTCCCCATTCCCGACCCGAGGGCGTCCCCTCTCGCGGCCGGCCCTTCCCAATGGCGCGGGATCAGGTCGTCCGAGTTGACGCCTCCCCCGCGCGGGACTCCCACGAAGGCGTCAGGCCGGGGAGCCTTGGACCAGCGGTTGACCGCCCGAGAACTCGAGAAGATGGCTCGCGAGCTCGGGGTCGACCGGTCCTCGACCATGCCCGGCCGACGGCCCCTTAGCTTCGAGCGGGAACCCCGGGAGGACGTTCCGGCGGAGCTGGACTCCCTGGTGGCGTCCCTCGCGGTCTCCGCCTCGTGGGCTCGCGGGGCGCCTCGGGCGGAGCAGGGCGCCTCCCGGTGCTCGGTCTGTGATTCCCGCACCAGGCCCGGGGAGCAGCTCGGGGAATGCGAACGATGCGGAGCGCCGGTCTGCGAAACGTGCGTGCACCTTAGCGTCCTCGACGATGATCCACTGCTGTGCCGGACTTGCGCTCGACCGCCGGAACGAAGGGGACACCCGGCCGGTCGGAACCGCCCCTGAACCCACGGTCCGGGCAGCTTGGGGGTGGGCTGGGTCCCACGCCGTCTCCGCTGTCGCCCGTTCGGGAGCACGGCCCGGAGGCGCCGTCCCCCACCAGGTGGCTCCCTACCGGAAGGGTAGATTCGTGCTATCGGACCGCAAAGGGTAAGGTGGGGCAGTGGGTTTCCTTTTTACCAGTGACCGCGGTGCGACCGCCCTTTCTCCTCAGGCCTTCAGGCCGACGGGGCCGGCTCCTCTGGGGAATCCCGCTGTTCGGCCTCGCCGTGCTTCCCCTCGTGGTTCTCGCGCTTCTCTCCGGGCCATTCGGCCATCCGACGGCGAATCGAATTGGCGTGGTGACCCTCGCCGATCCGGCGAGCGCCTCCTCCTCCTCGACCGCCGCGGCGCCCGCGAACCAGACGCCGATGCCGACGATCACTCAGACCCCGCAGAGCGGTTCGAACGCGCCCGCCGTCACGCTCCACATCCAGAACACCCCCCAGTCGATCTGTGCCCTCGGCGGGACCGGCTGTCCTGCGGGGAACCCGGTCTCGCGCGTCACGCTCAGTGCGATCGCCGGGGGAGCGGCCGCCCCGGCTTGGCCCGATGTAGAGGTGGCGTTCGTGATCGAGACCACCGCCTACGACGGGGTGTACAATCACGGATTCTTCTACTACGGGACCGACAAGTGCGCTCGGGCGAACCCGGGCGCGTTCAGCTTACCGTGCGAGGAGTCGAACGGGGTGCCGTTCTTCATGGCGAACGCCGGGTCGATTGCCAACGCGATCCAAGCCGCGAACCCCCATTCGCACGTCACGTTCGCCCTCGTCGATTTCTTTGCGACCGACGGAGGGGACTGGGACGATGGGCTGTTCGACGGATCGAAGTACCACGTCGATATCAGCAACTTCGTCGCAGCCTCGGAATTCGGGGCGGACGTCGTCTCGACCTTCCAGGACGGCGTGTTCGGTGGGGGCTGGAGCGGCGTCATCGGGCTCGACGACAACTTCCTGCACTCCCCGGCGATCACCTCGCTCTACGGGGCCATCATCGGGAGCGGGCTGACGTGGTCGGGACACACCCACCACGTGATCGTGCTCATGGGTTCGACGGCTCCGCGGGACCCGCATTACGTGGAGAACTACTACGTCAGTCCCTTCGACTCCTGTTGCGGAGGCACCCAGGCGAACGGATGGACGTGCGAGCCCTCCTTCCAGTTCGGCGTCGCCGTGAGCCCGAACTGCGAGGGATGGGTGACGTCGCAGGACGGGAACCCGAAGGATTCGATCGCCGCGCTCGCCCACAACTCTCCCACCTGTTCGGACTCGGTCGGCGGAGTCTGCACGATCGACACCATCACGTTATGGACGACCCCGAGCGATCCCCTCTCCCCGGGGTGGCCGGTCGGCCCGCGAGGAGGCGGGCCGGGGGGCCCGCTGGTGCAGGCGAACGTCAATCACGTCATTGCTGCCGCCTGTGACCTAGCGGCCGCTACCGGCGGCAGCTGGGACGGGCCGGCGTATGCCGCGTGTCCGGACGGACAGGCCGGCGACCTCCAGTTCGTCCCGCACGGGGCCTGGAACAATCCGGATACCCAGAATCCGACCCTGATGAACGCGCTCCGCCACATCAGCTTCGGTCCGATCTACAATACGCTCGTCGCCAATGGTACCGCCCAGCCGCTGTTCACCTACGTGCCGTTCGGCAACATCAAGGTCGCCAGCAATCCCCAGTTCGCAGCCTCGTGCCAGCTCCCCTCCGGCGAGTTCGAGCGGTCGTGCCAGACCGTACCGACGCCCAGCGTGCAGGTCGGGGGGCTCACGACCTACGGGTGGAACTGGAGCACCAATCACAGCCAGAACGCCTTGTACATCGGGGACACCTGGACCGCGTCGTTCAATGTCGTGGACACGGGCCCTCCCTACACCACCGTCCCCGTCGACGCGTGCATCACGGTGGAGTGCAAGGCCGGCGGCAGCGGAGCCGTCGACGGGTACTACACCTCGGCGACGTATCGTCCGTACACGAACACCTCCACCGTCATCCAGTCGTTCCCGCTCGCCACGGTGAACGTCGGACTCTCGCCGTCGATTCCGGGCCAGTCCGCCCTCCCACCGCCTCCTCCGCCACCGCCGGCGGGGATCCCGATCACGGTCTCGCCCGCGGTCCCGGTCGTCAGTCCGATCGGGACGCTCACGTCGGTGGGCGTCGCCAACGTTTCGCTGCAGGCGACGGCCGCGGGCTTCCTCGGGGCCGGGTTCATCCGGGTCTCGATGAAGAACAAGCCCATCGCCATGCGAATGGCCGCGATGAGCGGAAAGGTCACCTCGAAGTTCGAGAAGGCCCAAGCCGGCGGCGGCCCGGGCGTGGGCCGATTCGAGTGAGCCGCGTACCGGTCGGCTAGAACTCGCCCAGGCTCCGCTGCCGTTTCTTCCCGGGCTCGGCGGAAGGCGGCAGGGCGGGCGGGGTGGGCTCACTCGTCACTTCTTCTTCGACCATCATCTCCGGCGTCCCGAGCCATTCCGCGACCTGTGCTGACTCCGGCTCCACCCCGAGCAAGATCGCCACGTCCTCCGCGGTCATCTGGAGTTCTCGCAGGACCCGCCGCGCAGCGGCGACCTCCTTCGGGTCCCTCCGCGCGCCTCTCAGAAGCCCCTCCATCCAGGGAAAGAACAGCTCGTTCGCCTTCCGACGCGAGACGTGGAACCGTCGGCCGGTCCTCTGCGAGAGGGCAGTGCGTTGGGCTCGGAGCTGCCGGGTTCGGCCCATGTCGCCGAGGAACGAAGGGAAGAACGCGCGCGCCGACCTCGGGCTGGCGCCCTCCGACGCCGCGAGGCTCACGCCGCCGGTCATCATCTCGGAAGCGTAGCTCCACAGGCCCCAGACCCGCTGCCGGCGGGCCCGAGCCAGGAACAGTTCGGCCCGGCCGAGGAGCTCGAAGCCCCGATACCGATGGGCCGCGTCGACCGCGAATCGAGGAAGGTTCTCTTCGATCCAGGGGAACAGGTCATCCGGCGTCGCGTCGAGGCGATTGCGGATTTCGACGTTCCGGTACACCATCGGGTGGCCGAACACCTCCTCGGTGAACCCCTCAAGCTCGGCGACGGAGTCTCGCCCCCCCAGCACCGAACCCTGCACCAGGTCCGGGGGGAGAGGCGCGACGGCTTCGAGGTCGTTGAGCGCGGCGCGCACATCGCCCCGGCACCGGTGCACGATCGCGTCGAGGGCCGACGCGGAGATCGTCAGCTCCTCTCGGAGGATGATCCGTCGCAGGAGCCCGCGGAGCAGCGCGTCGGGCACCGGGCCGAAGTGCACCCGGGCCACCGAGTTGCGGAACACCGGGGAGTACCGGGTGAGCGTCCGCTCGTCGTTGACGGTGAGGACGAGCGGTTGCCGCGTCTCCCGGACGAGCCGAGCGATCGCTCCGAGGCCCCCCCGGTCGGTCAGGTCTTTCGGCTTGGCCGCCCCCCGCCACTCATTGAGGTCCGACAGCGCCGACGGGAGCCGGGCCCACGCGGCCCGACCGGCGGTGGCGGGAACGTTCTCCCAGCTCTCGAATCCCCTCGGGTGGCCCGCCTTGCCAAGGCCCCAGGCGTTCGCGAGCGCCTCGACGGTCCCGTACCGTCCCCGAAGGAACTGGCGGAGCGTGAGCGGGGTCGCTCTGGGGGTGGAAGACTCGATCGCGCGGCCGGTGAGGCAGTCGGCTTCGTCGAGGAGGATCAGGGAACGGCCCCCTTCCTTCGAGCTTCGGTAGACCCCCGTGGTCCCCAACGTCTCGGTGAGCGACGCCCGGCCGGCGACCTGCTCGATGGCCGTCTGGTTCCGCGCGTCGGAGGCGTTCATCTCCACGACCGACCAGCCCATCTCCTGGGCGAGGGCGAGCGCGGCGGTCGTCTTGCCGACCCCCGGGGGACCCGCGAGGACGGCGGCGCGTCGGGCCGGAATCGTTCCGCCACTCCACGCGGCCGCCCAGCTTCTCAGGGCGGCGAGCGCGGCGGCATTCCCGACCATCTCCGAGAGCTTCGACGGACGAAGTCGCTCGGTGAGCGGGCGGTGATCGACGGGGGGAGCGGGAGGCGCCAACGGCCCACGACACCCCCTGAGGCGGAAAACCCCGCGGGGGGGATGAGCGACCGCGGGATTATCTCAGCGCTCGCGGTGTCGCCGACGTGCGCCCGTCCGAGCTGGTCAGGATCCACACGCTCCTGCGATATCGCATCGACGCGGGACATCGGCTCCATCCGTTCTCCTCCGCACTCGACCGCCCCCCGCGCGCGATGTTCGCTCGGCACCGTGACGGAGTGAGCGTGTTCTTCGGCGAAACGGCCTCGGAAGCCGAGCGCGCCCGATTGGGCTCCATCAAACCGGCGGTCGCGTTCGACCGACCCCAGGAAATCTCTGACCTCCTTGAGGGCCCCCCCCGAGGGGCGTGGGAGGACCTCGAACTGTACCGGTTTCGAGAGCTCCCGCCCGAGGGGGACGGGGCGACCGTCGCTCGACACGGGGCCCATTTCGTGGTCCTATCGGGTGCGGAGCCCGTCGCGTGGGCCTGGTCGGTGCGCGAGCATGGACCCGCGGAGGAGGGGGCGGTGGAGACCGTGCCCTCATTCCGTGGCCGGGGGTTCGGCCGGCAGGCTCTCGGCGCTTGGATCTCGCACGTCGTGCGACCGGGAAAGATCGCGTATTATCCGGTTCCACCCGGAGAGCCCGCTCCCCAGGCACTGGCTGCCAGTCTGAGAGGAGAGCGGTTCGCCACGACGAGGTCATTCCCGTGACGCGTCCGCTCCGGCGTAGGAAGAGGGAGGCGGATCCTTGAGCGGAGGCGCGCTCGAGCGGCGGAGGATCGGGAGGGGTGACCGGACCATCTCGGTGATCGGGCTCGACCTCTCGGAAGATTCCTCGGGGCCCCGGGGCGCTTCCATCCAGGGTGCGGGAACCCTGCAACGGGCGTTCGCGGCGGGAATCGACGCGGTCGATCTTTGCGGTCGCGGGACGGAGGGCGCCGAGGGTCGGGTGGGCGCGAGCCGGCCGCCGGAAGGCTCGGACCTCTCGGCGCTCGTACTGGTGGACGAGGGGCGGCCCGCTCCCCCGGCCACGTCGCAGGAGCTTCTGGACCGGCTGAGGTCCGGATTGGACCAGTCGGCGGCCCGGATCGGGGTGCCCGTGACCCTTTTCCCATGCCTGTTGCCGAGCCAGGGGGCGTGGCTCGACCGCCCCGAGACCCCGCGCCTCCTCCAGGAGTTGGCAGATTCCGGGGCCACGGGGGGATGGGGGTTGAAGGTCACGCCCGCCACGCGGCTCGACCTGCTTCCGCCCGTCCTCGAGGCGGGGGCCGGGTTCCTCGTGATGGCGGCGAACCTGCTCGACCATCGTCTCGCGGTCGAGGCCGAACGCGTCGTCCGGGGGGGCCGGGCGTCGCTCCTGGTCGAGGATCCGTTTGCCCACGGGGCGCTCGACGGGGGGTTCCTGCGCGGCTCGTCGGTTTCCGACGGCCCATCCGCCCGATTCGAACGTTGGGAGACGCTGGAGCAACGGCTTCGACCGGTGACCCGCCTAGGGTTTCTGACCGAGGAACGGACACGGACCCTCGCCGAGGCGGCGATCCAGTTCGTCCTGGGGCTGCCTTCGGTCGCCAGTGTACTCGTCCGCCCGGTTGAACCTACCACCGTGGAAGCCGCGCTCTCCGCGCTCGGCCGACCGCCGCTTTCCGCCGCGACGAGACATCGGGTGAACCGGTCGATCGAGGAGCCCAACAGCCCCTCCGAATAGCAGGGCCGACGGTTAATACGACCGCGAAACTGGTTGGAAGGTGCTGATTCCCGGGGAGCTGGCCCCTGACTTCGAGGCTCCCACGACGCACGGAGCGAAACTCAGGCTCTCTTCCCTCCGCGGCCGGTCGGTCGTACTGTACTTCTACCCCAAGGCGGGGTCCATGGGGTGCACCTCCGAGTCGAAGGAGTTCGCCCACCACTTTCCGGCCTTCCAAGACCGCGGTGTCGACATCGTCGGGGTCAGCGTCGACTCGGCCGTCGACCAGGTCGCCTTCGCGTCGGAGTGCTCCCTCCCGTTCCCGCTCGTGTCCGATTCCGACAAGGAGGTGGCCCGGCTGTTTGGGGTGCTGGGTGCGTTCGGTCATGCGAAGCGCGTCACCTTCCTGATCAACCCCGACGGGCGAATCCGCGAAGTGATCGAGGCGATCCTGCCCCGACCCCACGTCGACCGGGCCGTCCGCGCCTTCTTGGGCGGAACGACCCCTCACCGGCCCGGGGACCCGTGAGTGGCCCCTCAGTCCAGGTCGAAGTAGATCTTGACCGTCGCTCGGTATTCGCTTACCTTCTGGTCGTGGATCTGCCCCTCGAACTCGGTCACGCGGAACCATCGCAGGTTCCGAACCGTCTTTGCGGCGGTACTGACGGCGTTCTCGGCGGCCTTGGCGAAGCTCTCCTTCGACGACCCGACCACTTCGGTGACCTTCTGGACCATGGGGCTCCTCTACCCGAGGCAACAAGCTCCGAGGTAAAAGGGTGCGTTCCCAGGGAGCGGGGATTGCTCGGGCACCGAGAGGCGTGCGATCCTTGGGTCAGTTCTGTGACCCACCCCGCAATGCGTTGGGAAGGGGCCGGGGGTCCTCCGCCGGGCCGGAATTGCGAACCGTCGCCTCCGACTGGCGACCCCATTGAGGGCGGCGGGTGGCTGGTCGTCCTTCGAGCCTGCGACTGCATGAAGAGCCGCTGGGGAGAATCGAACTCCCGACCTGCTGATTACAAATCAGCCGCTCTACCGACTGAGCTACAGCGGCAACCGTCAGAGAATCCGCCTAACTGTTCATATCCTAGGTGCTTCCTCGGGCACTCTCCGGCAGGGCCCCCTCAGTGGTCGGAGCGACGGCTCGGCCTCGGGCACGAACTCCCGTGGGTCCGGGCGGAGAAGAGGTCGTCCCTGCTTCCCCAAGGTCGTCCCACCGGGCTCCGCGTTCAGGCCGGCGGGGTGAGCGACAATGGGGTCGAGGTTATCGGTCCACCTTCAGGTCGCGGCAAAGCATTGTAAGCGGGAGGAGGGTCGGGCCGATGTGGCGACCCTGCGTGACCCCAGCCGAGTGATCCGCGCGCCCCGCGGTGCGAATCTCCACTGCAAAGGGTGGAGCCAGGAGGGTGCGTATCGGCTGCTCATGAACAATCTCGACCCCGAGGTCGCCCGCGATCCGGCGGGCCTCATCGTGTACGGGGGCCGGGGCAAGGCGGCGCGGAATTGGGAGTCGTACGACCGACTGGTCTCCCTGCTCCCCGAACTCGGGAACGACGAGACCCTCCTCGTCCAGTCCGGAAAACCCGTCGGTGTGTTCCCCACCCACTCCGATGCCCCGCGCGTCCTGATCGTGAATGCGATGGTCGTGCCTCGGTGGGCGACCGACGAGCAGTTCTGGGACCTGGAGGCCCGAGGCCTGACGATGTACGGGCAGATGACGGCGGGAAGTTGGATCTACATCGGCACGCAGGGGATCCTTCAGGGCACCTTTGAGACCTTGGGCGCGCTGGCCCGGGCGGAGTTCAACCAACCGGACCTCGTCGGGCGATGGATGTTGACGAGCGGTCTGGGGGAGATGGGCGGTGCCCAGCCGCTGGCCGTGACGATGCTCGGGGGCGCCGGGCTCTTCGTGGACGTCGACCCGGAGGCGATCGACCGGCGCCTTAGGATGGGCTATCTCGACGAGGTGGCCCCGTCGCTCGAGGAGGCCCTGACACGGGTTCGGCGGGCGGCCACCGAACGGGTGGCACGCTCCGTCGGTCTGTGCGCGAACGCAGCGCAGGTCTACCCGGAACTGGTCGAACGGGAGGTCACTCCCGACATCGTCTCCGACCAGACCGCGGCTCACGACATCAACGTCGGCTACATTCCCATGGGTCTTACCGTCGAGACCGCCTCGACGCTCCGGGCCTACGACCCGGTGGGCTATCTGGCCCGGGTCCGCAGCTCTATCGCCACCGAGGCGCGGGCCATCCTAACCCTCCAGGCGCGGGGGGCGCGCGCGTTCGATTATGGAAACAATTTCAGGACCCAGGCGCGGGATGCCGGTGTGGAGCGCGCGTTCGAGATCCCGGGGTATGTTCCCAAGTACATCCGCTCGCTGTTCGCCGTCGGCAGCGGACCGTTCCGTTGGGTGGCCCTATCCGGCGACCCGAAGGATATCTTCCGAATCGACGAGATGGTGCTCACGGAGTTCTCAGAGGACCACCACCTCGCCCGTTGGATCCGGATGGCCCGCGAAAGGGTCCAGTTCCAGGGCCTCCCCGCGCGCATCTGCTACATGGGGTACGGGGATCGCGAGAAGTTCGGCCGCCTGGTCAACGAGATGGTCCGCGATGGGCGGCTGACGGCGCCGGTGGCGATCGGGAGGGACCACCACGACACGGGAAGCGTGGCGAGCCCCTACCGGGAGACGGAGCGGATGAAGGACGGTTCGGACGCCATCGCCGACTGGCCGATCCTGAACGCATTGCTGAGCGTGGCGGGCGGGGCGTCGTGGGTCTCTGTGCACCACGGGGGAGGAACGGGAATCGGAAACTCCATCCACGCGGGCCTCGTCATTGTGGCCGATGGGAGTGCGGACGCGGAGCGGAGGATGGCGAGGGTCCTTCACAACGACCCGGGGATCGGGGTCGTGCGCCATGCCGACGCCGGATATCCCGAATCCCAGGCGATCGCCCGAAAAGGTCGATTCCGGTGGCCCGAGTTCTAGAGGGCCACCTCGGCCGTTAGCGACCCGCTCGGGAGAAAACCCTCTATCAACCGTGTATCTCCAGACCAAGTTCATAAGGGAAATTCCGATAGAAGCGACAGTGCTAGCCACGAGCCGGGCGAATCGCCAGACCGCTTCGAGGGCGGACGTGCGGATCACGGCCCGATTCGACCGCCTGCTCGCCCGAATGCGTGGGGGGTCATCGGCGCTGGTCGTTCTGGTCGTGCTGCTGGTGGTCAGCGGCGCATTCATCCTTCCCGCCCCCTCGGGCCGAGCTTCCGCGTCCTTCCACTCGACCGTCGCGCGTCCCGTATCGTCGTTCCACCCCGTGACTCTCCGGAGTGCCGACCCCAGCACGGCGTGGGCTGGCAACTGGACGAACCAGACCGCCGCGGCCGGGACCCCCCCACCGATACTCGCCCCGGCGGGGATGGTGTACGACGCGCACGACGGCTACGTCCTCCTGTTCGGAGGGACCGCTTCCGGTCCCATGGGCCAGCCGGTCGGAGAAACCTGGCGCCTGGTCGCGGGTCACTGGCAGAACCTCACGGCCTCCCTGCTCATTTCGCCCCCACCGCGACGTGAGGGGGCCGCGATGGTGTACGACCCCTCTTCGGCTGGGGTCCTCCTGTTCGGGGGGCTCGGTGCCTCCGGCTACCTCGGCGACACCTGGATGTTCTCGTCCGGAACCTGGACGATGCTCTCGCAGACCGGGTTCCACCCGCCGAGCCCCCGCGATGCGGCCGGGGCCTCGTACGACCCGACGACCTCCTCGGTGATCCTGTTCGGCGGAGTCGATGCCTCCGGGCCCCGATCCGACCTGTACTCGTTCGCCGGCGGGGGCTGGTCGGCGGTCACGGTCTCCGGCGAGTCGCCCCCCGCCGCGTGCTGCCCCTCGGTGGCCTACGACGTCGCGGACGGCTACCTACTCGCGGTCCTCAGTCCCTCCGGCCTCGCGCCCAGCCAATCCTGGTCGTTTGACGGCCAGAGCTGGGTGAACCGGACCACCGCCCTCGCCCCATCGGCCCGACTCGGGGAATCGATCGCCTACGACGTGGGCCTCGGGGTCGTGTACCTGTTCGGCGGAGAATCGCCGGCCAGCGTGGGAGCCCTGAACGACAGTTGGACCTACTCGGCCGGTTCGTGGGCGAGTTCGGTCAGCCCCCTCCCCTCCGCACCCTCGCCCCGATGGTCGGCCGGCCTATCGGAAAACACGAGTGGCTCGAACGGCTGCCTGGTGCTGTTCGGGGGTCTGGATTCCCGGGGAGTGCGCTCGGCGCAGGCAGGACAGACCTGGACGCTCTGCGGTCGAACGGCGAGCGCGTCCTCAGGCAGCTCCGGTAACCCGTCAAATCTCGCCGTCGCACTTTCCATCTCCCGCTCGATCGGGGAAGTTCCGTTCGAGGTCACGATCACGACGAACGCCTCCGGCGGGTCGGGTCCGTACAACCTCAGCGTCTGTCCTGGCACCGGGCGGTGCGAGCAGGCCCTGGCGTGGGACGGAGCCACCTACTCCTCCACGATGTTGTTCAGCATCGCAGGGACCTACACCGTCTCCTCCGTCGTCGTTGACAGCCAGGGCGGGAGCCGGGCGGCGACTGCGACCGTCGTAGCCCTCGCCGTGGTTCCCCTCCAGGCGACCTACACCTTTTCCCCGCTGCAAGGGACCTCCCCGCTGGTCGTCACGTTCCAGGCCGGCGTCTCCGGCGGCCGGGCGCCCTATACGATCGAATGGAACTTCGGCGACGGGAGCCACGGCTCCTCGGAGGCCGGGGTCAGCATCACGCACACGTACTCGTCCAGCGGGACGTTCGTTCCCATCCTGAGGGTCGAGGACGCGGCGGGTCAGCCGGTCAATCGCACCCTTCCCACGGTCCAGGTCGTCGGCGGCCCGGTACCTCCCGTCCTGCTCGGCCTCTCGTCGACCGCCCTCGTCTACGCCCTGGGGGCGATTGCGGTCGCCGCGGGCGCTACGGCCTTCGCGGTCGAACGGTTCCGTATCCGACGTCTCGCGGCGGAGTCGGACGAGCTCGTGCGTGGGATGTGGGACGGCCGCGGGGGAGCGCCGGAATGGGAGCGATGAGGGTTCGAACGCTTCGCGGGGTGTTCGTCCTCGGCGGACTCCTGTCGCTCGGACTGCTGTGCACGGCCCCGATCGTCGGCGGCACGCCGCCCCCCACCGCCCAGGGATGCAGTGCCGGCCTCACCTTGAGCCTACACCCGACGGCGGGGAACGCGCCCCTCGTCGTGGCCTACGAGCTCACTGCGCTCGGCGTGGCCCCTTCGGCGATCGACTGGTCGTTCGGGGATGGGTCGTACTTCAACGGGACGGGCACGGCGTATTTCGCCCCCATTCACCGGTTCGACCACCCTGGGTCCTACACCACGATCGTTTCCGTGACGCAGGGCTCCCAGACGGGCCAATGCGCCCAGACGCTCGCCGTTTCGAGCGGGGCCTTGCGGACCCTCGCCACGGTCGTCCCGAAATCAGGGGTCGCCCCGCTGACCGTCGACTTCTCGGCGACGGTGATCGGCGGGTCGGGCACGTTCCGCAGCGCGACCTGGACGTTCGGGAACGGACAGGTCGGCAGCGGGTTCAATCTCTCCTACACGTACGCCGCCCCCGGCTCCTACCTTGCGACATTTCAGGTGACGGATTCTGCCAACGCAAGCTCGAGCACCACTCTGATGGTGAATGTGAGCGGCCCCGCCTCGGCGAGTCCGACCAGCCCATTGGGTGGCGTGATCCCCTGGTTGACAGGAGGAGTCCTGGCGGCGGGGCTGGTAGTGGTCGGGATCGTGCTGTACACGCGGTCATTCTACGGTGACCGTGCCGGGCGACACGGCCGGATCACCGGAGCGACCTCCGCTCCGCCGCAGGCGGTCCTGATCGACCGGCCGCCGGAAGGCCCGCGTCCGATCGTC
Source organism: Thermoplasmata archaeon (assembly GCA_022750155.1). Lineage (GTDB taxonomy): Archaea > Thermoplasmatota > Thermoplasmata > Lutacidiplasmatales > UBA184 > Lutacidiplasma. The sequence goes on along the minus strand of JAKIWG010000016.1, from coordinate 10,841 downwards.
ACCTCCCAATTCGTCCGACCCGAGCTCGCGGCAGCTCCCCCATCGGGACCCTCGCTCGGACCGGTGCCGCTCACGATCCCTCGGCCGAGGCCCGAAATCGAGCCCGCCCTACCGCCGATCGCCCCGGTGTTGCCGGCCCCCGCCCCACCGGAGCAGGTCGAGCGGCTGCGGCTTTCGCAACGCGTCGTGCTGCATCTGTACTCGCTCGGCACGCTCCACGACGACGAGATCGCTCCTCCGACCTTCACGCAGGCCGGGATGTCCGACAGGCTGGAGGTCGGGCAGAGCCCGCTCTCCAACGTGCTGCGACGGCTCGTCATCGCGGGGGTGCTTTCGCAGGATGTCCGACACGTCCGTGGGCGCCCGCGACGGCTCAGGGTCTACCGGCTCACGTCGATGGGGGAGTCCCTGGCGCTCGAACTGCGACGGCAACGCGAGAACCTCCGGGTCCCCCCCGGTCGGGGCCCCGCCTCCTGAACCCTCGGGCTCGAACCCCTAGAGACACCGTAGCACACGGTCCCAAAGCGGGCGAACCGGTCGGAACGCCCGTTTATACCCCACTTCTCGGCTCCATCCCTCTGACGGGGTCCGCTCCGTCCAGGAACCAAACCATGAACTCCCACGAACGAACGTTCGGCTCACTCCTCGTGCTCGGCGCCCTGCTGCTGGCGACGCTGGCCCTCCCCCTGGCGGCGCCTGCAGCGAATGCGGCCGTCGCCCCGCAGTCCGGGGCGACCCAGCAGTGGGCATACGGGGCCGAGCGCTGGGCCAACCTCAGCGTGATCTTGCCGAACGGGTCGTACTCGCTCCACGCGTTCTTTGGCTGGCACGTGATCTTGACCGCGACCAACACATCGAGCTCCACCGTGGCCCTGGAGGCGCAGCGCACCGTCGGCGCGTCCCTCTTCGGCACGTTCTGCTCGCCGAACTGCTCGGCGCCGATGATCCTGGGGAATCTCAGCTACCGGGCCTACGAGCAGGACACCGGGTTCGGGAACTTCACGACGGCTGCCACGGTGTACGAGAACGGCACCGCGACGCCCGCCTTCGGGATCGACAACGCCTCCGCCGCGAGCCAAGGCGCGGTCAACCAGAGCTTCTCGGTGACCGTCCACCACGGCGCTTCGACCGCGGTGGCCTCGGCCTTTGTCGCCGCCCGCGGAAGCGCTCACGCTTCGGTCCAGTTCGCTCCCGCCCTGGGCGTCGTCCCGTGGAACGTCGGGCCGAACATCAGCTGGAACTCGAGTTCCGCATTCACCGCGTCCGGAGCATGGGCCTTCGGATGGGCCGCCAGCCGAACGTCGTTCGCCGGGTCCGCCGTGACCGCCTCCGGGGGCCCGTCGGGCTCCGTCAATGGGTCCGGCATGATCGATCTCCATGGGACCGATCTAGGGACCGTGCCACTCGCCAACGGACAGACCGTACCGGTGATCGTGCTCTCCCTCACGGGACCGTTCGATGACGAGGAGGGGATCATCCTGGTCCCCCACGCCTTCGACCTGTTCGGGACGGCCGGTCACGGCTGGGACCCCCACGCTCTCGGCGCCACCTCTTTCGCCACCTCGCGCGTGGACCTCGCCGTCGATGCGATCCACCATCACGTCGAGATCGTCGCGGGAGCCTCGGCCTATTCGAGGTCCGACGCGACCCTGGCCCCGATGAACGGTGTGACGGCGGCCGCGCGGCCGCTGACCGCTCCCGCTCCGAGCTCCGTACAGGCCCAACCCGAGGCCGTGCCCCAGGCTCAGGCGCAGTCGACCTGCCTTGTGAGCGGGTGCGGTTCGAACGGGGCTCCGAGCACGGCGGGCACCGTGGTGCCCCCCGTCCTCCTTATCGGGCTGTTGATCGGCCTGATCGTGGCCGGAGTTGGAACCGTCGGTTGGCGTGAGTGGTCCAAGGGCCGCGCCGCACGGGGGCTCGCCCCGAGCTATCGCCAGTCACCGGACTCCGCGCTCCCTCCCAGTGGTGCCACCGCGCCCTCCCCGCCGACCCCCTATGGGACGAACACCGGCTCCGGAGGACCCACACCCCCCAAGCCGTAGCGATGCGACGGCGGCCCGGCGTCCTCGGCGCCGGGCCGCTCAATGCGTGACCCTCGCCCCCTTCCCCGTGGGGGGAGGATATTCCGGATGCGGCGAATCCCCTTCCCCGCGATGTCGTCCGCGGGCGAATTCAGGGCCGTTCGGGCGAGTCTCGTTCTAACGCCAAATTGACCCCGTGGAGTGTTCTATATCCCTGTTCCCGAGGTGAATCTAGTGCCGGGACCCGACGTCCACCCACGCCGGGGCCCGGCAAACCGTCGCCGGGTCGGCCTCTTTCTGGAAGTTCGTAGGCCGACGCGAGGCCTATCGGGGTTCATCGAGGGCCGTAAGCGCCGCAAGCACTTCCCGATCGGCGGGGAAGCGCACCCGCGCCATTGCCTCGGCGACCGTCACCCATTCCGCCCGGTCGAAGATCGATTCGAGCTGCACTTCCCGTTCCGAGGTGCGTCCCAGGAAGTAGACGACGGTCTTCATCACGTTCACCCCGGACTTGGAGCGGAAGAAGCGGTATCGCACCTCCCGAAGCTCCCGCTCCAGGGAGAACTCCCGGATCCCCGTCTCCTCGTGGACCTCGCGTCGGGCCGCGGTCTCGAGGGATTCCCCGGGTTCGACGTGGCCCTTGGGAAAGCACCACCGGTCCTCGGAGGGCTCGTGGAGCAGGAGGATATTCGGTTCGACCGCGGACCGCAGCACCGCACCGGCGGCGAGCTCGGCCACGACCGGCCGGTCCGGTCGAAACGGGACGGAGCGCGACGACATCCCCCGCGCCAATGTCCGCTCGGTAAGAGGGCTTCGGACGGCGGGCCTAGAACCCTTATGCGAACGGCCGGATGCCCCATCGGATGCTCGCCCCCCCGGAGGAGTACCACGACCTCGTCTCATTGGTCCGGGGGAAAGCCGCGAAGAACGGCGGACGCACCGCGGTGGTGTTCCCGGACGCCCGTCGGACGTACGCGGAGCTCGATGTGGAATCGGACCGCGTCGCTTCCGGCCTCGTGCGCGTCGGATTCACCCGGGGGGAGCGCGTCGCCGCGCTCCTGTTCAACGGCCCGGAGTTCCTCGAGCTTTGGTTCGGCGCGGCCAAGGCGGGCGCCGTCCTGGTTCCCCTGAACACGGGGCTGAAGGGCGAGCTCCTTCGGTACGAGCTCGAGGACTGCCAGCCGAAGGGACTGGTGGTCGACTCGCGGCTCTGGGAGGTCTACGCTCCGCATCGCTCGGCCCTCGGGATCCCTCAGGAGTGGCGTGTCGGGTCCGCCCCGGGGGTCGAGGCGGTTCGACCCTGGGAGGAGTTGCCCTCCGACGCCCCCCTGCCGGCGTTGGCGACCCCGCGACCCCAGGACGCCGCCTCGATCCTCTACACGAGTGGGACGACCGGACCTCCGAAGGGGGCGGTCATCCCCCACGAGAAGCTCTTGACGACCCCCCGGGAGATCGGACGTCGTAGCCGGCTCACCGAGGGCTCGGTGTTGTTCACCGCGTTGCCGCTCTTCCATTGCAACGCCCAGGAGATGACCACGCTGACCGCCCTCCTGTACGACCTGACCGCCGCCTTCGACGACCGGTTCCACGCGTCGACGTTCTGGGAGACCGCGGCGCGCGTGGAGGCAACCCATGTCTCGCTGTTGATCTCGATGATCAACGTCCTGTTCAAGCAGCCCGAGAAACCGTCGGACCGTACGCACCGGGTCCATGTTGCGCTGACGGCGGGCGCCACGCGCGACCTCTGGCCACGGTTCGAACAGCGGTTCGGGCTAAAGCTGATCGAACTCTACGGGATGACCGAGTGCGGTTGCACGACCCTGATGAATCCACCGGACGCCGTCCGCGTCGGCTCGGTAGGCACCCCCCTGGGGTTCGTCGAGGCCGAGGTCGTGGACGACGACGATCGGCCGGTCCCCGACGGGACCCGGGGGGAGCTCATCGTCCGGCCCCGGACCCCGTTCACGATGTTCCTCGGCTACCACGGCAAGGCCGAGCAGACGGTCGACGCGTGGCGCAACCTGTGGTTCCACACGGGCGATTACGTCACCCGCGATGCGGAGGGCTACTACTACTTCGTCGACCGGAAGAAGGACGTCATCCGACGTCGCGGCGAGAATCTCGCGCCGTACGACGTCGAAAGCGTCTTGAACCGCCACCCGGCCGTGTTCGAGTCGGTCGTCGTGGGCGTCCCGTCCCCCCTCGGGGAGGAGGACGTCAAGGCGTTCGTCCAGCTACGGCCCGGCGCCCACGTGGCGCCGAAGGAGCTGTTCGAGTTCTGCGGCGAACACCTTCCCTACTTCATGGTCCCGCGGTTCGTCGAGTTCCTGGAGGAGATCCCCAAGACGGCGAACCAGAAGGCCCAGCGATTCGTCCTGCGGGGTCGACGCGGAGGGGTCGAACACGACCGGGAAACGCTCGGGGTCGTCCTCCGAAAGCCGTAGGCCCGGCGGGCGGCACCCACCGCTCGTGCTCCTCGACGCGAACGCGTTCCTCCCCCCGCTCGGGGGGCCGAGGCTGGCCGAGGAGATCGATCGGTGCCTGCCGGGAGCCGTAGTGCGGGTTCCCGCGTCCGTGCTGCGAGAGCTCGAGGCGTTGGTCCGTCGTGGCCTGCCCGCGGCGCCCCTCGCCCTCGCGCTGGCCCGTCAGCTCACGACGCAGCCGAACGCGGGGTCGGGCGACGAGACGATCGTGGGGCTTGCGGTGGCGCGGTCGGCGAGCGTGGTCACGGCGGACCGGGAGCTGAGGAGCCGCCTGCTTTCCCGCGGCGTCTCCGTCCTGGTCCCGCGCGACCGGACCCGATTGGTCCTGCAGCGACCCCCCTCCCCCCGACGCGTTTCGGCAACGGTTAAGACCCCCCCTCCTGTCAACGTGCGTCCCCGAGGCCGCAGGAAGCGATGACGGACGAGGACCTGATGCTCACGCTCCCGGACCTACAGTTCGGCAGCGGCGTCATCGGAGTCTGCGACATCTGCAAGAAGCGCCAGGCGGTCATCGTCCTCAGCAAGGAACGCTTCCAGCTCTGCGTCCTCGATTTTCTGAATAAGGCCTGGATCAAGTCCGGCGCCAAACCCGGAGCCCCGCTCCCCCCGTACCGCAGCGAGCGGGTCTGGTTCCCGACGGATGCGACGAAGGAGCAGAAGGCACCGGCGATCGTGCTGACCCCGACGAAGCCGGTCCGGCACCCCACCGTGCTGGTCTGCCCGGACATCTACGGACTGACGACGGCGTTGCTGGACGGCGCCATCCGATTCGCCCGCGAGGGGTTCGAGGTGATGCTGCCGGACGTCGGGAAGACGAGCTCGGTCGGCTCCTCCGACCACCTCGCGCTGCGGATGGGGGCCCACACCCGCGGTGGGGTCCCGCTCGATTCTCCACGTATCGCCCGGATGGTCCATCTCTACTCGGACGCTCTGGCCTACCTGCGCGGGCAGGAGATGGTCGACGTCGACAAGACCGCGCTCTTCGGCGCCTCCTACGGGGGGTCGCTGGCCATCGCCCTCGCCACGAAGGACCCAAGGCTCTCGGCCCTCCTGCTCGCGTATCCGATGCCCGTGCGCCCTCCGGAGGAGCTCAAGCTCATCAACTCCCCCACGTTCCTGCTGCTGGCCGGGGCCGACCCCGCGGCCGGTCGGGTCCGGGCCCAGTTCGCGCCGTATGCCGGGGCCGGGGGTCTGGAGGTCGAGTTCGCGGAGATCCCCGGCGCACGCCACCACTTCCTGGCCCGCGACAAGGCCGCCTACCACCTCGACGCGGCCGAGGCCGGGTGGTCCCGCCTCATCGGGTACGCAAAGGCCCGGATGATGCCTCCTCCGCCCAAGCCCCCCGCCCCTCCGAAGACCGCGGGGGCCTCGACGGCCGGAACGGCACCGGGAACGGACCCGCTCGCCGGCCCCCCCGGATCCGCTGCGACGCCCGTGATTTCGGCGGTCCCGGCTCCCTCGAGCTAGGAGTCCACCGTCGTACTACGCCGAGGCCATCGTCGCCGGAATTTTCCCCGCGGTCTCGACCAGTTCCTTGGCCGCCCGCGTGAATCGGAGCGCCTTGGCCATGTTGCCCTTGACCTGGAACGTCCCGTCCAGGATCGCTCGCACCGGATCGAGCTCCCCCCGGATCAGTCTCCCCCAGGCCGACCGGGAGCCCTGATAGACGAACTCGCTCTGCACTCCCCCGGCGTCCGAGACGTATCGGGCGCCCCGGCACGCTCCCTGGGCGAGGTCGAGGTACACCCCCTCCCCGTGGGGGTGCGACGGGTCCGGAAGGATCAGGAGGAGGATGTCCCCCTCCCACACCTTCGCCGACTCGGCGTACGCGGGATTCGCGTTCAGCGCGGTGCGGAACGCCTCCGCCCACTCGGCGGAAGGGAAGACGACCATCCCCGTTCGCAGGGTGCCCGTGAATAAGAGGTCGGGGGGCCCCCGCCGGGGCCCCCCACGCTCGGAGGCTCAGGCGTTTCGGCTGAGCGGCCGCACGGGTCGGCGGACTCCGATGACGGCGACGGGAGACGCAACCCGCAGGCTGAGGGCGGCGCTCGTCACGCTGGTTCCCGAGGCGTCCGTCACGGCGACCGACACGTTGTAGACCCCGCGCGAGGTCGGCGTGCAGGTCGTCGAGGAGGCGTTCACCGAGGTACACCCGGGGGGCAATCCCGACCACAGGTACCGGTATCCGCCCGTTCCGCCCGAGGCGATCGCGACCAGCGTCACCGACCGGCCGAGGGGTACTGGGACGGGGCTCGCCGCGGGGGCCTCGATGGCGAGGAGCGCCGGATGCGGCGTGTAGCGGAGCAGGCCCCAATCGATCATGTTCTCCCCGGTCAGCACCCCGGAGGGCACGCTCGACGAGTCGATCCACGGGGCGAAGGTCAGCACGTTCATGCCCTGACCGGTCGAGACGTACAGACCGAGCCGTAGGGCCACCTGCTCCGCTTCGTCGTAGAGGAGGAGTCGGGCCGGGGTGAGCGGCCCGAGGGCGGCCGCCCTCAACGCCCCAACCATGGCGGCATACGCGGTCCCCTGGCAGCCCATGGGGATGGGCGTCGACAGCGACGAGTAGTGGGTCACGGCCACCGGGCAGCTGCTCGAATTGAACAGAGAGAGCTCCTCCGCAATCGCGTCGCTGAACGTGTAGCTGGTGTCCGGAAGGTAGAGCGGGGTGACGAAATCGGTCGGGTCCGGATAGTCGACCACCCATCCGAGCCCGGAGGAGACGGTTTGCGGGTTGCTCCCCGGCGGAGTGTAGAGCGAGTTGATGACCGTCTGGAGGAAGGTCAAGCCCTTCAGCACCGGTCGGATCGCGCCGCCGGAGATCGCGATGATGCTCGCGACCCAGATCTTCTGGGCCTTCTCGTCGGCCGTCGTCCCGTTCACGAACGTCATCAAGAACGAGCATGGATGCGAGGGCGTGCAGTGTCCACCCGCCGCCCCGTCGTGCGAGGTGAGGTTCCACCACCACGCCGCGCCCCCCGCATCGGCGGGATTCGTGTCGGCACCTCCGGAAGGCCACGAGATGTTCGTCGGCGTGCTCGCCCCGAAGAAGCTCGGGATGGCCCCTCCCTGCTCGAATCGATACGCGAGCCCCCCCGCGTCGTAGGAGGAGCTCATCGACCGATCGTACGGGTAGGAGTGGATCAGGAACTGGCGGAGGTTGAGGTCGGTCAGGACCGTCGCCGGAGCCGTGAGCGCTCGACCGGCGATCGTGTTCGCCACCGACACGTTGTAGTTCAGGTTCAGGGGGTCGAAGTAGGTGGTGCGAGAGGGCACGACCCGTACCGACAGCACTCCGGCCTCCAGTTGTCGGACCACGCTCGTGGCGTTAGTCACCGAGTAGCTCGCCACGTCGGCGGCGCCGGAGGAGATCGCGGACTGTCCGGCTCCGAATCCTGTCGCCCAGTCGACGAACACGGTCCGGGCCGCGGGCCCCGAGGCGGGCATGCATCCAGCGACGTGGCAATTGGGGTTCGCGCGCCAGCCGGGGTTCGCCTGGAGTGTGTAAGAGCTCCCGGGGGTGTACGCGGCGAGGGTGTAGGGACCGCTTCCGGCCATGGAGCCCGATACCGTGCCGACCCAGGGGGGCAGCGACCCGGCGATCTCCCAGGAGTCCCAGCCGGTGACCGGCACGCTCGAGGGGACGACCCCATATCCGGGCTGGCCCGGAGCGGCGCACGGATGGTCGCCGGTCCCGCTCACGTTCCCGGCCGTCCAATAGGGGATCCCGGCCCCTTGGGCGGAGGCACTGAACCATCCGCAGGGGACGACGGCGCCGCCCCATGGACCCGCGAGCACATCGAGGAAGAACCGGGGGGAGCCGGGCGACACCGAGGAGGACGGGAAGTCGAAGGTGACGCAGCCGTGCTGAGAGACCAGCGCGATGGCAGGGCACGTGGTGCTCTGATTGAGGGCCACCGCGGCGTACTCGTGCTGGGGGGTGTTGTTCCCGGGGGCGTGGAGGCCACCGTCCCATGCGCCGTTGCCCGAGGGCAGGAGCGCCTGGCTGATCATCCACCCGTTGTTGCAACCCCAACAGGGATAGGTGGCGAAGCCCATCGTCCGCACGACGGAGAACAGCACGTCCGTGGGCCAGACCCCCCACGACTTTCCCGTCGCTCCGTCGTAGAAGCGGGACTGGTTGTTGATCACGAACGTGACCGAGGTGTTGGTCACCAGGGACGAGCCGTACAGGCTGGAGCACTCGAAGCTGCCCGGCACACACGTTCCGAGGTCCGGGAGGATCGGATTGACCTGCGGGTTGGGTCCCGATTGGTTCCAATCGACGAGGTTCTGGTATACGTTGGAGATGACCTCGCCCCCGACCGTCTCGTAGCTGATCGCGGGGTCGAGCGTGGAGGCGCCACCGGGGGCGGTCTCGAAGACATTCAGGACCCCGGCGTGGCCGGTGGCGGGAGTCGGCACTGCGTGGCCTCCGAGGGAGGCTCCCACGGCGATCGTGAACGTGAAGTTGCTCCAGGAGAGCACGTTGGAGCCGTTGATCGGAGTGGTCGTGGAGAGCGAATAGGTGAGCTCATAGAGCCCGGCCGGCGTGGACGGGTTGAACGAAACCTTCGCGCGGCTCGTCCCCGTGGGGTTCACCGAAACCTTCGACAGCGTCCCGTGGGTGCCCGCGTTCGCGCTCAGCAGGAACGTGGAGCCGAGCGAAGTGGCGGCGGGGTTCGTCGGGGAAACGGAGACCAGTACGGACACGGTGACCGAGCCGCCGGCCTGGATGAGGGCCGTAGGTTGGACCCCGGAGGTGCCGTTGGAAACCACCGCGCCCGTCAGGATCGCGTGCGTCCCGTGCGCGTCGTTCCCGCCCTCGTCCAGGACGGGGAACAGGAGGATCGAGGATCGGCTGTCGTGGACCGTCCCCCAGGCGTCCGTCGAACGGACGCAGACCGCGAACAGTCCGGGGTTAGTGAACGCGTGGAAGGCGCTCGGCCCGAGCGTTCTCGCGGAGCTGCCGTCGCCGAACGCCCAGTCATACGAGGAGCCGATCGTTCCGTTCGTGAACAGAGCGTGGAACGCCGCGCGAGTCCCCACCAGGGTCTGGAGTTCCGAGGAGGTGACCACGAGGTCGTGCCTTTGGGTGGACGCGGGGCTCACGAGGCACGGATTGGAAGCGACGGAGGGACGGAGATTGGCCAGAGAGGGGCTCGAAGCATGGGCCGTCACGCCCGGCGCGCCGAGGCCGCCGGGAAGGGCGGACAGTAGGAGCAGGGTGATGACGGCGCCCGAAGCCACCGAGGCGATCGAGCGCGAACGGGTGTGGGGATCGTCGCTGGTGTATGATATGGGCTCTTTCGACATGTTTCGGCAGCTCCTGGCAGATTCAGGAACGGGCCGGCCTAGAAATACCTCGCCGGGAGATACGACGGGGATACACCCTCTGGAGCGTACGACCGGCGGGTCCACGTGGATTCTGCCATTGTCGGTCCACTCCGTTGAGCGCGCGGCCGTTGATCCCGCTCCGTCGAATATTCGTAGATCCCGCGGCCGGAAGTTCGACGGATATGACCCGTGGCGACGAGCCCAGAGAGAGGGACCGACAACGGGGAGTTCGAGTCGCGAGATACCGCTGCACCGGCTCGCTCACCCTCGGACTCGGCGGAGGCCACGAAACGCGCGGTCCAGGACCTCCACCGATGGGCGAAAAGTCGCGATCCACCCGGTCGCGGTGGGGCTTTGAATCGAAACTGGTCATTTGTTGCGAGGACCCGTCTCGACTCTCCCTGACCCTCCGCTCCTCTCGTGCGCCCCGGCGTTACCCGGGGGGTAGCGGAGAATCATCGCATCATCGGTCAGGGCGTTGGGGTCAAGCCATAGACCCCCAAGTCCCTGCTTCATCGCCCCTTCCGGGAGCTCGGCAAGGACGGTTCGGCAAATGTTCAGCCCCGCGTTCCGCTGTCGGTCGCATCGCCACCGACAGCGGTCGCAGACGAACACCCGGCCCACCCTACTTCGGCGATCCTTGATCTCGCCACACACCGGGCAGGTCTTCGACGTATAGGCAGGGTTCACTATCAGCACCGGCACCCCGCGCTCCTCCGCCTTGTACTCCAGTTGGCGGTGGAGCTCCCTTTGGGGCCAGGAGGAGAGTCGACGACGGGTGCGGCGACTCCGTCCTCTCCCTTGGGGCAGGTGGAGGTCCTCCAGCACCATGGCAGCCCCCGAGCCGAGCAGGCGATACTCGCGGGCCAGTTGTTGGCTGAACTTGGTGAGCGAGCCGCGGGCGGTGAGCCCCCGGTCCAACGCATCGCGGACGGAACGGTTGACGAGCAGGCGAAAGTCGGAGAGTACGGAGACAACGGGAGGGGGGAGGGTGCCG
>JAKIWG010000015.1 GCA_022750155.1 Thermoplasmata archaeon | reverse complement strand
GACCTGGCAGGACCCCGTCTCTACGGCGGCCGGGGCCGCAAGAGCGCGACCGCCACGAGCGCGACGCCTAATCCGGCGGCCAGGACCGCCAGGCCGAGATCCAGCCAGGACGGACCGGCGCCCGGAGCGTTCCCCGCAGGGACCGATGAGGGCGGGACCGATGCGGGCACCACGATCAATACAGTGGCGGCGTCGCTCGAGTTCCCGGAGGCATCCGTGACGGTCACTCCCACCGTGAAATTCCCGGTAGAGCCGGGTGAACACGGGAGAGAGGCGGTAGAAAGGGAGACGCAGGGGGCGGGCAGCGAGGAGTAGGCGAATCGGTATGGGGCGACTCCTCCTTGGGCGACGACCTCGAGCACGGTCCAGCCACCGACCGTCAGTACGGCCGGCGACGGGACGAACGATACGATCTCCGGGGTGGCTCCCAGGGAACCCGCGGGGTTCACTACAAGCGTCGTGTTGGCGAAAGCGGACTGGGCCAAGGGGTCCGTGACGACGACCTCGGAATGGTAGGTCCCCGCCGCGACCGGGGCGCAGCTGAATCCGGATCCATTGTAACCGGAACAGCCCGGGGGCAACCCAAGATAGGTGAACGTCACGGGTTCGGAGCTCGACGCGTAGGCCACATAGGTGACCTGATCACCGAGGCGGATCGGGTCCGGCGTCGCGAGGAACGAGCGAATCACGGGGGCCGCGGGAGGGGCGACACCCGTCACCCACAGCAGCGTGCTCGCGGTCGCCGAAGCCCCTGAGGAGTCGTTCACCACCGCCGTCGCAGTGAAGTTGCCCGACCGTGCCGGGGTGCAGTTGAACTGGGCAAGGTCCGAGCTCGAGCACCCCGGGGGGAGCGTGGGGAATGCGAAGAAGTACGGAGGGGTGCCTCCCGTGGGGGAGACGATGAACTGCGCGATCTGCCCTAACTGGATCGAGGACGGCACGGCCCGGAAATACCCGATCGTCAGCGCTACGTTCACCTCGAGCCCTCCCGTCGCGTTCACGGAAGCGCCCGTAGCGTTTGAGACCCGCACGGTCACCGTGTAGAAGCCGCTCGAGGTCGGGGAGCAGATGATCGAGGGGTAGTCCCCCGGGTTGCAACCGGTGGGGAGGCCGGAGTAGGCGTACGTGTACGCCCCGGCGGGACCGCCGATGGAGACACTGAGGTTCACCGATTGTCCGAGGTCGATCACCGTGGGGTTCACCCGGAGTTGCGCCGTGAACCCGACCGGACCGGTAAGGTTGGTCCAGACCCCGGAGTGATAGGACCACGTGTCGTCCAGCCGGTTCCACGAGGCGTCGGTGCCTCCGAACAGCACCACGTACCGGTCCTTCCAGTCGTAGGCAAGCGCCTCGGCGAGCCGGTTCGGCGGGAGGCCCGAGGACGAGTAGGCGGTCGAGCTCCCGTCGGTCCAGTTGCCGCCCGTGAACGTCCAGTAGATCTCCGGGTCGCCGCCGGCCCCGGTCACGTTGTTGTCCGCGCAGGTGTAGACGCCGACGTGGTCGGAGGCATCGTAGACGAACCCGTCGTCGTACGGCTCGGGGGGGACCGGGCCGACCGGGTTGAGCTGGACCCAATTTCCACCGTGGAACGACCACGTGTCGTTCAGCATCGAGACCCAGAATCTGGAGTTGGTCAGACTGGCGACGTCCGTCGTCCCTCCGAACATGACCACGTACTGGTCCGCGGAGTCGTACGTCATCCCCGCCCCCGCGCGGGCAGGAGGGCTGGTCTTTGGGGACAGCTGGGTCCACGACCCGGCAGTGAACTTCCAGGTGTCCCCGCACACCCCGTTCGTGCAGCTGGTGTTCACCCCGCCAAAGAGGAGCAGATAGCCGGCGGGGGACACGTTCGTCGCCGCGGCCGCCTGACGGGGCGAAGGAGATAGTGTCGGATGCAGCTGGTGCCAATCTCCGGCCTGGAAGATCCAGGTCTGCCCCGCGCTCGAACAGCTCGAACCGCCGCCGATATTCGCCCCCCCGAGGTAGACGGAATAGTTGTCCGCGCTGTCGTACGCCAGCACCGAACCATAGCAGCTCTCGGGGGAGTGGGCCGGGGCGAGCTGAGTCCAGCTCCCCGCGGAGAAGGCCCAGGTCTCGGTCCCGTTGAGCGTCCCGCTGCCGGTGGCGCCGAGGAGGAGGACGGCCCCCAGGGCGGTGTCGTAGGTCATCTGGAGATTGTAGATCCCGAACCCCGGGGGTCGGGTTCCGGCGGAGGAAAGCGTGGGACGATCCATGCCGGCCGGCGGAAGCGGTCCGAGGGCCGACGCGGCACACTCGAGGTCCACCGCTCGCTCGTGCGGGCGCAATGGGAAGCTTTCGGAGGGGTGGAGCCGAGAGCAATCCGGCGAGCTCGGGGCCGCCGCCCGAGGATGCGAGACCGTCTCGACCGCCGGCGGGGAGGCGGCCCGGGTGACGCCGGGGGATGCGAGGACTACGAAGAAGTGAGTCGACACGGCCGCGGTCGTGAGGGGGATCTGCGATCCGAGCGGCCCGAGAAAGAACAGGAACGGCACGAACCCAGCGAACGCGCGGTGAGCGAATGGAGGCCGCAAATGCTGCCGTCGTCGCGGCACCGGGCCCCCTTTCGGGCAGATTTCCGAGGCCTGCCACTTCCCTCCTCTGCGGGGCTTAGAGCGCTTGAAAGACGACCGGCCCTGTCTCGCGCTCGTCCGCCACTCCATCGAACCATCCGTCGGTCGAGCCGAGGCCTGACCACTCCGTCCACCGCGCGGTGCGGGATAAACCCCCTTCGAGAGTATTCCGCGTTTATTCCCGCTCCAATCGGGTTCACCCCCGCCGGCGTTCCTCGAGCACGGAACTCGAACGCGGTCCCTCCTCACGGTGACTCCGGTGCGGCGGGGTCCCTGCAACGCCGAGCGGTTCCGCCTCCGCGGGAGCTCTGTCAGGGCGCCACTAGGAGGACCTGGCCGATGGCGGCGGGGCGAATCGGGCGGCTCTCGTCCCCCCGCCGATCGCGAGGGCAGCCCGCAGTACTCCGATGTGGGTGAAGGCCTGCGGATAGTTGCCGAGGGGGCGTCGCGTCTTTGGGTCATACTCCTCGGGGAAAAGTCGCAGGGGACTCGCCGATCGAAGAATGCGCCGGAAGTTCTGCACCGCCCGGTCCATCTGACCGGATCGCGCCAGGCACTCGACGAGCCAGAACGCGCAGAGGAGGAACGTCCCCTCCGGCCCGTGGAGGCTCCCCTCGGCCCGATACCGGCGGACGAACGGGCCGTCGCCGAGCTCCCGCTCGACCGCCGCGATCGTCGAGAGGACCTTCGGGTCGTCGTATGGCAGGAACCCGGTCATCGGGATCCGCAACACACTCGCGTCGACGACTCGCCGGTCGAACGCCTGCACGAACGACCCCCTGGCGGGGTCGAACCCCTCGCGGAGCACCGTCGAGTGGATCGTCTCGGCCACCCGGCCCCATCGGAGCGCCGCCTTGCCGCGACCGAGGCGTTCGGCGATGCGCCGCCCGCGATCGAGCGCGACCCAGCACATCACCTTCGAGTGCACGTAGTGGAGCGGCGGCGCCCGCGACTCCCAGATCCCCGCGTCCGGTCGGGTCCACTCGTGGGCCGCGGATTCTACAAGGCGGGAAAGCACTGGCCACGCGCGGGCGATGAAGTCGGGGTCCACCGGGCTCAACTGTTCGACGGCGTCGAGGACCTCGCCGAAGATGTCGAGCTGGGTCTGGCGACCCGCGGCGTTCCCGATGCGGACCGGTTTCGAGCCGTGGAATCCCTCCCAATGGTCGAGCCGGCGTTCCACGTCGACCGGCGCGCCGGATGCGCGGTAGATCGTCGCCAGCCCCTTCGGTCCTGCCGTCGTCAGGCGGTCGATGATCCACCCGACGTACGTGCGGGCCTCCCGAAAGTGGCCCAGAAGGAACAGCGACTGGGCCGAAAAGGCGGCGTCGCGGACCCACGCGTACCGGTAGTCCCAGTTACGGGGGCCCCCCCACCACTCCGGCAGCGAGGTCGTCGGGGCCGCGACGAACGCTCCGGTTTGCCGGTTCGACAGGAGCTTCAGCAGCAGTTCGGATCGCTCGACCCAATCGCGCCACACGTGGGTGGCCCGGAGCAGTGGCGCATCCGGATGCCGGACCCACTGCTGCCAGAATCGCACGGTGGCGCGGAGGAGCACCTCCGGATCGATCGGCACCGCCCGTTCTCCCCAGTCCAGGGTCAGATACACGGGCTTCCCCGGTTCCACGGGACCCTGAGCGATGGTACGGGACCCGTCCTGCCGCCATCCCCAAGGTCCGGTGGCCGTCAGACGGGAGGTTCCCTGACTCCACACCATCCGGTCCGGTGCCTCGCGGGTGCGGTGGTGGCGTCCCGGCCGTCCGTAGTCGAATCGCGGGTCGACCTCGATCTCGACCTCGACGGTATCCCCCTCGGCCTCGATCCGGCGGAGGATCCGGTCCTCCTGTTCGCTGATGAATCCCGGCGCGAGCGGCATGAAGTCCGTGAGCGTGAGGCGGGTACCTCCCGGGAGCACGAAGTACGTCGAGAGGACGTTCGTCCCCGGGACGTAGCGGTGGAGCGCCTCCTGCCAGCCCACGGGTGCCACTTTGCAGTACCCTCCGCCCCGGCGATCGAGGAGCCGTCCGAACACCGAGGGACTGTGGAACTCGGGGAGACACGCCCAATCGATCGTGCCGAACCGGGAGACGAGCGCCGCGGTCCGTAGGTTGCCGATGACCCCGTAGTCGTACAGGTCCGGCCAGGGATCCCCCTCCTCGGGGTCCACGGGGGTCCGGGTCGGCTCTCGCCCACCGCGGCGCGGGCCTGACCTCCGGCCCCGACCCCGCCCCGCCACCTCCCGACTCACCGGCGTCTCCGGTGGAGCCGGGGACTCAAGTACCTTCCGGGGCCCCCGACGATGTCTCCCGCCCCGCTCACATTCGACCGCGGGACCAACGAGCTATCTTTGCGAAGGGATGCGGGGCGGGGGAAAGCGGATGGGAATGCGGGTGTGGGGCCAGCCCCTCGAGGGGGCCACGCGGTGACCCCGGGCGATCCCCTGACCCTCTGCATCAACACCCAGACGCCGCTGGTGCAGCTCCTCACGAACCCGGGCGGAGCCGACTCCGCCACCTCGAGACCCACGGAGCTTTCGGAGCTGAAAGAGGGGGTCGACTACCGGATCTCCCCCGGCGGGGTGACGCGGATGGTCCTCCCGCTCGTCCGGCGCCTGCAGGCGGAGCACGTGCTCGACGACGTTCACTGGGTGGCGCTCAACCCCTCCGGACCCCGCACCCTCCGGCTCGGGAGCCTCACCCTGCACAACGTGGGCCTCGAGCGGGAGCGGATGGCGGGGTACGGGCACGTCAAGGAGGCGATCTGGGGAGCGGTGCACGGCCTCGAGGCGGCCCAAGGCGCCGAGGAGCTCCTCTGGACCGAGCACTATTCGGAATACGCCTACTACAATCGGGCCAGCGCCGAGACGATCCAGAAGCTCGAGAAGACCGTCGACTTCGACGCGTTCTACGTCCACGATTTCCAACAGCTGGCCGTCGGCCACATGCTGAACACGCTCAAGCCGAAAATCTTCCGGTGGCACATCCCGTTCGATGACTCGATGATCCCCGAGGAGTGGAGGAGCTGGCTCGCCGCGTACTTCAACAGCTATGACATGGTCGTCGTCAGCGCCCGGCGATACCTCGACTCGCTCAAGGCGTTCGGCCATACCGGAAAGGTCCGCAAGATGTACCCCTACGTGGACCCCGCGGACTTCTCGACCCCCTCCGAGGAGGTGGTTCGGGCTGCGGCCCTCGCCCGGGGGATCCCCGAGAACTCTCCCGTCCTGCTCGTGGTCGGACGGATGGACCCGATGAAGGGCCAGGACCGGGCGATCCGGGCGTTCGCCCCAGTCGCGGCGCGATTTCCGGAGGCCCGGTTGGTGCTTGTCGGGAACGGTAGCTTTTCGGGTTCGAAAGGGGGCCTCGGCCTATCCAAGTCGGCGCGCTGGCGGGCCGAGCTCGAGGCCCTCGTCGCCGAGCTCGGGCTAGGGACCCGGGTGGTGTTCACCGGGCATGTCGACCAGTTGGAGCTCGACTGCCTGTACGAACGGGCGATGTTCACGATCCTTCCGTCGGTCCAGGAGGGGTTTGGACTCGTCGTGGTGGAGAGCTGGCTGCACCGCCGACCGACCCTGATCACGGACCGGGCCGGGATCGCCGAACTCGTCGAACACGGGCGCAACGGCCTCCTTTTCGACCCGGAGGATATGGCCAAGCTGGCCGACCAGATGACCGAGCTCCTGACGGACGACGGAAGCCGACGGCAGCGGCTCGGCCAGGCGGGGTACCGTACCTCGAGCAAGTGCACCGTCGGGAGCGCCGCCCGGCTGGAAGAGAAGCTCCTGAGGGACGTCACCGGGGGCTGAACGATGGACCTCACTCCGTACCTGCTCCCGCTGCTCATCTTCGGCCTCACCGTGGCGCTCACCGCGCTCCTCTCCCGGCTCGCCCACCTCGTGGTCGAGCAGGCGATGAGCCAGAGCAACCCGCAGGTCGCCGCAGGGGCCGCCCTATTGGCATCGGTCGTCATCTGGCTCATCGGCGCCGTGGTCATCATCCAGCAGCTCGGGATCTCGCCCGACATCCTCCTGCTGGTCGTGGGATTGCTGGGGGTGGCGGCGTTGCTCAGCCTTCGCGAGCAGCTGGAGAACTACGGCGGGAAGTACTTCTCCGACATCTACAGCCCGTACAAGGTCGGGGATTCGATACGGTTCCGGGAGCATGAGGGGAAGGTCATCGAGATCAACGCCATGACCACGATCCTGCTCTCCGAGGACGACCACCTGATCGCCGTGCCCAACTCGATGTTCATGCGCGAGGTCGTGGTGAACACGACGCCGCAGGCGTGGAGGGAGCTCACCTTCCCCGTCTCGATCGGGGGGAGCGTCGATCTCGCCGCGTTCGAGGGCGGGGTCCTACGCTCCCTGTCGAAACTCCGGACCCGCCTCGACCGACGGTTTCCCCCCGTGATCACGACCCGGTCGAGGACGCCGTTGTCGACCGAGCTCACGGTGACGGTGATGATCCGCCGGCCGGAGGACCGGGAGGCCATCACGCTCGAGGTCAACAAGCGCATCATGGAGGCCCGAGGCAAGGCTCCGCCGACGCCCCCGAAGGCGGCGGGCGATGGCCGCGGCGAACCGCCGGCCACGCCTCCTCCGGGAACCGCGCCTCCCCCGTAGCCGATGCGTCCCGGGACGGTCCGAGACCCGCGCGAGGAATGGATCGATGGGGAAGAACGGCGAGAGGGTTCCCGAGGTCCCCGCCGGCCTGACGATCGATCTCTGGTACACCTTGATCTACCAGACCCCCGGGGACCGGCGGAAGTACGAACAGGCCCGTCGGGACGCGTGGGCGCAGGCGCTGCGAGAGGCAGGGGTCCATCCGGACCGACTTCACTCGTTCATGGTCCGCCACGCCGAGAAGGTCCGGCGGATCGAGGAGCAGGGCCGGGCCTGGCCGTTGGACCGCCAGGCAGAGTGGGCCTCCCGGCTGCTTCGTCGGACGGTGGACACGACGTCGCTCCGGAACGCCCTCGATGATGCGCTGGCTGGCGCTTCGATCCGGCTGGCCGCGGGGGCTCTCGAGGCGCTGGACGAGGTGATCGAGGCGGAGATCCCGTTCGTGGTGGTATCGAACGTGATCCACGAATCCCCCGACGCGACGCGTTCGCTCCTCGAGCGCCTCGAACTGAGTTCCAGGGCGTCCGCCTGCATCCTCTCCTCCGAGTTCGGCCACTCCAAACCTTCTCCCCTCCCTATCCTCGAGGGGCTCTGGGCCCTCGGTTGTCTGCCGGTCCGAGCGATGCACATCGGGGACCTTCCCTCCGACCGCGGGGCTGCGTGGGACGCGCGGGTGGCGGCGGTGAGGTTCACCGGCCTGAAACGGTGGGCCCCGCTCCCCCGGGTGCACCGTCCGAACGAGGACCGATGGGGGGTCCCGGAGATGGGACGGTGGGCCGGCTTTCGAGGTCGCCTTCCGGATCTCTTTGCACGAGCCCGCGATGCGCTCGCCGCTCACCGCTCCCTGCCCTCCGCACCCCCCTGGCCCACCTAGGTCGCCTGCCTGCCTCGGGGGGAGAGTCGCCGAGGGAGGGGGGCGGCGCCGACGGGCTCCCGCGGTTCCGGCAAGTCATATCCGCCCCGCGGATGTGCGGGCGCCAGAGAAAGCGAGGACCCTTGAGGCCGCGAGAAGGTCCGCACTCGAAAGGAGGCGTCTAGAATGCCATCATCGTCTCATGACCGTCGGGAAGAGGAGGGGTCGGGCTCGCCCGTCGTCCTGCTGCACGGATATCCCCTCGATAGCCGGATGTGGGGGGCCGATGTGCCGGTCCACCTTCCCGGCCACCGGCTCGTGTTCGTCGACCTCCCCGGGTTCGGCCACGAGAAGAGCCGACCCAGCCCCGATACGCTCTCGGGGTTTTCGGACGCGGTCGCCCGTTCCCTCCAGGAGCGAAGGATCGGGCCTGCGACGATCGTGGGCCACTCGATGGGCGGCTACGTGGCCCTGCAACTGTACCGCGATCACCCGGAGCTGTTCTCCCGGCTGATCCTGACGGACACTCGCTCGCACCCGGACACGCCCGAGGCCCGTGCGTCCCGATTGGAGACCTCGGCCAGGCTGGCGAGGCCGGGGGAGACGTTGGACGTCGAGGCCACCGTTCGGGGCCTTCTTGCCCCGACGACCTGGGAATCCGCGCCCGGCGTCGTGGATCAGGTCCGTGCGATCGTCGCCGATGCTCAGCCCGAGCGCTTGGTGCCGACGTTGAAAGCGCTGGCCGGTCGTCCCGATCTCGGCCCGGTGCTATCGACGATCAAGGTCCCGACCCTGGTGTTGTGGGGAGCCGCCGACCGGCTCATCCCCCCGGCCCAGTCCCAAGAGATGGTTCCGCAGGTGCCCGGCGCGATCGGCCGCGAAATCCCCGGGGCCGCCCATCTTCCGAGCCTCGAAGCCCCGCACCTGTTCTATCCTACGATCGCCCGGTTCCTCTCCGGCCCGGACGCGGTGTAGACGTCCTCCCGGTCGGGCTATCCGTCGGCTACGCCCGCGACGCGGCGCGGCGCTTCCAGCCCGCGTGGCCGAAAATCGTGAAGAGACCGGCATTGTTCCCGAGGGCGAGGCCGGTGCCGAGCGCGAAGAGGGCGTCCACCGTGGCGATCACCACTCGGTAGGGGTGGGAGATCGAGGTCGGGTCCACCGACGTGGGGGACGGCAGGCCGCGTATGACGACCAGGTGGAACACCGTCACATGCCCGAGGATCACCTGCTGGACATACACCTCGAGCAGGAGGAGCAGCAACCACAGGAGGACGAGCACGGGGCTTCCGCGGTACCCCTGGCGACCGCCCTGAAGGTGCAGGATTCGAGTCGTCCGAAGGGACCAGTAGTACGCCCCCGCCCCTGCGAGCAGCAAGAGGGCGAGGTCGAAGGGGGCGACGTCGTCCAAAGCGAGCCAATCTCCGGTCTCGAACAAGAGGAAGAGAAGAAAATAGCCGATGCTCAGGACCCCCAATACCACAGGGCGGAATGGCATTCCCCGGCCCACCTGCCGGGCCCACCAGATCGTCGCGAGGACCAAGAGGCCCAGGATGAGCAGGGCGATCTCCGAGCCCAAGTCCACGACGTACATGCGTGAGTTCGTCCCCCACACCCGAAGGCGGTCAAAGCTATGCTCCCACGCATGCGGGGAACCATGGGGGCCGCTTCGTGGGCGAGCTTTGCGGCCCCGGCTCGCAATCGCGGTGTTCGCCTCGCCCGCGGGCCGAAGGGGACGGAGGCAGGGTCCTAGCCCCGGCCCGGCGGGCTCACGGTGAGGCGAGCCGTCCGGGCCGGGGTAGCCTCCGCGACTCAGAGCAGCCTCGCCGAGCCGGGTGGGAGGTCCGGGAGGTCGATTCGGCGGCCTCGGGGACCAGGCCCTCGTGAACGAGTCGAACCGGCGCTCCTCGAAGGCTAGGGGAGGGCTCGGGGAAAGTCCCACATTTCCACTCGAAAGCTGGACAAGGTTTCATATGACATGGGGCGGGAAATTCTTCGCAGGAGGACAGAGCGGATGCCGATGTTGTTCGTCCGGTGCCATGTCTGCCACGAACCGTTTCCGAGCGGCGTTGCCCACAACCAGACGGAACGGGGGAGCCTGGAGCTCCTCGGGGTCCTCGAACAGTGCCCACGGTGCGGCGACCTGAGCGGCTACGTGACGCACGAGTTCTTCTTCCCCTCCGACGAACCCGCTCAGGTCGACCGACCGACCGACGCGTCGGTCCCGCCTCCCATCCCGGCCACGGTCCCAGCGACCGAACCGGGGGAACCGGACCACCCGCACGATGTCGGTCCCGTGATCGGGAACCGAAATCGGCCGGTGAACGTCCAGCCCTGATCGGAGCATCGGCTCAGGAGAGCCCATGGAGCCGTCCTCCGGGGATTCACTCGCCACCCTGCCCACCCTCGGCGCCCCACCTACTCGAGGGGCCCGATGGTGGAGCCACCTATACGGGGGTGAACACACAAACATGACCAACATCACGGAACGCGGACTCGGGATCGGCTTCGGCGTGATGGGCGGCCTGCTCATCGCCCTCGCCGGGTTGCTCGGGCTCCTCGTCGGCGCCTTCGACCTGGCCACGGGCCGGGCCGCCGGCGCGCTCGACGCCGGGTCGACAGCGATCGTCCTATTCGTCATCGGCGGACTGGCGCTGTTCTTTGCGTACCTGGGCCACGGACCCTGGCAGGACCGCTCGACCGTCAGCGGGGTCCTCCTGATCGTCGTAGCCCTCCTGGGATGGGCCGTGCTGGGATTCGCGGACAACGTCCTTGCGCTCGTAGGGACGCTGTTCGTCTTCCTGGCCGGGCTACTCTTCCTAGTCGGGCCGACCCGGAGCCAGGTCCAGCGGGCCTGGCCCGCGTAACGGGGCGAGGGGGAAGACCCCCTCGACCAACCGTCCCCCCACGGCCTCCACCCGGGTCGTGGGGGGCGAACCCTTTCCCGTACCAGACTCTCCGTGGCTCGACGGCGTTACACGTCGGGCTCAGGTCCGCCGGGTCGAGGGTCTATTCCGACGAAGCCAGCCGCCACGCGCTGAATGCACGTGGGTTCCGGAGGCCGGTGGCGGGCGTCACCAAGCGCTACCCCCAGTACGGGCCGCGGAGCGGCCCGCGCGCGGTCTTCGTTCCCGCCCACCGAACGGGCGCCCGGGGCCGCGTTCTGCCCGGTCGAATTGGGGCCGTCCCTCAGGACCTAGAGGATCTCCCCATCGGCCACGACCGTCTTGCCATCGACCTCGAGGTGAGCCCCCGCGATCGCGAGCCACGATTGGAACCCGAGCTTGTTCTTCCCGCCAAATGCGGTGTTCGCCCCGACCCCGACCAGGATCGCCCCACGTTCGAAATCCTCGATGCCGGGAGCGCCCCGGATCCTGGGGTTCAACCCGACGGAGAGGAACCCCGGCCGGTCCTTCCCTGGACCGGCGGCATCGAACGCCTCCGTGAACCGCTCGCCTCCGGACTCGTAGGTGTACTCGCTCAACCGATTCTCGGCAAAGGTCCATCGGCCGCCGCTCATGGGTCCCTTGGTAGGGTTGCTCGTCCGGTTCGCGATGAGGGTACCCGTCGCGTTCTTCTCCTCGAGCGCGACATAGACCGCTCCCCCGGGGAACGTGGTCATGTTGTTCCCGGATCGCACGTCCGCGGCGTCGACGATCCCGTCGTCCACCACCGGCTTGCGTCCGGCGAGCTGCAATTCGAGGCGGGTCCCGTTCGCATGGGTCAGCGTGAGGCTCTTGCCTTTCCGTAGCCGCTCGCTGAGCCGGGCCGCGTCTCGGGCGAGCGAACTCATGTCCACCTGGCTTGCGTCGAGGAGGCCGTCCTGCCAGGCGGAGAGGCTGACCCCGTAGTGACGAGCCGCGGTCGCCGTGGCCTGGCCGAACTCCAACCGGCACCCGCGCAGGTGTGATTTCTCCGCGGCCTCGTACCAGCGGCCGTTGAACGCGTTCAGGGCCGCGAACTGCTCCTTCGGGAGCGCCCTGAGCCTAGCCCGGTCCTCGGGCCCCCACAGATAGACGTACCCGTCGGCCTTGGCAATGGCCCCGAGTTCCGGGTCGGGCATCCGGCCCACGTCGACGGCCTTTGCTTCCTCGACGGAACGCCAGTACGTCGCTTCATCCTCGTAGAACATCGTCGTCCGGATACCCAGCTTGCGCGCCTCGAGTACGAAGGTGTTCGCCCATGGGAGCATGTGGGTCCACGACTCAACGATCAGGTTCTCTCCCCGACGGAGGCGCAGCGTCTGGGTCAACACTTTTCGGCAGATCTCTTCGATACCGGGCACGGCGACAGGGTCGGACACGGTCGCGGGATACTCCTCTCGCCTACAAGGTCGTTCGTGCCCCTCCTGGGTCCCGCAGTCGGCCCTCCATCATCGCGGTCTGGCCCCCGACCGCGTCCTCCCTCAGTGCGCTCGGTTGCCGCAGCGAGCATCCGAGCCCGGGGATGCCGGCTCTTTCGAGAACGACCCGGACCGGTGGACGTCGGAGGTGGCGGCAAATCGCGTGCGACCCCCCCTTCTTCCCAGAAGGCCTCGGGTCGAGGCGACTCTCCCTCGATCGGGGGGACCTACTAGGATTTCCGGGCGCATCTCAGGCGATTCACCCAGTCACCGCGCCGCCATCGTCCCCGCCCCTCCCCCGTCGCTTCGGAGGGCATGGGCATGCCGAATTGGTTCCCAAAGCCGCGGGAGGGGTTCGAACCCTCGACCTGCTCCTTACCAAGGAGCCGCTCTGCCAGCTGAGCCACCGCGGCATCTGCGGTTCGCGGGAGTCGCCTCAGTTCATCCCCTTTGCCTCTGGTTCCCTCCGACCCCGCGCGCGCTCCGGCCGGATGCCCCACGGGAATGCGGCCGAGTCCCGGGCCCATTCGGTGCGATCGGCGGGGGTCCATGCCTTCTTTTCGAGGAACGCCGCCATCCCGGCGCGCTGGTCCGGCGTGCCGAACAGCTGCTGCCAGAGCGAGAGCTCGTACTCGAGCCCTTCGCGAAGCGAAGGGTGCACGGCGTGCTGGATCGCGTACTTCGCGGCGGCGAGACCGAGCGCAGACTTCGTGGCGAGCTCGCCCGCAAGCCGCATTGCCGCGTTCGACAGCTCCGCCCGCGGAACGACCTCGTAGACCAGCCCGTCCTCGAGGGCGACGGCGGCCGGGATCGGGTGTCCGAGATAGATCCAGGCGCGCGCCCGGGCGGTTCCGATACGACGGGGAAGCCGTTGAGTGCCCCCCCAGCCCGGCATCACCCCGAGGTTGATCTCGGGCTGGCCGAACACGGCGTCCTCGCTCGCGACGATGAAATCGCAGGCCATCGCGATCTCGGACCCTCCTCCGAGGCACGACCCGTGGACGGCGGCGATGACCGGCAACGGGAGAGCCTCGATCTGCGAGGTGACCGCCTGGCCCCGTCCCCCGTGCACATGGGCCTCCTTCGGTCCCATCGGGGTCATCTCTCGGATGTTCGCACCGGCGGCGAACGCCTTCGGCGCGGCCCCCTCGAGGATGACCACCCGGGCCGAAGCGTCGGCCTCCGCCTCCCCGAGACGTTCGGCGAGCGCGTTCAGGACCTCAGCGCTGAGGACGTTGACCGGAGGATGGTCGATCGTGACCACCGCGATGGCCCCCCGCTGCTCCCGGCGGACGAGTTCCTTGGACGGGCTCCCGTGCATGGCCGCGCGACCCGGCCCACCCTCATTAACCCACCGCGAATGGCGGGGACAAGCCTATGTGGGCCCGCCCCGGTCGGGCCTCGTGCGCGCCCTCGTCACCGGAGCCTCCTCGGGCATCGGACGCGAGACCGCGAAGTTGCTCGGGGCTCAGGGCGCGGAGGTCGCGGTCCACTTCCATACGCACCGGGCCGAGGCGGAGGCGCTCCTCCCCGAGCTCCGAACGGGAGGACGGGACCCGTTCGTGGTCGGGGGGGACCTCTCCGACCGGGAACAGGTGCTCGCCCTGGCCGCCGCCGTTTCTGGCCGCTGGCCCGAGCTCGATGTGCTGGTGCACAACGCGGGGAGCTACCCGAGGCGGATGTTCCGCGAGCTCACGGACGACGAGTTCGAGGCCTGCTTCAGGACGAACGTCTATGGTGCGGCCACCCTCACGCGGGCCCTCTTGCCGCTCCTCGATCGTTCCGGCTCCGCCCGCATCGTGTTCGTGTCGAGCATCCTCGCGTTCACCGGGTCCCGCCACGGCGCCCACTATGCGGCGGCGAAAGCCGCCCTGCTCGGACTTGCGCGTTCGCTCGCCCGCGAGCTGGCCCCTCGAATCACGGTGAATGTGGTGGCCCCCGGTTGTGTGGATACCGACATCCTTTCCGACGATTCGCCCGAGGTCCGCGCTGAGCGGGAGCGGGCGATCCCCCTCGGGAGGATCGCACGCCCGCGCGAGGTCGCCGAAGCCGTGGCGTTCCTTGCTTCGCCCTCGGCCTCCTACCTCACCGGCACCACCCTCCACGTGAACGGAGGACTGCGCCTCGAGTAGGCGCCTGACCCACATGCCGCTCAGCCTGGTCAGCACCTGGTACGGGGCGTTCCTCGTCGACGAGGGCCGGGTGGTCCGCGCCGGCCTCTTCCCCGAAGGAACGGAATCCCTCCGAGAGCGACTTCGCAGCCGTCGGGCGGGAGGGATCGCGCCGGAGGAGGCGGAACTCATCGGGCACGCGAACGGGGCGAAGGTGCTCACGCGGGACCGGAGGTTCGCCTCCGTTCCGGGGGTCATCTTCGACGCGGAGACCGGGGCGCTCCCTCCCCCTCCCCCACCGGCTCTCCGGGTGGGGTGGCGCGAGCTGCTCCTCGAGGAAGCGGAGGAGGCGCTCCGGGCCGCCTGGGACCCTTCGATCCACATCGAGGAAGCGGTCCGGGCAATGGGTGACCTCGACGCGACCGTCAATCTTCTCGGCGAACGGCTGACCAGCTGGATCTCGCGCGACGCGCCGGTGGTCGAGGAGACCGAGGAGGGTTCGGTGAGATCGATCGCGCGGCGCCTGGTCGAGGGAAGCGGGGACGGAGACCCCGTGCTTCCCGGCGCCGACGCGGAGCTCGCCGTCGCGCGCCGCGAGTTGGCGAGGCTCTATCTGGAGGCGTTCCGGACCCGCGAGGGGATGGAATCGGCGATCACCGGTGCCCTGCCGAAGAAGGCGCCGAACCTCTCCGCGCTCCTCGGTCCGCTGCTCGCCGCCCGCATGCTCGCCCAGGCCGGCGGCCTCGCGAGGATGGCACGGCTTCCGGCCAGCACCATCCAGGTGCTCGGCGCGGAGCGAGCGTTCTTCGAGCACCTGCGCGGACGGGCCCCGCCCCCGCGCCATGGCCTCCTGTTCCTCCATCCGGACCTTCACAGCGCGCCCCGCAAGTCGCGGGGAAAGCTGGCCCGGGCGCTCGCCGGCAAGGTCGCTATCGCTGCCCGCATGGACCAGCAGGGCTCTCCCCTCCACGCCGAGCTCGGCGTGGCCTTCCGGACCCGGCGGGACGTGATCCGGTCGCAGGGCAAACCGAAGGCGGCCCGTCGCGCGGAGCCCGGTTCAGGGCTTCCACTTGACGGAGCAGCCGAGGACCGGTAGTTCGGCGGCGGCCACCGGCTTGCCGGCGAGCACCGCATCGAGTGCCTCGCGCAGGTATCGGTGCTGCACCCGCTCCGGGGCGTCGTGGCGGTCGTCGATCCTTCCCTGGAACAGCAGGCGTCGATCCGGTCCGAAGAGCATCGGGTGGGGGGTGACCCGCGCCCCATACGCATGGGCGACCGCCTGGCTTTCGTCCCTCAGGTACGGGAATGGGTAGTGCTTCAGACGGGCCCGCTCGACCATGGCTGACATCCGGTCGTCCGGGTACGCGACCCCGTCGTTCGCATTGATGAGCACGACTTGCACGCCGCGAGGCTGGTACTCGGTGGCGAGGTCGATCATCCGCTGCTCCCAGGCCTGGACGTACGGGCAGTGGTTGCACCAGAAGACGACCAGAAGGTACGGGCTCCCCTGAAACTCCTCGAGCGTGCGGGGGACCCCCTCGACATCGGGGAGGGAGAACCGGGGTGCGGGGTCTCCGGGGTGGAGGTCGAACAAACCGATCTCGGCCATGCCGATACGAACCCCACCTCCCCTCAAAACGTTTCGAAGTCCTGAGGTACCTCGCGCGCGAGAGTTTTCCGCGTCGTGGAGTTGCGTGGAAGGTGCCCGACCCCGAACCGCTCGCATTGTGGGACGGGCCGATCGACAGCGGCGCGAACATGCGTCGAGATGAGGAGCTCCTGCGGGCCGGAGCGCCGGCGGTCCGGGTCGCCGTCCTGACCGACGAGGCGGTCTCCGTCGGAGTGGCCCAGCGCGAGACGGATGCCGTCTTCACCCGCGCGGCGCGTGCGAACCTCCGGGTCGTTCGGCGCACGACGCGCGGCACGGGGATCCTGCACCGGCCGGGGGACCTCGTCTGGTCCGTGGTCGTGCCCCGGAGCCACCCCCTGGTGGGTACGGACTTCACCTGCGCATATCCCCGGCTGGGCCAAGGAGTGGTCGATGCCCTGGGCGCCGTCGGAGTCCCCGGCGTCTGGTCCCCGCCGATGGACCTCTCCGAGGAGTTCTGCTTGCTCGGTCCGCGCGGCCACGTTCTGACCGTCCAGGGACGCGCCCTCGGTGGAGCGGCCCAGCACGTCACCCGCCAGGCCCTGCTGCATCAGGGGATGATCGCCCGGACGATCGACCGGGCCCGTCTGAGCGAGCTGTTCGAGGTCCCCCTCGACGAGCTCGAGCGCCGAACCACCGCACTGGTCGAGCTGGTGGAGGCTCCCATTCCCGAACGGCTCGGGCCCCGTTTGTTGGACGCGCTCGAGCTCGTCGTCCGGCAGAGCGGGCGGTCCCCTGGGCCGGTCTGACCTACTTCGCGGCAGGCCAGAGGGTGTCGGCGGCCTGCTCGGCGGAGCGGCGGATCGATGGCCACGGTTCGCGGACCAACTCCCGGTGGCGGACCAGGCACTCGCCCTCGACGTAGACCGAATCGACGGCCTCCTCCGAGGCGGAGTAGGCGAGGTGGGAGACGATCGCCTCAGGGCGGGCGGGAACCAGCGTCGGGTGGTCGAGACGGAACAGCGAGAAGTCGGCCCGTTTCCCAGGGGCGAGCGAACCCAGGTCCGCCTCCCGCCCGAGCACGCGCGCGCCCTCGATGGTCGCCATGTCGAGCAGGGTCTGGGCGGAGAGCGCCGCCGCGTCCCATCGCTGGTGTTTCTGGAGGAGGCCCGCGGAATGCATCTCCCGGAGCATCGAGAGCGAGTTGTTGCTCGCCGTCGAGTCGGTGCCGAGCGCGACCACCGCCCCCGCGGCCCGTAGGTCGGTCACCGGACATACCCCTCCCGTGGCCAGCTTCAGGTTCGAGTTCGGGCAGTGGGCGACGCCGACGTGGTGGTTGGCGAGCAGCTCGACCTCGCGGCGGGTGAGCCACACGCAGTGCGCCGCGACCTGGTGGGGTCCGAGGAATCCGATCTTGTCGAGCCATATCGGGGGCCGCAGTCCGGTCTTCGCCTCGTGCTCGTGGACCTCCCGGCGGGTCTCGGAGAGATGGTAGTGGACCAGCGTCCCCTCGGATTCGGCGACCTCGCGGGCCTTGCGCCACGTCTCCTCCCCGCATACGTAGACCCCTTGGGGCGCCACCAGGGGATGGACCCGTGCGTGGTCCTTCCATCGGCGGATGAATGCGCGGGCGTTGTCGACCGGGACCCCCTTCTGCGTCGTCATCGCCGGGTCAAGGACCGCCCAGCCGAGGTAGCCTCGGATCCCGAGCCGCTCGACGGCGCGGGCGATCGCGTCCTCGCCATAGTAGAGGTCGAGGAACGTCGTGGTCCCCGACAGGAGCATCTCGGCGATCCCCGCCGCGGCCCCCGCCTCGAGGTCGGCTTCGGTCCGTTTCGCGTCGACGGCGAACAGGACCTCAAGGAACGCGCCCAGGTCCCGGTCGTCGGCGATCCCACGGAGGATCGACATCGCGACGTGCTGGTGCGTGTTGATGAATCCCGGGACCAGGGCGAACCCGCTCGCGTCGACGCGCTCCGCGCCGTGGGTACTCACGGTCGGCCCGATCTCGGTGATCCGGCCCTCCTCGACACGCATCGAACCCCGCAGGACCCGTCGGGCCCCATCCTGGGTCACCAGCAGGCCGTTCTCGAACACCGTCGCGCCGGGGCCGGTCATGGCCGAGCGAGCGACGGGCCTCCCCTTAGCGTTTGGGAAACGCGACCGGGAAATCCGGACCAGGGCGGACCGTCCGGAAAGATCGGCCGGGCCGGAGAGGAGGAACACCCCGGGGGCGCTCCGGTGCGGCTCAGGGGGGAGTACGAGGTGGGTCGGCCACTGGACCCGTCCGGGAAAGCGGCTCTTCCGGAGGCAGCTCCGGGAGGTCGCCGAGTCCCTCGGAGGTGCGCAGTTCGGACGACTTGAGGCCCCGTAGGAGGTCGAGCACCCAACCCCGCGAGAAGACGAGCGCGAGCGGGACGACCGCGAGCACGACGAGGATCGCGTCCACCCAGAGCCCGGGGACCCAACCCGCGGAGGGCATGCCGAGGATGGTCGCACCGGTGTTGGGGATCAGCACGACGGCGCTCACCAACCCGAGGAGGAGTGCGATGTACGTGATCCCGAGCATCCGGATGTTCGAAGTGTTCGCGAGGGCGGCGATCCGGTTGGAGGTCCGCGAGAGCTGGTTGGCCGCGTCCGCGATCCGGTTGGACTCCTCCGCGTTCCGCAGTAGGATGAGGTCGCTCAGGGACTGCTGAACGCTTCCGGCGAGCTCCTGCACCCCGCGCAACTGCGCGAGGAGCGGCGGGAGCGCGTCCGCGAGCCCCGGGAACGAACCGGACAAAGGCCCCTCGCATTCGGCGGCCGCGACGATGGCGTGGCCGCCGAGAGCTCGCAACCCCGCGATGCGACGCTGGAGGGCCCAGACCTCCGAGAGGGCCACGGACCGACCCTTCTGCTGGAGCGTGGCGAGCTCGGTGTCGACCTCCTCGATCCGCTCGAGCAGGCTGCGGGCCGTTTCGGCGAACAGATCGAACAGGGTCGCGGTGTCTCCCTTCAGGTGGTGGGCGGCGGAGACATCGGAGGAGACCGGGGGCGCCCCGAGGAACCGAACCCCCTCCCGGCCCACCCACACGCCGACGTACGCGATCCCGTGTTCCGGGTCGAGGCGCGCGAGGGTCACGAGGCTCCCCGAGGGGCCATGGATCACGGCCCGCCGGGGGGGCTCCTCGGGCGCTCGCCCGAGCGCCTTCAACGCCTCCGGAAGGGTCGTGACCGACACGGTCGATGCGTCCTGTCGCCTCGCTAGATGTCGAGGTTCGTGACCTCGACCGCGTGGGCCTGGATGTACTGGCGGCGCGGCTCGACCTCTTCGCCCATGAGCACGGTGAACAGGTTGTTCGCCTTCGCCGCATCGTCGACGGTCACCCGCATGAGCGCGCGGTGCCCCGGCTTCATCGTGGTGTCCCGCAGCTGGTCGGAGTTCATCTCTCCGAGTCCCTTGTACCGCTGGAGGGTGACGCCCTTGTTGCCGAACGCCTTGAGCTCGGTGTCCCGCTCCTCGTCCGAATACGCGTAGACGATCTTGCTGCCCTTCTGGAGTCGATACAGGGGCGCCTGGGCGATGTAGACATGCCCCTCGGTGATGAGCTGGAGCATCTTGCGATAGAAGAGCGTCAGGAGAAGGGTGCGGATGTGGGCCCCGTCGACGTCGGCGTCGGTCATCAGGATGATCTTGTGGTATCGGAGCTTCGCGACGTCGATCTCGTCGCCGATCCCGATCCCGATGGCGGTGATCAGGGCGCGGACCTGCTCGTTCTCGAGCATCTTGTCCAAGCGGGCCTTCTCGACGTTGAGGATCTTTCCCCGGAGCGGGAGGATCGCCTGGAACTCGCGGTCGCGACCCTGCTTGGCCGTGCCGCCGGCCGAGTCGCCCTCGACGATGAACAGCTCGCACTCGGTGGGGTCGCGTGAGTGGCAGTCGGCGAGCTTCCCGGGGAGTCCGCCTCCCTCGAGCAAACCCTTGCGGCGCGTGAGCTCCCGCGCCTTTCGGGCGGCCTCGCGGGCTTGGGCCGCCTGGACGGCCTTGATGAGCAGGGATTGTCCGACGGACGGGTGCTCCTCGAGGAACTCCGCCAGCTTCTCGTTGACCGCGCTCTCGACCTGGCCCTTGACCTCCGAGTTCCCGAGCCTTGCCTTGGTCTGGCCCTCGAACTGGGGCTCGAGCACCTTCACCGACAGGACGCACGTCAGCCCCTCGCGGACGTCCTCCCCCGTCAGGTTCTCCTTGTCCCCCTTGATGAACCCCCGCGAGCGGGCGAAGTCGTTCAGCGTGCGAGTGAGGGCGGCGCGAAGGCCGACGACATGGGTCCCGCCGTCCACGGTGTTGATGTCGTTGACGAACGCGAGGGTCGTCTCGTTGTAGCCGTCATTGTACTGCAGGGCCATCTCGATGTCCGTGGTGTCCCGGGTGGCGTGGACGTACACCGGCTGGGGGAACAGCACGTTTCGTCCCACGTTCAGGTCCCCCACGAACTCCGTGATCCCACCGGCGTGGTGGAAGGTCGTCTTCGTCCCGTCGCGTTCGTCGGCGAAATGAATCGTGACGACCGGGTTCAGGAACGAGAGCTCCTTCAGGCGGCGCTCGACGATCTCGCGGTCGAACAGGAGGGTCTCGAAGATCTCCTTGTCCGGGAGGAAGGTCTGTTCCGTCCCGGTGCCGGTGGCGTCCCCGAGCACGGATAGGGGCGCGACGGGAGCCCCGCGTTCGTAGCGCTGCATGTACTCCTTGCCCCCGCGCCGTACCCGGACCTCGAACCACTCGGAGAGGGCGTTGACGACGTGCAGACCCACTCCGTGCAGACCGCCAGAGACTTTGTACGTGTTCTTGTCGAACTTCGAGCCCGCGTGCAGGATCGTGAGGACGATCTCGAGGGCCGGCTTGTGGTAGCGCGGGTGGATCTCGACGGGAATCCCCCGACCGTTGTCCGCGACGGTGCACGTGCCGTCCTTGTTCAACTTGACCCAGATCTCCGTGCACGCGCCGGCCAGTACCTCGTCGATCGAGTTGGCGACGACTTCCCAGACCAGGTGGTGCAGCCCCCGGGCGTCGGTCGAACCGATGTACATTCCGGGCCGCTTTCGGACGGCCGACAGGCCCTCGAGAACCTGAATGGAACTCGCGTCGTACGCTGCCTGAACGACGCCTTCTGGAGCCAAGAGAAACCTCCCGGGAAAACACTCAATCTATCTCAGCCGGGGGCGCATTATAAGCGTATTCTGCCGGCGGAAACCGGTGGGGGCCGGGATGCCCGCCGGACCCGCCTCCGACGAGGGGGTGCAGGGGCCCGGGACCGGACGGGTTGCGGCCACTGAAACCCCCGGAAACTGCTCCCGGTCCAGGGCGCGACGAGCGGGCCCTCGGCGGTGCGCCCCAAGAATCAAATAGCATCCTTAGGTGGTCGGAGTCGATCGATGCCGGAGGAAGAGAAAGTTCCCCGGAAGGGTGGGACGCCGAGGAGCCCGGAGGAGTTGCCCCCCGCCTCGCCCCGATCGGAAGAGCCGGAGGGAGCCGCCGAGACGCCGGCCGTGGACTCGACCCAGGCCCCCGTCGAGCCCCCCGTCGCGCCGGCTCCGGCCCCCCCGGTCGAGCCGTGGGAGAGCCAGTTTCGATATCTGTTCGCGGACTTCGAGAACTTCCGGCGCCGTGCGGAGCGAGAGCGGGGCCAATCCCTGCGCGAGGGACGGGCGAGGATCCTCCAGCAGCTTCTCCCCATCTTCGAGGCCTCTCAGAGGGCTCGCGAGGCGGTCCAGCACCTCCCCGCCCGCGACCCCATCCGCCAGGGGATCGAGTTGCTGATCCGGGAGTGGGAGAAGTTCCTCCGAACGGAGCACGTCGAGTCGGTGGCGCGCACCGGAACGCCGTTCCAGTCGGCCACCATGGAGGCGGTCGCCGAGGCGCCGGCCACTTCGGCCTATCCCAGCGGAAGCGTCGTGGAGATCGTCCAGCAGGGGTACGTGCTCGGGGAGGAGCTGCTTCGACCGGCCAAGGTCGTGGTGGCCCGAGTGCCCGCCCGTCCCCCCCGCACGCCCGAGGCGGAGCCAACGGCGAGCGGGCCGTCCGAGGGTCCCTCTGTTGGCTGAGGACGCACATCCCATGGAACGAACGTCGGAGATCCCGGGGTTCTACAAGCTGTCGATCGCCGAGCGCCGCAAGGTCGTCCAGGAGTGGGCCGGCCTCAGCGATGAGGAGGCGAAGGTCTACGACTTCCCGCCGGGAATCGACCCCGCGCTGTTCGGCCGGATGATCGAGAACGTCGTCGGGAGCTTCGCCCTCCCTCTCGGCGTGGCCACGAACTTCCGGATCAACGGACGGGACTACCTCGTCCCGATGGCCATCGAGGAGCCGAGCGTCGTGGCCGCGGCCTCGAACTCCGCCAAGCTCGCCCGCACCGCCGACGGGTTCACCGCCCAGACCACGCCCCCGGTGATGATCGGACAGATCCAGGTCATGGGAGTGGCCGACCCCGAGGGGGCCCGGGTCCGGATCCTCAGCGCCCGGGAGTCGCTCCTCGCGGAGGCGAACGCGAAGGACCCGATGCTCGTGAAGTTCGGGGGCGGAGCGCGCGAGGTCGAGGTCCGGATCATCCCCACCCCCCGAGGGACGATGGTCGTCGTCCACCTGCTCGTCGACGCCCGAGACGCCGGAGGGATGAATGCCGTCAACACCATGTGCGAGGCGTTGGCCCCGAAGGTCGCGCGGATCGCGGGCGGGCGCGTCGTCCTTCGGATCATCTCCAACCTCGCCATCTACCGACTGGTCCGCGCGTCGGCGGTCTTCCCTGCGGCCGGATTGGGGACGAAGGACGCGACCGGGGCCGAGGTCGTCGAGGCGATCCTGGACGCGTACACCCTCGCGGCCGTGGACCCGTTCCGATGCGCTACCCACAACAAGGGGATCATGAACGGGATCTCGGCTGTGGTGATCGCCACGGGGAACGACTTCCGGGCCATCGAGAGCGGGGCCCACACGTACGCGGCGTACCGGGCGGCTGCCGGTGGGGTCGTCCGACCGCTCACCACCTACGAGAAGAATGCCGCAGGCGACCTCGTCGGTACGATCGAGCTGCCCTGTGCCGTCGGCCTGATCGGCGGCGCCACCGCCGTCCATCCGACGGCGAAGGCGAACGTCAAGCTCCTGGGCGTCCAGAGCGCCGCCGAGCTCTCCCACGTCCTGGCCTCGGTCGGCCTCGCCCAGAACCTGGGGGCGTTGCGAGCGCTCGCGACGGAGGGGATCCAGCGCGGTCACATGGGACTGCACGCGCGCAACATCGCCGCCACCGCCGGAGCTCGACCGGAGGAGGTCGACGCCATCGTCGCCCGACTGATCGCCGAGCACGCGATCCGGATCGACCGGGCGAAAGAGATCCTCGACGAGATGCGCCGCGGCCGATGAAGGTCGGCGTACTCGCGCTCCAGGGAGACGTTCCCGAGCACCGCCTCGCGCTCGCCGAACTCCTGCCACCGGAGTCGATCGGGCTCGTCCGGGCCCCACCGGACCTCGAGGGATTGGATGCCATGCTGATGCCCGGCGGGGAGAGCACCACGATCGCCCAGCTGCTGGCCACGAGCGGACTCTGGGAGCCACTCGGACGCCGGCTGCACGAAGGGCTTCCGGTCCTCGCGACGTGCGCGGGTCTCATCCTCGTCTCCCAGCGGCTCGTGCCGGGCGCCGGGGGCCGGGACCCTCCCACCCTAGGTCTCCTCGACGTCCTGGTCGGACGGAACGAGTACGGGGGGCAGGTCGACTCGTTCGAGGCCCCTCTGGAGGTCGACGGAGAGCCCGGGGGGCCGTTCCCCGGGGTCTTCATCCGGGCCCCGAAGATCGTCTCCTTCGGCCCGGGAGCGGAGCCGTTCGTGCGCATGGGGTCGGAGGTCGTGGGGGTCCGCAGCGCGACGGTCTGGGGTCTGACGTTCCACCCGGAGCTCTCCGGCGACCCCCGGCTCCTGGCCGGGTTCCTCTCCGCCGCACGGGAGAGAGGGGCTCACTCGAGGAGCACCCACGCGAGGAGCACGACGAGCAGGGCCACGCCCACGAGCGCCGCCCAGAAGTAGGAGCGTCTCGAAGCCCCCCTCCAACTCCCGAAGAACAGCGGGAACGGTCCGACGATCACGACACCCCCGGAGGACGCGGCTCCGCCTCGGCGGTCGAGCGGGGAGTCGTCCTCCGGCTCCGAGACGAGGAACGGCAGGGTGAAGAATCCCGCGAGCAGGAGCAGGACCCCCACGGCGAACACCGGCGAGGAGCTGGTCAGGACGGGGAACACCAGGATCAGGTAGAATCGGGTTCCTCCCGTCCAGACGGAGTCCGCGATGACGACGATGCCGAGCGCGAAGCAGGCGTACGGGAGCCACCGGGGGACGGTGACCATCGACCCGGATAACCGCGGGGGCCTATTCCTACCTGCCGACCCGGCGGTCGTCAGTGATAGGTGTCGAACCGATACGGCTCGAGCGGAAGCTCGCCCAGGGCCATCAGGAATTCCGGCGGGGTAAGCATCGGCCTCGGGTAGAGCGAAAAGTCATCGAGGGCGATCCGGGGGCACGCGGTGTTCACGTACGCGTCCAATGCCCGCCCTTCCAGGTCGGCCGGGTCGAGCCGACCGAACACCAGGATCTCGGCCGACCGCCCATGGGCCTCGGCCCGGGCCTGCAACGCGGCGGCCATCCCCCCCCGGTGCTGGCCCGCGAAGGTCGAGACCAGGATCCCCCACCGCGCAGCGTCCCGGACCCCTGCGACCAGGAGCTGCCGTCGGGCGATGAGCCGGGCCCGGTCGATCGGGGGCTCCAGGGTGCCCTGGAGCGGGTCGAGGCTCCAGACGGGCCGGTCGACGGCGAAGGCGAGCCCGAGGGGATGGAACCGCCCGGTCCCGAGGAACAGGAAGGCATCGACCTCCGACGCCACCGATTGGGCGGTTGTGTAGTTGCATCCGAGCGCCTGCGCGGCGTAGTATAGCCGACGGTCACCAGTTCCGAGGCGGACCTCTCGGCCCACCGCCGCGAGCGCGGTCGTGAGCGCCGGCAGCAGGTCGAGATGCTGGATCGACGCGACGATCCCGAGTCGCTTGGGGAGCCCCGCCGCGTCGACGATCCTGGCGAGGTGGCCCGGGTCTCCGCCGGCTGTGCGCATCTCGACGAAGTACATCGGCATGGGAATCGCCACGTTCGGGATGGGGGAGTGGCCGAGGACCACCGCGGCGTCGGCACCGGCGGCCTCGTCCCGCGACGGAAAATCGCACG
This sequence comes from Thermoplasmata archaeon, assembly GCA_022750155.1. Taxonomy (GTDB): domain Archaea; phylum Thermoplasmatota; class Thermoplasmata; order Lutacidiplasmatales; family UBA184; genus Lutacidiplasma. Next base: position 30,482 of record JAKIWG010000015.1, on the reverse strand, counting down.
CGCCGAAGCACGCCCGGGCGACGAGCGCGACCGGAAGTCCGGTTTCGGTCCTCAAGCGGGCGGCGAGGTCGTGGGCGTTCCGGAGGAGCCCGGCGGGCACCTGCAACGCGAGCTTTCGGTGTCGCCCTTCGCGGATCGCTTCGAACAGCGGCGGGCCGACGTCGGCGAAGACGCGGGCGGGCGGTCCTCCGGTCGGCGGAGAAGGCTGCACGTCGAGGAGCGGAACCGAATCGATCGGCATTCCGGACGTCGACGGCGCCGATGCGTCTAAAGGTTGGGGGCCGGCCCGCGGGCGACCCGCTCGGCCAACCGGTCCGCCGCTGCCCGATTGTCCTCGTAGTGCAGCCGCGCCCGGGCTTCGACGAACGGGAGCCACTCGAACGCCTCGTGTTCCGGGCTCAGCCGGGGCGAGAAGCTCCGTGGAACGGGGACCCCGAAGGCGTGCAACCGCCACGCGCGTCCGTCGGGGCCCTCGAATCGGACCTGCCAATCGAGGTCGATGAGGCCGACCGCCCCCTTGAGCCCGGTCTCCTCGGCCAACTCCCGTCGCAGCGCGGAGGGGAAGTCGCGGTCGTCCTTCTCCACTTTCCCGCTCACCGGGACCCAGATCGACCCCCGGGCGGGAGGCCGTCGAAGCACCAGCAGCGAAAGCGGACCGGTGGCGAAGAGGTACCCCTCGACGCACTCCTGCGCGACCGAAGGTTCGGGGCTACCGGTCACCCGGACCCCGACGCGAGAGGATCCGCATGATCGCCTCCGCGGGGGCGCCATCGACCGCGCGGAGTGCATCCAACGCCTCCTCCCGCGAGACGCCGGCCTGTTCCATCACCAGCTCCACATCCTCCTGCGGAGGTCCGGCGGGCACGGCGGCCGCGCCCGCGGCGGCACCGGCGGCGGCGGGGGAACCCGCGGTCCTCGGCCGGATCTGGGGGGAGCCCACGACCTGGTAGGTCCGGACCCCCTGGACCGTCAACACCGTGACCTCCGGGGAGATGAACACATGTTCCTGCTCGCGGGTGCGGATGATGACCTCCTCGACGCCGTCGACCGGCTCGGTCTTCATCCCGAGCCGCCGCATCATCATCTGCATCTGGCGCTCGTTGCCTCGTCCTCCGGGCAGCATGGTCGGTTCCTCCGTTCGTTCCCCGAGGCCCGTTCAGTCGTTGCCGCCGACCACGCGTCGAAGCTGGGCCTCTAGGTCGGGGTCGACCGGGATGTCGTCCACCGGGGCCCGCTTCGCCGAGCGGCGCCGGCGGTCGCGGCTCGCGTCGTGGACCCGACGGGCTTGCTCGGAGAGCTCGTCGAGCAATCCGGCGATCCCGGCGTAGAAGTTCCAGCCGTCCCGGGACGCGTAGAAGATCCCGTGGTCGGTGTGCAGGCGGACCGAGACCGTCGCGTCCCCGGAGCGGTGGGTGGCGTGCGGGGTGATGTCGAGCGAGAGGAACGTCGGCCGGACGTGCCGGGAGATGTGCCTGAGCCCCTTCGCGACGACGCGGTCGATCTCGGTCAGGATCGCGGGGTCGCCGGAGCCTCGCAGGCCGTGGACCTGGACGTACACGTCCCCGAGCCGCGAACCGCCCGCGGACGGTTCGGAGACCCCGACGGCGAGGCCGAGGAGGTCGGTCTGGGAGACGATCCCCGTCGGCTTTCCCCCCTCGAGCACGAAGACGCTGGAGACCTTCTCCTGGCTCATCAGGGCGCAGGCGGCGCCGACCGTCGTGCCCTTCTCCACCGTCAGGGCCGGGCTGTGCATGATCGACTTGACCTGGACCTCGAAGATGCTGCCGGAGGTCTTGGCGTCCTTCTTCCCCCCGACCGTCGGGATCCACAGCACGCGACCGAGGTCGGATACGCCGACGGCGCCGGTGAGGCGGCCCTTCCGGTCCACGACCGGGAGCGGGTGTTCCTCCAGGACGCGGATCTGCCCGAACAGCTGCCCGCACGGTTCGTCCTCGCGGACCATCGTGACGATCGGGCTCATGATCTCCTCCACCCGGTGACGGGCGATCGTCGGGAGGCCGGGCAGCGCACGGACGAGGTCGGTGCGGGAGACCAGACCGACGAGCTCCCCCTTCTTGCCCAGCACCGCGGCCGCGCGCATGCCGGCGGCGAGCAGCTGCTCGGCGAGCTCGGAGTATGACGTGTTCTCGTCGGCCACCGGGGGCAGCGTGAGGAGGTGCTCGACCTTCGTCGTGAGGGGCAGGTTCGTGCGCCGGGCGATCGTCTCGAACGTGATGAGTCCGACGAGCCGCTTCTTCTTCATCACGGGGAGCTCGTGGATCCCCTTCGTCCGCATCAGACCGAGGGCCCGCGACAGCTGGGCGTCCGAGGGAATCGTGATCGGTTTCGCCGTCATCAGGTCCCGGGCGTTCGGCCACGCAACGACCATATCCGACGGACGGGGGCGGCGGGCGGTCTTGAGGGTTTCGAGCGATGGGAACCGGTCGCTAGGGGAGCGGCCGGGCCATCTGATAGCCATTCTCGCCGTCGGAATAGTACCCGCGCAGCAGGTCGGTGACGGAGAACTGGTAGCGGGTGTAGAAGCGGATCGCCGTCGCGTTGCTGACGCGTACCTCGAGCGTCGTGCGGTGGAATCCGCGGCTTCGGCACCGCTCTAGGAAGGTCGACATCAGTCGGTAGCCGATCCCCTGGCCCCGGGTGGGGCGGTCCACGGCGAACATCAGGATGCGCGCCTCGCCGTCGATCTGCGAGACCCCGAGGAGGAACCCGACGGGGCGTTCGAGCCGGTCGACGGCGACCAGGAACCCATCCGGCCACTGTTGGCTCAGCGACTGGTAGAGCGACGGGTCGTAGTGCTCGTGGAGCGCGTCGGCGACGATCGCCGAGATCGTCGGCACGTCTCCGGGCCGGAACCCCCGCAGGTGCACGTGCGAGGCCGAGTTCGGGGCCAGGCCCCCGCTGGTCGGCGAGGCGGCGTCAGCGATACATCTCACCCGGCCCGGTCGTCTGCTGGTCGTGCATCGCCGAGATCGACTGCTGCTGCTGCTGGAGGGTCTTGCGGACCTCGCCCTCGATCTCCCGCGCCTTCTCCCGGAGCGGCTTGGTGTCGAGCACGAGCATCGGCACGAGGGGGTTGATCGACTCGATGACCTTCGCCGCGGCCCGGGCGTCCGGATAGTCCTTGTGGGCCTGGGCGACGACGCACAGCACGGGGATCTGGCGCCCGATCGCCGAGAGGAGGAGGCCGCCGGCGAACCCGGTGACCACCCCGTTCGCCGGGTCGAAATGGTACTTGCCGAGGAGCGGGGCCGCGGCGCGGTTCGCCATGGCGACGACGCGCGCGTCGCCCTTGAACTCCTCCTCCATCGGCTGCCCCTCGACGGCGACGATGAGCGCGACCCCCTTCTGCTCGGCCCAGTCGAGGATCGCCCGCCCCATGTGGGTCAGGATCTCGGCCGGGGGCTGGATGTCGGAGATCGCCACCACGAGCTGCTCGCAGCTCTGGTCGACGCCGCAGACCGTCTTGCTGGCGTAGAAGCGGACCGGGGCGTTGACGACCCCTTCCTCCATGACGACGGTCGGGGGGAAGTCATCGCTCGCCATGTAGCCGATGGCCGTCATGTCGAGGGTATGCACGAGGTAGGAGACCGCGACCGAGCCGACGAGGCCGTGCGTCGGAAATCCGACCACCATCATCGCCCCGCGCAGCGACTCGTCGCGCGTGTCGACGATGTGGAGGTCCTGGGCGAGTGCCGTGCTAACGCCTCCCGAAGGATTGCAACGCTCGGGGGCCTTAAGCCGTTCGTCGCCTTATCGGGGAAAAGCGCCCGCGCCGGTACTTTCCGGTATGCTTAATTACCGGTCAAGGCCAGCGAGCAACCGATGAAGGTCCTCATCACGGGGATTGACGGGTACTCCGGCTGGCCGCTCGCCCTCCACCTGCTCTCCCGGGGCCACGACGTCGCCGGACTCGACAACCTCGTCACCCGCAAGCGGGTCGCCGAGGTCGGCAGCTGGTCGGCGCTCCCCATCCAGTCGTTCCCGAAGCGCCAGGAGGCGGTCCGAAGGCTCCTCGGAAAGGAGGTCCGGTTCTACAAGGGGGACCTCGGCAAGTGGGAGTTCGTCCGCGAGGTCCTGGAGAAGGAGCGGCCCGAGGCGATAGTCCACCTCGCCGAGCAGCGCAGCGCCCCGTACTCGATGATCGACGTCCACCACGCGGTCCAGACCCAGGTGGAGAACGTCACCGGGACCCTCCACCTCCTCTACGCCATCCGGGAGATCGTCCCCGATTGCCACTTGGTCAAGATGGGGACGATGGGGGAGTACGGGACCCCGAACGTGGACATCCCCGAGGGGTTCTTCGATATCGAGTACCGGGGTCGCTCCGACCGACTTCCGTTCCCCCGGCAGGCCGGGTCGTGGTACCACTGGAGCAAGGTCTTCGACTCGGGGGACGTGATGTTCGCGACGAAGATCTGGAATCTCCGCTCCACCGACGTCATGCAAGGGGTCATCTACGGCACCCGTACGCCGGAGATCACCGACCCGGCGCTCTTCACGCGCTTCGACTTTGACGAAACGTGGGGCACCGCGCTCAACCGGTTCGTCGCCGAGGCCGTGCTCGGCCTCCCCATCACGCCCTACGGCCAAGGGCACCAGATCCGCGGATTCATCGCCCTCGAGGACTCCATGCAGTCGCTGCGACTCGCCGTGGAGCACCCGGCCCAGCCCGGGGAGTATCGGGTCTTCAACCAGTTCGATGCGGCCTACTCGGTCAACCACCTCGCCGAGGTCACCCAGAAGGTCGCCGAAGCCCAGGGGATCCACGCGACGATCGAGCACCCGCCCGACCCCCGGGTCGAGGCCGAGCAGCACCATTACAATCCGATCCACGACCACCTGCCCGCCCTCGGCTACCGCCGTACGCGGGAGCTCGAGGAGGCGCTCCAGGAGATCTTCCGGGACGTTCGAAAGTACAAGCGGCGGCTCGAGGCCAAGCGTCACGTGGTCATGCCGGCGGTCAGCTGGCGGACCGGGGACAACCGACCGCAGCTCCACGCCCGAAGCGCCCCGACCGCCCCTCCCACCCCCGAGGCTCCGGCCGTCCCGGCGGCGCCATCGCTCGACCCGACCCGATCTCCGGCGTAGTCCGAGATGCACGGCGTCCTGACCCTCGCGGGCGAGGGGACCCGGATGCTCCCATGGACCCGGGGCCTCCGCAAGGAGTTCCTCCCGCTCTACGATCACAATCCGGACGGGGACCCGGTGCTGAAACCCGTGGCCCACCTCGTGCTGGAGACCCTCGTCGAGGCCGGGGTCGACGACGTCACCCTCGTGGTCGGGGCGAAGGACCTCGCCTTCGTCCAGAACTACTTCTCGATCGATCAGGAGTTTCTCGCCCGCCATTCCCACCACGCGGAGCGGCTGGCTGCCACCGAACGCTTCTATCGGACCCTGAAGGGGCTGAGGATCCGCTTCGCGGTCCAGGCCGCCCCCCTGGGGTTCGGCGATGCGGTGCTTCAGGCCGAGCCGTATGTGGGGCAGGCGCCGTTCATCCTCCACGCCGCCGACGCCGTCCTCCTCGAGCCCAAGCGGGGTCGCCTGCTGCGCACGATGGGCCGGCTGCGGGAGAGCGAGTCGCTCGACGCCGTCCTGCTCGTCCGCTCCGTCGCGGACCCCACCCGGTACGGGGTCGTCGAGGGGGCGCCGGACGGCCGGTTCGACGGGCTCGCCCGACTGAGGGTGACCGGGATGGAGGAGAAGCCCAAGCGGCCCAAGTCGCGATGGGCGGCGACCGCGGCCTACGCCTTTTCCCCGAAACTGTTCCAGGCGCTCCGTTGGGTCCAGGCGAATGACCAGCCCCACGAGCTCGAGGTGACCGACGCCATCCGCCACCTGCTGGCGAGCGGGGGCCGCGTGGCCGCGCTCGTCCTCACCGAGAAGGCGGGGGAATGGCGCTCGGTCGGCTCGCCGGAGGGGTTCGTCCGTGCGCTCCAGCGGACCCGACATCGGACCCGACGGGTCGCGGGCCGGCGCTCCTCCGGGCGTGCCCCAGTGGCGCACGGAACGATTAAACGAGCGTAGCCCCTGCGGGCGCCCACGCATCCCTACTGCCGGACCGTCCGTCCGGCGGCTGGAGGCCGAGCTCTCGAATGAAACGGCAGATGGTCGATATGCTGGCGGATCTGATCAAGATCCCTAGCGACCCGTTCTCGGACAAGCAGGAGGTGCTCGACTACGTCCAGTCGTTCACCGACCAGCTCCACATGCGCAACACGCTGTTCGGCGACGCGACCACGCCGGCGCTGCTCGCAGAGTATGGACAGGCCGGGATCGTGCTCTCCGGGCATCTCGACACGCCCCCCATCGGCGACTACTGGAGCTTCTCGCAGAGCCAGCTCGCCTCCGGCCGTATGTACGGCCGTGGTGCGGCCGACATGAAGGGCACGGTCATCGCCATGCTCCAGGCCGCGCAGGACCTGGTCGCCCGGAAGATCCCGGTTGCCCTGGCCCTCACGACCGACGAGGAGACGACGATGCAGGGGGCGATGGCGCTGGCGAAGACCCTCCCGATGCGCCGGGCGAAGGCGATCGTGGTGGGAGAGCCCACGGGGCTGCGGGTCGCGTACGCCGAGAAGGGGGTGCTGGACCTTGCGATCGAGACGCGGGGCAAGGCGGCCCACGGGGCGATGCCCCACCTCGGGGAGAACGCGATCAGCAAGATGATGCGGATCCTGCGGGGGCTCGAGGGGTTCAAGGGACGGATCGCCCACCCGGAGCTCGGCTCGGTGACGATGAACATCGGCACGTTCAACGGGGGCACGCGCCTCAACGTCGTGCCCAACAAGTGCACCGCCGAGGTCGATATCCGGTTCCCGCCTCCCTATTCCCCGGACCAACTCTACCGGGAGATCGAGGAGCACCTTCGCCGGATCAAGACCCCCTTCACGCTGCGTCGGATCGTCAGCATGCCATCGGTGCAGATCGACCCGGCGAGCGAGCACGTGCGCATCCTCCAGGAGGTCTCGAGCGCGGAGTCGGCGGTCCTCGTCCACGCTTCCGAGGCGGTCTACTACACCCAGGTCAACCCTCGAGTCGTCATCTTCGGTGCGGGCGAGGAGGAGCTCTCCCACCAGGCGAACGAGTACGTCAAGGTCGAGGCCGTGGCGCGCGCCGCCGAGGTCTACAAGAAGTACGCGCAACGCCTCTCCGTCGCCCGTGCCGGATGACCCGGCGCGCCGGAAAATCGCCCAGCTCTCGACCCGTTATCCCCCGGGCCCAGGGGGCGTCGAACGTCACGTGGGAGAGCTCGCCCCACGACTCGCGGCCCGGGGGTTCGACGTGCGGGCCTATTCGACCGACCTGTACCGCGAGTTCCCGTGGGAGCGGCTCGGTCCCGAGGTGCCCCGACATGAGATGCGCAACGGCGTCGCGGTTCGCCGCCTCCGCGCCTGGAGCATGCCCGGGGAGCTCCACTACCCGTTCTTCCGGGGGCTCCAACGGGCGCTCGCCGAGGACCGACCGGACCTGTTGCACGTCCACACGTACGGGACGAACCACGCGGCGATCGCCCGCCGGCACTCGCGTCGGTTCCACGTCCCCTACGTGATCACGGCCCACTTCCACCCCATCTGGTCGATCGAGGGGGGGTGGCTGCGCCACCGGGTCCGTGGGTTCTACGACCGCCGACTCGCGGCCCCCATCGTGGCGGGCGCGGCACGGCTGATCGTGCAGAGCCAGGAGGAGGAGCGGCTCATCCGGGTCAATCGGTTCCCGCTCCCGAAGGTCGAGCTCATCCCACCGGGGTACACGCCCCTGCCGGAACCGCCCCCCGGGGAGCGGCCGTTCGCCCGCTCCCAATACATCGAGGGCCCGTTCGTCCTCTTCGCCGGGCGGCTGGCCTCGAACAAGGGCCTGATCCCGCTGATCGACGCGTTCGAGCCGTTGGCCAGGCACGACCCGACCGCCACCCTCGTGCTGGTGGGGGAGGACGGCGGGATGCGGGCCCGTGTGCAGGAGCGCGTCCGGGAGCGCGGGCTGGGCGCGCGGGTCCGGATCACCGGATACCTGACCGACGAACGCCTCCTCTCGGCCGCGTTCCGGGAGGCGAGGCTGTGCGTCCTTCCGAGCGAGTACGAAGCGTTCGGGCTCGTGCTCCTCGAGGCGCTCGCGCAAGGGACCCCGGTCATCGCCTCGCGCGTCGGGGGGATCCCGGAGTTCGTGGAGGACGGACGCGCGGGAGTCTTGGTGCCCCCGCTGGAGGTGGCCCCGCTCAGTGACGCGCTGCTGGCCCTCTGGGACGACGAGCCCCGACGGTTGCGGCTCGGCGAGTACGGCCGCCGCGAGACGGTCCCGCGGTACAGCTGGGACCGCCTCGCCGACCGGCTGTCGACAATGTATCGCGAGGTCCTCGACGGATGAGGGTCCTCCAGCTGGCTCTGCGGTTCGACGCACCCGGCGGAGTCGAAACCACGGTGCGCGAACTCTCCCGTGGACTCGCCGAAGCGGGAGACCATGTGGAGATCTATGCGAGCGACCTCTACGACGAACCGCGGTGGGAGCGTCGGGACCACTACGCACCGACGGTCGACGGGGTGGCGGTCCGACGGTTTCCGGTCGTCAAAAAGCTCATCCCGGGCCTGACGATGCCGATGATGCCCGGCCTCATCGACGGACTCTCGGGGAGCGGGGCGGACGTGATCGACGCCCACTCCCACCGGTACGGCCACGTTCTGCAGGCGGCCGCCGTCTCCCGACGGCGCGGGATCCCGCTCGTCGTGTCCGTCCATTACCACCCCGCCGACCGCGGGGAACCCGCGTGGAAGGCCGGGCTGCTGCGCTGCCAGGACCACTTCTTCGGGATGACCGCCTACCGGGTCGCCCGCGCGGTCGTCGTGGAGACCGAGAACGAGGCCCGGCTGCTCCGGGAGTTCTGCCCATCGGACCGGATCCGGATCATCCCGCCGGGGATCGACCTCGCGGTCTGGGAGGACACCCGCCCACCGACTGCCTTGCCCGAGCTTCCCCCCCGATTCATCCTGTACGCCGGGCGCATCGCCCTCAACAAGGGACTCCCGGGCCTGTTGAGGGCTTATGCCCTGATCCCGCCAACGCACCGACTTCCCCTGGTGCTGATGGGTCGGGATTGGGGCGAGCAGGCGATGCTCGAGCGGCTGGCCGCGGAACTCGGGGTCTCGGCGGAGCTCCGGTGGCTCGGGCACACGGATCCTCGCACGTATCGGGCCGTGTTCCGGCGTGCCGCGGGCCTGGTCCTCCCCTCCGAATGGGAGGCGTTCGGCCTCGTCCTGCTGGAGGCGATGGTCGCGGGAGTTCCGATCGTGGCGACGGCGGTGGGAGGCGTCCCGGAGGTCCTCGACCAGGGTCGGGCCGGACGGCTCGTCCCGTACGGGGATGCCCCGGGCATGGCGAAGGCCCTGGGCGAGATCGCCGACGATGAAGCCGGCGCCCGCGCGCGGACCGAAGCGGGCCGGCAAAGGGTCTCCCAGTACACCATGGGGCTCTCCATCCAGCGCCACCGGGCCCTCTACCGAGAGGTCGCCGCGGCGTGAACCCGACCGGCGCGAGGAGCCCGGCTGGAACGGCAACCGGGCGGGGGAGTTCCCGACCGCGAGGGAGCGATCGGTCCCACGAAGCTCACGTCTCGACGATCGAAACCAACTTCATCCCACGGCCAACCGAGGAGAAATCGACCGATGCGGCCGCCGAACACCCGCTGAGCTTGGCGGAGCCGGACACCGAGCAATCCGCGTCGACCCCGGCGGAGAAGGAGAGTACGACCTGGTACGAGTGGCTCTTGACCATGGTCAATCCGTAGGTCACGGTCCACGAGAACGACCCGTTGAGGGCGAAGGCGCCGGCGCTCCCCGAGGTCGAGTTCGTGCAGTTGCCCGATGTGTACGTCGTGGTGTTGAACTGGGTGAGCCCGATCGTCGGGAAGGTCGAAAGGGAGTAGGTGTACCTGCCGGTGGACTTGTCGTAGAGGGCTGTGGTCGCCTGCAGGCTCGCGCTGGCGAGCCGATCACATCCCCCGTTCCCCGAAGAGGATGTGGAACGACAGGTTCCCCCGACGAACGCCACATGTCCGGTCACGGAATAGCTCACGTTCGCGTAGGTCGAGACGGGGCCGGCTTGGGAGGGGATGTCGATGTACGCGGTGTACAACCCTTGCGCATAGCCGACGCTGGCCGCGGTAGTGGGGCACGAGCTGGCGGAGGCGACGACGTGGAGTCCCCCGGTTCCGGTTGGGAAATGGAAGAACGGCTTGGCGGCCTTCGACACCGCACATCCGTAATAGTACAGGTAGACGCCGGGGACGCCCGCCCCGTGGTACGGGGCGGTGACGGTCTTGTGGGCGAGGGGGTGGACCGCAATCCCCCCCACGGGGACCAGAACCAGCATCCACGCTGTGATCATGCATAGGACCGAGAGAATCGCGCGGGTCAGGTGCCTCCGGTCACGGGGGTGGTCCCTGAGCGCGTAGCGTTCGTTCGTCATGGACCGCCTCCTCAGGACCCGGGTCGACCGACGGGCGGGCCGTTGGGATTCCCCCATGGGGTCGACAGTACATACGATAGGCGGCGGCGTCGTTCGCGTGTGGCTGAGGGAGCGTGTGCGATAATGGACTCGCCGTTGGATGGCCCACGTGGCGATGTCCCCACGCGGTAGGAACCTGGTGACTTCCTTGAACCGGGCCACCGAATCCCGACCCGAGACTGCCCGCATCGGCCCGGGTCGAACGTGACCCGCGAGGCGACCCGAGGGAGCCGTTGCAGGTCCTATCGGGACCCTGCGGCATACCGCCAGCATGACGTCTGGGAAAAGTCGAAGGAAGGGTTCGAGCCGTATTCGAAGCCCGATCTGCACGCCGGAATGGGTCCCCACGGTACGCGCAGGCTTGGATCGTCTACGGCAGCACCCACGTATCGTCGCCGAACGTCTGGCCGTGCCTCAACCCCGAGAACACCACGATCTCGGAGAGCAGCGGGTCGTACGCCATCGCGAAATCGATCCGGGGGGTGGGGGAGTGCGTCGGGTGAAGACGAGCCCAACTCGTGCCGTGGAAGACCCAGGTGTCGCCCAGAAGGGTCCCGTTGACGCTCGTTCCTCCGAAGAGGACCAGTCCGTATGGGCCCGTGCCCGAACTTCGGGGCTGCTCGGCCATCCCGCACGACCCCCGGGGTGAGGGGGAGACGGGGGACGAGAGGTTCGTCCATGCCCCCGATCGGAACTCCCAGGTTTCATCGGACATCCGCTGACAAACATTGCTGCGCACCTTCGTGCACCCCCCGAAGAGCACGACCGCATGGAGGCCCGCGTCGTAGGCCATCGCCCCCCCCATTCGGGGGGAGGGGGTGCGGTTCAGGTGGAGCTGGGTCCACGTGTCGTTCGAGTACGTCCACGTGTCCCCGTAGAGCAGGCACGTGTTCGGACGGGAGGGCGGTCCGCATCCACCGAACAGGACGATCGAGCCGGAAACCGGGTCGTACGCCATCATCGTCGAGCTTCGACCCGGAGGGACGGTCGTCGTGTTCGTCACGTTCCAGCCCGCCCCAGTGTAGTTGTAGGAGGCTCCCGAGTTGGCCAGGGCCCCGTTCCCGCCGAACAGTACGGCGGTACGGGAACGCCCGTCATAGGCGAAACCGGCCAGGTTGCTGCTCCTCACCCTCGGGGAGGTCCCGAACGCCGTCTGGTTCCAGCCATGGCTCGTGAACCACCAGGTGCTTCCCGGTAGCGGGTACCCTCCGAACATCACGATCGACCCTGTCTGAGCGTCGTACACCATCTGGGGACCGATTGTGTGCGGGGGCGAGAGCGAGAGGTTCGAGGTGAGGTTGGTCCACGTGAGATTCTTGAGGAGCACCCCGGCGCCCGGACCGGTGGAAGGGCGCACGGAAATCGAAGGTCCTGCCAAGCTGGCGCCCATCAGCCCGGGGAGCAGAAGCATCATCACTGCGAGGCAGAGGACGGGGCGGTCCATCGCGACCTTCAGTTCGCTCCGGGTCATAAACCGCGCCCGGTCCGCTCGTGGGCCGCCCCGGAATGCGAGCGGGAGGGAAGGGTACCTTCCGTGCCAGGATGGGAAAGCTGGGCGACCGCTCCGAGGTCCCGACCCACTCCGGGTGGGACGGGCGCCTAGGCCGGCTTCGGTTCGCGGTCGAGCCGAATCAGCTCGTCCGACAGCAGTCGAAGCGCTTCCCCATCCTTTCCGCGATGGACCAAGGTCCCCGGGCGGAGGAGGTAGCCCAGCACGGTGAAGATCATCCGCCGTTCACGTCCTTGGCGTACGCCCGGAGGATGGCCATTCCCTTCTTGAGATTCTCGCGCGAGGCCGCGAAGGAGAGCCTGAGGTGGGATGTGCCCCGGGCGCCGAATGCGTCCCCCGGGGTCGTGATGAGCCCACGCTGCAGGAGCGCCCCAGCGACCTCCTGGGCCGTTCCGGGCCAGGTGAATTTCGGGAACGCGTAGAACGCGCCCGCCGGTGGGACGCACGAGAGCCCAGGGATCCGGTTCAATCCCTTGACGATGAGCTCGCGCCGCGCCCTGAACTCCTTCATCATCACCTGGGTCGCCCCGGGACCCGCGTTCAGTCCGGCGAGGACCGCGGCCTGAGCGGGGGTCGACGGACAGGCCATCATGTGGTAGTGCAATTTGTTGATCTCGACGGCGAGCGCCCGCGGGGCGACCAGGAACCCGATGCGCCACCCGGTCATCGCGAGCGTCTTCGAGAACGAGTTGACGATTACGACCCGGTCGCCGCGTCCCCAGAACGAGGCGAACTTGCCCTCGTAGATCATCTCCTCGTACACCTCGTCGGAGACGATCGTCAGGTCGTGCCGCTCGGCGAGGTCGACGATCCGCTCGATGACCGCCTTGGGAAAGACGCCCCCGGTCGGGTTCGAGGGGCTGTTCACGACGATCGCCCGGGTGTGCGGGGTGATCCGGGCCTCCAGAGCGTCGAGGTCCGGCAGGAAGTGGTTCTCCTCGTCCAGGGCGTAGGCGACCGGAAGCGCGCCGCACAGGCGCGCGTGGGGCGCGTACAGGACGAACCCGGGGTCGGGGACCAGGACCTCATCGCCGGGATCGTAGAGGGTGAGCGCGGTGGCCATGAGACCCTCGGAGCCGCTCCCGGTTATGATCACGTTGTCCCGCGTGGTGTCCGGGTCCCGGTCGAGATACCGCTCGGCGACCTTGTCACGGAGCGCAGAGATGCCGGCCGACGGGCCGTAATGGTTCATCCCGTGGCGGACGGCGTCGCAGAGTGCGTCGATGACCGCGGCAGGCGGCTCGAAGTCGGGCTCACCCAGGCCGAGGTTGATCGCTCCCGGGGGGGCCGCCTCGAACATCTTGCGGATGCCAGAGATTTCCACCTCGCGGGTCCGCTGGGCTACCACGAGGGCCGCCGACCAGCCTCGCCCTCTTTACCGTTGTGCCGGGCGGAACTCCTGCAGCGATGGACCGCCTCCTCCGCTCGAGAGGGGGGGTGAACTAACTGTTGGACCCCAGACCCCTGAAGTTCGCTCGAAACGTTGATACCCTAGCAGGACGCAATCGACCGGCAAGCTCGACTCCGGAGGCTCCTACAATGAGTTCTGCAGTCCGTTTACCGACTGAGTTGCGACAGTTCTTGCAGTTGCCCGGTCCGCAATCGATGTTGATCCGCGGGCCGCCGGGATCGGGGAAGACAACCCTCAGCCTCGCCCTCTTGGAAGCGTCCCAGGGGGAGCGAGTGCTCCTGACGAACCGGGTCTCGAGCGGCGAGCTCTCTCGCGAGTTCCCGTGGCTCGGAAAGAACGGCACGTCGGAGATCCAAGTGGTCGACGCAAGCGAGATGTCCGTCTCGCTGCACGGCATATCGAATGCGGTCTCGCAGGCGACGATCGCCTTCGACCCGCAGTCGAACGAGAAGGAATCCCTCGCCGAGTTCCTTGCGCTCCCCCCACCGGTCCAGGAGGCGTGGAGCCGACTGCCCTCCGACTCGCCCTCCACGGTCGTCGTCGACTCGTGGGACGCCCTGGTGGAACATTTCCTGGGCCGAAGGCCCGACCGACCCGGTCCCTCGCTCGACCGCCCCGAGTTGGAGCGGATGCTCCTCCGTTGGATGGGAAGGTCGCCGACCCACCTCGTCCTCGTCCTCGAGACCGACCAGTCCTCCCAGTTGGACTACCTGGTCAACGGGGTCGTGGTGACGCGGCGGGAACAGGTCAACGAGCGGCTCGAGCGGTGGCTCCACCTCCCGAAGCTCCGGGGGATCCGTATCGCCAACGCCAGCTACCCCTACACCGTCGAGGGGGCCAAGTTCCAGTGCATCGAGCCCTTGCGGGCGTACTCGAAGCTTCACCGGGGCCACGTAGACCCGGAACCGGATGCCATGCCCGGATTCCTGTGGCCGGGAGCGAAGAGCTTTGCCGAGGCGTTCGGACGGCTCCCGATAGGCCGCCTGACGGTCATCGAGCTCGACGAGGAAGTGCCCGACGAGGTGGTCCAGCTCCTGCTCTATCCCGCCAAGATCCATACGATCCTCAGCGGGGGGCGGGTTCTCGTCATTCCGTCCCCCTCGCTCGCGGTCGACGAAATCTGGGAACCGATGGAGGGGACCCGGCCGGCCGGCCACCTGGCCGAGGTCTTCCGGGTGCTCGACGTCAGCGGGCAGCTCGAGCGGGGCCTGAGGGGCGGGTCGAAGGACCGACAGGCCAGCCTGGTCTCGATCAAGTCGCTCCCCCCCCCAGAACCCGGTCGAGACCCGGACGACAACGAGATCAGCCGGTGGCTCAAGGGCGGGGCGGCCGCCGGGCACGCGGGCCTCGTGACGATGTACTCCTCGGGCCTCGAGGCCCTGGCCGCGACGATGAAGCTCCCGATCACCCCGGAGATGGCCGCGGGATTCCCGGCGTCCATCCAGAACATGCTCGGGCCCAACAGCCTCCATATGATCGCGGTGGTGCGATCGGATGCCCCGCTGTTCGCGTCGATCAAGTCCCTCGCCACCATCCACCTTCGCCTCCTCAACCGCCAGGGTCGGGTCCTGATCTACGGGTTGCGGCCGTGGACGACGGGGTTCGTGGTGGCGGAGTCGGCGAACTCGGGTCCCTACGACCTCTTGCGAATCGTCTGAAGGGACGAGGCCGCCTCTCCCGAGGGCGCGAAAGGGCCGGGACCCCGCAACCACTCCTTCCCAAAGTGACTTGAACTCCAGCCGCTCGGCATCACCGGGGAGGCGTGGATTGACCGTCACCGTCGTCGTCGGCGCGCAGTTTGGGGACGAGGCCAAGGGGAAGATCACCGACTACCTTGCCGCCGACGCCCGCTACGTGGTCCGAACCGGAGGCGGCCCGAACGCCGGCCACAGTATCCATCTCCACGAAGGCTCCGTCGTCCTCCACCAGCTCGCGTGCGGGGTCCTGCGCCACGGTGTCACGGGGATCAGCGGGCCCGGGATGGTGATCGACCCGTTCCGGTTGGAAGAGGAGATCCGGGAGCTCGAATCCAAGCATCTCCTGAAGGGCACGATCCTTCTGAGCGAACGGGCCCACGTGCTCCTCCCCATCCACCAGATCGAAGACGCATGGGAGGAAGGGGTTCGGCAGGCGGCCTCCCCCAAGGGAGGAGTGGGCACCACCCGCACAGGGATCGGCCCCGCCTACGCCGACCGCGCCGGACGTTGGGGGATCCGCATGGCGGACCTCGCCCGGCCGTCGATCCTCTCCGAGCGCCTCGGACTGCTGTATGCGAGCAAGGGCCACCTCAAGGACCTGCCGGCGAAGGAGGAGCTCCTCTCTCGCCTGGTGGAGGTCGGCGGGCGATTGGCGCCACTCATCCGCCCCACCGAACCTCTCCTCTGGGAGGCGATCGCCAAGGGCGAGAACATCCTCCTCGAGGGAGCCCAGAGCGCCCTGCTCGACGTCGATTTCGGGACCTATCCGTACGTCACGAGCTCCCACCCGACGAGCGCCGGAGCCCTGGTGGGCTCCGGGATCCCTCCCCAGGAGCTCGACGAGGTGCTCGGCGTCACCAAGGCGTACTGCACCCGCGTAGGCGCGGGACCGTTCCCTACGGAAGTGACGGGAGAGGTAGGCGAGTACCTTCAGAGGGAGGGGCACGAGCGGGGAGCGACGACGGGGCGCCTCCGCCAGGTAGGCTGGCTCGACCTGGTCCTTTTGCGATACGTCGCACGGCTGAACGGGTTCACATCCCTGGCGGTGACCAAGGTCGATGTGCTGGGGGGGTTCGAGGAAGTGCCCGTCGGCGTCCAGTACGTCACCCCCCACGGGGAGACCCTGACCGATTATCCTCCGGCGCTCGCCGAAGACCTGGCCGGTGTGCAGCCCGTCTACCAGAAGTTCGCCGGATGGCCCAAGTTCAATGAACGACTCAAGGAACGGCTCCGGCAGGAAGGCGCGCACGCCCTTCCCTCCACCCTCCGCAGGTTCCTCGAATTCGTCGCCCAGGAGACCCGGGTACCCGTCGAATACGTGAGCTTCGGAGCGGACCGGGAGGACACCCTGTGGCTCGGTCGGGGAGTCCAGGCCCGAACACCGGGGGCGCAACTCCCGCCCTGGACTGGCTGACCCGATCCGGGCTCCGCGGAGGCGCTCGCGTGGGCATTGACCCCTTCCTCTACATCGCGTTCGGTGCGGGGTTGCTTGCGGGGCGGATCCCCCATCGCCCACTCCCATGGATCGGGCGGGCCACATTCCTCACCGTATGCGCCCTGATTTTCTTCCTCGGCGCCGAGCTCGGTTCGATCCCGGGGTTCAACCCGCTGCTCGACATCCCCGCCTCCTTGTTGTTCGCAGGGCTGATCTGCGGGTTCACCGTGGCCATCGTCCTCGTGCTTCCCCGGCCCCCGGCACCGGCGGAGAACGGGTCGGCCGAGGAGTTTCGACCCCGCCCCGTCTGGATCGTGTTCTTGGGGGCCCTGGTCCTTGGGTTTGCCGCTGGCCGCAGCACGAGCTTTCCGACGGCCACCTTCCTTACGGCGTCGCTCTACGTACTGCTCGCCCTCGTCGCGTTCGACCTTCGGTTCTCCAAGAGCGCGCTGGGTCGCGTTTGGGTCCCTCTGCTCTCCGCAATCGTGGGGGCTCTCGCCGCGGCGACGGTGTTCGAGCTGATCGACCCGGTCGGATGGGTGCCCGCGCTGGCGACTGCGCTAGGTTTCGGATGGTACACCCTGGCGGGGCCGCTCGTGACCGCTCGGTTCGGGGCCTCGCTCGGGCTGCTCGCGTTCCTCACCAACTTCCTCCGGGAGAACCTCACCCTCGTCCTTTCGCCCTACCTCGGGCGTTGGGTCCGTTCGGAGGGATTGGTCGCCATGGGGGGCGCGACGTCGATGGACACGACGCTCTACTCGGCAGTCCGATACGGCGCGCCGGCGGGCGACCCCACGACCGGGACCCTCGCACTGGCCTCCGGGTTGATCCTCACGGTGGCGGCGAGCTTGGTCCTCCCCCTGCTCCTGAGTCTCTGACCGGCGAGAGTGAATTATAAGGGCGCTACGCGTCGGCCCCCTGTCGAGCGGGCTCGTAGTCCAGCGGTTAAGACGTCGCTCTCACACAGCGAAGACCGCCGGTTCGAATCCGGCCGAGCCCATCGACGCCCGGGGGTAGTACCATAGGGCCTCGAAATGACACCCCCCTCCGTCTAAGTCAAAGGGCTCAGGCCCCCGGCCGTCCGTTCCGACCCTAATCAAAGGAGGGCCGGGGGGCGAGAGAAGACGGCCGGGACGGGTCAGCTCGGGTCCTTCCGGCTGATGCAGCGAGTAAACTCTCCCCAGGGCGGGGTGCTTCGGCCGTTCAAGCCTTTCAGGGTGGCCATCTCAGGTCCACGTCGAGCCTCCAAAGACTCAGAATGGCGGCTCGTTCGTATCCTAAACTTCGTTCGCGTTGGTCACGACCTTGAAGTCGATACCCAGAGCCTCGAAGTGCTTGGCCCCGCATCGAACCTTGTCCGCCTCTTCAGTCCGTAACTTCAAGAAGTCCTTCGTCCCCTTCGTCTCCCTAACCAGATAGAGGGTCTGCCCGTCCTGCTTTACCACGGCCCAGTCAGGGTTGTACTTCCCGACAGGAGTTTCGATCTCGAACCATCTTGGGAGCTTGATGAAGAGCCGGATGTCATCGCGTTCATCGAGGCGTTTGGCGAACTCGCGTTCGACCTCCGAATCATACTCAACGTAATCGTAGACTGACTTCTTCACGTGGAGCGCGGTCAGGTAGTTCACCAGCTCCTCGTTCTTGAAAAGAAGCATCTCCCACTCGCAGTCGGGGCTCCCTGGCGCGATTCGTTCGTACTTGATTCCATCCACTAGAACGCGGTGCAGCTCGGCCCGAATTGTCGCGGCGACCATGTCGAGGAACAGAGGAGGGTTCACTAGGAGCTCGCCGAGTCGTCCTGATTTCACGAGCATCCGAGCAATTGTCGCGCGTGTTAGGTTGGTCTCGTTTTGAAGGTAGGCTAGAACGTCGGGAATAGGCCAGTCCGCAACGTTTGCTGCTTCTACGGTAGCGGTCTCCCCAGTGGCGGTCACTCCCCCCCTCCGCACTGCCAGCCGCCCTGAGGTTACTGCCACAGAGGGCTTTTCGATTCGGCCGATTCGCTTGATTGCTGCTGCCGCCACGCCAACCAACGTTTCGGTTTCGAATTCGATCCGATAGATTGTCTTCGGCTTGATCCGCTCCCATAACTCCCTGAACTCTGGGCCGAAGGTGACTTCCTTCTTGAGTCGGTTCGCGCCGACATCACGTTCCCGCCCGATGTGTCGTTCGATGTGGTAGGACGACATGAGGTCGGTTATTGGTATCCTGAGGTCTTGATGCTCGGGAGGCAGGGGGAGATTGAACCCCTCTCTCCTCGGGTCGAAAGCGGCTTGGATACGCCCTACATGGTCAATGAGACCAGCGGATTCCAGAGAGTTCCAAACCTGCTGCGCCTCATGAATCCCGATTGGAACTTCGGCGCCGCCTACCACCCGAATAACACGCGCGAGTGCGGTAAGTGGAAGCTTCCCAAAGGTGACCCCGCAGTCTTCTTCATACTCGGTCTGGAGTTTACTGGCGAAGTCTTCGTAGCTCTCGTTCGCCATTACATAGAGTTTGTTGACCGATTCATCGAAGACTCGAACCCCTTCTTGATTAACGGGTAGCCGGAGCCCCCGACCGATCTCCTGCCGCTTCTTCATGGCGCTCCGGGCCTCATTGAGAGTACAAATCTGGAAAACGTTCGGGTTGTCCCACCCCTCGCGTAGAGCAGAGTGGCTGAAGATGAAACGAAGCGGCTCGTCCGACGATAGGAGCCGCTCTTTATCGCGCATGATTAGGTTGTAGGCTTCGTCGTCGGCCTCCGTGTCCCTGCCTTCGCGAGACTCTTTGAACGCCCCCTTTCGATCTTGGGCGAAATAGCCGTTGTGCAGCTTCTCAGGGGGTTCCTTGAGCCAGTTTAGCGGCCTGAAACGTTGGTCCTTGGCGAACTCGGCGAGGAGTTCCACAAAGGCGTCTGCAAACTTGCCTTTGACGGGATGGCCTTCGACATCGTAGCTCCGATAGTTCGCAACTCGGTCGATGAAGAATAGGCTCAGGACCTTTATTCCCCGGCCCACAAAGGCGAGCTCATTTTCCAGATGTCGTCGAATCGTGTGCTTGATTTGAGCCCTCCAGACGTCCTCCCGCAAGCCTCCAATCTGGTCACCCACGCGCAGGGTCTGCCCATTGGAGAACCGAACATGGCCTTCGGTTGGGTTCTCGGGGTCCCCGGTTATCTCTGCCACGGAGAATCCATTCTGATACTCGGCGCGACCCCCCGATAGATTGTAGAGGTCGGACCCGAGCCGGACAGAGACTGACTTTTCAATCGGACCGTCAGCCCCCCGAGTCTGGATGCGGAGCTTTGCCTTGAGCCCGTTCTTGTAGTCGACCCTCTCCGAACGAACGAAGGCGCGGGTTCCAAGAGATTGAGCCTCCACGTTAGCCACAACGATTTGCTTTACGAGGCGCAACTCAAATGCCCTAACGGGGTCGAGCCGATAGACAAGATTGTAGGGGTTTCGATGGGTTGCGGAGTATCGAAGTGTGAGCAGGGGATTGAGCGCCTTGATTGCCTCTTGGGACTTCTCCGTAGAGTCCACGCTTTGCGGCTCATCGATGAGAACGATGGGCCGGGCCGCTCGAACAAACTCAATGGGTTGACGCCCCGAGAGCCTCTCATTCTCCCTGTAGATGACGTTGCTCTTTTGCTCGTTCTCCGTGCCGATGAAGTTCCTCCGAAACGCGTCGATATTGATGACCATCACCTGGAGCGTATTCGAATAGGCGAAGCGTCGCAGGCGACTCACCTCGGCGGAGTCATAGACAAAATGCTCGAACGGAAGGTTGTTGTAGAGGGCGCCGAAGTGTTCTGCGGTGATCTCGATGTTCTTGAGCACCCCCTCCCTTATGGCGACACTCGGGACTACGATGATGAACTTCTGGAGGCCGTAGCGAGCCGACAGCTCAAGGATTGTTCGAAGATAGACGTAAGTCTTGCCCGTTCCCGTCTCCATTTCAACTGAGAACTGCGGGCATGACCGCTTGCTGCCGTCGGTTGGATCGATGAGTTCCCAATCTTCGGGCGGGGCGGCATGGTCAGGCACATCGATCTCGTTCCGCAGTTGAACTTCGCGAAGGTTTGTTAGGAGCCGTTCGCCGTCGATTTGGAGCCAGTTGGCCGCACCGACCACCGCTCCTTCGGTCTGGGCGGCAAGGTCTCCCCAGAGTCCCGATTTCACGACGGCGAAGTCCGGCCGGTTCTGTGGCTGCCCTTCGAACAGGTCGACAACGGAGGCAATTGCGTCGAGTTGAAACTGCTGATTGGCGTCGAATTGGAGCCTCATCAGCCAACCTCAAACGGTCTGGAACGCGATTCCCTTCGTCTTGAATGTCTGGGCTGCGTTCACCTTCAGTTGGTCGTTTCCTACAAATCCCTCGTCGAGGCAGACGACCCTATCTGGTTTCAAGTCCGCCATCGCCCGAACAGCCTCATGCGTCAACTGCCGATCAAGACAAATCAAGAGTTGCCCCGCGGAAACTTTGTACGCGGCCTTGTCCGATACAGAGATCCCCTGAATGTGTGTCGTGGGAGGGTAGCCACTCTTGAGGAGAAGCTCAGCGAGGAGGTCTTGTTCCGACCGTCCTTTGACGAGATGGTCAACGTGCTCAGTAAGTTGGCGTTGTAAGGAGTCGACCCCGTCTGGTCGCGCTGAATCCCAGACTTGGAAATTTGATGCCGCGAGCCTGTACACTCGAAGGCCACGATCTGGCTTGCCGGCTTCAACCCGGTCAAGTTTGCCGTGGTCAGAATCGTTGAGTCGCTTGATGACTCGACGAAGGCGCTCCTTGCAGATGTCGGCGATCGTCTTGTACCCCGCCTTGTGTTCAGCCGACTCTATCCCGGTCGGCTCAGGCAGTTGAACGCAGATGAATGGACGAGTCCCCCCTCGTTCCTTCGCCAATTCAAGAGCAGCATGACCCGTTGAGCCAGACCCCGCGAAGAAATCGAGAGTAATGTCCCCCTCCCCCACCCCGCAAATGGACATCAGGAGCTTCACTAGGGTGGAAGGTTTCGAAAACTCGAAGGGGATATCCAACTCCTTCAACTCAGCGGAACTGTGTCGGTTTTCGAATCTCTCCAATATGTTGCCGGGAACCTGCCCTTCCTCCAATCGTTCGTTCAGCCAAATCCGAGTGTACACATTCCAAGTGGCGGGTTTACCCGAAGGCGTCACAAGCGAAGTCTTGTCGCTCTTTACAAATTCGACGTTTCCTTTGTCCGATTCCTGCTTGTATGTTTCATAGGTCCAACGCCAAACTCCATCCCCATCGGTCGGTTTCACGATCTGCCCTTCTGTTGCCACGCTTGGAAAAGTAGAACCTGGCGGGATCACTAACTGTCCATCGGGACAGCCAATGAAGTACCGTTGATTCGCGCGGGGATCGAGGTAAGGTTGGTATAGACCCATGATGCGATATCTTTCACCCTTCCGAGGGCCTGACTCGGCGATCTTTGTGTATACCTTGTCGATCAGGTTTTGACTGATGTCCTGTCGAAACGGCCCCAAAATCTCTATGTCTTTGGCGTAAATCAGCACATAGTCTACGCACGGTGAGAAGTGAAGGCCCTTCTGTCCTCCTGTCTTCATTACGCGTGAGCAAATCGTTACGCGATTCTCTTCGCCAAGCAGTTCGTTGCAGAGTTGCGTAAGGTTTCCCAGTTCGTTCTCGCCGATAGATATTGCAAGGACCCCATCGTCGCGAAGCAGATTCGCCGCCAGATAGATCCTCGGGAACATCATGTTCAACCACTTTGAGTGAAAGCGGCCATCCGTTTCGGCATTAGTTCCGTAGACCTTCCCCTCGGGGTCGACCTGCCCAGTATACTCGAGGTAAGTCTGGAGACTCTCGGCGTAGTTGTCCGGGTAAATGAAGTCAGACCCGGTGTTGTACGGAGGGTCGATGTAGATCATCTTGATCTTGCCGAAATAGGACTTCTGGAGGAGCTTGAGCACCTCCAAGTTGTCGCCCTCGATGACGACATTCTCGGTAGATTCCCAGTCGACACTTTGTTCGGGTGCTGGCAGAAGGGTCCCAAGGCTGGGCGATTGAATGGCCGTGAAGCAATCCGCCTTGCCAGCCCAAGTCAGGCCGAACCGTTCCCTTCCCGTTTCGACGGACTCGCCCAGCGCCAGCCTGAGGCGATTGAAGTCAACCTTACCACCCTCCGCGGCCGCTTCAGGAAACAACCGTAAGAGCCCTCGCAACTTGTCCTCAGAAATCGAGTGAGATCGCAAGTCGAACCTCTCGGGCAGGGCAACGGCTCGACCGTTCTCGGACCCTGGTGCGACCGCTACCTCGGGCTTAGCTCGGGTAGCGTTACCTGCCATTTTACGACCCTTTGGTCATGGGCCGGACCCGTTTCTTGTTCCAGTAGGGGCTCTTGCACGTCGGGCATCTCGAAGGCTCTCGGCCGAGCCGCGGGAGCCACTGATGGCCGCATCGGTTGCACTCCCATGCCGGCACCTTGACCTGGGGCACGGGCCGAGGCAGAAGCCAGCGCTTATATGAGGGTTGGTTGTATACCTAAGCATAGCATATGCACCCCCTCCTCCTCCACGGCTTCGGCACCTCCGTTCGGGTCAATGGGCGGAAACTCGAGGTCGACTGGCGCTCCGAAGGGAGAAAGGAGGTCTTCCGCCCCCAGCAACTCCCCTTTGACTCGGTCGTGATCGACTCAATGACCGGGTCGGTCTCGTTCGAGGCTCTCCGGTTCTTAGCGATCCACGACACACCCGTGACCCTCCTTCGATGGAACGGGACCGTCCTTTCTACGATCCTTCCGCGAGGTCCCTCCAATGGGGAATTGCGAGTCGCCCAGGTGACCGCCTATCAGAGCCATGAGCGGCGACTCATAATCGCCCGCGGGTTCATCCGGGAGAAAGTCGCGAAGACAATCTCATTGGACGAAGCCCTTGCGCGGACTCTTCCAATGGAACCCGGAGCGGTCCGCAAGGAGGCAGGGGGCTCCATGGGGTCCTCATTGAACGACCTCCGGATCTACGAAGCCCGCGTCGCCCAAGCCCATTGGAAAGAGTACGCGAAGGCCGTTGAGCTCCTCTGGCCCAACTCGGGGTTCATGTCCCGACGCTCCCCGCAGAAATCGTGGAGCATGTCTGCGGCGGACCCAACGAATGCCCTCCTCAATTACGGATACTCGATCCTGGAGGCATCTTGCCGGGCCGCCATCGACTCGGTCGGGCTCCTTCCAGAGATCGGGTTTCTCCATGAGGTCGCCTCGGCCAAGATGCCCCTGGCATACGACCTCCAAGAGCCATTCCGATGGCTCGTGGACCTATCCGTTATCGAGGTCATCCGGGATGGGAAGCTCGACCGCAAGCGGGACTTCATCGTGACGGAGAATTATCACGTCCGGCTTCGACCGGTGGCATCCGAGGCCCTCCTTGGTCGTCTTTCGGCGAACATGAACCGAAAGGTGCCCATGCATGGCCGGTCCTTTGCCTTCGAGACATTGATCCAAGAGACCGCCCGAAGGCTGGCACGGCACCTGACCGGAGCCGGAAGCCGGCCCGGACGGCTCGACCTCTCCTACCCCTTTGCCATGGGAGAGTCAGGCCATGTCGATGGAGACCTCAAGGCAAGGGTAGGTGCCATGAGCTATGCCGAAGGCCGCAGCCTTGGCATCTCCAAGGCAGGGCTCTTTGCCATGAAGCGACGCGCGGCGAAGGGGCGTCCCCTGCGCTTGTATGGCAAGGTACGGGACCGTATCGTATAGCCGTTATGGCATGGCATGGGGCGGCGGAGGGGGTCCGCCCTTCCTACATATATTGTTAGGCAGGTTGCAAGCTTCTCGTTCTATATTATTGGACAGATAGGATTCGAGATATCCTGTATTGTAGGATGCAAGTTACGAGGAGAGCCCTCAGGAGGGCCGGGTAGCCTCGCTCGCTACCCCCTCTTGCTTGGCGCGGGCCGGTCTCCACTGAGGTCCGTCCAGAACTGCGCTCCCTCGGCTTGCCAGCTTGGCAAGTTCGGCACGTTCGAACGCCTTGCGACGGGCGCGACGAATTCGTTGATGACGCGCATACTCACTCCCCATCTGCTCGAGTCGGTCAATCGGAAGATTGTCCCAGTGGGCCGGATTGACCTCCGCGCAAATGATGACCCGATGCTTTTCTGTTCGCCGATGCGCCCGCCGGACCGGCGGGGGCCAGGCTTTCAGTGCGACGTACTCGGGAGCCGTGAAGGGACGCGAGCGATCCATCGGAAACCGCTCGCGAAGGGTGCGGAGAGCTTTCCAGTCGGCGGCCACCCTGGGGTTCTGAGCCCATATCTGAAGCGCGGTTTCCTGCGCGGGCCTCGTGAAACCCATGGTCGGTCCTTCCATGAGTAGACGACGGCCGTGCACGTCCTTTCGCAATGGGCCGCAATTGACGAGGAGCAATGTCGGCGTACCAATCGCGGTGACATGCATGGCCTCAGACGGCGTGGACCGAATTTCGGTGGCTATCTTGTTCGCGATCTCGATTGAAAGTCGTGCCGGGGCATAGTCGACCCCGCGTGCCGTAAGGGCCCATTTCCCGGAGGGGGATCTACCCCTTGAGTTCTTTCCCTCGAGTCGTTCCTTCCGGCTAAATTCTGGCGCGAAGGCGACGTATTTCACGAGGCCATCCTCAGCCAACCGCCTGAGCCTCTGGAAAATCCGGACCGATTCCAACTTCTTCGAGCCGCCGTTGTGCTCGATCATCGCTGCCACCAGTGCGGGGAGGGTCGCGCCGGACTTGCGGAACCTGCCCTGAAGCAGCGATATTGCTTCGGCGTAACCCGGCCGAGTCACGAGACTCTCTAACGTTAGGGATGGACGGGACATAGAACGAATAACCCACGTAACCCGTTCCAAATAGGATTTCCCCCGTCCAATCTCCAATGGAGCTCAGATCGGACCGGGGCTCTGACAGAGGAAGCGACAGCGAAGACTGTGCAGCCCCCAACCGCAAGCCCGGGAGACCAAGGGTGGTTACCGAGGCGACCCTCGGCGCGATCCTCGCCCTACGGAGCGAGCGATACGGATGGAAGCAGATTGGCCTGACACTTGGCCTGAAGCCCGAGACGTGCCGCAGGGCGGTTTGGGCCGCGAAAAAGGCCAGCAGGACCGTGGGAAACCCTCCGGCCACCGTGAACAATCTCGTCCCGGAGGTCTGAGGTGGCCCGCCGGTTCTCTGCCACCCATACCACCTTCGAGGAGTGGCGGTCGTCTCTCAGTTCAGGAGGTGAGTACGTTGCCCGAATCGTCCGGGGTCACGCCCGATACCCGGGAGCCACGCTCACCCAACTTCGTCGGCACCCGAGAAAGACCCAACCACCCTTGTCCGCCGTTCCCCGGGCCCCTGTCAGCCGGATACCCCACGCCCTCCTCACCCCGAAGGAGCGGACCCAGCGGGAACGGGCCCTGGAGGTCACCTCGAAGGTCCGCCGAGGGCAGGGGTCCCTCTCCAAGGTGGCCCGATCCCTCGGGATCGCCCCGAAGACCGTCCGGAGAGCCACCGGGGCTTTCCGGAAGCGAGGTGGAAGGTGGGCCGCAACTCGTTCCGACAAGGTCCAGCGCTATCTCCGGACGTACGAGGACGGGCAAATGACCGAGGTCCTGATCTCAGACTCCCGGACGGCGACGCTCCTTTCCCGGTACGCCCATGCCGTCTGGACCTACCTGGAAAACGGCGATCCGACGGGATTCCTGTCGTTCGTGGGGAAGACCTACCGAGATGCATTCGGAAGGCCCCACACGTTTGAGACCCGGCCCGAGGCAGTCACGGCCGCCGTCGAGCGCTCGGAGGACGACATTGGCGCATTCGCCGACCTCTACGCGGAGCCGGAGACCGCGGAAGACGCGGAATGAGCGAAGCCCTCCCCGACCTGACTGCCAACCTCGCCCGAGGGGTGGAAACGACCCGGCAGCGTCAGGCCGTGGAACTCGGAATCGCCTCCGCATGGGTGCAGTGGGTGCGGGCGGGGGCCCCCGGCGCTTCGGGCTGCGTCGTTTGCGGGACAATGGCGGCGATGCAGTGGCACCACGCTGCCGGGAAGTTCAACTCCGACCTGCAGGTCCCAGTCTGCGAGATTTGCCATAACCGACTTTCCGAGAGACAGAATGGATGGGACCCTCGGTGGCAGCTGGAGGGAAACTTACCGGCATTGAGGGAATCCCTGCTCCTCCGGGGTCTGAGTGACCTCTGCGAGGAACGAGCGCGATTCCGGGGCTCGGCGTATCATGAGGTCGGGAAGAGGCTGAGGGCCAACTATGCCGCAGCGGCAAGGGCGACGATATGATCGCGTCCGAGGTCACGGAGGAACCCCCGGTCTACCTCCGGATCTTCGAGAAGCCCAACCGGCATAATCACCGGATGAACGCGGCTGACCCAGAGCCACCAAATGATAATCAAGTCCTGATCTTCGACACCGAGACCACCACCGATACCAATCAGGAACTTCGGTTCGGGATCGCTCGCGAGTACGCGTTGGGCCACCTTTGCCGCACTATCGTTTTCACGGGGCTGCTCACCGAGGCCGAGAGAAGAACGGTCTCCAGGTGGGCCGAGCTCCACCGTGCCGAACTCCTCACCGTAGAGCACTTCGTCTCGGAGGTCTTCCTTCCCCTCGCCTACGACATGCGGGCGGTGGTCGTCGGGTTCAACCTCCCGTTCGACCTCGCTCGGATCGCAGCAGACTGGGGGCCGAAGGACCGAATCGGCAGGAAGGAGGCGTGGACTCTCTGGCCCGTTCCTCGGTCACATCCTCAGGCCGCGTACATCCCGAAGATCCGAGTGCAGCGGGTCGACTCGACGAAGGGATTCATCCACTTCACCGGGACAAAAGGCCGGTTCCGTCGGTATCGTGGAGCCTTCGTAGACCTCCGGACATTCGTTCACGTCCTGACCGGGGAGAAGAAAACTCTCGGGACCTCTGGCACGGCCATCGGTTGCACACTTCGGAAGTCAGAAGTCGATTTCGACGGGGCGGTCACCCCCCGGTTTCTGGATTACTGCCTCAATGACGTAGCCTTGACCGCCGAGCTATACGGGAGGTGCCTCGACCGGTACCGCGAGTTCGGGCTCACCGTCCACCCCAGTCAGCTCTACTCGCCGGCATCCCTTGCCAAGGCCGCGCTGGACGCTCGCGGTATCGTCCCGCCGACGCTCCTCGCCCATTTCGCCGGGCGGATCATGGCGGCTTTCTACGCCGGGAAGGTCGAATGTCGAGTGGTCGGGCGCGAAGTCAAGGACGTGGCTGTTCTCGATTTCACTTCGCAGTTCCCCTCGCTCTACTGTTTGCTTGGAGCTGAGCGATTTCTAACCGCCGAGAGGATCCGGACCCGTGAATCCACCGCTGATATCAGGGCCTGGCTCGATTCGCTCACCCTTGAGGACCTTCTCCGTCCGGGAACGTGGGCCGACCCCCGAATGTGGACTCTATGCGAGGTCGAAGCGGCTGGAGAAATCCTTCCGATCCGATCCACGTATTCCGGCAAAGCCTCCCAGCCGGCGACTATCGGCTGGAATCACGTCACAACTGAACCCGGACTGACCCTCCCCTATCTCGTCCCGGACCTCATCGCCGCGAAGCTACTCTCGGGCACGGCCCCCCGGATCGTCCGGGCGACAACGTTCACGCCTATCGGACGGCAAAATGTACGTCCCCTCGCCCTCCTTGGGGTCGAGGTCGGTCCCGGAGACGACCTGGTCCGCGCCCTGTCGGAGGCTCGTATCAGGGAGAAGTCCGACAAGAGGGAAGGTTGGGAAGGCCGGGCCCAAGGTTTGAAGATCGTCTCGAATTCGCTTGCCTACGGGATCACCGTCGAGGTGAATCGGAAACGAAAGGCAGGGAGTTCGACCGTATACGGGCTCGGAGGCGACCCATTCGAGGTCGAGGACACGGAAACCGAAGAACCCGGGGAGGTCTACTTCCCGCTTCTCGGGGCGACGCTCACGGCGGGTTCCCATCTTCTTCTCGCGATGGCCGACAAAGTGGTCGAATCACTCGGGGGTGAGGGCGTCTACTGCGATACCGATTCGGTCTTCGTCACGCCCTCGCGGATCGCCCCCGAGGTCGCCAGGCAGTTCGACTCCCTGAACCCGTACTCGCGGCCGGTCCCGTTTCTGAAGGACGAGACCGAGGCGAAGGCTCCCTTGGAAGAGTACCCGAAAGGTTCGCCGGACATTCGGCCTCGGTTCTTCGGACTTTCCTGCAAGCGGTACTGCCTCTTTGTCCGCGACAAGGCCGGGCGCCCCCATGTCTTCCGAACGGGCAAGGAGAAGGGCGCCTCGGATCACGGGCTCGGATCGTTCGAAGCCCCGGGGGATCGCAAGGCGTTCGTCGCGATGGTATGGGAAGCGATCATCGAGGAGGGTCCGAGGGCGGGGGACCGTTTCGCCGGCATTCCGGCGACCTCTCCCTTCGCCCTGTCGAGCCCCCAGCTCTCGCGAAGGGTTCGGAAGTTGGGCCTCATCCGGCCGTTCACTTTCATGACGGCTCGGCTTCTGGAACCGAGCCCCGACCCGGACGCGGATAGGTCGGAGTTGGTCCCGTTCGTTTCGACGAAGGACCTTGCCGCGCGAGTCGCTTTGATGGAGCTCCCGCGCCAACGATCCTGGGGTTCGGTGGTCGAAGCCTTCGCCCGGCATCGGGACCGGAAGTGCACCCTCGACTCGGGGGGACGCATGGTCCGTCGCCATGTCACTGTCCGAGAGGACCGGATCGCGGGACTCGGCAAGGAGGCGAACCGGATCGAGGTCGCTCGGGTCCTAGGGGTAGGTCCGGCTGGCGCGAGAGCTCGGGTGCTGGTCCCGTGGGCCGAGAGGATCCTTGCGCTGCCCCTCTCGTGGGCGGCGGAGCACGGGATCGACAAGAGGAACTTCGCGAGGCTGAAGAAGAGGCTGAGGAAGGGGAAGGTTGCGAGGGGGTACCACTCGGGTCTTCTCTCCCGAGTCCAAGCCCTTCTTCGGGAGGTTTAATCACGCTCGGAATAGGGTTATTGGGTACCAGGCCTTCGGAGGGACTGGATGAGTGCGTCCTCGTCAATCGAGTGGACCGACGCGACTTGGAACCCAGTCACCGGATGCACGAAAGTCAGCCAAGGCTGCAAGCACTGCTATGCCCAGAGGTTCGCCGAACGGTTCCGCGGAGTTCCTGGCCATCCGTTCGAGCAGGGGTTCGATCTTCGGCTGTGGCCGGAGCGACTAGAGCTGCCGCTCCAGTGGAAGGAGCCCCGACGTATCTTCGTCAATTCCATGAGCGACCTTTACCACGAGCGGATTCCGACCGCCTTCGTGCGGCGGGTTTTCGAGACGATGGGGGCGGCGCGCTGGCACACTTTCCAGATACTGACCAAGCGCGCGAAACGGCTCGGGGAACTCGGGCCCTCCCTTCTGTGGAGGCCGAACATCTGGCAGGGGGTCAGCATCGAGAGCATGGACGTGGCTTGGCGAGCAGACGAGCTTCGGAAGGTACCGGCCGACGTTCGCTTCCTCTCCCTCGAACCTCTCCTAGGACCGCTCGATGGCCTCGACCTCGAGGGAATCCAATGGGTCATAGTCGGGGGTGAGAGCGGGCCGGGGGCGAGGCCGATGAGGAAAATCTGGGTTACGACCCTCCGCGACCGGTGCAGAAAGGAAGCGGTCCCCTTTTTCTTCAAGCAGTGGGGCGGAGTGCGCAAAAACCTGACCGGCCGGGACCTAGACGGGCGGACGTGGGACGGCTTCCCGGTTCCCCCACCTAGTTTCCGGGCGCCCACTCCCGGTCAATCTCCCGATGCTTGATGTATCGCATCGCGAGCGCAACGTCAAAGGTGCTTACCCCCGCGAGTCGATGGTGCATCGCGACGTAACCGGCGGAGAACGCGGACCCTCGCCTGGTCTGTCGCGTGAACGTCAGCACGAAGTATAGCGGCCTTGCCGATTCATCCCGGATTAG
>JAKIWG010000014.1 GCA_022750155.1 Thermoplasmata archaeon | reverse complement strand
TCGGTCTCGGGAAACTCGATCATCAGCGCCTCGTCGACGAGCGACGGGAAGTAGACCGTCGGCGCGTGGACCCCTTCGTCCAGGAGGCGCTTGGCGAGGTCGAGGGTGCGGACCCCGTGGGCCTTGAGCGGGGTACCGGAGAGGACGAACTCGTGCTTGACGAGGGTGCGGAACGGCCGAGGCAGGTACTCCCCGAGCTTCTTTCCGAGGTAGTTGGAGTTGAGCACCGCGCGGCGGGCGATGTGCCGGAGCCCCTCCTCCCCGTGCGAGATCAGGAAGATGTAGGCCCGAAGGTCGAGGCCGAAGTTGCCATAGCCGGTCTTGATCTTGCCGATCGACTTCGGCCGGTCGTAGTCGAGGGAGAACTTCCGGCCCTTCTTCACCACGCGCGGAACCGGAAGGTAGGGAGCGAGGCGGTCTCCCGCGGCGAGGACCCCGGCCCCCGGTCCCCCGCCCCCGTGGGGGGTCGCGAACGTCTTGTGGAGGTTGAGGTGGGCGACGTCGAACCCCATCCGACCGGGGTTGGTGACGCCCAGGATCGCGTTGAAGTTCGCCCCGTCGTAGTAGAGCAGTCCGCCCGCCGAGTGGACCGACTCGGCGATCTGAACGATGTCGGACTCGAACAGGCCGGCGGTGTTCGGGTTGGTGAGCATGAACGCCGCGGTCTGGGGTCCTACGGCGGCGCGAAGCGCCGCGACGTCGACGCACCCGTCCTTGGACGGGATCTCCCGCGCGGTGAATCCGGCCATCGTCGCCGACGCCGGGTTCGTCCCGTGGGCCGTATCCGGCAGGAGCACCTCGGTCCGGGTGCCGAGTTCCCCTCGCTCGGCGAAGTACGCTCGCACCATCAGGAGGGCGGCGTACTCACCGTGCGCGCCGGCGGCCGGCTGTAGGGAGATCTCCGGAAGACCCGTGACCTTCGCCAGGGCCTTCTCGAGTCGCCATAGCACTTCGAGCGCTCCCTGCGTCGTCTCCTCGGGCTGGTACGGATGCAGGTCGGCCGCGCCCCGGCGGCGGGCCAGCAGCTCGGAGACCTTCGGGTTGTACTTCATCGTGCACGAACCGAGCGGGTACGCTGAGGTGTCGATCCCGAAGTTCATCTGGGAAAGCCGGGTGTAGTGCCGCACCACTTCGAGCTCGCTGAGCTCCGGCCAGGCCACTCCCCGCTTCCGGAGCATCCGGTCGGGTACCCCCGGGATCGAGGGAGGGGCGGTCGGCTGGTTCGCCGTCGGGGACAGGTCCCAGACCGGCGGTTCGTCCCATCGGGCCTGTCGGAACGTCACGCGGCCGCCTCCGGCGTGGCGAGGGCGGAGCGGGCGCAGCGGGCGTACCGGGCGATCGCCTTGTCGTCCGACGTTTCCGTGGCCGCGACCAGGATCAGCTCCTCGCGCAGAGCATTATGCCCGGGTCTCGGGTCGGCGAGCGGGAACCCGCCGAGGACCTTGCGGCGCCTCAGGCGGTCGAGGAATCCGGCCGCCGAGCCGTGGGTGACGGCGATCGAAAACTCGCCGAGGTAGGGCGCCTCGAACCGGGGGGCGGTAAGGCCGGGGATCCCGCCGAGGGCGGAAGCGAGCGTGCGGGCGCGCTCGGCGAGGGTCCGCTGGAGTTCCGCGAGGCCGCGTGGACCGACGACCCCGGCGTAGACGACGAACGCGAGCGCGAGCAGCGACTCATTCGTGCAGATGTTGGACGTGGCGCGCGAGCGTCGGATGTGTTGTTCGCGCGTCTGGAGCGTCAGGGTGAACGCCCGTCGGCCCGCGTTATCGTGGGTGGCGCCGACGATCCGGCCCGGTGCGTAGCGGAGGTGTTCGCGTCGGCAGGCGAACAGGCCCAAGAGGGGTCCCCCGAAGTTCGGGGGCATTCCGAACCCCTGTCCCTCCCCGATGACGACATCCGCCCCCCACTGGCCGGGGGGCTCGAGGACGGTCAGGGCGAGGGGGTCGGCCGAGACGACGAGGGGGATCTCGCCGAGGATCCCCTTGAGGTCGAGGAGCCCTTCATCGAGGTGTCCGAACCCGTTCGGCAGGTCGGCGAGCAGGCCGAACACCGGGTCACCGGTGCGCACCGCGGCGCGGACCCATTCGAGGTCCATGCGACCGGTCTGGGGGTCGAACGGGACCTCCTCGATCCGGATCGCGTGGCCGGAGGCATAATTGGCGAGGACGCTCTTCTCCTCCCAGGGAAGGCTGGCGGGGATCAGGAACCTCTTGCCTTCGCGGATTCGGCGGCACAGGAGGAGCGCCTCCCCCGACGCCGTCGCGCCGTCGTAGAGGGAGGCGTTCGCCGCGTCCATCCCCGAAAGCTCGACCCAGAGGCTCTGGAACTCGAACAGGGACTGCAGCATGCCCTGGCTCGCCTCGGGCTGGTAGGGGGTGTAGGAGGTGTAGAACTCCGAGCGAGAGAGGATCGCGTCGACCGCCGCGGGAAGGTATCGGCTCGCGATCCGACCCCCCAGGAACGAGGCGAACTGGGAGAGCGGGCGGTTCCGATTGAGGATCTGGTCGACGGATGCGACCACCTCCTGCTCGGTCTTCCCCGCCCCGACGCCCATCCGCCCGAGACGGACCTTTTTCGGGATGTCCTGGAACAGGGCCTCGGTGTCGGTGAGGCCCAGTTCCCTGAGCAGGGCCTCCTCCTCCCCCGCCTCCTGCGGAATCCACCGAGGCACGTTGACCCTCCCGAGCGATGCGCGAGCCGAGCGCCCTTTAAAGCCGTTCGCCGGCAGACCGCGCTCCCCGGCGGCGGCGGGGAAATCGAGCCTCGAAACTAAATAGGGCGTCCCTCGACCTTTACTCGGGGTCGGTCGACCGAGATGGGGTGCCGTCCAACGCCCGAGCGGCCCCCGAGGCGACCGTGATCGCCGACCCGTTGGTCAACAACCTGTGGGTGATCCTCGCCGCGCTGTTCGTCTTCACCATGACGATCGCCGTCGGTCTGCTCGAGATTGGCGAGCTCGGGGAAGGGTTCGATTTCTCCCTGTTGAAGACGATGCTGATGACGGGCGCGGCGCTCGTGGTCATGGCGGCCGTCGGGTTCAATACGGCGTTCGCCCCGACCTGGTACGGCGTGATCGGCAACCCGTTCTACGGCCCGGGCTTCTTCCTGGGCGGCTTCTCGGGGGGGAGCGCGGACCCCGTCCGCGCCCTCTGGTGGTCGGTGAATCCCCCGTACGCCACCGACGGGCTCACCGTCAGCACCTATTTCCTGTTCGAGACCGCCTTCGCGGCGGTCACCCTCGCCCTGGTCGGCGTCATTCTCCTGAAGAAGGTCAAGCTCTCCGCCTTCGCCCCGTACTCGATAGTGTACTTCGTCCTGATCTGGAACCTCCCCGTGGCCTGGATCTGGAACCCGACAGGGTGGCTCGCCAAGCTGGGGATGGTCGACTTCGCCGGGGGGCTCGTCGTCCACGGGGCGGCGGGCGCGGCCGGGTTGGGGATCCTATGGCAGGTCTGGAGGGAGGAGCGGGCGCGGGGGCACACCACGAGCCCACAGGTCCCGATCCGGGTGAGCCCGGGATGGCTCACGTGGGCGATCCTTCTGCTCTGGGTCGGCTGGTTCGGGTTCAATCCGGGGAGCGTCCTCGCTTTCAACGACGAGGCCCTGGTCGTCGTGATCACCACCTTCCTCGCCGCCGCCACCGCGATGCTGTCGTTCCTCGCGGCGGCCTACTATGCCACGGGGTCTTCGCCGAGCCTGATCAACGCGACCAACGGGATCCTGATGGGGCTCATCGTCATCACGCCGCTCGCCGGATTCGTCAGTCCGGGGTCGGCCATCCTCCTCGGGGCCCTCGCCGGACCGCTGTTCCTCGCCGGGGAGACCCTCTTCGCCCGGTGGAAGTGGTACGCCGACCCGGTCGGACTGCTTCCGGGGCACCTTCTGGGCGGCCTGTTCGGCGTTGGGATGATCGCGTTCTTCGCCCAGGGGGACTTCGCCGCCGGATCGGGAGCCACGATGCTCCCCAACGGCCTCCTCTTCGGGGGAGGATGGTCCGCGGTCCACCAGCTCGGCCTCGAGGGGCTCGGCATCGTGGCCGTGATGGTGACCGTGTTCGTCCTTTCGTTCGCGACGATGTGGCTCATCGCCCAGGCGATGGGCGGGATCACCCGGGCGGACGCCGAGCAAAGCTGATGCCGTAACGCGGCTCGGGAGGCCCTGTGGGGCGCGACACGTCGGCGACCGGCAAGGGTCGGGAGGACCGCGGGGCGGCCCGCGAGCACCGGCCCGGTGCGCCGCCGTCCTCCGCGATCCTCGATGCGGCGTTCCGTAAGGCGTACCGCTCCACCCCGCACGGGGACACCCACCTCGACCGCTCCCGACGGAGGGCGAAGCTCAAGGTCATCCGGAGCTCGGCGGTCGTCCTCCGGCACCTCGGCATCGAGCGGCGTCCGTTCCGGACCCCGGAGCTCACCGAGTTCCAGTCGCTGTTGATCGACCGAGCCTTCGGCGCCGGGGCCCTCGACCGGGCGCTTCGGAGGGTGGGACGGGCCGAGGAGCGGATCCGTGGGCTCACCCGGGACGGGGGCCGGGGGCTCCAGAGGGCCTCGACGACGGACGAATTCGCCGCCGACGTCCGGGCCTTCTACGGGCGGTTGGCCAGTTTCCTTCGGGAGATCGACCCCGACCTCCTTCTCCTCCGGAGGATCCACGCCTTCCTGAAGGCCCGACCGCGGCTCGATCCGGCGGTGCCGACGGTCGTCGTCGCCGGCTTCCCGAACGTGGGGAAGTCTTCGCTGGTCGCGCGGCTCTCTTCGGCCACGCCGAAGATCGCAGACTACCCGTTCACCACGCTGGCGCTCGCGGTGGGCCACGCCGACCTGGGGTTCGACCGCCTGCAGGTCGTCGACACCCCCGGGGTTCTCGGCCGACGGCAGGTCAACGACGCGGAGTCCGAGGCGGAGGCGGCGGTGACACGGGCCGCCTCGGTCGTCCTCTTCGTGATCGACCCGACGGCGACCTGCGGATACCCGATCGCCGACCAGGAGCGGCTCCTCGAGCGGTGGCGTTCGGAGATGCCGACCGTCCCGTTCCTCGTCGTCGAGACGAAGGCCGACCTGGAGACCACCCCGTCCGACCGTCTCCACGTATCGGCACTGACCGGCACCGGGTTGGAGGAACTGACCGAAACGATCCAGCGGACCCTGGCCGCCCGCAAGCCGCCGCCGGCGGAGGCGCCGGTGGCCGACTGGGGGGAGTGGGAGACGGCCGCCGGCTCGAAGGGGAGCTCCGACTGAGGTCGGCGGACCCGAAGCGACCGGTCCCGCCGTTCAGACGGTGAATCGCTGGCCGTTCGGGGGCATTATGACCTCGCATTCCTCGGGGGCGAGCGCATCGGCGATCAGTTCCCGGTGGTCGCCGTGCATCAGGACGAGCTTCTTCGCGCGCGTCGCCCGGACGAGCTTGAGCAGCTCGGAGTGGCCCGCGTGCGCCGAGAAGTCGAACTTCATCACCTCGCACTCGGGGCGGATGGTGACGTCGTCGATCGTCACCGTGCCCTCGTCGAGGAGCTGACGGCCGTTGGAGCCCTCCACCTGATAGCCGGTGAGCAGGAGGGAGCTGTTGGCGTCCTTGTAGAGCTCCCCAAGGTAGTAGAGGACGGGTCCGCCGTCCAGCATCCCTCCCGTGGTGACGATGACGTCCGCCTCCCGCAACGCGTGGCGACGTTCGCCGGAGTTCTCGACGGCGTGGACGGCGTCCAGCGCCCGCCGGAACTTCTTCGCATCCGCGAGGTACTCCGGGGCGCCCCGGTAGATCGTGTTCACGTTGCGCGCCATCCCGTCCAGCCAGACGACGAACCCCTGGTGCGCGAGCGTCATCAGGACCTCCTGGGCCCGTCCGACGGCGAACGCCGGGATGATGACCTTCCCCCCGCGTTCGACCGTCTCTTCCACCTTCAGGCGGAACTTCCGCTCGACGTCCCGGCGATCGGGGTGTTCTCGACCCGCGTAGGTCGACTCCATGACCAGCACGTCGCATTCGACGGGGAAGGCGGGGCCGACCAGGTGCGTCGGGATCGTCTGCACGTCGCCGGTGAACAGCACGTCCTTCTCGCCCCGGTACCGGAACATCGACGCACCGGGAATGTGGCCGGCGGGGGTCAGGTCGACCTCGATCCCCCGCCACCGGAACGTCCCCTTCCGGTCGACGGCCGTGTAGCGGCTGTGGAGGCTGCGGATGTCGTTCGGGTCGTACGGGGGAAGGTATCCCTCGAGCCGCGCGATCTTCAGCGCGTCCCGCGTCAGGAGGTCCGCGACGGCGATCGTCACGGGGGTCGCCACGATCTCGGTCTGGGGGACCCGGGAGAGCAGGGGCGTCATCCCCGAGTGATCGAGGTGCGCATGCGACAGGAACGCGACGTCGAGGTTCGTCGGCGCGGGACGCGGGTACGTCGGGGGGTCGGTCGGGGTCATGCCGTAGTCGAACAGGAGCGTGCGACCCTGGTCCCGGATGACGAGGCCGAGCGAGCCGATCTCGGAGGCTCCTCCGAGGAACTGGAATTCCATTTGCGCCCGCAGTCAGGTGCGCGACTTAAGGACGTACGTACGCGGGGTCTCGCCGAGGTCCGCTCCCCGGCAGGCCTATTAGCTGCCTCTCAG
Organism: Thermoplasmata archaeon; assembly: GCA_022750155.1. Classification (GTDB taxonomy): domain Archaea; phylum Thermoplasmatota; class Thermoplasmata; order Lutacidiplasmatales; family UBA184; genus Lutacidiplasma. The sequence goes on along the minus strand of JAKIWG010000014.1, from coordinate 51,530 downwards.
TCCTATGGGGTGTGACGGCCCCCTCGGTCCCGGAGCTCGAGGTGATGTTCCGGATCTGCTCGTCCGTACACGGCGCCGTCCGACAGGCCAGCACCTCGCCCCACCGGGCGGACATGGTGGGGATGGGGGCCGACGGGAGCCCGACGGAAGAGCTCGACCGGATCGCCGAGGCGCAGGTGCTGTCGGCGGTCGACGAGGCCGGCGTCGACTGGAACATCCTCAGCGAGGAGATCGGCCTCGTGCACCGGGGGGGAGAACGCACCCTCGTGGTGGACCCGATCGACGGCAGCCACAACGCCCTCCGGGGCCTCCCCGTGGCAACGGTATCGCTCGGTCTGGGACACCATACGTTGGGCGGTATCGACATCGGCGTGGTCCACGACCTCTCCGCGGGCTCCACCTACTGGGCCGTCCGAGGGCAGGGAGCGTTCCGCGACGGTCGGCCCCTCCATGTGCGCGCGTGGGCCCCCCGCCACGAATTGTTCTTCATCAACCTCGGGCGGCATGCGAGCGCCCATGCGGTGAAGCTCGCCGCGGAGAGCCGCCGGGTGCGATCCCTCGGGTGCGCGTCGTTCGAGATGGCGATGGTCGCCCAGGGCGGGGCCGACGCCTACATCTTCGAGAACGACACGGAGAACCGGAACCTGCGGGTCACCGACATCGCCGCGTCCTATCGGATCCTCCTCGAGGCGGGCGGCGGCGTGATGAACTCCGCCTTCGCCTCGATCGACGCCGTGCCGCTCCGCCTCGACCAGCACACGAGCATCGTGGCGTACGGGGACACGGCCCTTCGCGACCTGCTTCAGCACGGAGCCGGGGCGTGAAGATCGCCATCACCGCGAACCCGAACAAGCCGGCCGCGCTCGCCGTGGCCCGCCAGGCCCTCGAATCGCTCACCACGAAGGCGGAGGTCGTCCTGGCGGAAGAGACGCGCGAGGCGCTCCATATCGACGTCCCGTCGGCGCCCCTCGAATCGATCCGTGCCGATGTGCTCATCGCCGTGGGGGGCGACGGGACGTTCCTCGCGGCCCTGCAACGGACCTCGATCCCGCTCCTCCCGCTCAACGCCGGGACCGTGGGGTTCCTCGCCGAGGTGGACGCCCGCGAGCCCGCCGCGCTCTCGATGGCCCTAGACCGGCTCCTGCGCGGGGCGTACTTCATCGAGGAGCGGATGCGCCTGGCGAGCGTGGCCGGCAAGAACCAGCTTCCCGACGCCACGAACGAGGTGGTGCTCCACACCTCCCAGGTCGCGAAGATGAGGCTCTTCGAGATCTCGATCGATGGGGAGCCGGTCGGGCGGGTCCGTGCCGACGGGATCATCCTCGCGACGCCCACCGGTTCCACGTCCTACGCCCTCTCCGCACTCGGACCCGTCATCGACCCGGGGGTCGAGACGATCGTGGTGACGGCGCTTGCGCCGTTCCGTGCGACGCAACGGGCCGTCCTGCTCGACCCCCTGCGGACGATCTCCGTACGGCTTTTGCACCCGGACAAGGGCGGGGTCGTCGTCGTCGACGGCCAGGCCGAGAGCCCCCTCGGGGGGGGCGAGTCGGTCCTCGCCTACCGGTCTCCCCGGAAGGCCTCGTTCCTGCGCTTCGGGAGCGGTCATTTCCAGCGCCTGAGGGGCCGCCACATCCTGCCTTGGGGGGCCGACCCGGCCGATGGAGGGAGCTCGGAGTATGCCGATCTTTCGCCCCCGACGTAGAACGACCGTTCCGGGGCGGATCGGGGACCCCCCGACCGCCATCACGCGCCGGTGCCTCGACTCCGCCCTCGCGTGCGGCCGCTCCGCGCTGCCGAACGAGTTCGGGGGGATCTTGCGAGCCGACTCGCCCGGACTCATCTCGGAGCTATTGCTCCTTCCCGGGACCACCGCGGGGCGTCGTCACGCCAACTTCCAGCTGCACATGATGCCGATCGATCTCGGGGTCTCCGGGACCGTCCACTCCCACCCCTCGGGAGCCCTGCATCCGTCGGAGGCCGATGTCCGACTTTTCCGGCACTGGGGACGCCGCCACGTGATCATCGGCACCCCGTTCGGCCCGGGTTCGTGGCGAGCGTACGACGGGAACGGGGAGGAGGTCCCCCTGGCCGTCGTCGGAGCCGGGGGGAGGACGGAAGGGCCCGAGGCGTTCCGGACCTACCGACCCCAGACGGTCCACCGACCGGGTCGCGATCCGGCCTGGAGCCTCCCGGTCGACGCGCCGGACGAGCCGTAGGGCGAGCCGCCTACTCCCGCACCGGGATGGTCGGGATCGGCAGACGCTCGGGCGTCAGCAGCGGGTCGCGGATCCGCCCCACGGGACCCTTCGGCTCGCTCCAGAGCCCGTTCATCCGGGCGAGGGTCTCCAGGAAAAGGATGAACCCGCGGAACGTCGACCGATACGCCGTCGTGTGCGCCCCCTCCCAGTCGAAGAAGTCGGAGAGCAGGGCCTTCGACTGGCGGAGCCCGTGGGTCAAGGCCCGCTTCAGCAGCTCCTGCTGGGCGGGGGAGACCCGGTCGCGTCGGAACCAGTCCTTGGTCTTGAGGTGGCCCAGCGGGACGAAGAACATCGGGACCAGGATCGCCTTGAAGTCCCAGAGGTCGTCGATGAGGTCGATCGTCTTCAGCACGTCGTCCTCCGTCTCCTGGGGGAGGCCGACGATGAACGTGCACGCCGGGTACACGTGGTTGTCGTTCATCAGTCCGGCCGCCTGCACGACGAGCTCCGGCCACTGCGACGCCTTGAACGGGGCGACCTTCCCGGGCATCGCCGCGGTGATCAGGTGGGGGCTACCGGTCTCGACCCCGACCTCGACGCCCCACCAGTCCTGCTTGTCGTCGTTGAGGATCTCGGCGCATTTGGAGAGCAGCCGGGGCTTCGTCATCAGCGACGCGACGGCCACATGGCTCCAGCCGACCTGGTCGTAGTAGCGCTTCGAGAGCCTCAGCAGGGCGAGGAGCTTCTCCTCCCGTGGCATGACGTTCGGACTTCCGTAGAAGTACACGTCGTCGGAGTGCAGGAGGCCCTTGCGGATCCCGCTTCGGGCGTTGACCCGGAGCTCCTCCTCGATCTTCTCGAGCGGGTACCATCGCGTCGGCCGGGTGGTCACCGAGCAGAAGGAGCACCCGCGGCAGCAGCCCCGACCGATCTCGATCAGCCCGTTGACGCTCGGGTAGCGGATCGAGGAGATCTGTTCGACCTTCGGGGCCTCCTTCGGGGACAGGATGACGTGGGGCGGGAGGTACTCATCGTGGAGGGCCTTGCGGACCGCGTCGCGGACGAACTGGTCCGCCTCACCCTCGACGACGCAATCGACCCCCCCGATGGAGGCGACGAACTCCCCGATCCACGGGACCTTCATCTGGGTGGCCGGCGACAGCTGCCAGGCGCACGGGCCGCCGGCGAGGAGTTTCATCCCTTGCTCTCGGGCCTTCAGCACGTGCGGCTGGCTCAGGAGCCGCTTGAAGTTCACGCAGTTGAGCGGGTCCTTGCGGATCAGACCCTGAAATGTCGAGGAGGGCGGGTTGAGCCCGAAGTAGTCGTGGCCGGAGACCAGGAGCACCTTCGCTTCGCCGGGCATGTACCGGTCGAGGTAGCTCGGGTGAACGATCCGCGCATCGAACCCCGCATCCAGGAGCGACGCCTCGACCTTCCGCATCCCGTAGGGTGCTTGGGCCGGGAAGCCATGCTCGTCGACCGCCATCTTCGGGAAGAAGAGGCGTTGGTAGACCGATTCGGGAAAGATGTAGGCGGGGGTCGTCGTGCCGAACCCCAGGAACTCCTTGCCGTGGTGGTTGCTCATCATCGTCCAGTCGCAGGTGATGACCACTTCGGGCATTTTCGAACCTCCAGTTCGCGCCTCGCCGAACGGCGGAACGGGGACTCGGTTCTTATTGATTTCGAGAGCCGCCGCGCCTCGGGAAACCCTGCCGAGCCACGCCGAGGGGACGACTACCCCGGATCCCCTTCCTCGTCGTCCCGTGGCAGGACTCCGTCCAACCCCTCGCCGCCCTCCTCGGGTCCGTCCTCGTGGCTTCCCTCACGGAACGCCGGGTCTCGCTGTACCAGGTGGATGCGCACGCAATCCCGGTGGGCAGGGGCCCCGTTCCACGAACTGGTCTCGGAGGGGACGGTGAGGGGCTCCTTGCAGAGGGTGCATATCTGCGGGGGGGCGACGATCCAATCGATGCGCCGTGTGGGGGCGGTCATGGACCCGTGGCCGGAATATGGCGGCGACCCTCCTTTGTAGGTTTCGGACTCCCGGCTCGGAGGGGTCGGGCGTCGCGGGGCTCGGCGAGGAAAGGGGCGGGCCGGAACCTCTTTCGCCCCACGCAAAGTGGCTTAAGGGGCGACGTGTCCGGGTTTCGGATGGACTCGCTGACGGAGATCCGCAAGCGTCGCCTCTCGCTCGGCATCTCCCTGGGCGAGCTGGCCCGCGCCATCGGGCGCAGCGACGCCACGCTCTCGCGCATCGAACGCGGCCAGATCCGCCCCTCCTACGACCTCGTCCAGCGGATCCTGACCTACCTCGAGGCCCAGGAGGGGGTCGCGGCGCCCCATCTCGTCGCGCGGGACCTGATGAATCGGAACCTGGTGACCGTGGAGGGGCAGGTCCAGCTGAGTCAGGTCGCCCAGCTGATGGAAAAGGGGGGCATCTCGCAGGTCCCCGTGGTCGAAGGCGGCCGGATGACGGGGTCGCTCTCCGAAACCGGCCTGTTGCGGGCCCTTGCGCATCCGAACGGTCGACGCGCCAAGGTTCGCGACGTGCAAGAGGGATCCTATCCGCAGGTGGACGAGGCGTTTCCCGCGGACCTCCTCGCCCCCCTCCTGACCCGATACCCCGCCGTGATGGTCGCCGACCGCGGGGAGCTTCGCGGGATCGTCACCAAGACCGACCTAATCCGGGGACTCCGGGGTACCCCACTTCGCCGTTCCACCGTGGTCAGCGAGCCCTGACGCGGGCGCGTCGGAGGCGCTCCCCCTGCCGCAAATGCCCCGAGCGGACCCGAATGTGGGGAGCGTCCGCCGCAGGGGCGGGCGTAGGACCCGGTTCAGCGGGTGGTCGCGGCCACTCCGTGCTTGATCGCCTCGACGACCAGCTCCGCCGCGAGCGAGCCGATCGTATCGCCCAGTTGGCCCGGGTAGCCTTCGGGCGCCGACCGACGGGCGTTGCCGGTGCACGATGCGAACACGACATCCCCGTCCGTGGCGGTGTGGGTCGGGACCACCGCGCGGGCCATGCCGGTGTGCGCGCCCACGGCCACCCTCTGCAGGGTACGACGATCGAGGGCGGCGTCCGTGACGACCGCGACGAGCGTGGTCCCGCGCGAGGGGGCCGACGCAGCGCGTCCGGGTCGCACCCGGATTCCCGGCGGGACGATCCGACCGGCCCGATCTCTCGCGCCGGCGAGCCACCGTCCGGAGTCGGGGTCTCGGACCGCTCCGACCGAGTTGAGGACGACCAGGACCCCGACCCAAGGTCCTCGCGGGACCCGTACAGCGGCCGACCCCACGGCCCCGGGCATCGAATGGTCCCGCCCGAGGTACTTGCCTATCGTCGCGCCCGTACCGGCGCCGAATCGACCCAGTCGAACCGGCTCGTCGGAGGCTCGGCGGGCCGCCTCGTACCCGAGGGGGAGGTAATCCGGGACCGGCCCCAACCGGGTCGGTAGGTCGAACAGCGTCGCCCCCGAGACCGGCGCCACCCGATTGGGGTTGCCGAAGGCGGCGTGTCCGCCCCCGTTCTCCAGGACGCGGACTCGCACTCCCCGCGCCGCGTCCAGGCCGAAGACGCTCCCCCCGGAGAAGAACAGCGCCCATCGCCGGCCGAACGTGGCGTCGGGGGCGAGGGACGCGGTGTCGTAGGTGCACGACGCGCCGCCCCGGACGTCGACCGAGGTGGGGCTCGCGGCGTCGAACAGTAGGCAGGTCACTCCGGTGGTCCGCTCCTCGGATTCGACCTGACCTACCCGTACTCCGGGGACCGAGGTGATCGTCCGGTGCGGCTTGTTCGAAGGCATAGTGCGGGCCCGGCCCAATGGGGGCAACCCCGGTGCGGGTAACTTTATTTCGCCTACGGTCTCGGGAGCCCGATGGCCCGAAAACCGAAGGAAACGGAGGCGCTGCCGTCGCCCCCGGCCGGCTTCCGGGTGAACCGAGAGCTTCCGCTCGGTCGGCACCCCATCCTCACCGCTTTTCCTGGGCTCGAGCGGATGGACACGGCCAAGCGCCACGAACCGAATGCCACGGCGCGCCGCAAACTCCACGCCGATACCTTGGTGGAGCTCGTGGCGGACGACCTGTGGATGTACGTGGCGCCGTGGTCGACGCCGAAGGGGGTAGGCCGGTGGAAGCCGGTGGTCACCCCTCAGGTGGACTGCATCGTCATCGGCGAGAGCCATCTGCGTACCTCCGACGAGCTGATTCTCTGGCTGGACATCTTTCACGAGCTCTGCCACATCCGCCAACGCCACGCCGGCCGAAGGCTGTTCGACCGCCGCTACAGCTACGTCCGAAGCCCCACCGAGGTCGAGGCGTACCGGTTCGTCATCGACGAGGCGCGGCGCTTCCAGGTCAAGGAGTCGATTCTCCGCGAGTACCTTCTCGTCGAATGGATCGACGAGAGCGAGTACCACGAGCTGCTCGACACCATGGGCGTGGCCCGAGCCTGATCGGCCCGCCCGGTCGTCGACCGACTCGGGCGCGCAGGCCGCCGGGGGTCCGCGCCCCGGTCGGGGGCGGGCCGCGGATGCCCGAGCGAACGAGAGTTTATCCACCGCCCCCGTGAATTCGCGTTGCGGTCCCGGCGGCGGAGTCGGCATTGGACATCAAGTCACGCGTCGCCATCCGCCCGTCGTCGAGCGACCTGTGGTTCTTCGCCTACCTACCGCTCGCGGTCTCCGACGGCATCGCGATGCCGCTCATCCCCCTCCTCGCGCTCCAGCACTTCGGGGCCTCGGCGTTCGCGATGACGATCATCATCGCGGCGAGCGCGATGAGCCAGGTGCCGTTCACAATCCTCTGGGGGAACCTGTCCGACCGGGTGGCCCACCGAAAGTACTTCCTCGTGGGATCGTTCCTCGCCACCGGGGTGAGCATCATCCTCATCGCCCTCGCGCACGACCTGCTCACGTACTTCTGGCTCAACGTCGTCGAGGGGCTCGCCTCGGCGGCCAGCGCGCCGATCGGGACGATGCTCCTTCTGGAGACGCGGCACAAGCGCTGGTGGCCCACCGACATCGGGATGTTCGGTCTCATCTCGGGGGTGGGGACGACGGCCGGGCTCGCCATCGGGTTCGTCTGGCTGTTCGTCATCGGGGTCCAGCTCCCGCTGATCGGGGTGATGACCGCGCTCCTGATCCTCTCCGGGATCCTCGCGCTCGTCTCCGCGGGGATCGCCTGGGCGTGGATCGAGGAGCCCGTCGTGCGGCTGGAGCGGCGATCCTTGGGCGACCTGGTGAACCTCCACCGCGGCGTCGTCGAGCGGCTCCGGCATTTCCGAAGCCGCATCCTCAACGTCATCGACCTGACGAGGGCCACGCCCGAGCCGCTCCCCCGGCGGGAGTACCTCTTCCTCGCGGCCCTCGGGGTGATGACCGTCGGGTTCGACATGTTCTACGGGCCGTTCCCGGTCTTCCTGTGGCGGAATGCCCAGTTCTCCGACGCCGGGATCTTCGTCGTGTACCTGGGGGCGAGCGCCGCCTCGACGGCCCTGTTCTTCCACTCCGGCAAGGTCGTGGAATGGCACTCCCCCAAATTCGTGTTCCTGGAGAGCCTCGGGGGGCGGGTGGCGCTGATGCTGCTGCTCCTGTGGGGGCCGGTGTACATCCTCTTCGGCCTCGGGAGCCCGGCGCTGCTCGCGTGGGTGACGCTGCTCAACGCGATGCTCGGGGTCACGTGGGCGTTCATCAGTACGGCCAGCACCCTGTTCCTCGTCCGGCTCGTCGGCCGGTCCGCCCGGGGACGCGCCCTCGGCCTGTACAATGCGGTCTCCGGGGCGGGGGGACTGCTCGGCACATTGCTCGGAGGGTGGGCGTTCGCCACCTACGGCGTCCACACGGCGTTCTTCTGGGCATCCATCGCAGTCGTCGCGGGGGCCCTCATGCTCGTCCCCATCCCCTACCACATGTTCCAGCTGCCCCATTCCACCCGCCGTCGGCACGGGTGGCGGAGCCTGCGTGCGACCTCTCCCCCGCCCCGACCGCTCCCGACCGAACCCCGCGGGCGGCAGCGTTAATTGACGGGTAGCGGTCGGGCCCGCCCTCGGGGAGGATGCCTTCATCGGGGAGTCCGCGTCGGCCCGAATCCGCCGTCGGGTCTACCATCTCGTTCGCCACCCGCTCCTGTGGGTCCGCTACGTGTGGGTCCGGGAGTTCCGACAGCAGGAGATCCGCTTCGACGTGAATCCCCGGTTCCGCGACTGGGAGCCGATGTACCGGGTATCCCGGGCGGCCCTGGCCCGTCTTCTCGCCGCGTCGGAGCCTGAGCTCGATGCGCTGTTCGAAGAGACGAGACCGATCCAGGCCGCGTTGCGCGCCGAAGCCGGACCGCTCCCGAGCGCCGGGGCCCTCATCCAGGCCCCGCTCCTGTACATCGCGGTCCGGCGGCTGCGGCCCCAGTGGGTCATCGAGACCGGGATCTCCTCCGGCTACTCGGCTCGGCTGATCCTCGAGGCCCTCGCACGGAACGGGAGTGGGCGACTCGACTCGATTGGGATCGACGTCTTCGCTCTCGCCGCCTCGACCGGGGGGGTCGCCCCCGAACTCGCAGGCCGTCGCGTGGGATGGCTCGTTCCCGAGCGGCTCCACGCGTTCTGGACCCTCCACCTCGGCCGAAGCGAGGAGGTGCTCCCGAAGCTGGCCGGAGGCGACCCGGTCGACGTCTTCCTCCACGACAGCCTCCACCAGTACCCGACGATGCTGGCAGAGTACGAGTGGGCCTTCTCGCAGTTCGCCACCGGAGGCTGGCTGTTCTCCCATGACGTCCACGCGAACCGGGCCTGGCCCGATTTCCTTTCGCGTCATTCCGTGGCGGGCGACGAGGAGATGGACCACGACCTGGGGGCGGTCCGGGTCCCCGCCCACCCTTGACCGGCCGACGCTACCGGAACATCTCCCAGACGAGCGTGCGGATCAGGAACCCCAGGGAGAGGTTCGTCAGGAACCCCTCGAGCTCCGCCGGATACTCTCGGATGACGCAGGAGCGGAACCCGAGCTCCCCCGTCGCGATGACCTGGCCGTTGCGGATCACGGCGAACTTGCCCGTGAGCTTCTCGTTCACCGAATACGGGAGCCCCCCGTACTCGAAGGTGATCGGGCCGAACAGCGACGACTCGGTCTTCCAGCGCTGCTCCCCGATCTGGACGATGATCTCGTCCTTCTTCACGTGGTAGGAGACGGTCGAGTACACGACCTCCGGCTCCGTCGACCGGTACGTCTCGTAGACCGTGGAGAACAGTGAGGCGATCCGGCGGGTGATGGCCCCGGTGGCGCTCACCACCGGTCGGCACGTCCAGGTCTCCCCGCCGACCCGGATCTCGATGATGTTCTGGAGAACACGGGCCGTCGCCTGGATCATCAACGGGTCACGGGCGGCCCGGGGTTAAAGTTTTCATCGACAATCGCCTCCGAAGCGCGTGTCGGTCGGGCGTTGGCAACCCCCCTCGACCGACCTCGCGCTTGGCCTCGGGTTCTACGCCTCTTCGACCGAACCGCTCGCGGGGACGCTGAAGGCCCGCGCCGAGGAGTTCCGGGTCCGCGAGATCTCCTCCTACCCGGTGCCGGACGAGCAGGGGCCGTACACGGTCCTACGAATCGTCAGCCGAAACTGGGAGCAGCACGAGCTCGGCCAGCGGATCGCCTCCCGTCTCGGGCTGCCGCCGCACGCCATCGCGTGGGCGGGCACGAAGGACCGGCGCGCCGTCACGGAACGCCTCGCATCGTACCGGGGGCTCCCGCCCGGCGGGGAGCTCGGGTTGAGGGATGTGGAGGTCGTCGAGTCGTACCGGGCGCGGGACGGGCTGGTGCTGGGGCATCACTACGGCAACGTGTTCACCCTGCGGCTCGGCGGGCTCGCCGATCCGGCCCTCGCCGAGGAGTCGATCCGCACGACGGGTCGCGAGATCGCTGAGGCCGGGGGATTCCCGAACCTGTTCGGCCCGCAGCGGTTCGGCGAAGTGCGACCGGTCACCCACGCCGTCGGGCGGGCGCTCGTCCGCGAGGGGGCGAAGGAAGCGGTCGAGGCGTACCTGTCGGCGGTGCCGGAGGGGCCCGACTCCATGGGGGGAGAGGCGCGCCGGGCCTACGCCCTCCATCACGACCCCGTGAAGGCGCTGCGCGACTTTCCGCCCCACTTCCGGTTCGAGAGGCAGCTGTTGGACCATCTCGCACGGGGCCACTCCCCCGAACGGGCGCTCCGGGCGCTCTCCCGGGAGCTCCGCCAACTGTTCGTCCATGCCTACCAGGCGCTGATCTTCAACCGGTGGACCTCCGACCGGCATGCCGCCGGGATCTCGCTCACCGAACCCGAGGCGGGCGATTGGTTGCTCCGCGTCGCGCGGGATGGGACGCTCCCCGGGACCCAAGCGGTGCCCGTCGAGCAGGACAACCTTTCCGAAGCTCGTCAGATGGTCCAGAAGGGACGGGCCCGGCTCGCCGGGCCACTGGTCGGGTTCGAGACTCCCGAGAGCGTGGGGCGCCCGGGCGAGATCCTGTCGAAGATCCTGACGGAGGAACAGGTCACCCGCAAGGCGTTCGAGCTCCCCGCCACCCCCGAGGTCGCAAGCCGAGGGACCTGGCGGCCGGTGCTGGTGCCGATGCCCCCCGTCGGGTGCAGCCGGGAGGACCCCGAGCCCGGGGCCTCGGTCCCTTCAGGGACGAGCGACGGGCTCTGGCTGACGTTCGCACTGCCGAAGGGAGCGTACGCGACCGTCCTCCTCCGGGAGTTCGTCAAGGCCGGCGCGACCCGTTTCCTCGACTGAACGGCGTGCCGCGGAGCGTGCGCGACCCGCTCCAGCCGAGCTTTCTAATACTCCGCCCGGGCCTGAAATCCCCGGAGTTCCTCGAATGGCCATCGAAGCCCCTCGCCCCTGGTTCGCTCCAGGCTCGTCGGGGCGGACCCTCCCTTCCGGCGAGACCGAGGCTCCGCCGCGCGTGCCGACGGGCGTTCCCGATTTCGACCACATCACTGGAGGGATGCCCACGGGCTCCGTCGTGCTCCTGATGGGGGAGCCGGGAGCTGGTCACCAGGAGTTCGCCTTGACGTCGGCGGTGCATCTCATGCTGCATTACGACGACCCCCGGCTGCACGAATTCTTCCTCGGGGGCGCCCGGGGTCCGTTCGTCTACCCCGAGGGGGTCGTTTACGTCAGCATCAGCCGCTCCAAGGAGCAGGTGATCCGTGAGGTCGAGGGCGCGTTCGAACCTTCGTACCATCGCGTGCTCCTCCAGCACCTCACGTTCCACGACCTCTCCCCGTCGTACTTCGCCGACTCCGTGGTCCCGGCGCAGTGGTCGTCCATCGGTGGGGGCCTCCTCGCCGGTTCCGCCGCCCGCGCCGCCCCCGCCGCCGGCCCGCTCGCCGCGATCGCCGACGCTCTCGAGTCGGACGCGGCCTCGAACGTCGTCATCGTCGACTCGCTCACCGACCTCCTCGCGCGACGCGGGGTGGACACGGAGGAGCTGCTCACCCTCGTCAAGGGGCTGCGCCGCCGGGCGAAGAGCTGGAACGGGATCGTCTACCTGCTCCTCTCCCGGGGCGTTACGACGCCGGCCGTCGAGCAAGGATTGATCGATTCCGTTGATGGGGTCCTGTCGTTCACGTGGAGCGGGAGTCCGCTCCACTCCCACCGTCAGCGGACGATGCTCATCGAAAAGTTCATGCCGGTGCTCGCACGGGTCCCCCACGAGCAGCAGGGCCGGTTCGTGATCCGATTCAGCAACTCGAACGGGCTGGTGACCACGCAGTATGAGCGGGTCTGAACCACGCTCCGAGCGGGTCCCGACGGGGGTCCCGGGGCTCGACGAAATGCTGTCGGGGGGGTTCCCGGCGGGCTCCGTCGTCCTGGTGACGGGACTGCCCGGCACCGGCAAGACGTGCTTCGGGCTGCAGTTCCTGACCTCGGGGGCCGCCCGGGGCGAACGCGGGGCGTTCCTCTCCCTCGAGGAGGACGAATCGGCCCTGGTGGCCACGGCCAGGCAGTTCGGGTGGGCGGTCGACCAGGCCGTATCGAGCGGGACGCTCAAGATCGTCCGGCTCGACCCCCGCGAAACCAAGCAGAACCTCCACCGCATCCAAGGGGAGGTGGTCAAGGAGCTGCAGGCGTTCGGGGCGAAGCGGATCGTCGTCGATTCCGTGTCCTTGCTCAACATGCTCGCCGAGGACGAAGCCGGTCGGCGTTCGACCCTGTTCACCCTCGCCGGGGCGTGCCGCGCGTCCGGGGCCACGACGGTGCTCACCGCCGAGGCGGACCCCCTTCACCCCGAGGTGACTCGGGACGGACTCTCGGAGTACGTCGCGGACGGCGTGATCCTCCTCGGGTACTCGACCGCGTCCGACGGACACCGGGTGGGTCTATCCCTCCGGGTGCTGAAGATGCGCCGCACCCCCCACGCTCGGACGGTCCAACCGTACGCGATCGGCCCCCAGGGGATCACCGTCGACGCCCGCGCCGTCGATCTCGGCCGGTTCTAGGGTGGGCCTCGCCACCCCATACTCCCAAACCCGCGCGTGCGATGGTGCGCAACGGATGCGCTGGATCTTCTGGATCGACCTCGACGCCTACTACGTCTCCTGCGAGCTCCGAGATCGTCCGGAGCTGCGGGGCCGTCCGGTCATCGTCGGCCCGGACCCGTCCCAGGGACCGACTCGGGGCGTGGTGCTCTCGGCGAGCTACGAGGCGCGGAAGTTCGGGGTGCGAAGCGCCCTGCCGGTGGGCCGTGCGGCCCAGTTGTGCCCGCAGGCGACCTGGGTGCCGGCGGACTTCCCCAAGTACGAACGCGTCGCCGGCGAGGTCCGCCACCTGCTGCGGGAGAGGTATCCGCGCGTGGTCCCCCGCAGCATCGACGAGGCGACCATCGACCTCGACCTCCCCGACGCCCCCTCGGCGGAGAGCGAGGCCCGCGCGATGCAGCGGGAGGTCCTCGAGCACCTCGACCTCCCCGCGTCGATCGGCGTCTCCCCCTCGGCGGTCGTCGCCAAGATCGCCTCCGACCGGGCCAAGCCGGCCGGGGTCGTCATCGTCGCCTCCGAACGGATCGCCGAGTTCCTCGCTCCCCTCTCCGTGAGGGTCGTCCCCGGTGTCGGACCCAAGACGGAGGCGATCCTCCACGCCTCGGGCATCGAGCAGGTGGGCCAGCTCGCCCACGGGGCCCCCCCCGGGATCGACCGGGCGCTCGGGGATTTCGCGAAGGAGCTCGTGGCCCTCGCCCGAGGCCACCCCCACGACCCGATCGAGGAGGAGCCCGGTCCACATTCCCGGAGCGTGGACCGCACGTTCGTCGAGGACCTGAGCGAGCTGGAGCAGGTCGAGGCCGAGCTCTCCCCCCTCATCGACTCGCTGTCGGAGGGGATCGGGGCCGAGGGGCTGAGCTACCAGACCGTCCGCATCTCCGTACGCTGGGACGACTTCCAGCGGGTCCAACGTGGCCACACCCTGCCGGCGTCCCAGTTCGGCCCCGGAGCGCTGCGTGCGGTCGCGCCCCGGCTCCTCGCCCAACTCTGGGAGGAGGAACACCAGGGACGCCGCCGCAGGGTCCGCCTGCTCTCCGTCGGCGTCGAGCGGCTCCGGCCCCGGCCGAAAGGCCAGCGCCTCCTCGAGGAGTCCCCGCCGAGCGGGCAGGATTAAGTACGGTCGCTCGGCTACGAGCGACGAGGGGAGTTGCTGCCGATCTTTCCGGTCGACGGGACCCTTCCCCCCATCACCGACCTCCTGCTGGTCCTGGTCTTCGCGTTCGCCGCCGGGGTCGTCGGCGCGATGCTTGGCCTCGGGGGAGGATTGTTCATCGTGCCCGGACTGGTCGTGCTGTTCGGCGTCGACATCCATCTCGCGATCGCCGCGAGCCTGGTCAGCACCATCGCGACGTCCTGCGGCTCCGCGTCGACGTATGTCGAGGACCGTCTGACCGACCTGAGGACCGGGATGTTCCTGGAGACGTCGACGGCAGTCGGCGGCCTCGCAGGGGCGCTGATCGGGGTGACCGTGCTCGCCTCGCAGGCGCCGGTGCTGATCTTTGCGTTCATTCCGGTCGTGGTGCTCGCGGCCGTGCTGATGGTGGCGCACCGGCCCTCGGACGTGAATCCGGACCCCCCCCACGATCGGCTCGCGGACCGGTTGGCGCTGGGGGGAACCTACACCCGCCGCTCGGGAGAACGGGTCCCCTATCGGGTGACCGGGACGTTTGGCGGGCTCGCCCTGGTCGGGTTCAGCGGGCTCGGTTCGGGGCTTTTGGGGATCGGCGGGGGGCTGTTCAACGTACCGGCGATGCATTCGTTCATGAACGTGCCCATGCGCGTCGCCAGCGCGACCTCCATCTTCATGGTCGGGGTGACGGCGACCGCGGGGGCGGTGGTCTACCTGTTCGCCGGGTACCTCTCGCTCCTCCTCGTCGCTCCGGTGGCTATCGGGATCCTCGCCGGGAGCGTCGCGGGGACCCGATTGCAGGCGAAGGCGTCGGCCCGCGGATTGCGGGAGCTGTTCGTGGGCGTACTCGCCCTCGCGGCGGCCCTCATGTTCGTGCGGGGGATGGGCTGGCTTTGACCGGAGGCACCGGTTTGGCGAGGACCACCGCCGCGTTCCCGGACGTCCCCGAGTACTTCCCCCAGCTGGTCGGCGCGGTGCTGCGCGGAGGCGTCGTGCTCTCGGCCATCCTGTTCGCGCTCGGGGTATTCCTAGCGTACACCGGCGGAGCTGCCATCATGGCGCCCGCTCGGCTCACCGGGTCCCAGTTCGCCTCGGAGCTGAGGAGCGGGGGCCCGACGGCGCTGATCCTCGGAGGGCTGATCGTGCTCGTCCTGACGCCCCTCCTCCGCGTGGTGATCTCCTTCCTGATGTTCTTGAGGGTGGGGGACCGTGCGTTCTCGGCGATCACGGCGATCGTCCTTGCCGTGCTGGCCGGAACGATCGTCATCGGGGTCCTCGCATGAGCCGCTCGGGCCCCGCGGGCCCCCGCTCCCGAGAAGAGGCCGAGCTGCTCCGGGCCGACCGCACCCTGGGGGTTCCGATCCCCGCGTACTCGGGCCGGTCGCTCGCAAACATCGGACCGACGGTCTTCCGGGCGACGGGTGCCGAGCCGACCGGGGACTCCCCCCTTGCACCCCCTCTCGATCATGCGCTCGACCCGTTCCGGGGCCGCCGCGCGCCGGGTACCACCCTCGTCGTGATGGTGGACGGCTTCGGTTGGGAGCAGTTCGACCGTTGGGGTCAAGGCACCCCGCTCGCGGACGGATGGCGCCGCCACGCGCATCCGCTGACCACCGTCTTCCCTTCGACGACCTCCGCCGCGCTGACGAGTCTTTCGACGGGGGCGCCTCCCGGGCGCCACGGACTCGTCGGGTACCGCCAGTTCCTGCCGAAGTACGGGCTGGTCGCCGACATGCTGAAGATGAGCCCGCTCGGGGTCCCCGTCTACGACCAGCTGGTCGGGCCGAACTGGACCCCGGAGGACATCGTCGGGTGTCCGTCGTTGTTCCGTCGATACGGGATCGGCGCCGCGGTGTCTCGCGACCGGTTCCAGGGGACCGGCTTCACGCGGATCCTCTACGACGGGGCGGAGTATGTGGGCTACGCCACCGCCTCCGAGCTCGCCCACGAACTGGCTCGGCTCCTGGGTCGGCCGTCCCCCCCGCCCGTCGTGTTCCTCTACTGGGACGAGCTCGATACGATCCAACACCTCAAGGGCGTGGACGATCGACTGTTCGGGCTCGAGGTCGAGCGCCTCGCCCACCTCCTCGGATACGTCGCCGATTCCCTACCGGCCCGGCGTCGGACGGAGATCACGACGTTGATCACCGGCGACCACGGTCAGGTCTCCGCGGGTCCGGAGACGACGCTCCGCGTGGACTCGATACCGGCCCTGACCCAGGAAATGGCCCGCCCCCTCGCGGGGGACCGGCGGGCCGGGTTCTTCTGCGCCCGTCCCGGACGCCTCGGGGCGCTCCGTGAGGCGCTCTCCCGTGTTCTGCCCCCGGGGTCTCGGGTGCTCGAGGTCGAGAAGGCGATCGGCTCCGGCCTGTTCGGACCTCCCCCGTTCCACCCGGAGCTGGAGGGTCGCACCGGAGAGCTGTTGGCCCTCGTCCCCAGCCCGTGGGGGTTGACCTACCTTCCCCCGGGGGCACCGGCGCCGGTCCGGCATCTGCGTTCCGGGCACGGAGGGCTCGAGTCGGCCGAGCTGCTCGTCCCGCTCGTCGCCGGGAGCTTCGCGGAGCTCACCGAAAGCCTGGGGCGGCCGCCACAACGATAAAATCCCTCCGAAGCCCGACAGGAACGTGGCCGCGCTCCGCCAGCCGATCCTCTCCCTGCTCGGCCACGTGGACCACGGCAAGACGACCCTCCTCGACCGGATCGCCGGCTCGGTCCGCGCCGAGCGGGAGGCCGGGGGGATCACCCAGCACATCGGGGCGATCGAGGTCTCCAAGAGCGCGATCCGCCGTCTGTGCGAGGGGATCGTCGACACCGGCCCGTTCTCGGTCCCCGGCCTATTGGTGATCGACACGCCCGGGCACCGCTCGTTCGAGACGCTGAGGCGACGCGGGGGCGCCCTCGCGGACCTCGCCATCTTGGTCGTGGACGTGCGCGAAGGGATGATGCCGCAGACGCGCGAATCGGTGCAGATCCTCAAGCACGAGAAGACCCCGTTCGCCGTCGCGCTCACCAAGATCGACCTGCTCTCGGGCTGGCGGAAGCCGACCGGTCCGATCTCGCTGAAGGACCAGCTGAACCGATGCGGCCCGGAGTTCGTCAAGGTCCTCGACGAACGCCAGTACAGCCTCTCGGAGGAGCTCCTCCCGTTCGGGTTCTCCGCGGAACGCTACGACCGGGTCAGCGACTTCACCCGCAACGTGGGCATCGTTCCCGTCTCCTCCAAGACCGGCGTCGGGATCGCCGAGCTGCTTGCCCTCCTCGTCGGGCTCTCCCAGCGGTTCCTGAGCGACGAGCTCGAGCTGCGCGCCGAGGCGGCCGAGGCGACGATCCTGGAGCGGAGCGAACAGCGGGGGATCGGGCCTGTCGGGAGCATCATCCTGTACCGGGGGCGTCTCAAGGTCGGCGACGATATCGTCGGCACGGGCCGGCGCGACGTGTTCGTCACGAAGGTCCGTGGGATCTACCGACCGGCCCCGCCGACCCGGTCGGGCGCCTCCAAGGGGCGAGGGCTCGAGTCGCTCAACGAGGTGGGCGCGGCCGCGGGCCTCTACCTTTCCGCTCCGGGCGTGGAGGACGCGCTCCCGGGGGGGTTGCTGAGGGTGGTGCACGGGCGCGAGGAGACCGAGCTGGCGAAGGAGGAGCTCACGCGCGAGGCGCACCCGGTCGCCGAGCTTGCGGAGTCCGGGGTCGCCCTTTCGGCGGACACTCTCGGGAGCTTGGAGGCCCTCGCCTTCGAGTGCAAGGAGGCGTCGATCCCGATCCACCGCGCGGAGGTCGGGCCCGTCGACGGGGCCACGGTCCTCATGATGACGACGGTGAAGGACCCGACCCATCGCGCGGTCCTTGCCTTCAACGTCCCGGTCCTCGCCGAGGCCGATTCCGGCGGCGAATCCGGCCCCGTCCGGATCTTCCGCGGCGAGGTGATGTATCGGATCCTCGAGGAGTACCTCGCCTGGCGCTCCGCGCGCACGGAGACCCTGTCCGAGCAGGCCCGGGTCGACACGATCCACCCGGCCAAGTTCCAGGTGCTGCCCGGATTCGTGTTCCGCGCCTCCAAGCCCGCCATCGTGGGGATCAAGGTCATCGCCGGCGAGCTGCGACCCGGGGGCCGATTGATGGGGGTCGACGGCACCGAGGTGGGCCGACTCCGCTCGCTGCAGAAGGAGAGCACCTCCGTGCAGCGCGCCGAAGCCGGGGACGAGCTCGCCGCCTCGATCGAGGGAGCCGTCGTGGGTCGCACCCTGCAGGAGGGGGACATCCTGTACGTCGTCCTGACGGAGGCCGCCGCCCGGCAGTTCCGGACGAGCGGGCTTTCCGATGCGGAGCGCCGCGTGCTGGATGAGGTCGTGCGGATCCGGCGACGCTCCGAGCCGTTCTGGGGCCAGTAGCACCTAGCGGGGGGACCGAGGGCGCTCCCGGGGTGGCCCCCCCGCGATCGACTCGACGTCGTCGGCCGAGCGGGAAACGAGCCTAGGGGGACCCTGGTAGACCCCCGTTCGCAGGAAGAGCCCGAGAAACACGGCGACGGCCCCGACCGCCGCGAGGACGCCTCCGGAGCCGAACACGAGGAGGGTGGTCAACATGGGGGGCGGAGCGGAGGTGGTCCACTGCTCGTCGGAGGAGGCCTGAAAGGTCACATTGGAGGTGCCGGCCACTCGCCAGGTCAATAGGAGGGGGAAGGCGAGCGCGCCGGACTCGTTCCAGTGCCCCGAATCGTTCGAAGGCCACGCCGCGATGGGCATGCCGAGGGGGCAGTTGGACGCGCCGAGAGGGCAGTTCGACGCGTCGTAGAGGTCGACCACGGTCGGGCCGGTCGAGATCCAGTGCACGCCGAACGAGCCGGTTCCGGTGGTGGTCCCCGTCAGGACAGCGGCGTGGGCCGTCGATCCCGGGGGGGTCGAGACCGGACCGATGACCGTCGCGTCATCGCTCGTGACCCCGCGAGAGGGAACCAGCAGGAACGCACCGACCGCTCCGGCCCCGAGCAGCAGGAATCCCACCCCGACCGCCACCAATCCCGGACGCACACCGGTGGCAGGCGGGATAGAGGCCAAATACACTTCGACTCGATGCGGGCCGTGCCGGCCGGCGTCGGATTCAGGGGGGCCGCCCCGTTGAGTAGCATAAATACCTCCGCCGTGTCGTACTCTAGGCAGTGACAGGGACGGGGTCCCGACCCGCCCCCACCGCGGTGGGACCGGGCGGATCGAGCGAGCCGAAGTGCCCGATGTGCAGCGGCTCGCGGCGCATCGCGGACCCGACCGGGTTCGAGATCCACTGCGCGGACTGTGGCCTGGTCTTCGAGGAGTCGGAGATCGTCGCTCCGCCCCCGTTGCCTTCGTCGAACGAGAGTTCGGATGGGAGCGGACGAGGGATCGGCCCGTTCGTGGCGCCCGGCGGCTCGAAACGCTCCCTGGGTTCCATGCTCACGCTCAACCGGGACGGCCAGGGCCGCCCGCTCAACTGGCAACGTCGCTACGAGTTCCAGCACCTCCGGCGCGTCATGCAGCGCCAGACCGCCCGTGCCGTTGAGGGTCCGCTCGAGCGATCGCAGGCGAGGGCCTCGATCGCCCAGTGTGGGGAACGGCTCACCTTGCCCCCGGTCGTCCTGGCCGAGGCGGAACGGATCTACCGGGAGGCGAAGGTCCGCGGGCTCTTCCGCGGACGCAGCCTGCCCTCGAGCGTCGGCGCGACCGTCTACGCCGCATGTCGGCGCTACACCATCCCCCGGACCCTCGGCGAGGTCGCGAAGGGGGTCGGAGCCCGCCGCTCCGAAGTCGGACGCGCCTTCAAGGTCGTGCAACGGGGCGTGGACACCAACATCCCTTCGGTGGGCACCCGCGCATTCCTCGCCCGATACGCCGAGGAACTCGCCCTCTCCCCGAGCGTGCGCACCACGGTGGAGGGGATGCTGGATGAGGCCAACCAGAACCCGGAGCTCTCGGGGCTCTCGCCCCACGGCTTGGTCGCCGCGCTGATCTACCTCGCGGCCGAGCGCAACGGCGAGCGGCGGAGCCGGGCGCAGGTCGCTCGCGTGAGCGCGGTCACCGAGGTCACACTGCGATCGACGAGCCGGTTGGTCGAACGGCTGATGGGCCGCCGACTCGGGCCCGCGGTGAAGTAGTCGAACGCGCGGGCGGTGTTCCGCCTACTTGAGAAGATAATAGCCGGCGGCCTTCTCGCGGGCGCGTCGGCGGGCGAATCCCTTGGTCTGGAGTTCCTGGAGCGCGTTGAGGACCATGTTCTTCGGGAGCTTGGTCGTCTGGGTCACCCGCTCGGCGGTCCCCATTTTCTCCTCGGAGATCATCCCCATCTCCTTCATCGCCTTGTAGGTCTTGACCGCATTCCCGGTCAGCTCGTCCTCGATCGCCATCGGATGGTTCTCGAGTCGCCGACTCCGGTCGGGCTATTAAGCGGAGCCGCCGACGCTCGGCCAAGGTTCATCCTCGCCCTTCGCCTGGTGCGGCGAATGGCATCGGAGGGCTCGGCGGCCGTCACGGTGGTCGCGGACCCTCGTCTTCGAGGGTACGAGTTCGGGCCGTCCCACCCCTTCCAGGTCTCGAGCCGATGGCTCGCGGTCCGCCTGCTGGAGGAGGAGGGGTTCTTCATCGGCAGGGGGGCGGGGGAACGGCTCGAGCTCGCCGAAGTGCCGATGGCGACCCGCGCCGAGCTCCTCCGGTTCCATCTCGAGGAATACCTCGATCGCGTCGACCGGGCCGGGGACGGTGACGGGAGAGGGTTCCTGGACCGGGGGGACACCCCGGCATTCCCCGGGTGTTACGGCGCCGCGTCCCGGGTCGCGGGGGCCACCCTGTCCGCGCTGGGCGTCGTCCTCGATTCGGTCGGCCGCCGCGCCTTCCAACCGGCCGGCGGGCTGCACCACGCCCACCCCGGGCGGGCGAGCGGGTTCTGCATCTTCAACGACGTCGCGCTCGCGATCGCGACCGCCATCGGCCCCCGACGCGAGCCGAGAGTGGCGTACATCGACATCGACGCCCACCACGGGGACGGCGTCATGTACGGCTTCTATGACGACGGACGGGTCCTCGACATCGACTTCCACCAGGACGGGCGGACCCTGTTCCCCGGCACGGGGGCGATCGAGGAGACCGGCCGGGGCGATGGGGCGGGGACGAAGGTCAACATCCCGCTCCCCCCGGGGGCGGGGGACCGGACCTTCGAGACGCTGTTCCTTCGCGTCGTCCCCTCCCTGCTGCGCTCGTTCCGCCCCCACGCGATCGTGCTCCAATGCGGGGTGGACGCGCATCGCGGCGACGGCCTCGCCCAACTCGAGTGGACGCCCCGTTCGTACGAGCTCGCCGTGACCACCCTCGCCCACCTCTCGGATGAGCTCTGCAGCGGGCGCCTGCTGGTCACGGGGGGAGGAGGCTACAATGCCGCGAGCGTCTCCCGGGTCCTGGGCCGCGTACCCTCATGGCTCGTCGGGGAACATCCTCCCCCAGAACGGACCCTCCCGGCGTCTTGGAGGAGGGAGTTCGAGGGCGTCACGGGGGGCACGTCACCCTCGGACTGCACGGTCCTCGCGGTGGGCCCCGCAGAGCGGGACGCCGTGTCGGACCGGCTGCTCCAGCGCCTATCGGCGGTCCTGGGGCGATCCTTCCCGGGAGGTTAGGGTCCTACCAGGTGGCGCGGCGGTCCCGTCCTTGGCCCTCGCCGGAGGAGCGCATCGGTCGGGAGCGTCGGTCCCCCCCACGGGGAGGGGGACGAGAGCGTCCACGGTCGCTCCGGCCGAACCGGCCCCCGCCGCGGGGTGGGCCGCCCCGGGGTCCGCGGTGCTCGGCGACCCGTTCCGGAGCGGGTTGGTCGTAGCGGAAGCCGGGGATCTGGGCCCGCCGGATCTCCACCCCGAGCAGCTGTTCGATGCGCGAAAAATCGTCCTCCTCCTCGCGGCTGACGAGGGAGAAGGCATCGCCCAGGCGCTGGGCGCGGGCGGTACGACCGACCCGGTGGATGTAGACGTCCGGCTCGTGGGGAACATCGTAGTTCACCACGTGGGAGACGCCTTCGACGTCGATCCCGCGGGCGGCGATGTCCGTGGCCACGAGGATCCGGTGTCGGCCCTCACGGAATCCTTCGAGCGCCCGGACGCGTTGGGACTGGCTTCGGTCGCCGTGGATGACCGTCGCGTCGAGATTCCACTGCTGGAGCTGGCGCGCGAGGCGGTCCGCCCGGTGCTTGGTCCGTGCGAAGACGAGCACGCTCGTCATCGTCTCGTCCTGCAGGAGGTCCCGGAGCAGGAGCGCCTTCAAGTGCTGGGGGACCGGGAGGGCGAGGTGGGTCACGCCCACGGCCGCGGCGGTGGTCGCCCCGACCTGGACCGTCTTCGGGTCGTGGAGGAAATCGCGCGATAGTCGGACGACCTCCGGTGGCATCGTCGCGGAGAAGAGCATCGTCTGTCGCACCCTCGGGAGGGTCTGCAGGATCCGTCGCACGTCGGGCAGGAACCCCATGTCGAGCATCCGGTCGGCCTCATCGAGGACGAGGATCTGGACGTGACGGAAGTCGACGTACCCGCGGCTCATGTGGTCGAGCAGGCGACCGGGGGTCGCGATGATGATCTCGGCCTTCCCCCGCAACGCGGCCTCCTGGTCGCCCATGCCGACGCCGCCGTAGACCGCGGCCCCGCGGAGTCGGGTGTGCCGGCCGAGCTTGTCGAGGAATCCGAGCGCCTGGATCGCGAGCTCGCGGGTCGGGGTGAGCACGAGCGCGAGGGTTCGGCCGGTCGGCTGGTCGAGCATCCTCTCGAGGATCGGAAGGAGGAACGCGGCGGTCTTGCCCGTGCCGGTCTGGGCCGTACCGACCAGGTCGCGGCCGGTCACTGCCTCCGGAATGGTGCGACGCTGGATGGGCGTCGGCTCGAGGTAGCCGAGCTCGCGGACGCCCTGGCGGAGCTTCGCGTTGAGGGGGAGTTGTTCGAATGTGGACTTGCTGTCGGTGGACGGGGACTCTGGTTCGCTCATCGGTGGACCGGACTGGGCGCGCGGCCGAAATCCGGCCGGGACGTCATCAGGGCGGGACCGCCGGGGCGGGTTAAGGGTTCCGACCCGGGCCAAGCGCCGAGAGAAGGCGGCGCACACCCCTCAAAGAATGCGCCCGATCGTACGTCGGTCGAGCCAGTCCGCGTCCGTCGCCCGGATCCCCCGATCCACCTCGAGAGCACCCATCCGTTCCCCATCCCACCCCGCCGCCCTCGCGAGGACCCAACCCCGCGACAGGACCGTGGCCCCTAGCTCCTCGAGGTCGGCCGCGAGGTCCTGCTCGAGGTCGCCCCCCGTGGAGGGGCCTTCTGCCAGCCGATGCCAGAGCAGGGTATCGCGTCGGGCGGAGTATCCGAGGTATCCCTGCAGCCGTCGGGCTCCCTCCCCGTTCAGGCGCGGCAGGGTCGGCGGGAGTGGATAGACCCCGACCGATTCTCCGGGGCCCCCGGACTCCCTGAGCCGAAGAAGTTCGACCCCCCCCTCGACGCTGGCCAGGCCGACCCGCCCCTGTTCGAGGTCGAAGACCATCGGCAGGGAATCGAGCCCCTCCTCCCGTTCGGGGAGGGGAGCGACCGGGAGGCGGGGGCTCAGCGACGGGGCCCGCTCGAGCAACGCCCCGAGGATCTCGGGGATCTCCCGGGCGGGGTTCGGCCAGCGCTTTCGATAGGCACGCCAGAGCCGTTCTCCCTCGGCGGCCCAGCGGCCCGCCGGTGAGCGTTCGAGCTCTCCGACCACCGCGTGCAGCTCCTCCTCGAGTCCGTGGGAAGGCGCATCGGGGGACACCCCGCGCCCGAAGGCATCGAGCGCGGTGAGGTCGAGCCCGGGGCAGGTGAGCACCAACGTCGCCTGCGCCCGCGTCCCCACGTGGACGAGGACGGGGTACTCCCGGCACGGAAACGGCCGCGCCGCGTGGACCCGACAGCGGTTCGCGGTGAGAAAGTGACAAGCTCCCCCCTCTCCCTGCGACGCGACGAAGGAGAACGGGCCCTCTCGCTCATCCACGGGAGCTTCCGGTTCGATCTGGAGGAGCCTCCGACGTTCCCGGTCGGTCACCGCGGGCCTCGCGTAGCAGCATAGCCCGCAGTCCGGCCGGCAGCGGAATCGGAATCCTGCGAGCAACCCGACGTCCAGCAGTGTCTCGCTCCTGTCCACGCCGATGACCCCCTGGGGATGCAGAGCCGCGACGAGGAGATCGGGTCCCGCGTCGGGCTTCCCGGTTCGCACTCCTCGCGGGCCGCCCTACTTTCGGAGAAGCCGGAAGGCGATGTTGAAGTTTCCGAGGGCGGCTCCCGAACGGACCCACAGGATGCACAGTGGCTCGAGGAGCCGGGCGCCCTCGATCCCCCCGATGTCGATGACCGACGGCCAGCCGAGGTCGTGCAGAAGTCGGGTGACCGTGTCCTTCGCCCCCGCGTCGTTGCCGCAGAGCCACATATCCGGGGGTCCGCCAGGGTACTCCGGGCGGAACATCGAGGGATTCCCGACGATGTTCAGCGTCTTGACCACCCGCGCCTTCGGAAGCCACCCCTGCACGCGCTCGCCCTGGGAATCGGTGTGGCCCATGGCGAGGTGGGGCCCGTCCTCGGAAAAGACGAGAGGGTTCGTCACGTCGATGACGACCTTCCCATCGAGGGCGGCCGTACCCGCGAGCTGGAGGGCGTCGAAGGTGGAGAGTCCCAGGGTGGCGAGGACGACGACCTCTCCGGAAGACGCGGCATCGGCGAAGGAGCCCGCGCGGGCGTTCGGGCCAAGGGACCGGACGAATTCCGCCGACTTCGGGTTCTTCGCGTCCCGGGAGCCGATGACCACCGAGTGACCCGAACTCGAGAACCCGCGCGCAAGGGCCTGACCGACCTCCCCGGTGCCCAGGATGCCCACTTTCATGCGTCGCCCCCCCGGCGCACTCCTCCGGGGGTCATGGCGTCCTCAGCGGCGGAGGAGACACGGGAAGAGCGGTGGCGCCCGCGAGCACCCAGCTCTCGAACGCCCGGAAGTCGAAGGGGCGACCCAGGTACCGCCGGATGAGCTCGTCGGCCGTGCGAGAACCACCGGGGATCAGGATCTCCTCCGCGTATCGACGGGCGGTCTCCGGGTCGGTGAGGGTACCCTTGTCCTGGAACGGGCGCAGCAGGTCGCGGGCGATCACGAGCGACCAGGTGTAGGTGTAGTAGATCGCGGAGTAGCCGGTGAGGTGGCCCCAGGCCGCCTGGAAGTGGCAGTCCTCCGGCGGGGGAAGCAGAGCGTAGCGTCGGTACACCTCTCGGAAGCGCTCGGTAGTGTCGAGGTGGGCCGGGTCCCGTTCATACAGGTCGAGGGAGATCGCCGAGTACGCGACCTGCACCAGCCACCGGGAGGCGCGACCCACACTTTCGGCGGCCTTTAGGCGTTCGAGGAGTTCCTCGGGGATCGGAGCGCCGGTCGTGGGGTGTCGGGCGAACTCCCGGAGGGTGGCCAGGTCCCTCGCCCACTCCTCGAACAGCTGGGAGGGTGCCTCGATGAAGTCCCACTCGACGAACCCCTGGGTGTTGTACAGCCACCGCCCGTGACCGGAGAACAGGGCGTGCAGGAGATGGCCGAACTCGTGGAAGAAGGTCACCACATCGGAGTACTGCATCAGGGCCTGGTCGGCCGGGATCTTCGGGTCGAGGAAGTTGCACACGAGCGCGGCCTGCGGGAGCTGGAGCCCTTGGATGCCGCAGCGCAGGTCGAACTGGGCGGCGTGCCCGTACTTTCCCTCGCGCGGGACCAGGTCGAGGTAGCACCGGCCCAGCGGCCGGCCGTCGCGCCGTACATCGAACGCCTCGACGCTCGGGTGCCATAGGCCGGCGTTCTGGACCGGCTCGAAACGAAGCCCGAACAGCCGCTCGCACAGTCCGAAGAGGCCGTCGCGCACCCGCGGGTAGGGGAGGTACTCCCGGAGGACCTTCGTGTCGACCCCGAACTGCTCGGAACGGACCTTGGCGTCGTAGTACCCCTCCCAGCACCAGATGTTGGCGTCCCACGGGTCGAGGTGTTTCGCGGCCGGGTCGTCCTTGCGCTTCCGGGCCAGGAACAGTTCGAGGTCGGCCCGCGCCTGGTCGCGCACGGTGGTCGCGACGCGGTCGAGGAATTCGTGGGCCGCGGCCGGGGTCTTCATCATCTTGTCCTCGATGACATACGTCGCGTACTCGGCGTAGCCGAGGACCCGCGCGAGTTCGTAGCGGCAGCGCAGCAGTTCGTCGAGCACCGGGAGGTTCTCGGGGTAGGCCCGGTTGAGGAACTCGTGGAGCGCCTTTCGTCGGAGTTCCCCGCTGCGGGCGTAGGCCAACACCGGCAGGACGTCGGGGTACTGGGTCGTGATCCGGATCGCCCCGTCCGGGCCGGGCGGGTGCGCCGCCCGGTAGTCCTCCGGCAACCCGTCCAATTGGGCGGGGTCTGACACTTCGACCGTGCGGACCAACCGTGCGATGTTCTCGGCGAACTCGTTGGACAGGCGGTCGATCTTGTCGTTGAGCTGCTGGAGCTGGGCACGGGTCTCGGCGTTGAGCTCCACCCCGGAGCGCCGCATCTCGCGCCGCATCTTTTCGACGGCGAACCGCGTCGGCGTGTCGGCCGATTTCAGGTCGACCTCCGCCAGCGCGTCGTAGAGGGCACGGTTGACCCGGTATCCGTTGAAGAACCGGTCCGCCTCCTCCGAAACGCCCCGCCCCGCCTCCCGCAGGGCGGCGTCGGGATGCACCGAGAACAGGAATCGGCCATGGTTTCCCAGGTCCACGATCTGGACCAATGCCCGGTTGAGCGCATCCAGCGTATTCTCCACCGTCCGACTCCCGGAGGGGGCGGCCACACGGGCCACCTCGGCCTCGGCCTCCCGGAGGGTCGCATCGGCGGCGGCCTTGAGCTCGGCGACGGTCGACGAGAACGGCAGCATCCCGAGGTCCCCGAGGCGCAACTCCGTCATGGCCAGAGTGAACTCCGAATCCTCCCAAGCGGTCGGGCCCATAACGATACCCGGCCCGGAAGGTCGGTGGGGCCCCGTCGCCCCGGGACCCCTGTAGCTTCCGCGTCCGCGCCGGGACAACCGCTTTTACCTCTACAGGGTCCCCCCGCCCATGCGACCCGGCCCGGGCGGCGAGCAGCACCCGCGCCGCTCCTTCCTCTCCGATTTCATCCTCGGGAGCCAGGACGGCCTCGTCAATGTCCTCGGGATCCTGCTCGGGCTGAGCGCCGCGACCACGAACCTGCGCATCATCCTCATCGCGACGCTCGCCGCGCTCGGGGCGGAGTCGATCTCCATGGGCGCGGTCGCCTACACGTCCACCCTCGCGCGCCGTCGGCTGTACCTGAGCGAGGTCGAGCGGGAGATGCGCGAGATGCGCGACGTGCCCGAAATCGAGCGCGAGGAGGTTCGGGCGGTCCTCAGCGGCTGGGGGCTCGACGGGAGCGATCGAGAATCCCTGCTGGACCACATCTGCCGGTACCCCCGGGTCATGCTCGAGTTCATGATGGCCTTCGAGCTCCGCCTCGCCCCGGTCGAGGAGCACGAAGCCCGGAATTCGGCCGCCGTGGTCGGCGGAGCGACCGTGGCCGGGTCCTTCGTCCCCCTCGTCCCGTTCCTGATCCCTTCCCTTAGCGTCTTCCAAGCCGTGACCGGGTCCCTGGTCCTGAGCGCCGCGGCGTTGTTCACCATAGGATGGTACGAGGCCCGGACCACCATCGGGTCCGTCTGGAAGAGCGGCCTTCGCATGGTCCTCATCGGATTGGGCGCCGGCTTCGCGGGCTTCCTGATCGGGCATTTCCTCGGGGCATCGGGCGTCTGATCCCGAGGGCTCCCCGGTACCTCGGGCCCGCTCACCTCGGCGGAGGTTGGGGTCGGGTGCGGCGACGCATCCGGGCGGCGTAGGATGCGAGGCCGTCCGCCTCGCTCCCCGGACGAAAGTCGGTGCGCTCGAAGAGAAACGCCCGTTCGAACAATCCCGTCACTTCGCCGAGCGAGGGCCGGTGCGGGGGGCCGAGCTGGCCCTGGTACTCTCGCGCCACCCACGCGAGGAGGTACGCTCCCTCGGGCCGCAGCACCCTAGCGACCTCGGCCGCATATTCCCGCCGTCGGCGGATGGGGAGCGTATGGAAACAACCGTGGTCCAACACGCCGTCGAAGTGGGACCGAGGGTACGGCAGGTCGAGGGCATCGGCGGTTCGGACCTCGATGACGAGTCCGGCCTTGGATGCGCGTTCGCGGGCTGCCGACACGGCCCCCGGGGCGAGATCGACCCCGTGGGCCCTGAAACCACGTCTCGCCAGCCACAGAAGATTCGAACCCGCTCCGCAGCCGATGTCCAGCACGACGGCCGGCGGGCTCAGGAAGCGCTCTTTCACCGAGTGGACCAGCGCGGGGGTCGCTTGGGGGTCAAACCATGGTAGCTGGTCGTAGGGGGTGCATGCGTACCTGTCGCGCCACTGGGCGCGGGTTACGGCCGAACTACCTCGCCGATCGGTCATTCCAATGGCTCTCTATCCCCGCAAGGTCCCCGGCCGAGGACCCGCCCACCACTCTCCGCATCGTCGCACGCCTAACTCGGTTTCGCTCGCCAATGGCCAAGCCACCCCCCGCTCTCGCTGGATGGGCGCCCACGCCGCGGAGGTGTTTCCTCACCCCCTCGGACCCGCTTAACGGGGGAGGTCGAAGGGGTCGAAGTGCCCGGGACCATCCGAATCGCCTATCGACACCGGTACGGTTGCCCGCGGGGAGATTGTCCGGGCCACGTGGCGATCCTCCGCAAGCCGTCGGATGTCGACCGGGTGATCCGGACCCTCTCCCGCGCCCACCCCGAAAGCCCGGTCGAGGTGGAGCGGGTCTCCGAGCTCCCCGCCTGATGCGGGCCGGCGGCCACTCCTCCCGCGATCGCGGCTTGGCCTGTCGGCGGTACGGGTGCCGGTCGTCCTCGGGGTGGCCCGAGGGGCCTCGACATGGGTGACCTCTGCGGTTTTCGCCGTCGAAACCCGCCCTCACACCGGCGGGCTTGCGGCGGGCGGCGAGCCCCCGGCAGGCCCCGCCGGCGTCCCACCCTGCGGCGCGAGCAATTCCCGCTCGACGAACCCGCGGAACTCGGGGTCGACCCAGGCGCCCATGCCGGTTTCACGCCAACTCCGCCCGAGGGACCCGAGCTGGAAGACGTTCCTCATCCACTGGAGCCAGCCGGCCCACTCATTGTCCCGCAGGATCCCGCGCTGACGCATGTGGAAAATGTGGGAGCAGAAGAACAGCACGTAGTAGGCGAACGGCACCTCCGGCCCGACCTTCTCGGAGGTCCGGTAGATCGACTGCACCAGTTCGGGGCGTTCGATGAAGATCTCCCCGATCCGATGGAACTTCTCGTCGAGGTCGTTGAGGACCCGCGTCTCCAGGTCGACGGTGAACGCCTGCATCTGGCGTCGGGAGAAGTAGAGGGTCACCAGCAGGGCGGAGATGATCGCGATCGTCTGTACGACGGTGAGCAGGTCGGCGAATCCGAGGTCGGACATGGAGCCCGTAGGCACCCACCCGACTTGAGGGCTCGGCGGCCCCCACGCCTCGGTACTCGGGACGCGCCATCGGCTCTCGCCCCATCGAGGCCCCCGGGCTGCGCCCCGCCTCCAGACCCCCGCGCTTCGGTCCCGAGCGAGGTACCATCGAGCGGGCCGCGGTCTACGATCACCAAGAAAAAGGAAGGGAGGAAAGGGTTCGACTGCGGGGGGCCGGGAGGCCCCCCCTCTGGGTTCCGCTCTAGACGACGGTGATCGAGCTCAGCGAAGCTCCGTTGCCCAACGTCGCCATGTTGATCGCGGCCACCGCGCTGCCGGCCCAGGGACCGAGGAGGTTCGCCTGGATGGCGTCGGCGCTCGCGTACACGTAGATGTTGAGGTCCAGCACGTAGTGGTGGCCCTTGACCATCTTCGTTCCGTTGTTCCACAGGGTCACGCCGGTCGTTCCGGAGAACGAGAATGCGCTGAATCCCGCCTCGTTGTAGCCGTAGCCGTAGTGGTAGCCGAACGGTCCGCTGTTGTTGGTGCAGGTCGGGGTCCCGTAGTTGTAGCAGTCGGTGTAGTTCTGCCAGCCGGTCTCGTTGTACGTGAACCCGTAGCTGTAGTTGCCATACCAGCTGGAGTTCGACAGGTCCTGGACGGAGCCGGATACCTGGAACTCAAGGAAGGTGTACGCCTCGCATTCCGCGTAGGAGTACTGGTAGAGCGCCGGGTGGTAGTTCACGTTCTTCGCCGGGCAGGCGCCCGCCGTGTACGAGCTCGAGGTGGCCAGGGTGATCGACCACGCCGAGGCGACCGAGTGGTTCCCGTTCGAGCTCACGCTGAAGGGGACCGCGACCGAGATTCCGCTCTGCGCCGAGGCGTATCCGGATCCACCGACGGTACCGAGCGACTTGCCGCACGTGCTGCCCGAGGCCGAGTCGGCGGTGGTGATGGTGCCCGTGTGGGCGTTCCACTTGGCGGTGCTCGTCTTGGCCTTGCCGCACCCGGAGACCGACCAGTAGCTGTTCGGCTGGCTCACCGTGTGCTTGTAGCCGGGCACGTACACCTTGGTCGCGTGGATGCCTCCGGCGCTCGCCGGAGCCAACACCATCAGCAGGGTGACGGCGGCGGCGAACCCGGTGGTTCCGTATCCCATCGCACGATACGACCACGAGCCCTTCGTTCGTCTCAGATTCTTCGCGTTCTCCCCCATATTGTTTCGTTCCTCCCCCTGCAGATTCCCGTTCACGTTTCCGCTCAGTCACCTCAGGGCGAGGTGGGAACCGCGAATGGGTATTTAAAGTTCGAAAGCGTCGTCTTGGTCAACTCTACGTATAGATACAGGGTGCAACTCCGATTCCTCCTCGGACGGTCGGTTAGCTCACCCCAAACCGTACGCACCGAATCCGCCAGACTCAGGCAGAAAATCGGAAAGGGTTGAGGGGGGGGCCGCCGAGACCCCCCCGCTGCCGCGGATCGACCTACACGATGCTGACCGAGTTGAGGGTCGCTCCGTTCCCTAGGGTCGCACCGTTCATGCTCGCGACGGCGCTCCCCGCCCATGGCCCGAGCAGGTTGGCCTGCTCGGCGAACGCCTCGGTGCTGAAGTAGACGCTGATGACCAGCACGTAGTGGTGGCTCTTGACCATGTGCGTTCCGTTGTTCCAGAGCGAGAAGGTCGTCGCCCCGTTCCACGTGAACGCGCTGAATCCGGCCTCGTTGTATCCGTAGGTGTTGGCGTAGTGGTAGCTGGTGCCGTTGTAGCAGGTCGGAGTGCCGTAGTTGTAGCACTCGGTGTAGTTCTCGTACGCCGACTCGTTGTAGCTGTCCCCGTAGCTGTAGTTGCCGTACCAGCTGCTGTTGCTGAGGTCCGTGATCGAGGAGGAGACATCGACGCTCAGGTAGGTCCCGGCCTCACAATACGCGTACGAGTAGCTGTTCAGCGCCGGGTGGTAGTTGACGTTCTTGGCGGGGCACGCGCTCGAGGTATACGACGAGGTGGTCCCGAGGCTGAGGGTCCAGCTGGAGGCAACCGAGTGGTTACCGCTCGAACCGACCATGACTGGGATGCCGACTGTCATGTAGCTCTCCCCGTTCGCGTAGCTCGAGCCGCCGACGGTGCCGAGCGACTTGCCGCAGGTGCTCGCCGAAGTCGACGCGGCGGCCTTCACGGTTCCGCTCACGGCGCTCCACTTCGCGGTCGTCACCTTGGCCTTGGCGCACCCGGAGACCGACCAATAGGCACCGGGCTGGTTCACCGTGTGCTTGTAGGTCGGCGTATAGACCTTCAGCGCATGGATGCCTCCGGCGCTCGCCGGGGCCAACACCATCAGCAGCGTGACGGCGGTGGCAAATCCGGCGGTGCCGATGGACATCGCGCGAGCCGACCAGGTCCGGTTGGGTTGTCTCTGAATCCTAGCGTTCTCCCCCATGTGGTTTCGTTTCCAGCTCCGGGACCCTAGCCGCGTTGCCGCGCGCAGGCTTCGGAGCAGAGGGGGGGAGTGCGGTGGGGTATTTATACCTCGAAACTCCGGGTTCCGACGAATGGAACCCTCGGTAGGGAGGATTACAAGGCCGGTAGACCCGGACTGGAACGGTCCGTTCAGGGCCCTCGGACCCCCGTGGCTCGGAGCGCAAACTCGAGCCCTCCGCCGCGGCCGCCCCTACCCGGCATCCAGGCGGGGATTCTTGGCTCGCGCCCCCGGAGGGCCTCATCGCATCGACCGCCGGATGATGCGTTCCCACCGGCGCGACTCGGATTGGACGCCGGCTTGATCCTGCCCCGGCGTGGGGGACCGCACCGGGCCACGCGTCTTGGCTGGGATCTCCCCGGGCCTAGTGGGACCATCCTTCGCTGGACCGATGGCCGCCCCATGGACGAGTGGAGAAAGGGGAAATGGTTGGGAGGCGAGGGTGGAGGACCCACCCTCGCCCTGCGTGACGCCCTTACACGATGCTGATCGAGTTGAGGGTCGCTCCGTTGCCCAGGGTCGCCGCGTTGAGCGTGGCGATCGCGTTGCCGGTCCACGGGCCAAGCAGATTGGCCTGCTCGGCGAAGGCGTCCGTGTTCACGTACACCGTGATGATCAGCACGTAGTGGTGGCTCTTGACCATGTTCGTTCCGTTGTTCCAGAGCGAGAAGGTCGTCGCGCTGTTCCAGGCGAACGCGCTGAATCCGCCGGCGTTGTACCCGTAGGCGCCCGCGTAGCTGTAACCGGTGTTGTTGTAGCAGTAGGCGGTCCCGTAGTTGTAGCAGTACGTGTAGTTCTCGTACGCCGACTCGTTGTAGGCGTCCACGTAGCTGTAGTTGCTGTTCCAGCTCGAGTTGGTCAGGTCATGGAGCTGCGAGAAGATCTCGAAGCTCACGTAGCTGCCCGCCTCGCAATACGCGTACGAGTAGGAGTTCAGCGCCGGGTGGTAGTTGATGTTCCGCGCGGGGCACGTTCCCGAAGAGTGGGACGAGCTGGCCGCGACCGTGGCGGTCCAGCTGGACGCAACGGCGTGGTTACCGGTCGAGCCGACCGAGACCGGGATGCCGACTTCCATGTAGCTCTCCGCGTTCGCGTAGCTCGAGCCGCCGACGGTGCCGAGCGACTTGCCGCAGGTGCTCGCCGACGACGAGGCGGCGCCGGTCAGTGTTCCGGTCGAGGCGCCCCACTTCGCGGTCGTCACCTTGGACTTCGCGCACCCGGAGACCGACCAATAGGCGCCGGGCTGGTTCACCGTGTGCTTGTAGGCGGGCGTATACACCTTGAGCGCGTGGACGCCGCCAGCGCTCACCGGGGCCAGCACCATCAACAGTGTGACGGCGGTGGCGAATCCGGCGGTGCCGATGGTCATCGCGCGGCCCGACCAGGTGCGGTTCGTTCGTCTCTGAATCCTTCCGTACTCCCCCATGTGGTTTCGTTCCTTGCCCTCAAGCCCCGAAGACTCGTCGATTCCGGCGCTTTCGAGCGAAACGGCGAACTCCGAGGCAGTATTTAGACCTCGGAGTTCCCATCTCAATTCCACCCCGACCGGCCCTAATCGCCCCGAGCGTGACCGATCGCTCGAAGCCCGGGGTCGAACTGTGGGTTACTCGGACGCCTCGCCGGTCCGCGCCCGGGCCTGTCCGTGTCGGGAAACTTGTGGTACATTCGACGAGCAGCCCGGACGTGGGGTCCTGAGGGCCTCGGCTAGCTCGATCAATTTGGAGATGGGCAGGCCCCTCTCGGTGTTGAGGCGTTACGTCTCATGGCTCGAGCTTAGGTGAGACTAGGGGGGATCCGCTCGACGTATCCGCGTGAGGCCGACCCCGGATTCACGGGCCGGCCGGTGGGCCGGCCCGACCAGCTCGACCTGCCAGGCTAAGCCCGTGGGACGATGCGGATGTTGACATCCTTCTCGAACCGTCGGACCTCGAGCGTGGAGCCCTTCTCCCGGAGGGTGGTCAGGAATCGATCGATGTCGGTGCCACGGCCGTCGGTCCACTTCGCCACGTAGAGCGAGTTCCCCCGCTGAACCGGTACGGCGGAGCCGTCCGCGACCATCGACCGGAAATCGACCTCGGACAAGGGGACGAACTCGGTCCTCAGCATCTCACTACGGCGGGGCCAACCTTGCTTGAACGTCCTCATGTTTCTCTGCCGAGGGCACAGAAAGCGGTCTGTGGACCACGACAAGGCCATAGGGGTCGCGATGGGGGATAAGCGGGGTGGTCCCGGGTGGATCAGCCCGGTGAGGTCTGGGGGCGTTTGATCGACCGAGGCGCATTCTTCCGGAGGGGCGCGCGGGTCCTGAGGCGCGATCGGTCGCGCGGTGGGGGGGGGCGCGAACCGGAGAGGCGTTCAGTACGGCCCCCGAACCGGGCCCGACGATGGGCTGCTTCCCGCGGGCGCGGGAACCCCGGCCGACTACGAACTCTTCCCCCGACCTGAGGGTGCGGGGCCCGACCGGGGCGGCGATCGGGCCCGCGTGACGTAGAGTGCGCTCAGCAGCACGGCGACGGCGCCGATCCCCGCGACGGCTCCGAGCAGGACGAACCCGCTCATGCCGGTCGGGGTGTTCGACCCGCTGCCCGCCGTCATCGGCGCCAGGCGGACGGTGAGCGCGTGCACGCTCGTGTCGGCGGTGAACGTCTGCGGCGTGAACGTGCTGAAGCCGGTGGCGCTCACGGCGGCGGTGTACTTGCCCGCCCAGACCGAGACGTTGAACTCGCCGACCACGTTCGAGGTGACGTTGTACGACTCCGGCACCCCGTTGACCGTGACCCCGGAGATGAGCACCGTCACGCCCGAGACCGGGAGTCCGGAGGCGGCGTTCGCGACGAGCCCGTAGACCTGGGTCGTGGGGGGGTCGAGGTTGAGGTCGTGGGTCTGGCTGAGGCCGTTGATCGTCACCGAGAAGGCGACGGTCGGGTAGACGACCCCGCCTCCCGGCGTGTAGGACGCGATCAGGTAGTGCGTCCCGTTCGCGAGCGGGAAGCTGTAGAGGCCGTTGAGGTCGGTGCTCCCCAGCGTCGTCGAGAATCCGCCCCCTCCCTCCGAGATCAGCACGCCGGAGAGCGCCTGGCCGGTCAGGCCGTCGCGCGCCGTCCCCTGGAGCGTGTAGGTCATCGTCGAGAGCCCGATGACGAGCTCCGGTACCGGGGCGTGCACCGTCAACGTCTCGACGACCGGTGCCCAGCCCGTGGAACTCACCGTGAGGTTGTACGTTCCCCAGAAGACGTTCAGGTGGAACGCGCCCGTCACCGACGTCGTGGTGGAGGCCGCCACCGTCGCGCCGATCTTGACGGCGACGGTCGCTCCGGCGAGACCCTGCGTCGGGTCGGAGGCGTTCACGACGGTGCCGGTGACCGGGTAGGCGATCCCTGTGCCCAGCGGATAGAGTAGGATCGGGTTGAGCGAGGTCGTCACTCCGCTCACGACGCGCGCCGGCACGTAGGCGTCGGTATAGCCCGGAGCGGAGACTGCGATCTCGTACGGGCCCGGGGCGCCCATGAGGCCGAAGTGGCCGTTCGACTGGGTGAGCAGCGGCGAGACGCAGCCGCCGCCGGCCCAGTCCGGACAGGCGAGGACGGTCGCGTTCGAGACCGGCTCGAACCCCGTGGCGGACTCGACCGAGCCCAGCAGGGTGCCGAACTGGTTGAGGAAGATCGTGCCGACGCTGACCTGTTCCCCTGCGTTGAGCGAGATGGGGAAGTAGGTGGTGTTGTAGAACGTGTCGTTCACCGCGATGATGTAGTTGCCGGCCGGCGCCCCGAGCAGGAAGCTGCCGGACTTGCTGCTGCCGACGAAGAACCCGCACGCTCCCGTCGGAGAACCGAGGGGCGAACAGACGCTCACCGTCGCCCCGGAGACGGGCAGGCCCGAGGGGAGACCCCGGATGACGCCCCCGACGTAGGCGAACTGGGCGACGGTGATCGTGCCGATCCAGTCAAAGCAGTCCGAGCAGGGGCTCGCGACGACGGACGTGTTGCTGACGAACCCCTGCGCGTCGAACTGCAGGTACTCCAGACCGGGCGCGGCGTTGATCCAGAACAAACCGGTGGCATTCGTGGTCGCCGTCGAGCAGATCGTGCTCTTCACCGGGCACGCCGTGACGGTGGCACCGGAGATCGGGAGGCCGCTCGGGTAGGCCACGACGATCCCGGCGAGGATGCCGTCCCCGGTCAGGTTGATCACCGACTCGTTGATGATGAGACCTTTGGTCACCGCCACGAGGGTCGAGTTGCCGACGTAGCCCCCGGCCTTGACCGCGAGCGTGTCCTTCGGCCCGATCGGTGCATCGCTGAGGCACATCCCACCCCAGTTGGAGGTGGCGGCGCAGCTCCCGGAGAGGCTGATGTCCGATGTCGCCACGGTCATGGTGGCGAGCGGGAGGGCAAGCTGGTTGACGGCGTCGCGGATCGTGGTCGCGAAGGGCACCACGCTGTAATTGAGGTCCGTAGTGCGGATCCAGCCCCAGGGATCGACCCGCAGCGCGCCGACGGTGAGCGCGGAGGTCGAGTTGTAGTAGGTCGTGGCGGAGGAGTTGACCCGCATCGTGACGTTCGTGGTGTTGTAGTCGTTGCCCGGCCCCGCCGCGAAGACGACGGTGCGTCCCGCCGCTGACGTCAGGTTCACGAAGCCGTTGGCATTTGCGACGCCGCTCGTCTGGTAGATGGTCGAGTTCCTCAGGTCCACGTAGGTCGCGCTGGCCCCGAGGTACGGCGTTCCGGCGCCGCTCACCGAATCGCGGAGGAAGCTGTTGACCCAACCGTACCGGTCAAGCGTCAGGTTCGGCGCGACGGTGGTCTGGGCCGACACGATGGGCAACTTGAGCTTCTCATACAGCTGGTAGTATACGTTCGGGATGAGCGCGGTCACCGTGGTGTTCCCGACCCGGTTGCCGCCGGGCAGGAAGTAGGTGAACTGGCCACCGGAGCCGGCCTGGCTGGTCACCACGGCATTGAAATGGCCCACCGTCAACGCGCTTACCGAAGCCCACCGGACCGGCGAGACGTCGGTGCCGAGGCCCGCATTGTATGTGGAATTGTCCCGAACCAGGCCCGTCACCGCGCCGAAGATGTCCATTGGAATCGTCGCAGAGGGAGGCAGGGGCGTCCACGAGCCGGTCGTGTTGAAGATCGACGTGTTCTGGTCGAACGCCGCCGGCGCGCTCCAGCCGCCGCCCGCGTAGAGGCCGTTCACGCGGATGATGTCGAGCACTCCGAACGGCACGCTCGCGTTGAACCCCCCGAGCGAGTCGATCGTGGCCGTGAGCCCGCACAGGGTCCCGCTACTGGTGCAGGCCTGTACCGCGGCGCCCGGCCCCAAGGGAATGCCCCGGTAGCCGCTCCCGAATCGCACGGAGATGTTTTGCCACGGATTGATCGAGACGTTGCCCGAGACCCATGCGTACGGGGAGAGCGGAATGATCCCGAGGTGGACGAACGTGCGGTTGCTGGCGTTGAAGAATATGTTGACCGGGTAGTAACCGGCCGTGTTCACCGTCAGGTTGTACAGGCCCGGGGTGATGCTTTGGTTGAAGTACCCGCCCGGGTTGCTGCCGTCCTGGACCTGGATGCAGGACCCCCCGTCGGTGGGACACGCCGCAATCGAGCTGGAGAGCACGCCATAGCCCGTGACGTTGTCACGCAACGTTCCGTCGAGCCAGGTTCCCTGCGAGGCCCCGGTCGCGTTCACCGCGATCGGCTGGACCACGATCGTCGGAACGTGGGTGGTGAGCCCACGGCTCGTGTTGACCCAGACCCAGTTGGAGGTGTAACCGGGAGCGCTCGCGGTGATCCGGTAGGTCGTCCAGGGTAGCCACCCGGCGAGGATGGTGCCGTTGAAGTGCCCGTCGGTGGTCGAGAGGCCGGCGCCGACGATCTTGCCGGAGTTGGGGTTGTAGATGTGGGCCGCCGTCAGGGTGGCGGCGTACAGGCCATGACCCAGAGGGTCGACGACC
This sequence comes from Thermoplasmata archaeon, assembly GCA_022750155.1. Lineage (GTDB taxonomy): Archaea > Thermoplasmatota > Thermoplasmata > Lutacidiplasmatales > UBA184 > Lutacidiplasma. Next base: position 13,776 of record JAKIWG010000014.1, on the reverse strand, counting down.
TGTCCGTCGATGGTTCCCAACGACTGCAGACTGATGTTCCCGAACGAGGTGTTGCCCGTGCTGCCGTTCACATAGACCCATACCGTATCCGGGTCGTACCCGGAGGCGGAGACGGTAATGGAGTCGTAGCCGGGCGGGGCGACGCCCGGGCCGCTGAAGACCGTGCCGTCGAGGTTGATCGCCCCGGTGGCACAGGGGTAGAACGGGTTCTGGCCGGCCGTGCAGATCTTGTACGAGCCGAACTGGACCCCCAGCGTCGTGTTGTTCCTCAGGACGCGTCCGTAGACCGCGCCCCCGGTCGTGAGGTTGATCGTGTTGAACCGTTCGGCGTTGGCCGATCCGAGCGGGAACGGTTCCTGCGAAAGATTGCAGCACATGAGCGCGGTCGAGGCCCACGTGTAGTTGCTGTAGTAGTTGACCGTCGGCGCACTGGCCGTGATCAGGTCGGCATCGGGCGGTGCCGGTGCACAAAAGGTGTCTCCACCGGTCGGGCCGGGGGCGGGGATGGAGAAGGCCCCGGCGCCGCAGAGCCACGGGCTGGAAGCGCCGCCGGAATTGTAGACGTACGGGTAGATCGGGAGGGCGGTGTAGTACTCCGACGAGATGGAGACCTGGAACGCGGCGGGGCCGTGGCCAAACCCGGGGGCGAGCCCCTGAGTCGTGACGTTCCCTTCGATGTACGTTCCGGGGGTGAGGTTGAGGAACCCTCCGTTGACCAGCTCGTCCGGCGTGAAGTTGAGCGCGGTCGCGTTGGGCCAGACCGGGAGGAGGCCGGGGATGGGCCACTGGGGCGGGATCCCGCAGACTCCGATCGTGTCGGGCTGGACGGACAGGCTCATGCGAAGGGGCAAGCCCGGGACCGTGACCGTGTTACCGATCGCGCCGCACGCGAGATTGGCCGTCGTGGACGTCGTCGTGTTCCGGCTCGGGGTCACGGTGACGAACTTGTACCCGTCGAGCGAGCCGCCGGAAATGTAGTACAGGCCCGTCCCCCAACGGGGGGCCGGCTCGCTATGATTCCTCGTCAGGTCCACGGTGATCGATGCGCCCCCGAGCGGGACCAGGAAGATCGGGGGAAGGTGGAACACCTGTCCGGGATTGAGCTTCGGCACCACTCCGATGGATTGCGTATCGGAGATGTATCCGGTCGCCTGCACCTGGGCGAGATCGACCCCCGGTGGTGCAAATGCGTTCACCGTGGCTCCGATCTGGAGCGCCCCCTGCAACGAGCAGACGTTGGTCAGGGCGTTACAACCGGTGATCGAGCGTCCGCCGAACGGATCGGTCGGGATGGCGGCGCGGGTGACCGCATCGTAGAGGGTCGCCTGGATGAGCACCTGGTGCTCAAGATAGACGAAGCCGAGGCTGACGTTTTCCCATGGGGTGGCGTTGACGTAGGTGAAGTTCGGGAAGTATCCGTAGTCGGCGCTGAAGTCGATTCGAGAAGGCAGGGGCGGAATGGGTACGTAGAAACGACCGTAGATGTCGCTCGTCACGCTGGGCTGGGCGACGACCGACCCGTCACGGGAGGTGGCCGCGACGAGGACGCCGGAAACGTTCTGGTGACTCGGGGTGTCCGACTTGATGATCCCGGTGCCGATGGCGTCGTGCACCATGTAGATGGTGCCGATGTAGGTGTTGACGTTCTGGATGCACGTGTTGAACGTGATGTTGGTCAGATACCACCCTACGCTGGCCTGAGTGTAGCCGGCTCCGGCCCCGCAGGTGACCGTGAAGAATCCGGTCAGGGAGGTCGAGACGGCCGGACAAGTGGTGGACGGGCAGATCTGTCCCGCTAGGGCGAACCACTGGACCAGGACTCCGGAGAGACCGAGCCCGTGGGTTGCGTTCACGTATCCGCTGAACGTCCCCGTCGGGATCGCGATGACCGCCGGGACGGGCCGGGCTTGACCGGTCGACGTGCTGGCAGCATGGGCCAGCGTCATCTGGGCGCGTTGAACGTCCAGCGTGTGGGTGAGCTTGAGCATCGGATCTTGGAGCGACGGCCCATTGATCCACGGCTGGCCAGCGGGGTTGGATCCCGGGATCGCCTGATGCGTGGTGATCGAGAGTTGAGGGGACTTGCTGACGGGCGCGGAATGCGGGTGTACGACATGGACCGGCGCTGCGAGCAGGTGGACGGGGGCCGAGACGCTTCCCGGGGCGGTCGCCAAGGCACTGGAAGGAAGGATCATCGTCGCTAGCACGCAAAGCATGAAGCTGACCCACACCCCCCGGGCGATCCCTCGGCGCTCGCTCGGACGGGGAGTCTCGGTCGCTTGGTTCGGGTGCGTTGAGAGCATTCGGTTCGCTCGCTGAACGGCGCGCATCAGGCCCTATGCTGCCGACTTGCCGTTTATACGTTGGGGGAAGATAACGGGGCCGGTTCCCGAGATACGCCACTAACAAGCGACGAACAGTCCGACGGGTAACTCGGCAGGTCCCGATCCACCCGTCGCCGCGCAGTCGGTGGACCGGTCTCGACCGCGAGGTCGATGGAGCTGACCGCAGCCCCCGCCCTCGTTCGCCCGTCCTCCCGTTAGGCCTTCGAATTCCGCGAGCATCTCTCGCCGCCTCCTCACGATAGCGGGGCCACCGTCCCGCCCGGACCCGCTCATTGGGCCCAGATCCGGGCCAGGAGCGCGGGAAGGTCGGCCCACGAGAGGAGGGAATGGGAGGGCGGGGGAAGGATCGGGTCGTGGGCTCGGCACAACGATGCGTAGCGGGCTCCGTACTTTTTCGCTCCCGTGAACAGAACCGCGCTGCGGAACCCCGCGGCACGGGCGCCGTGAATATCGCTCCCCAGGTCGCCGAAATGCACCGCGTCGGCGGGGGCCACGCCCAACGGCTCGAGCGTCCTCCAGAAGATCTCGGGAGCGGGCTTCGCCCACGGGAGTTCCTCACTGAACGACCACGATTCGACGAAGCGCGCCATGTCGAGGCGTTCCATCACCCTTCGGATGCTGGGAGCGGTCTCCCCGACCAAATTCGACACGACCCCGATCCGGTAGCCCTCATCGGCGAGCCTCGCCAATTGAGTTCGAGCCCCTTCCACCTGTTCGAAGGGCTGCAGTTCGACCAGGGCCTCGATCGCCCGAACCCATGTCCCGGGGTCCGGTTCTCGTCCAGCGAGCTCGGCCGCGACCTTCGCGAGGTCCGCGACCGGCGAGCCTGTTCCCGTGCGACTAGCGGCGGCGGCGATTGCCTGTCGCGCCGCGTCCTTCGCCCCGATGAATGGACGAGGCCCAAGCGGGTGGACCGGTCGAGCCGCTTCAAGAACACCGGCCAGGAGCTCCTCCTGGCGCGCGACGTACCGGTCCTCAGCCTCCGGCGCCAATCGGAAGAGCGTGTGCCAGAGGTCGAACGTGACGGCCCGCACTGGGGAGGCCCACCCTCTCCGACCGCCATAATGACCCGGGTGGGGTGAACGGCTCCGGTGGATACACCGGTCATAGCAGGGCGTGCCGGCACCCCTCGACCCGCACGAGGTGGGATTGAATCCGCCCCGAACACCCAACGTGGGGTTCCGCCCGCGGGCAGGACCCGGACGCACCCGCTCAGCCGCCAGCCGCCGACGATGAATCGACTGAGGAGAACGGAGACAGAGCAAACTCCGGTGGCGACCTTGCCGGGGAGTGTTAGGGTGGCCGATCAAGCTAGGCCGGGGAGGCGGCAGCCCGCGGGGGTCGGACTGTCGTGCGAAGTTTCATTGGCGATGCGATCCATGGAGGGCTCGGGAGGCTGGCTTGGCCTTGTCGCGCGTCGGAGAGGTCGACCGGTTCCGCCGAATTGGGGCCGATCTGTTCGGGTGCCCATCACCCCCCGAGCGGAGTCGACTTTCTGAGGTATCCACCTGGGTCGACCGACTCCGCGATCCCTGGGATGGAATGTTCATCCTCGGAGTGACCGTAGGCTTGTACGCGGGACTCTTCGGGGCAGCCTCCCTCATCATCTTGTGGGGGGGCTCCCCCGTGAGCCTCGCCCTTGGGGTCCCAGCGATCGGTGCCGTCGCCATGATCGCGGCGCATCTGGTGCCGCACCGAGTCATCGAACGGGCCGATTACTGATGATTAACTAATTGCCTTCACACTCTCCGAGGTCGCTCGTCTTTCCGAATTGCCTTAAGCTCGCGTCAGTCACGGCAGGGAGGGGAGCTCGTGAGCGCGATCGAGGAGGTCCGGCAACTGGAAGAGCGACTCCGACAGGGAGATTCCGACCCGGCGCCCGATACCAGCGCTGTGTTCGATGAACTGCTGGCCGATGACGTGCTCTTCGTCCAACCCGAGGGTAACTCGGTCGGCAAGGCCGGGGTCCTGAAAGGCCACCAGCCTCCCCGTAAGCGGACGTTCGCGAAGGTCGAGAACAAGGAGGTCGAGATCCGGGATCTCGGTTCTGCCGTGGTGGTCTCCTGCCGGACGGACTATGCGATCCGGGACCGGGCCTTCTCGCTCCGCGCGCTCCGCGTGTGGAAGCGAGAGAATGGTTCGTGGAAAGTGACCGTAGTCGCGCTGATGGCGGTCCCGAAGGACGAGGGGTGATCCTGAGGCGAGCCCGCCTGCCCGATAGAACGAGCGGATCAGCGCGGGGCGGACCCGCATCCACATCATTGCCCTCCTCAGGCCGCCGTGGAGCTCGCCCACATCATGGGGCGCGTATCCCGCGAGTTCGTGCCGCTTCGGGTGCGACCAGACCCACTCATCCGGGTTCAGCTCCGGACTGTAGCCCGGGAAGCAGTGGGTCTCTATGCGCGGATGCTTCCGAAGGAACTCCTGGACCAACACCGACCGGTGGGGCTGTCCCATGTCCCAGAACAGGATCAAGGGTCGGCGACGAAGATGCCGGAGGAGGCGGCGGAGGAACGCCACGACTCGGGGACCCTTGATCGAGTCCTTGTACACCCGGATGAGCAGCTTTCCCCTCGGCGTGACGGCGCTGATCGCCGAGAACTTTGGCCAGCGACCCTGATGCACCAACGTCGGTGTGTGGCCCCTGGGTGCCCAGGTTTTCCCCGTGTAGGGGATCAGAGAGAATCCGCTTTCGTCGAGGAAGAGAAGGACGGCCCGCTTCCGCTTGGCTTTCTTTCAAACCGCCGCCAAGTGTGACGTTTCCAATTCTTCACCGCACGGAGATCCTTCTCCCGCGCCTGGCGCCGCGGGCGCTGCCAAGAGAATCCGTGAGCCTTGAGGAGCTTCCAGACGCCGACGTTGGTGTAGTGTATGCCCCACTCGCGGGCGAGAACGTCGGCGATCCGCTCGGTGGTCCAGAGATCGGTCTCGAACCCTCGGGCCAAGGCTCCCTTCGCCAAGAGTTCAGGAAGGGCCGCGATCTGATCGGGTCGGAGGCGCGAAGGCCTGCCCGACCGGGGTTGAGCCCTCAAGGCCGAGGCACCTCCCTCGGACAGGCGAGTTTGCCAGTAGTGGACGGCTTGGGGAGTGACACCGAGTCGGTGAGCGACTTCGGCCGGACTCACCCCACCCCGAAGTAATCGGAGGCCTCGCAGTCGACGTTCCTCGAGCATCCCGGCGTCGCGGTGTCGTTGGGCCCACCGTCCCATGTCGAGAGGCAGGTCCCGTGAGACGATAAAGGTAATTCGTTAACCGTCAGTAGGTGCCCACACCCGGGGTACACTCCACCGGGCGAGCCGTCACGGCAGGTTTGGCGAACGACTCCAGCCCCGGGTCCCGTGGCCCGTGCGACACGAGGGGCGTGACCTGAGATTTCGCGAATTCGGAGCGGACTCCCCGACACCGGGAGACGCTCTAGGTTTCCTGATTTTTCGCACAACCCATATGTCGGATCTAGGTTGCTCCGGGCGCCGCACCCGGAGGGGCCGGGGGATCGACCGAGAGTCGAAGGTCTACGGGGCGCGTGCACCCCCCTACGTTTCGACGACAGAGGTCAGGACCACCCCGTTGCCCCCCGAGGCGAGGTTCAACGAAGCGACGCCGGAGAACCCGGTAAGCTTCTCGTTCGAGACGAGGTACTGGACCGTCAGGGCGGCATCGACGTAGATAGCCAGTTCGTACGTGTCACCCTTCGTCATGCCCGTAAGGAACGGGAACGTCCAGGAGAACGACCCGACATGGGAGGTGGCCAACCCGGACCCGTTTGCCGGATAAGCGCTGGTAGAGCATCCGCTCGAGCTGGTGCAGGTGAGATCGTCGAAGGCGGCCGCTTGCCAATACGAAAACCACGTCGAGGAGAAGTAGCTGGTTCCGGACGAGACGTCCCGAACGAGCGCGTAGCCCGACACCATCACGTTCAGACCCCGATTGCAGTATGCCCCCGCGGGGTGCCCGATGAGGGTGCAGTTCCCCCACGAGAAGGAAAAGCGGGCGGACTCCGCGTAGGTGATGTTGGCGTAGACGGTGGGGGTCCCTCGATGGAACGAGAGGTTGAGCGTCGGGTTGAACTCTCCGAAGACCTCCATGAATTGAGAGGCCGAGGTGTTCCCGGTGGAAGATCCGCGACACCCGGTCGCCGAAGTGGTCAGGTCGAGCCCCCCGATACCCTTGCGAAGGCTGAAGTGGGGCGGGGCGACAATCGAGGCACGCTGGCACCCGTTATGCCCATGTGTTCCGGGCAAGCAAGGGGAGCCGCTGCAGAATTGGTGGGAAACGGCCACGGATCCGGCAAATGGGGCCTTCAGGACCCTTTGGGTCTGAGGTACGGACGTCGAGCCAGCCGCCGATGACAGGATCATGAGGAGAGTCACGCTGCTGATCAATCCCGTGACCCAAACGGGTCTGCAGATTCTCTCCGCAGTCCGGTACGAATGGTTCGCCTGACGCGCGGGAGGCGGCCCGACCCGGATCGACTCCGAAGCTCGTCCCATACGAACCCCGACCGCTGCATGGCGGATAAACTCGAGTTGGGCTTATTCCGCGGTTATCCCGCGCTTCTGAGATGACTGGACTACCCCCGTTCGGCAGTCCGCGCCGACGAGGCGAGCATCCGCGGAACCAGGTAGGATATGGTCCACCCCCACAGCTCGGGAAGCCCGCTCCCGGCGGGCTGTCCGCGAGGACGGAATCAACGTGATCCCGTGTTCCGTGCCCTAGAGGGGGGATCCGGGCCAAAACGAATCCGCCCGCAGTACCGACCCCATGGTTCTGCTGCGACGGAGTCGGACCCGGATAAGCGAACGGGGTTTCTCCAGGTGCAGGCTTGCCTCGCCGAGCGCACCTCTATTACCCGGTTCGCGCCAGAATCGTGGCGAAACCATGGCCACTCCACCTCAGTCCAACCCGGTCAAAGACGGCCTGTACTCGCGGCTCAACTCGATCGAATCGAATCTCTCGGAGGCGTCACGGCTGCTCAACGAGGCCCAGAGCGCGCTGAACTCGCTGGACGCGGCGATCGGGGGGCTGGCCGGACGGCTCTCCACGATTCGAGGGCGTGGCTACGCGGCCATGGGTCATCTCGATAAGACGGTCAAGTTACTCTCGGATAAGTGGGCCGAGGTGGGCTCCGGCGTTCGCCAGTCCCTCGCGAACACCGCCGTGCCGTTGAACGGCCAAATCAACACTGCCCAGGGCGAGGCGCGGACCCTCCGGGAGCTGATCGACATGGACAATTTCCCCGCCGCGGAGGGGCTGGCCGCCCGGCTCTCGTCGACCTCCGAGTCCCTCAAGATGAACGCCTCGCGGGAGGCTGCCCAAGCCACCGCGCCGGTCCGGGACCTGAACACCGCCCTGGGAGCGGTCGACCGGGACCTCAAGGTGGCCGAAACGACCGTCGAGTTGTTCGGACAGGCTTCGTTCCCCCTTCAGCAGCAGGAAAGCCCGGTCCTGGCCATCGAAGGAAAGGTGATGGAAGGGGAGAAAAGCCACGGCACGCTGTATTTCACCAATCACCGGTTCGTCTTCGAAGGGCAAAAGGAGGTCGTCCTCGAGAAGCATCTGTTTATCGTCACCAAGAAGCGGATCGAACGGGTGGTGATGATCGAGCGCCCCGTCGGGGCGGTCCACCAGATCTCCAAGGGGCGGGTGGGCCTCCTTGCCGGGATCGGCGTGTTCGTGGAGTTCAAGCCGGAGGTCGGGCTTCCCGTCAGCTCCTTTGATGTGAAGCGCTGGGAGGCCGATGTGACCACCCGGTTCTTCCGGTACATTACCGGGGGTGAGGCCGACCGAGACATCGCGGCCACCCACGGAGTGACCAACCCGGTGGCGCCCACGATCAAGCTCGCCCGATGCCCCGCCTGCGGTGCTCCCCACAGCGGCGAGATCTACCAAGGGCAGACCTCGGTGCAATGCGAGTATTGCGGCGCCGCCGTCGCGATCACCTAGACCATAGCGCATCCGTGGTCGGGGGATTGATGACCGGTGTGGTGTACACGCGCCGAGGGGGATCGTCCGTGCGCTCCCAAAGCGGGCACGAATGTCTCGCCCAGTGCGGCCTCCTCAGCCCATGCTCTGACCCGATTGGCACGCATCACGGCTAGAGTCGCGGGGCTAGCCGCCCCGGATCGATCCTCCCGACGCTCGACCACTTGCTCGGTTTGTTACCAAGCGCTCGTCGGGCGAGCGGTAGCTCCCAAATCGTCAGCAGACTCCGATGCTCGTCCGAGACGAGGTCTTCGGGTCGGCCGACTCTCAGGTACCCTGGAGGTCCCACTGGCTGTCCGAGTCGGGCTTGAACCACCTTCCGATTGAAATCTTGGAGAGGGATTCCCCCAGCGACGCGGTCGCCCGCCCTTGCCTTGAGGATCGTGAGCCCGCGTTCCGGCTTTCCTTAAGGGTGCGCATCAGGAGGCTATTTCGAGCCGCGAATCCGGTACTGGACGAATGGGGCGCCACCCCACTGCGCGCTCCAGGACGATTTCGTCACCGCGAGTCCTTCTGCCCTCGCCGACTCCATGACACGATCGAAGGCAGCAGGAGGAATCGGCGCGCCCATCAACACGGAGAGCCGAATCTCGTGCCGATATGGGAGCAGGACCGTGTTCCTCGTGAAATCCGGATACTCGCGAAGCGTCAGTGATACGCTCGGGTTGGTCAGCGCGAATCGCTTGACACTCCCACCATCGAAACGAAGCCGGACCGACCGATCGTCGACTTCGACCTCGACCGGGGGGTAGCGGAGCCCGAAATCCACGGCGAGAACTATTGCGAGGAGGAGGGAGGAGAATGCCAACCCGGGGGCGATAAAGTCGAGGCTGACCTGTCCGATGAACAGCCGCGTCAACTCGATTGCAAAGACGAGCAGGACGACCGCCGTGATGAACCGAAACGCCCACCTAACCCTACTTGAGCTCGTATAGATGGGGTCGGCCAAGGGCGTGAGGTCAAACCGGAGGAGGTTCGGCGGTAGAGGCTCGCTCCCGAACACGCTTATCGAGAGACAGAGGGTTCATTCGAGGTAAAGATGCCCTCTCGTCGCGTACGACTCAAACCAACCTTTGCCCCCACCTGGCGGTAGCTATGGACGAGTCGACCCCGATTCCGCTCGATGATGACCCTGGAGGCGGCTACTGAGAGAGGGGGCTGCGTGGGCTCACCGCGAGCCTAGGAAAGGAATTTCTCGCGCAGATTCGATATTCAGTCCTGACCCCATTAGGACCGGTGCTCAAGACAACGATGCGGACGCGATGGCCCTCCGCCCGCGCCCTTCGGAGCGATGATTCGAACAGCGCCTCGCTCACCACGACTACCCCTCCCCTCGGTGGGTCCAGTAAGTATCTGTGGGATAACTCTGGCTTCGGCCACTCCCATCGGCCCATCGAGTCGGTAAACTTCACGCTGAATTTGGGCGACCTCCATTCCCACGCGACTTCGTGCCCATCGGCGTAGAAGAATCGGAAGGCCGTTCCGTCCTCGATCACATTGATGGGTCCCGGAGCGAACCAACCCCAAGTGACCGCCCAATAGCAAAAGCCCGTGATGAAGGCTAAGGACGAGACGAATATGAAGGGAATTGCACCCGCCCGGCTGCTTGGCACGAGAACAAGGAACAACAATGTCTCGAAGAGGAGCCCGCCCCAGAATACTCCGAGCCCTACGATTACCCACCGGGTCGTGACCTGGTTTCGTCCGGACGTCTTGGCGATCGGCAAGGCCGACGGATTCCCCGCATCGGACCCCTCCGCCCCAAGTCCGTTCATCCGTTGATTCGGCCTGTCCGGGTTAACACTGATCCGTCGGACCCCAGTCAGGGACGTTCCTTGCAGCGAGGATTCGGGCCATCGGTCCTAGCCGGCGTAGCGAGGGATACCCCTCCCCGCGGAAAAGGGTTCTAGACCCTCGGGCTCTCTAAAGCGTGGCAATCGTGTGGATTTCCAGAGGGCGATGTCGCGGACCGGACTGATGCTTGGGCCGTCTCCTGAAAGTCGTGGGCGCGCCAATGTCTCAACGCCTCTCGGGGGAGGAGATGGCGTGAACAGCTGGGGGGTCAGGAAGGGGACAGTTCCAGGTACGCCAAGTGGCCGAACCCTATGAAGAGCCCGCGGGGACCATTGCGACAACTCATCCGTTCCGGGGACTTTGCACGGGGGTCCCATGAAACATGAGGGCGCCACTTCAACTGGGGACCGCGTCTCCAGTCGACCGGTTTGCTTCGCCCTCGCCGTCGTGGGCCTGCTCCTCGCCTGCTACACTGTCCAGATCTACCCCGCCCCCCGCCCGTTCTCGCACCCCTCCAGGTCACCGTTCACCTCCGAGCTCACCTATCCCGCCGAGCAGACCACAGCCGCATGGGCCTCCTTAGCGCGGGGGGCTGGGCCTGGCGGCTCCCCGCAGGCTCCTCCTTGCCTGATCTCACGCTCCTCGAGTATCTCCCATTGCGCCCTCTCCCCCGGTCTCTCCCCTCGTCTCCTCGACCCGGGACCGTGGCTCAACATCACCACTCTCAGTGATAGTGCCCCGAACGCCCGCGCCTGTTACGGAATGGCCTACGACGCCGCCGACCACTACGTCGTCCTTTTCTCCGGTTGCGCCTCCTCTGGCTTCAACGGCGAAACTTGGACGTTCTCGCACGGCGTCTGGACCCGCCTGCTCATCCCCGAGCCCGCGAACCGCACCTACCTGATGATGGCCTACGACGCCGCCGATCAGTACGTCGTCCTGTTCGGTGGCGGGGTGGGGTACAACGCGGTCAACGACACTTGGAAGTTTCACGCGGGAGTCTGGACCCAACTCTCGCCCGGTGTCTCTCCCCGTGCCCGGGAGGCCGCTAGCATGACCTACGACCAGCACGATGCATGCGTTGTCCTTTTCGGGGGATATTCAACGAATAATTTTGCCGACCTCGCGGACACCTGGACCTTCAAGGCGGGGAACTGGACGAGCTACACGTTCAGCAACTCGAGTCGTTACCCGTCCGCCCGGCAAAGCGCGGTGATAGCGGACGACCCGAACAGTGGGTCCGTCGTCCTGTTCGGAGGCCTCTCCGCGAGCAGGGGGGCCTATCTCGGCGATACGTGGACGTTCACGGGCGGGAACTGGACGAGGATTGCCCCAATGACTTCCCCCTCCGCCCGCGAGTCTTCCGCAATCTCTTACGACCCGGTTCTGGGGCACGTCCTCCTTTTCGGCGGCGACTCGATGAGCGGGGGCCTCAAGGACATGTGGGCATGGGTCGGGAGCAACTGGACCCTGATCAACGTTACAGGAGGCCCCACCAACCGCACTCTGACGGACCTCATCTGGGACACCACCGACGGCTACGGCGTCCTATTCGGAGGGGCACCAAATGCGACCCGGAACTATTACGGCGATACGTGGGCAATCGGGATTAACCTGACCGCCTCGTTGACTGTGATCCCCTCGAGCATCCTGGTCGGAGGGGTGGCATCGTTCCACGCGGCCGCCGCGGGAATCTCCCAATGGTACACCTACACATACTCCGGTCTTCCGCCGGGGTGTGCAAGTTCGAACGTTACCCGCCTTAACTGCACGTCGGCAAGTGGCTCGGGAACCTACAGCGTCACGCTGGGCGTAGGCGACAACAGGAGCCGCCACGCGTCTGCGAACGCGACGCTCGCCATCTCGGCCGCCCTCACGATATCGCGGTTCCAAGTAACTCCCGCCACGATTTCACTCGGCCAAAGCACTCAGCTGAACACGAGCGCCGCGGGGGGAATCGGGCCGCTATCCTACGCCTACAGCGGACTACCATCGGGCTGTTCGAGTGTCAACGCCACGTTGCTGACCTGCACACCGACCGCTCCCGGGCAGTTCGTCGTGGGTGTTCGGGTGAACGATAGCGCCGGACACGGATCCACCACCTCGGCGAACCTGACGGTCGCCCGGTACGTCATCACCTCATTCAAGGCGAGCCCCGCCACAATCGCCATCAACTCGACAACGAAACTGGGCGTGAACACGACTGGGGGTGTAGGGGCGCTGAGCTACCGGTACTCTGGCCTCCCCCACGGCTGTTCCACGCTGAATACATCGAACCTCACTTGTACCCCCAACGAGGCGGGGGTCTTCTCAATCGGCGTGTCGGTGAACGATAGCGCGGGAAACGTGGTGACCTCGACCACGCAGCTGAACGTCTCATTCGTCGTGATATCGGGCATGACCGTGAGTCCTGGGGTGGTGGAAATCGGGTCCCCGACGAACTCAGTGACCAGCATCGACGTGAGTTCCTCCCCAGCGGTGGGCGGGCTGACGTACACGTACACCGGCCTCCCCGCGGGTTGCCTGACCTCCAACACCTCGTCTCTCGCCTGCTCTCCAGGCGTCTCAGGGCAGTACGCGATCCGGGTCTTCCTCAATGATAGCGTCGGTCACAGCGCGACGGCAGCTGCGAACCTGGGGGTCGTCGCGCCCCTCGCGGTCAATCCGTACGCGATCCCAGACCCAACCGACGCCGGCACCCCCGTTCATCTCAGCTCTAACCTATCCGGCGGGATCGGACCGTTCGCGTACTCATGGGTGTTCGGGGACAACTCCTCCGCGAGCCTGAGCGACCCGAACCATACGTACGCACTTCCAGGAACCTACCACGGACAGGAATGGGTGAATGACTCAGGGGGCGGCTCGGCGAACGGATCGTTCATCGTGGCCGTAGACCCCGCCCTTACCGTGGTGCTAACGGTTTCGAATGCGACCCCGGTCCTCGGAGAGACCATCCTCATAAACGCCACCGCCTCCGGGGGAGCCGCGCCGTACTCCTACGTCTACGTGAACCTTCCCCCGGGATGTGTGTCGATCAATCGCACCGCCATCGGTTGCCTGCCGACCCAAGCTGGGTTCTACAATCTCTCGGTCAACGCTACAGATCGGAACGGGATTTCCGTAGTTTCCACGACCAGCCTTCACATCATCTTCGACTTCACGGTGGTAGCGCCGGCCGTCGCGGTGGTACACCACCTGTTCACTCTCCTCGTGAAGCCGGACGGGGGATATGGGACACTAACCTACCTCTACTCCGGACTACCGCCGGGATGTGTCCCAGTCAACGCCCCGCAGCTTTCCTGTGTTCCGAGCCAGACCGGGGAGTACAACATCACCGTCTCCGTTCACGACCAGCTTGGGGAACACGCCTCCCATGCTGTGAAGCTCACGGTGATTCAGTCGAATACCTCGGGCCTCTCGTGGCAATTCGCGCTCGTCGGCGGGGCGATTGCAGTCGCAGGCGCCGGCGTGGCGGTAGTCATGGTTTGGCGACGACGAGCGGCGAAGAGAGCCGGCATCCAACATCCGATAAACTGACCCGAGCGCCCATTCTGGAAGTCGCCGGGCGGAATCGAAGATTGTGAGTTGCTGTTACCTCACCGGGAAGCGGGGGGTAACCACACGTTGTCCACGACTGGGCTTGCCTCCGATGTCC
>JAKIWG010000037.1 GCA_022750155.1 Thermoplasmata archaeon | reverse complement strand
GTGGATCGCCATCCGACGGCGAAGGAAGGAAGAAGAGAAGCGGGTGACGCTATGAGCCGCCTCACCCCCGTTTCCGCGACACTCCTGCTGCTCGTCTTCGTGCTCTCCTCCGTAGGGGGATTGGCCCTCTCGCACCCGAGCCCGTACTCCGGCCTTCCCGCGCCGACCCTCCGGATGGGCGCCTCCTCCCACCTGGGGACCAGTGCGCCCTCCCTCCACGCGGCGGTCGCATCCCCTCGCTCGGCCTCGGTCCATGCCGCGCCTCCATCGGCGTCCAAGCCGGCCGCGGGCTGCACGACCCCGATCACGAGTCCTGCGTGGAACTCTCCGGACCTGTTCCACGACGTATCGGTCACCTTCGGGGTTCCCGGCTCCCCGCAGTTGAACGGGTCGAACTTCAAGGTCGAACCGTGCACCAACGTCCTGCCGACGTACACGAACGGGTTCTGGATGTACCTCTCCACGAACGTGAGGATCACCGCCGCCACGGTCCAGATCTGGGGCTACGGGTGGCCGACCGCCACGAACCCGAGCCCGGTGATCACCGGGTTCGACCCCGCGCATCCGATGTCGGTGCCGGTGCACCTCGACCCACCACTCTACCGGACTGGCTCGTTCTACTTCAACGACTACCGGTACTTCTGGCCGGGCTCGCAGGTCTACTTCAACCTGACCATGCAGTCGGTCAACGCGACCCCCTCCACGATTTTCTCGACGAACACGTACACCTATCCAGTACAGTACAACGGGGGCGTCGACAACGCGAGTTGGCTGTTCGATGTCGCCTCTCCGTGGGGCCCGGCGGGCTATGGCAACTTCACGAACAACATCCAGGTCACGACCATTCCGACGGTGCTCACGCAGCCGGCGTTCGACCCGAATCCGGTCCAGCCTCTGCAGGTGATCATCTCCGGCTACAATGCCTCCGGCGGCCCGGTGCCGACGATCCCGTTCGCGCAACTTCAGCTCACGATCACGGGAGGGCAGCAGGGGACGGGCGTCTACAACGAGTCGTTCGGTCCGGCGAACCATACGACGATGATGCTGCCGAATCCGCTGGGGCCGTACCCCGGCACCCACATCGCGTTCACCATCACCGCCTGGCTCCCCTGGGAGAAGGGGGTCGTGGACAAGATCAATAGCCCCACCTACGAGTTCAACTGGACGGCGAAGGGCGGCTGGTGGTACCCCCAGCAGACGCTCGAGTCGAACCTGCAGTTCACGACCCTCCCGAACGTGCTGGGCGTCGGCGCCAAGACGACCCTGCCGACGGGGACTCCGGTGAATGTGACGATCCACGAGGCGATCCAGAACGTCACGATCCAGTCGGCCCAGCTCCACTTCACCTACCGCGACACCAGCGGCTCGACCGACGGCTCGATCCCGCTCGCCCTCGCGAACCTGAACACCTCCTACGTCACCATCCCCGGGCTTCCCGACGGGGCGTCGCTCACCTTCTCGGTGATCGCGAAGGACATCTACGGGAACCCCGTCGGCTCGGGGAACACGACCTACTCCGAGGTCGGACCGGTGGTTACGCCGGTGCTCAACCCGGGGTACGGCCTGTTCTTCTTCGAGGCCGTGGACCTGGCGACAGGCTCCCTGGTACCTTCGTTCAACTACACGCTCAACAACGGAACCTGGTCCGAGACCCGGACCGCGAGCCCGCTCGGGTTCGCCGGACCGCTTCCCGTGGGCGGCCCCGGGTACCTCCCCGTCGCCTTCGGGACGTACGTGATCACGATCCACGCCGATGGCCAGACCCAGACGGCGACGTTCCGGCTCTCGAGCGCCACCCCGTTCACGATCGTCTTCTACGTCGCCTCCGGGCCCGTCCCGACGACCGAGAGCGTCCCCCAGACGACGGTCACGATCATCGCCGGCGCCGGGGTCATCGCCGCCGCCATCGCCTTCATCCCGCTGTCCAACTGGTTCCGAGAGCGCCGAGCGAAGGCGGAAGCCGAGCAACGCCGGGTCACGCTGTAAGTTAACCGAGGTACAAGGTCGATGGGAGCACCAATGAAGAACGCCGACAATCCGCCGAATGCACCGCCGGCCGGAGCGATGGGGACGTCGAGCCCCCCCGCCCCGTCCAGGTCGACCACCCGACCCGCGACCGCCCCGGTCTCCATGCCGGCGGCGCCCGCGGCGAGCAAGACCGCGATCAAGCCGGCCACCCGCCCGGCGACTCCCGCCGCCCGACCCCCGACGCGCGCGCCGGCGAAAGCCCCCCCGAAGGGTCCCCCGCGCAAGACCGGGAAGCGGACGTTCTGGGCATTGCTCGTCATCGGCCTCGTCGTCTTCGCCACGGGGTTCGTCCTCGAGACGACCTGGCAGGGCGCTCCCAGCCTCTGGCAGGTCCAGAACGCCAACCAGTTCCTGGTCGACACGGGCGCCCAGCGCGCCAACGACCCGGCAGTGAACATCGTCGCGCTGAACTCGCACTTTGCCGTCGGCTCGACCGTGTACATCCGCGACACGGTCCAGAGCTCCTCGTACAACTCCACCTCCGGCACCACCACCCTCGTCTTCGCCTCGATCGTCGGCCTCCCCTCGTCCCAGCGCGCCACGGAATCGACCCTCGCGAACGCCCTGTTCGGGACCATCTCCGGCAAGATCTCTTGGGTCGGCGCGGGCACCCCGATCACGATGACGTTCGTCATCGTCCGCTCCCAGCTCCCGGGCGGACCGTTCCAGGGACAGTCGTACATCACGCTCGACGCGGCCGCGGATGCGACCCACAATGCCATCCAGAACGGCCTTTCCGGGGCCACCGGTCTCGCCATCGGCCAGCAGTTCATGCAGCCGAACCCGGCCCCGTTGCTGGACTACCTGTTCGTCTTCCTGATGGTCGTCGGCGGTCTCCTCGTCCTCGCGGCGTACATGTTCGCGCCGCGGATTGAACGGTGGCTGGTCCGCCAGACGAAGGACCCGAAGAACCTGACCGTCGGGTTGCTCGGGATCACGGCGCTGTTCGGAGGGTTCTTCCTTCCGTTCTACCCGTGGCCATTCGTCCTGCTGATCGCGGCGAGCGTCATGCTGCTCGCCTGGAAGTACCCGCAGCTCTCGCTGCTCATGCTGATCGTGCTCGTCGCTCCGGAAGTAGGATACCAGTCCGGTACCCTCGGGTTCATCTTCCTGTTCGCGACGATCCCGATCCTCTTCGCCTCGCTGATCGACTATCGGTTCGGGGTCGGGGCGTTCCTGACGCTGTTCCTCGCGCCGATCGGGCTCTCCTTCGCCGTGCCCGTCTTCCTCGCGATGATCTTCAGCCTCTACGTCGGTCTTGCCGTCGCGATCGCGGGCGGGCTCCTGGTGAGCCTGTTCGTGACGCTCGGCAACCTGCCCGTGCTGGGGTTCCTGACCGGACCCGGGGCGAACGGTTCGCCGAGTCTCGCCTCCGGGCACACCGCCGCGCTGTTGCCGACGTTGCCGATCCCGTACTTCTCCGTGACGGCGATCGGGTCGGCGTACACCAACATGCTCAACCCGAGCGCTCAGGCGCTATCGACCGGCGGCTCCGGAATAGGCCTCATCGCCGTCCCCATCGCGCAGATCGGGGCGTGGTGCTTCGCCGCCTGGCTCGTCAGCTGGGCCCTCAAGGACCGCGAGAAGCAGACCTGGGAGTCGGTCTGGAAGTACTCGACGATCGGGGGCGCTGCGATCGCCGGCGCGACGCTCGTCGGGTTCGCCTCCTTCAGCTACATGAGCCCGTGGAGCTTCGTCGTCCTCGGGTTCATCCCCGGGATGATCACGGCCACGGCGGGCTCGCTCATCATCCGCGACGCCTTCGAAGCCTACTTCACGAGCCGGCTCGGCGCGTCCAGCGTCGGAACGCGGGTCTCGGAGATGAAGGGGCTGCAGAAGGTCTCCTTCGAGATGGTCGGGGGACTCCACGATGTCAAGGCCGACATCAAGGAGTCGATGATCATCCCGCTGATGCGCAAGGACGTCACGACCCGCTTCAAGCTCGAACCCCCGAAGGGGATCCTGCTGTTCGGACCACCGGGCTGCGGCAAGACGATGCTGATGAAGGCGCTCGCGAGCGAGCTCGGGGTCGAGATGATCTCGATCAAGTGCTCGGATCTGATGAGCAAGTGGTACGGAGAGTCGGAGAACCGCGTCGCCGACCTGTTGAGGACGGCCCGCGACCGTGCTCCGTGCATCCTGTTCATGGATGAGATCGACTCGGTGGCGAAGCGCCGCGACATGTACACGGCGGACGATGTCACGCCCCGTCTCCTGTCGATCCTGCTGTCGGAGATGGACGGTATCGACAAGTCGGCCGGGGTCATCGTCGTCGGGTCGACGAACAAGCCGGACCTGATCGACCCGGCCCTCATGCGGCCGGGGCGGCTCGACAAGATCATCTACGTCCCCCCGCCCGACTTCAACGAGCGGATGGAGATCATCCACGTCCACCTCGTGGGCCGGCCGGTCACCACCGACGTCGACCTCGCGGAGATCGCGAAGAAGACCGAGCGATTCAGCGGGGCGGACCTCGCGAACCTCGTCCGGGAAGCCGCGACGATCGCGGTCCGGCGTGAGATGATGACCGGGGTGCGGACCCCGATCGGGATGGACGACTTCCGCCAGGTCATGCCGAGGATCAAGCCGTCGATCTCGCTGCGGATGATCTCCGACTACGAGACGATGAAGCTCGATTACGAGCGCAAGATGCACCAGGTCCAGCGGATGGAGCGCAAGATCGTCGTCCGGTGGGACGACGTCGGCGGCCTCACGGACATCAAGCAGGCGATCCGGGAGTACGTCGAGCTGCCGCTCACCCGGCCGGAGCTCATGGAGAGCTACAAGATCAAGACCGGACGCGGCATCCTCCTGTTCGGGCCCCCGGGCTGCGGCAAGACCCACGTCATGCGGGCGGCGGCGAACGAGCTCAACGTCCCGATGCAGATCGTCAACGGGCCGGAGCTGGTGAGCGCCCTCGCCGGTCAGTCGGAGGCTGCGGTGCGGGACGTCCTGTACCGTGCGAGGGAGAACGCCCCCAGCATCGTCTTCTTCGACGAGATCGATGCTCTGGCGAGCAAGGACTCGATGAAGACCCCCGAGGTCTCGCGGGCCGTGAGCCAGTTCCTGACGGAGATGGACGGGCTGCGGCCGAAGGACAAGGTGATCATCATCGCCACGACCAACCGGCCCCAGACGCTCGACCCGGCGCTCCTGCGACCCGGGCGGTTCGACAAGATCTTCTACGTGCCGCCGCCGGACGACTCGGCGCGCCAGGACATCTTCCGGATCCACATGAAGGGCGTCCCGGCCGATGGCGCCATCGACTTCGGCGAGCTCGCGCGGCGCTCGGAGGGGTTCTCCGGGGCCGACATCGCGAGCGTCGTGGACGAGGGGAAGCTGATCGCGCTGCGCGAACAGCTGGTCACCGAGATCTCCGACTCGACCGGGGGCCGCGTCGGCTCCATGGGCCTGTTCGGGACCGGGGCGACCCCCACGGCGGCGAAGATCGAGCCCACGAGCAAGGTGGTCGGCGTGAGGATGTCGAACCTGCTCGAGGCCGTCGGGAAGACGAAGTCGTCGATCACTCCGGAGACCCTCGCCTGGGCCCAGGAGTTCATCCGCTCGTACGGCACGCGCGGATAGGCCGAGGGGGGAGGAGCGACGGCGGCGCCGTGCCCGTCTCTCCGAACGGTCCCGGGCGAGAGCCCGGGGCCGTTTCACCCCGATGGGGAGCGGCTTTCCACGCCGAAGATTGATAAGGTGGGAGACCAGCAACGATGTCGGGAGGGGGCCGTGCAGCGGACCAGCTCGACGCCTCCGTTTGGCTCGGCGTCGGCGTCGTCGGGGTCCTCGTCTTCTTCCTCGGCATCTGGAAGCCGGCGCTCGCGAAGTTCCCGTACTCCGGCGACCTCCAGGTCGTCGTCGCGATCGCCGGAGGGGCGATCGCCTACCTCGGGTTCTCCCGATGGTGGGACGAACGGGAGTACGAAAAGCTCCACCCGCGCACCCGTCCGCTGCGCGGTCACGCTCGCGAGATCGCGATCGCTCCGAGCTTCGAGGTCTACGACGCGCGGCGGCCCGGGGCGCCACCGGCCGGCTCGTCGGCTCCGGCCCGGACCGACGATGACTCCCCGCTCTGAGGAATCCACATGAACACGACCTTCCGACGTCAGGTTGCCTCGCGCGCCGGCCCGATTCTTCTGGCGATGGTCCTGTTGCTGTCGTTCCCCAACGTCGGCGCCTCCCCCCATTCCCTCGTCACGGCGCCGGCCCCTGCGCCCCACCGCGCCCCCGGCCTCGCCGTCCACGCCTCTCCCGGCGTCGTCTCGGGCCACGCCCCCGCCAAGGCCGCGCGCATCCATCCGTTGACCGTCAACTGCCCGATGCTGTACCCGACCTGGGCGCCGATCGGCAACTACATGCCCATCTCCCCGAGCCAACTCTCCCAGAGCCCGTGCCCGTGGATCGGGCAGGACGAGCAACACGTCACGTTCTCCTCCCAACAGGCCGGCTCCGGTAGCCACCTCAAGGTGCCCCTCTACCTGCCGAAGGACCCGAACTCGAACCAGACGAGCTCCTACCTCGGCTTCTACGTCGGCATCGTCGTCACCGGCGACGTGCACTCCGAATGGCACCAGTCCTATGCGATGCTGGAGTTCGCCCCGTCGGGCGCGGGCGCCTCGCTCTCGTACAACGAGGGGATCTCCGTCTACTCGATGGTCAACGAGTCGTACTGGGGCTCCGCGGGATGCCCGACCGTCTCGCTCAACTTCACGTGGAACCAATCGTACTTCTGCGAGGTCGACGAGTTCGGCCAAGGGATGGGCACGGTCTCCGGCTCGATCCCCTCGGGAAGCTGGCTCAACATCACCTTCGACGGCGTCGTCGGGGGCACGAACGGGCTCAAGATCTACGCGAACGACTCCACCTCGGCCGGGCACGACTTCTTCACCACGCTCAACACGACGAACGGCGGGACCGAACCGGACGGCAACCACACGTTCGAGCCGACGTACAGCGCCTCGTGCCGCGACGCGTGCTACCTGAAATGGGGGATGGGCTACGGCCTGGGGGTCGGGTTCACCCCGTGCCCGACGGGCCCGGCCGCGTTCGCCGCGTGCGATTCGTACAACCAGTACACCTGGCTCACCAATCCACCGGTGGAGATCGGGATCCCGGAGTACTACACCGCCGGGGCGTTCACGGGGGACTACCGATGGCTCGCGCCGGAGTCCGCCTCCGGGGAGTGCAATACCGCCGCGACCCCGGGCCAGGTCACCTCCTGCTTCGACCAGCAGGGCGGGGGAGGCAGCGGCTACTACCCGATCTTCACGTTCAACGGCACCCAGCTCAACTTCGGGACGAACTGGAGCTGGACGACCGAAGATTTCGGGGCGAGGACCGGCGGGGAGTTCCGCAGCGACGGGTTCGCCCAGGACCTGACGCCGATGTTCCTCGACCAGGTGAGCAACGACTCGCTCGCGAGCTTCATCCGGGCCGGGGCGGCGCTGAACGTCTCGGTGCGGTTGCAGGACGTCGGCTCGATCGTCACCTCGACCCTCCACTACCAGATCGGCAATGGGCCCACGAACGATCTCGCGATGACCCGGATCGCCGGGAGTGCGTCCATCGGGATCTACAATGTCACGATCCCCGTCGGGCCGAACGGGCTCATCACCTTCTCGATCACCGGCGCGAACGCCGCGTCGGCCCAGATCAATTCGACGATGTTCCATGTCAAGCGAGGGCCCCTTCCCACGTTCGTCATCCACCTGTCCACGAACCCGGCGGGCTGCGGTCGCGTCTTCTTCAACGGGAGCGCCTACGTCACCGGTCAGACCGTCTCGATCACCCCCGGTTTCTACGAGATCCAGGGCGCCCCGTGCTATCCCTCGGTGTTCTTCGGCTGGAACGTCACCACCGGCGTCGCCCTCACCGGGCAGCCCTCCCGCGGCACCCAGTACGCCCAGGCCGCGATCAGCTCGAACGCGTCGATCCAGGGGGTCTGGAAGTACGTGCGGCCGCTGGACCGCGTCCTGGTCCTCACCAACCCCGGAGTCTGCGGGTCGGTCGCCCTCAACGGCACCCTCGTGAGCAACAACACGGCCGTGATGCTGCTCGACCAGGGGAACTACTCGCTCCAGGTCGGCTCGGCCTGCGCGATGCGCTCCTTCGGCGGCTGGACCGTCACCTCGCACATCGTGGTGCTCGGCAACGTGCTCGAACCGACGGGGAACGGCACGATCACCGCGAACTTCGTGCTCTCCTCCTCCTCCGACCAGGTCATCTTCTATACCGCCCCCACCGACTGCGGAGGGGTGATCTTCCAGGGGGCGGGATACACCGACTCCATGGCGCTCGCGATCGTCCCGGGGACCTACCAGATCGCCCCGGCGCCGTGCGCGCATTTCGGCTTCCGCAATTTCTCCGTGAGTTCGGGCCTCGGCCTCTCCGGATGGAACCTCACCGTCGGGGGGGTCGGATGGGTCCGGGAGACCAACGAGCACCTGACCGAGATTCACGCCGTGACGAACCCCACGAGCTGCGGGAGCGTCTCCGTTGACGGGCTCAACTTCACCAACGGGCAGGTCGATAGCGTATCGAACAACTCCACGCACAGCGTCTACGCGACCCCGTGCGCGGGCTACTCGCTGTTCGCGCTCTCGGCCGACGGGGGGCTCAGCCTGTTCGGCAACGTCCTCGTCGCGAACGGCTCCGGCCACCTGCTCGCCGTCTTCCAGGTCGGCTCGGCGCGCTCCTTCGTCGCCTTCCAGACGACGCCGAGCAACTGCGGGACGATCCTGTTCGAGGGGACCCATTACCGCAACTCGCAGTACACCAACGTCGCCCCGGGGACGGTGGCGACCGTCTCCACGACGGCGTGCGCCAACTACGGGTTCGTGCGATGGAGCACCTCCGGGGACATCGTCATCGTCGGCTCGAACGCCTACATCAACGGCACGAGCGGCGGCGCGATCATGGCGACCTTCACCCCGCTCGTCAGCGTGTTCCTGTACACGTCCCCCGCACAGTGCGGCACGATCACCCTCGCCGGCGTGACCTACTTCGGCAACGAGTCCGTCGAGCTCGCGGAGTCGGCGTTCTATCCGCTCTCGGCGCAGCCGTGCGGGAACTACACCCTCGGCGGTTGGGTCAACTCCTCCAGCGCGCAGATCCAGGGCTCGCAGGTCTACCTGAGCTCGGCGGCCGTGCTGACGGCGGTGTTCGTCCCGGTGCACTACTCGGTCACGGTCCTCCTGACGCCTCCGACGTGCGGCCAGGTCCAGATCGGCACGACGCACGTGTCGAACGGGACGGTCCTATCGCTCGGGATCGGGAGCTACAACATCTCCACGAGCGCGTGCCTGGGCTTCCACCTGAACGCGTGGAACGCCGTGGGCGGGGTGAACGTCTCGGGCACGGTCCTTAGGGTCAACGGCTCCGGCACCCTCACCGGCAATTTCGGGCCGATCCCGCCGGTCGTGTCGATCTCGGCGTCGCCCCAGGTGTTCGTCGGCAACGCGGTGAGCGTCACCGCGACGGTCCAGGTCCTCATTCCCCCGTACAACTACACCTACTCCTGGTCGTTCGGGGACGGGTCCATCGCCAAGACCCCGGCGAACTTCACCACCCACATCTACCAGAGCGCCGGAACGTTCACCGTCTCGGTGAGCGTCAGCGACCCGTACCACCGGCTCGCGAACGCCTCCCAGACCGTCGTGGTACTGCCGACGAACGGCGGGGTCCTCGGCGGCTCGCTTCCCCCGGTCGTCTTCGTCGGCATCGGGATCCTCGTGGTCGTCGCCGCCATCCTCCTGCTCGGCAGCCTCTACCGAAGGCCTCCGCCGACCTCCGACGAGGAGTCTACCTCAGGGCCTGCCGCGCCCGCCCTCCCCGAGGGCGACGATAACTCTCCGCCACCGGACCCACAACCATGAAATATGAGCATTCGACGCGTAGGGGTGCACCCATGAGCCGATCGAGTCTGATGTCGAGGTTGACCTCCCGCCGACTGTATCGAGCCGCTCCGTTCCTCGCGGGACTGGTCGTGCTCTCGTTCCTGGCGTCGGGCCTCGCCCCGTTGGGCGCCGCCTTCGGCGGGAACCACTCGGCGCCGTCCCACTCCGTCGCCGCCCATTCATTCCTCGCGACGACGACCCACGCGGCGACGCTCCGACACTCCGGGGTCCCGCTCGGCTACCGCGCGGTCCCGATCGTCAACCAGCACGGCGTGCTCACCGCCCTTCCACCGTCACCGCTCCTCGGCGCGACCGTGAGCGGTCCGAACTCCCGGTTCGCCTCCGCGATCCACCCCAATGGTGGGCCGTCGACCAACTCGAACTACTACGTCGGCGGCTCGGATTGCTCTCTCGGCGCATCGATCACCTCCGTCGGCCCGTCCAACCTCTCCCTCGTCGCGGCCAACGTCAACTACCTCTCCGCGTACAACGGCACCGGCGGCACCCCCTGCAACGTCGTCTCCCCGACCAATTTCATCCTCGCCCACGGGGTCGACACGACCTACACCTCCTCCGACGGCGGCGTCACCTGGACCCCCTGGTACCTCGGACAGGCCACCAACTGGACGACGCTCGGCAACCCCACCTACAACTCCACCTTCTGGGGAAGCCCAGCCCTCGCCGCGGGCGCCAACAACGTGGCGATCGTCGGTGGGGTCTACTCCCCGCCGTGCTACTTCCTCGGAACGTGCGCCATAGGCACCGCCCCCTACCTCGCACCGTGGGGCCTCGCCGCGTCCACGTCGATCGACGGCGGCATCACCTGGTCGACGCCCGCCCAGATCTCGGCGATCAACGCCATCGTCGGATACTTCTACCCCTCGAGCTGCACCGGCGGCGCCTCGACCACCGTCTACGGGGCCGGCAACCTGTCGGAGAACCCCTCGGTCGCCTACGACGCCGCGGACCACACCTCGGTCCTCACCTGGGACGTCGCGCACTACATCTTCAACGCGACGATCAGCTGCACCCAGCTGCTCCTGCAGGACTTCACCGTCGACTACTCGTACTCCTCGAACAACGGGGCGACCTGGTCCACGCCGAAGGCGCTCCAGGCCGGTGGCGGCGACGAGGTCCCGTCGGTCTCCTTCGGTCCGGCGCCGAACCACAACGTCACCATCATCACCGACGACCTGTCGAACCCGAACGCCTCCCAGTCCACGACGACGGGCAACATCCAGTTCACGTTCGCCCAGTTCCTCTCTTCGGACAAGGGCCACACCTTCGGCCCGGCCGCCGACCTGGGGACCCTGATCGCGAACCTCGTCTTCGGCTCGGCGACCCCGGACGCCTTCGGGGTCTTCACCATCCCCTCGCTGACCTACGACAACTGGACCGGCTCGCCCTACGCCGGCAGCAAGTACCTCGTCTGGGCCGATAATCAGTCCGGGACGTACGGGGGGTACCCCGCGATCGACTTCATGGCGAAGGGCGCGACCTCCATCGCCTGGAGTTCCCCCACCACGATCACCACGCTGACTAAGAACACCGTCTACGAGGAGCCGACCGTCGCGGTCGGCCCGAACGGGAACATCTGGGTCGTCTACTATGGCGTCGACCACACCCTGGGCTCCGTGCGGGTCTACGGCGTCGTCTCCCAGAACGGCGGGTCCTCCTGGTCCCCCCAGTTCGTCATCTCCGACGCCGACTCGATCCCCGGCTCGACGATCAGAGCCATCGGCCCGAACCTGGGCGTGACCGTCACCACGGCCGGGGCGTTCGCCGCATGGACGGACTGCCGAAGCTCCCAGTGCGTGTCGGCGGCGCTCGAGGAGACCTACACCGCCCACGTCCACGTCATCTCGGTCACCGCCAACGTCCCGGGCGTCATCGCGACGCTCACGACGTTCGGCACCCAGGCCCAGATCGCGCTCCCCGCGGTCGTCGGGTGGGACTCGCTCAGCAACCACACCATCAGCGTCCCCCAGTGGTTCCCGGGCGCGAACTCGAGCTACGTGGAGACGTTCTCCGGATACTCCGGGGTCGTCACCTCGTCCAACTACGTCGCCGGGTTCACCTACACCTCCGGGACGGCGCTATCGGTCAGTTACGTGGCGACGCCGGCCGGCTGGATCGCCGGGACGTTCTCCCCGATCGCGAACACCGCGAGCCTGAAGATCAACGGCAACGTCGTGCCGCTGACGAAGGTGACGGGGATGCCGTACTACTCGTTCAACTACACCGTCGCCGCGGGCCAGACCTACACCGTCAACGCGACGGCGGCCCCCTACTATACGGCGAAGCTGAACCAGCAGGAGCCGGTCGCGGCCCACTCGACCACCTGGTACAACATCTCCCTGCCGAAGACCACCGGAACGATCTCCGGGGTCATCTCGCCGGCGAACGTGACGGTGAAGATCAACTCCACCTCGGTCACCCCGGGGGCCGGAGGGACGTTCAACCAGGTCGAGCCGTGGGGCTTCTACTGGGTCAACGCGACCTCGCCCGGGCTCACGTCGTTCTCCTCGTACGTCCAGGTCAACCCCGCGACCACGACGCCCGTGTCCATCAGCCTCTCCGGAGGCTGGGTCAACGGGACGGTCACCAACGCGGGGCCGAAGCTGGCCGTCTCGCTGGACGGCCTCGCGGTCCCCACGAACGTCGGGACGTTCTCGGTCCAGGTGACCGGCGGCTTCCACGTCATCGCGGCGACGCAGCCGGGCTACAACCTGACGGTGATTCCCAACCTCAAGGTCATCGCGGGCCAGACGACGATCGTCACCATCACGCTGACCAACCAGGGGACGATCCAGGGGCAGGTCGCCCCGGCCCTCGCGGTCCCGGTCGCGGTCCTGCACATCTATAACGCCACGACGGGCAAGGGCGGCTTCGAGCACATCAACACGAACGGGTCGTTCGCCGTGCAGTTCGGGGCCGGTACGTACAATGTCAACGTGACGGCGACCGGCTACACCTCGTTCCAGACCTCCGTCGTCGTCAGCCCGGGGAACCTCTCCGGGTTCGTCCAGGCGACGCTGGTCAAGATCCAGACGTGCGTCACCAACTGCGGCCCCCCGACCTGCCAGCAGCAGAACAACTGCCCTACGACGGGCAACAACGCCACCCCGTCCTCGGGGCTTAGCACCACGGCGATCATCGCGATCGCGGCGATCCTCGGGATCGTCGTCATCGCCGCCCTCGTGCTCCTTACCCGCCGTGGACGCGGCGGCGGGGGTTCGGGTGGCCAAGAGCCGGACGCCGCGCCGCTGGAGGACCAGACCTACCAGGGCGGCACGATGGCCGAGCTGCCCCACCTGCAGTCGGACGGGACGATGGACGCGGGCACCATGCCCCCCCCGCCCCCGCCGCAGTAGGGAGCGCTCCCCCCGGGCGAGCCGATACCCTTTCCATCCGGGCGCCGAGCGGCGCCCGGGTCCCCCTGTTTTCTGGTTCGATCCGCGGGGCGTTGGGCCCCTTCGGAGCGCGTAGGTCCACTCTCTTCGAGAGGGAGTTAAATGGGGGCACGCGCTCGCACCGGCCGATGACTCGATTCCGAGCCGTGCCGGCTGTCGCCGTCGTTGCGGTCTGCGCCCTGATGCTCTGCTCGACGCCCGGCACGATCGCCTCGCTCGCCTCCCCCCCGGCCTCGTCGCACCCGGGCACGGTGGCCTACCTTCCCCGGGGCCCCTCCGAGCGCAGCCTGGGGCCCCCGGCCGCCGCGTCGACGGTCCCATCGACCGTGACGAGGGTCGCCGCCGTCCCGCATCCCCAGGCGCCCCCGGTGGGCCTCTGGAACGACTCCGCGGGCTGTCGGGCGAAGCAGGCCGAGTGGAACGCGACGCTGGGTTCGGAGGGGGCCCCTCCGCTCGACGTCGACCACCGGCTCCAGTCCCCGTGCTACATCGG
>JAKIWG010000013.1 GCA_022750155.1 Thermoplasmata archaeon | reverse complement strand
GCCCGCCGTACGTCAACGGGATGGACTACGTGATGAACTACAAGCTCGACCTCGCCTGGCTCGGCTACGCGAGGGGGTATGCGGACCTCGCGCGGCTTCGGTCCACGATGGTGGCGTGCGACAATCTTCCGCGCCGCGAGACGACCCGATACCTATCCACCCGCTCGACCCCGGACCCCTGGCTCCCGGAGATCCTCGAGCGGATCCGCCGGAACGTCGACCGGAAGCAGACCTACCGACGCAACGACGCCCACGGCATCGTCCATCGGTACTTCGCCGACCTCGTGCCGGTGCTCCGCAACGTCCATCGCGCGCTCCGACCCGGCGGGCGCTTCGTCCTCGTGGTGGGGGATTCCCTGCTCGCCGGCACCTACGTGCCGGGCGACCTCCTGCTCGCCCGCATCGGGGCGCGGCTCGGATTCCGGATCGCCTCGGTCGACGTGGCGAGGGAGCGCCGCTCCGGGCAGCGCCGAAGCTTCCGACTCCGGGAATCGATCATCACGCTCGAGAAACCCCGGAGCAGTTCCTAGCGCGTCCGCCGCCCCGTTTCCCCTGCAGGCAAATCCTTACCTTCGCCCGCCCCCGTGCGAGTTCGGCGGAGGCGCACGATGTCGGCGGAGGATACGGCTACTCGGTACCACGACCCCTTGCTCGGGGTGGTGTTCGACCTCGACGGGACGCTCGTGCTCAGCCAGCACGATTTCGTCCGCATGCGGCGGGAGGTCATCCGGATCGCAGAACGTCATGGCGTGATCCCGGGACATTTGCATCCTACCGAACCCATCCACCAGATCCTCGAGGCGGCACGGGCGGAACTCGCGCGCGGCCAGGTCCCCGAAGGGCAGGTGTTCCGATTCGAGGCCGAGGTCAACGCGCGGATCGACGCGATCGAGATGGAGGCGTTGCCTCGCACCGTCGTCCGTCCGGGTGCCCCCGAGCTATTGACCCGTCTCACCGAGAGGGGATTCCGGATCGGGGTGCTCACCCGCAGCTCCGAGGAGTTCTGCCGGTCGGCCCTGAAGCAGACGGGACTCCTCGAGTTCCTGCCGTACCTGAGGACGCGAAGCGCCCCCGGACCGGCGAAACCATCCCCCGAGGCGTTGCTCGGCCTTCTCGACGAGATGGGCGTGCCTCCCGACCGGGCCGCGTTCGTCGGGGACCATCTGATCGACGCGGAGTGCGCCACGCGCGCCCGGATCCGCTTCTACGGGATCCTTCCGGCGGTCGCCGTACCCGACGGGATCACTCCCGAGAGGTTCCGCGCCGCGGGGGCCCGAGAGGTCGTTTCGGACCTCGCCGAGCTCGCCCACCTGGTCGGGGTTCCGCTCGCCCCCGCCTGAGGGGCGGGCGAGACGACGAACTACAGATACCACGAATACGCGTGGATCACCGCTCGCTCGGCCGTCGCCCAGGCCTCGGGGATCTGGTTCCACCCGTTGCGGAGGTCGCCGACGCAGTACAGCCCGGGGATGGGCTCGTGCGTCGCGGCGGCCAGGGCCCGGCAATCCTCGTCGGTGACGACGTAGCCGTCCGGGTCGAAATCGCACCCCAGGGAGCGCGGGATCTCCGAGTTCATCGTGTACCATCCGAGCGCCGAGAAGCCTCGGTCGAAGTGGCGCGTCGATCCGTCAGCGAACTTCACCTCGAGCGCCTTCTCCCGGATCCCGCCGAATCCGGCGATCGCCGTTTCGCTCCAGGTGATGTGCTTGGAGTCCAGCTCCGCCCTCAGGGAGGCCCGGGTCGGCTCGTCGCTCTCGGAGAGAAACGGACGGCCGTTGGTCAGGATCTCCACCGGTCCGGCGCCGAAGTGCAATAGGTCAAGCGCCGTCCGCGCCGCGTACTGGTCGTGGCCGAAGACCGCGGTATGTTTCCCGGGGAATGTGTGGCCGTCACAGAATATGCAGAACTCGACGATCGCGAAGTTGGCCCAGGGGAAGATCGGTTCGATCGCCCCGCCTATGTCCGGCACCCGGTCGACCACCCCCAGGGCCAAGACCACCGCGCGGGCCCGGGTCGCCTTGCGCTGCATCAACCAGTCGAACGTGACCTCGAATCCGGTGTCCGTCTTCTTCACGGAGACGACGTGCGCCGGCGTGAAGTAGCCTACCCGCTCCTCGACCTGCCGAACCTGGGCGATCTGTAGGTCGAGCAGCTTGTGCCCGGAGATCCCCTCCGGGAACCCCGGAATGTTGTCCATCCGGGGGGCGTAGAAGGAACGCGAATACTTCGGGCCCCGGTCGATCACGGCGGCGGTGTGGTGGAGGAGGGCGGCCTTCAACCCCGCCTGCAGCCCCGCGTGACCCCCGCCGAGGACGACGAGGTCGTACTCCTCCTTCAGGCGGGGAAACCCGGGCATCGTGCCGTCCACGTCCTCCGTCCATTTGACGGCTGGCGTCGCGGCGCGGCGCACGGTCCTCCGACCGGAACCGGACGTTCCGGCGCGATGAAGTCGTTCCGAGGTCGCAAATCTTTTAGTGCCGAGCCCTCCTCGGACACGTTGGGTTTCCGACGCCCGAGTCGACCGGCACACTTTCGTCCCCACTCGGGGGGACCCTTTTTCTGGCCGATGGGACCCGCCTCGAGGGAGCCGGGTTCGGCAGTCCCCAGCGTCGGGTCGGCGAGGTCGTCTTCACCACCGGGATGGTCGGCTACCCGGAGTCCCTGACGGACCCCTCCTACCGGGGCCAGATCCTCACGTTCACCTACCCGCTGCTGGGAAACTACGGCGTTCCGTCGATGTCCGCGAAGGACCGATTTGGTCTCCCCGCCCACGCCGAGTCCTCTGGGGTCCAGGTCCGGGCGCTGCTCGTACGCGGGTTGACGAGACCCCACCACTGGGGATCCCGGCGGTCCCTCGAGCAGTGGATGGCCGACGAGGAGGTGCCGGGGATCGCCGGCATCGATACCCGTTGGCTCACCGAACACCTGCGCGCGGAGGGGGTAATCCGGGGGGTCGTGGACGTCGGCCCACGGGACCACCGCCCGACGAACGCCGAACTCCGCCAAGCGCTCCGACGCGCCCCGGAGTACGGGCAAGAGCAGTTCATGCCCGAGGTATCGATCCGTCGGCCGGTCCACTACGCCTCGGAGGGAGGTCCGCTGGTGGCGGTGCTCGATTGTGGGATCAAGGCGAGCATCCTCAAGGCGCTCCTGGACCGCCACCTCTCGGTGCTCCGGCTCCCCCACGACCACGAGGTTCCGGCGCGGTGGGAGGGGAGACACGTCGCGGGACTGGTCGTGGGGAACGGGCCGGGGGACCCGGCGCTGCTCTCCGATACCGTCGAGGAGTTGAAGCGCCCCTCGACGAGGGCGCTGCCGACGCTCGGGATCTGCCTCGGCCACCAGCTCGTGGCCCTCGCTCGGGGGGCCTCGACGTACAAGCTCAAGTTCGGCCACCGGGGGCAGAACAAGACGGTGGGGTTCCCCGACGGACGGGCGTTCATCGTCAGCGAGAACCATGGCTACGCCGTCGACGCCGCCTCGCTGAAGCCCACGGGCCTCGTCCCGTGGGCCACGAACCCGGACGACGGGACCCTGGAAGGACTGAAGGACCGGCGGGGGCGACTGCTGGCACTCCAGGGGCACCCCGAAGGGCACCCCGGTCCGCAGGAGGCCGGATTCGTCTTCGACCAGTTCGCGAAGCGGGTCCGCCGGAGTGCGGGATGACCGTCCGGCACTACGGCAAGGTGGTCGTCCTCGGGTCGGGGGCGCTCAAGATCGGTGAGGCCGGCGAGTTCGACTACTCCGGCAGCCAGTGCCTGAAGGCCCTCGACGAGGAGGGCGTCTACGCGGTCGTCGTCAACCCGAACATCGCCACGCTGCAGACCGACCCCCCGAGGCGCGGTCGCGTGTACTTCCAGCCCCTGACCCCGGAGTTCGTCGAGCCGATCCTCGAGGCGGAACGGCCCGAGGGGATCCTCCTCAGCTTCGGGGGCCAGACCGCCCTCAACTGCGGGATCGCCCTCGCCGACCGCGGGGCCCTGCGTCGCCACGGCGTGAAGGTGCTCGGCACTCCGCTGCGGGGGATCCGGGAGACCGAGGACCGGGCCAAGTTCGTCTCCCGGATGAAGAAGGCGAACGTGCCCACCCTCCCGAGCACCGCCGTCTACTCGCTCGAGGAGGCGGAGGTCGCCGCCGAGCGGCTCGGATTCCCCGTGATGATCCGCGTCGCCTTCACCCTCGGGGGGAAAGGGGGAGGCGTGGCGTTCGACCGGAGCCAGCTCAAGGAGGTCGCCGGCCGCGGCCTCCGCGCGAGCCCGGTCGGGCAGATCCTGCTGGAACGCTACGTGGGCGCGTTCAAGCAGCTCGAGTACGAGGTCGTGCGCGACGCCCGGGGGAACGCGCTCACCGTCTGCAACATGGAGAACGTCCTCGGGATGCGGGTGCACACCGGCGACAACGTGGTCGTCGCCCCGTCCCAGACCCTCAACGATTCGGAGTACCAGCTCCTCCGCCAGGCGGCGCTGCGCGCCGTCGAGGAGTGCGGGATCATCGGCGAGTGCAACATCCAGTTCGCCCTCAATCCCGAGAGCGAGGAGTACTACGCCATCGAGATCAACGCCCGCCTCTCGCGCTCCAGCGCCCTCGCGAGCAAGGCGACCGGCTACCCGCTCGCCTACGTGGCCGCGAAGCTCGCGCTCGGCTACTCGCTCCCCGAGCTGAAGAACCGGGTCACCGGCGTCACCACCGCCTGCTTCGAACCGGCGATGGACTACGTCGTCGTCAAGCTGCCGCGCTGGGACCTCGACAAGTTCTCCCACGCCGACCGCCGGCTCGGCCCGTCGATGAAGAGCGTCGGCGAGGTCATGGGCGTCGGCGCGTCGTTCCCGGAAGCGCTATTGAAGGCGGTCCGGATGAGCGACCCGCGGGCCGAGCTCGTCCCGCCCGCGGAGTGCCGGCCGCTCAAGGAGCTGCTTCCCGAGCTCGGCCGACCGGAACCGGAGATCCTCTGGAGAGTCCTGGAGGCGCTGCGCAGCGGGGCCGACCCGGACGAGCTGGAGCGCGTGACGTTCATCGACCGCTGGTTCATCGACGCCCTCGCCGAAGTCGAGGAGACCCACCGCCGCCTCCTGGGGGGCGACGGAGGGGAGATCCCCCCCGACCTCCTGCGCCGCGCTAAGGAGCTCGGCCTATCCGACCGGGCGATCGGCCGCGCGGGGAGGTTGGACGAGGAGGAGGTGAGGCGTTCGCGGCTCGCGGCAGGGATCCGTCCAAGGGTCCGCATGATCGACACCCTCGCCGGAGAGTGGCCGTCGGTGACCAACTACCTCTACGTCACCTACCGCGCCGATGCCGACGACGTGACCCGGACCCCGAAGGGGAGCATCCTCGTCCTGGGAGCGGGCCCATACCGGATCGGCTCGAGCGTGGAGTTCGACTGGTCGACGATGAACCTGTGCGACGGCCTGAAGGCCGAGGGGGTTCCCGCCGTCGCAGTCCTCAACTCGAACCCGGAGACGGTCTCCACCGACTACGACCGCTCCGACCGCCTCTACTTCGAGGAGATCACGCTCGAACGGGTCCGCGACCTGGTCGAGTTCGAGGGGTTCCGGGGGGTCGTCACGTGCGTGGGGAGCCAGCTCGCCCAGAACCTGACCCCGCTGCTCCAGATGTGCGGGATCCCGGTCCTCGGGACCTCCCCCGCGTCGATCGATACGGCGGAAGACCGGGCCCGGTTCGCCCGGCTGCTCGAGAAGCTCGAGATCCGCCAGCCGGCGTGGCGGGCGTTCACCACCGTCGAGGAGGCCGCGGGGTTCGCCGACGAGGTCGGCTACCCGGTCCTCGTGCGCCCCTCCTACGTCCTGAGCGGGCAGGCGATGCGCGTCATCGCCGGTCGACACGACCTGGGCCGATTCCTGACCGAGGCCGCACGTCTCTCGCCGGAGTATCCCGTGGTCCTGACGAAGTTCGTCGAGGGCGCGGACGAGGTCGAGCTCGACGCGATCTCCGACGGGAAGTCGACCCTCGTCGGGGGGATCCTCGAACACGTGGAGCGGGCGGGGATCCACTCCGGCGACGCGATCTTCTGCCTGCCTCCCCGCCACACCTCCGCCCAGGTGCAGGCCGAGCTCGTCGATGCGGCCGAGCGTCTCGCGCGCGCACTCGACATCCGTGGCCCGTTCAACGTACAGTTCCTGGTCAAGGACGAGGAGTACCAGATCATCGAGCTCAACCTGCGGGCCAGCCGCTCCCTTCCGTTCCTGACGAAGGCCACCGGCGTGCCGCTCCTCCGCGAAGCCGCCCGCGCCATCCTCGGCCGCCCCCTCTCCCGCTCCGGGCTGTGCCCGCTTCCGGCGGGTCGATGGGGCGTGAAGGTCCCGCAGTTCTCCTTCCTGCAGATCACCGGCTCCGACCCGCTCCTCGGCGTGGAGATGCAATCGACCGGCGAGGTCGCCTGCTTCGGGCCGACGTTCCCGGACGCGCTCGTCAAGGCCCTCGTGGCCACCGGCGTGAGGTTGGTCCCCCGGAGCGGGACCGCGTTCCTCTCCGTCGGCGGTCCGCAGTACAAGCTCGACATGCTGCCGTCGGCGCGTCGGCTCGCCGACCTGGGCTATCGGCTCGCCGCGACGGAGGACACCGCCGCGTTCCTCACCGCCCAGGGGTTCCGGGGCGTGCGGGTCCTGCACAAGGTGAGCGAGCCCGACCGGAAACCGAACGTCCTGGAGGCCGTCGACCGCGGCGAAGTCGACCTGATGCTCAACGTCCCGTCGTCGCTCACCCAGGAGAAGCTCGAGCGGATGCTGGAGGACGACTACGTACTGCGGCGCCGGGCCGTCGAGCTCGGGATCCCCCTGTTCACCAGCCTGGAGGCGTTCGGGGCGTACACCGAGGGGATCGCGTGGCTCGAAGACCACCCGATCACCGTCGACGCGCTCTACGGCTCCCCGGAATCCCCCGAACG
The DNA here is from genome assembly GCA_022750155.1 of Thermoplasmata archaeon. Classification (GTDB taxonomy): domain Archaea; phylum Thermoplasmatota; class Thermoplasmata; order Lutacidiplasmatales; family UBA184; genus Lutacidiplasma. Next base: position 52,024 of record JAKIWG010000013.1, on the reverse strand, counting down.
GGCCTCGGCCCCCACCCCCCGACCGATCCCGCTCGGGCGAAGGGCGCGCTCCCGCCGCCGGCGTCCGCGTCGGTAGGGTAGCGGTAGGTCACACCGGGAACTTGGTCACGGAGAACTCCGGGACCAGCGTGCTCGTATCGAGCACCTCGGGGATCCCGCGAATGCGCTCGGTGACGAAATCGAACACCTGGCGCTTGCGGGTCGTCCCGCTGGGGAACTCCAGCACGATGAAGACGTCCCAGTCGCCCGTCAGCAGGTGGAGCTCTCGGACCTCGGGGAAGGCGAGCACCGTCGCCCGGATGCGGTCGAGGTCCCCGCCGCGCACCTTGAGGTAGGTGAACGCGCGCAGACTCTTCATCTCGGTCGGCATCATCTCGCTCAGGTGCTCTTCGGTGAACGCGGGGCACCCCTCCAGGCGCCGGTCCCCCGGGCCGACGAGGACGGGCAGGTTCTGGACCCCACGCAGCCGCTCGGCGACGAGCCGCTCGAGCCGTCCGGCCTTGGCGACGTCGACGACCTTGACCGCGTAGCCCCGCTTTCCGGCGAGCTCCTCGGTGAGGGCGAGGCACTTCGCCTGGTCGTCGGAGAGGAAGAACGCCTCCTCCGAGCCACGCGGGGTGTCCTCCTCTGTGGCACCGGCGTGGTGGATCTCCATCGACCCCGAGCCGATCCCGGGGGTCGGGCCTCGGTCCGAGGGAGGGCGGTAGAAGCTCGTGATGACCTTCTTGCTTTGGATGTACAGGGTCAGTTCGCGGGAGGTGTCCTCGGGCATGGCCGCCGCGGGATGGAAGGTGCGGTATTAAGGTTCGAGTCGGGGACGAACGCCCGTTCCCGGCTCCGGGATAAGAACGAAGGCGGCCCGCTCCCCCTAAGGGAAGGGGCCGCCGAATCGGTTCGGATGGGGACCTGATCGCTGACGAATCAGTAGCGCTTGTAGGTCTCGGAGCGCTCGCGGCCACCGCCGCCACCGCCGCCGCTCCCACCGCCGCCGCCGCCACCATAGCGGCCACCGCCGCCGCCACCATAGCTGCCGCCGCCACCGCCGCCGGAGCCGCGGTCACGTCCGTAGCCGCCGCCAAAGGAGCGCCGCTCGCTCTCGAACTCCTGCTGGCTCATGTCGAGCGTCGAGTTGACCTCGCCGATCGGGTCCGTGGATTTGGTCAGGTTGCCGTACCGCCCGACGTTCAGGCGCATGTGACCCCGCACGAGGGAGACATAGCCGTTGTCGACCAGGATGACATCGTCCTTGGCGATCGAGCCGATCTGCTCGTTCCACAGCGACAGGGTGATCGTCGCCGTGTCGTCGCCGATGACCGCCTCGGCCACCTTGCGCGGGTCTCCGTATTTGCCCATGACCTCCTTCGCCTCGCCCACGCTCGTCACCTTTGCATGGACGTTCACTTGCTTCGAACTCGGGGTCAGGTCTCGCACCTTCGTCAGGGTCTTCTCCATTTGGGTCTCCATTTCGCGTTTCGCGTTGTCGATGGTTCCCCGGGTCCTTGACTCACAAAGTTAGGCACGCGTCAAAAATGGTCTGACGGTGGCGCACCGCGCGAGTCGAGGTCTCGGTTTCCTTCGGGCAAAGGAGTGGAGTGCGGTATTTAACGACCCGGCCGGCGTGCGGGGGGGCCGCACGGAGCGGGCCCAAACGGCGTTTCCGTGAGGACGACACGCTTTTGCCACCCCCTCCCTTCGGAGGAGCCCGGGGCACTCGTGAGCCAGCGGTTCGACATCGGTGTGCACTACTCCCTGCGGGGAGACCACGAGCGCGCCATCCGGGCGTTCCGCGACGTGCTGCTCGACGACCCGCAGAATCCGCGGGCCTGGTCGTACCTCGGGATCTCCGCAGCCCACCTCGGTCGGGGGGCGGAGGCGGAGGCCGCGCTCTCCCGGGCCATCGCCCTCGCCCCCCAGAACGCCGAAGCCTGGTTCCATCTCGGCGTCGCCCGTTCGCTGCGGGCCGAGTGGCCCGAGGCGGCGAGCGCGTACCGGCACGCCGTCGCCCTCCTCCCCGAGGACCTCGTGGCGTGGCACCGGCTCGGCGTGGCCCTCGCCGAGTCGGGGGAGGAGCGCTCGGCGGCGGCCGCCTTCGAGCGCGCCCTCGTGCTGTCCCGGGAGACCGGGGAGAAGCCGCTCGAGGAGCCCGTCCCCCCCGTTCCGGAGGATTCGCACCTGAACGAGGCCGGGGAGGTCGAGACCGGGCGAGAGGCCGAAAGCTGGATCGACCTCGCCCTCTCCCTCCTCTCCCTGGGCGAGGAGGAGGAGGCGATGGCCGCCTACGAACGAGCCTACACACTCGACCCGAAGCGGGCGGCCCATTCGCTTTTCCGGCCCATGCTCCACCTGGTCACCGCGGCCGCGGGGCGCCCGATCGACGAGGAGCCGGGGGACCGAAACGGTCCCCAAGGACCGCGTCGACCGGACCCGTTGCGCTCCGTCTACTCGGTCCGCACCGACCCTCGACCGGACGTCGCCTAGGCGACCGTAGGGCGACCGGGCCCGCACCCCCCGGGAGCTGAGCTCGGCACCCCCTCGAGCGTCCGCCTTCGGGGGGTTCCGGATCCCGTCACGTCCCGAACGGTCGGGGGGCGGATTCCCGCACGGCGGATCCTGCCGAGACCGGTCGGGGGTCGCGGTCCTACGGTGCCGGGGCCGACCCACCGGCGCCGGCCGGCGCCCGCTCGATGATCAGCGACTCGGCCCAGCCCATCGCCTGCTCCCGGCGCTTCGCGTGGTCGTCCAGGAATCCGTGCACGCGGTCGATGAGGTTGGCCTTGCAATCTCCGCACAGAAGGGCACCGGAACGGCAGTCGGCCGTGATCTGGGTGAACTCGGCCTCGCTCTTGGCGAACTTCGAACGCCACGCGGCCCACACGGAGCATACCTCCGGGGTCGCCCCGAGACGCCGCTGTTCCTCGACCGTCGCCCGGCCTCCGGTGAACGCCTTGCGGAGCTTCCGTTCGACCTCCTTGGGGGAGTCGTTCAGGAACAGCGCATTGTCCTTCTGCTCGCCGGTGGTCGACATGACCCGTTCGCCCAGGAGTCCGGGGAGCATCTGGCTGTGGACCAGCGCGGGCTTGGGGTATCCCAGACCCTCGGCGATATCCCGGGTGACCCGGAAATGGGGGTCCTGGTCGATCCCGCACGGGATCAGGCACGGGGTGCGCCGGCCGCTGACCCAGCTTGGATAGAACGCCGGGACGGTCTGCAGCGCCGTGTAGAACACGAGTCCGATGTTCGTGCTCGGCGGGAAACCGAACACCGCCTTGACGGTCGAGTACGGGATCTTCTTCCCGACGTCGACGGCCAACGAGTACATCGCCCCGATCGACCGGGTGTCGAAGAAGACGTGGGTATTCTTCGGGTCGAAGCCCACGGCCAGGATGTCGGCGAGGTTCTCCATCCCCCACTTTCGGGTCTCCGCCCGGGTCAGGTGGGGACGGAACCAGAACTTCTCGTCGTCCGTAATCTGGATGTACATCGGCACCCCGAACTTTTCCTGGAGCCACCGGCACAGGTCGAACGGGACGAGGTGGGAGGTGTGGAGGGGTCCGGACGGCCCCCTCCCGGAGTAGAGGAAGAAGGGGTTCCCCTTCGCGTATTGGTCGAGGGTCCAGCCGAGGTCGCGGTGCGAGTAGTAGATCCCGCGGGACAGGAGCGGGTGGAGCTCGCCCCCCGCCATGGTGCGAAGGCGTTCGAGGAGCAGCGCGTCGAGCTCCTGGGTGCCGAACAGCTCGCGGAGCCTAACGTAGTCGACCCGACCTTTCACCTCGTAGGGGGTGACGGTGAACTCCTCCTTCGCCATGGGGGCGGGAGGCTCACCCCTCGGGAAAGGTGATCTTCGCCAGGATCGACTCGCGCTCGTTGAGGGGGACGCCCGCGCTCGCGAGGGCTTCGGCGACACAGGAGCGGCTGTGGTTGTGGTGGATCGAGTGGCCGCAGGCCGGGCAGGAACACGAGCCCTCGATCAGCCGACGCAGGCCCTCGCGGTTCGCGGAAGAGTCCCGACGTGCGAACCGGTCGACCAGCACGGCGGCGCCGCTCGCGTTCTCCAGGTTGGAGAGCGGGACCCGTACGGGCGTGTTGCACACGGGGCAACGGGCCGGGTTCCGACACGAGCAGGCCATCGAACTACTTCACCCGACCTTGGATTAAAACGTCTCGTCAGCGGCGCGCGGGCCGTCGCCTACCGGGTCGACGGCGTCGCGCCCAGGGGGCCGAGCCCCCGTGTACCGGGTCCCGTGAGAACCGGGCGTAGCTCAGGGGCGGATCTCGAAGACCCGGTTGAACGGCGTCTGGGAGGATCGGCGGAACCGGGTGAACCCTCCGGCGGTCGCGACCTCCTTGAGTCGGTGCTCGCTCGCCTGGGCCCCCAACCCGGCCCCTCCCTTTTCCGAGAGGGAGGCGGGGGTGCAGATCATCGCCGAAGCGCTGTAGAACACGCGGCCGACCGGATTCAGGTTCTCTTCCAAGTGTTCGCCCGCGAACGGCTCGACGAGCATCCAGACCCCGTCCGGCTTCAGCGTGGAGTGGACGTGCTTGGCCGCACCCACCGGGTCGGACATGTCGTGGAGACAGTCGAAGAACGTGACGAGGTCGTACTCCTTGCCGGGGTACGCCTGGGCCGAGGCGACCTCGAAGTGGACCCGCTCGACGGCCCTCGCCATCGCGGCCTCCGAGCGTGCGGCGTCGATCGACCCCTTGTGATAATCGAATCCGAAGAACTCCGAGCGCGGATACTCCGCGGCCATCAATAGCGTCGAGGACCCGAAGCCGCATCCGACGTCCGCGACCCGGGCCCCCTTCTGGAGGCGCGGGACCATCCCCTCCAGGCTGGGGAGCCAGGCGCTGACGAGGTTCGCCACATAATTCGGCCGGAAGAACTTGTTCGTCCCGGCGAAGAGATTCTCGTTCCTCTCGTGCCAGCCGACCCCCTTGCCGGTCCGGAACGCGTCGAGGATCCGCCCCTCGTCGCGGTAGTTGGACGAGGCGATCAGGAAGGCGCCCGGGAAATAGGCGGGGCCCTTCTCGTTCGTCAGCGTGAACGCCTGCTCCGGAGAGAGGTAGAACTTGCCCGATTTCGGGTCGTGGTGGATGTATCCGGAGGCCGCCTGGGCGGAGAGCCACTCGAGGACGAACCGTTCCGAGGTCTCCGTCTCCTTGGCGAGCTCCGCGGCGCTCCTCCCCCCGGGCACGTTGAGCCCCCGGTACAGCCCCAGCTTCTCCCCGATGACCACCGTCGAGCCGTGCATCGCGGCCCCCAGGTCCTGGACAAACTTGCCGATGAATTCGTCGAGCTTCTTCGGGTCCAACGCATTCGAACCGCTCATCTTTGTCTCCACCCCGACGGAATCGTCATCGGGCGGAAGGGGGGTCCCCTAAATGGTCGTTTTGTACGGAGGCCCCCCGCGGAGCCGGTACCCCGTTCCCCTTCCACCGGGGTTCCGCCTTGGGCCTCGGCGGGCGGGGGCTTAAGTTGCGTTCGGCCGTGGTGTCTTCCGTGCGTTCCGAGAGTCCGGAACAGATCGCCTGGGCGTTCCACGAGACGCTGCTCGAGGTCCTCCGGCGCCTGAACCAGGCGGCCGAACGTCGCACGGAGATCGATGGGATGGAGTTCGTCGAGCTCGAGCGCTCGATGCGGGATTACTGGACCCTGCGGGCCGGCGAGAACCAGGTCGACGGCGCCCTCAAACTGCTGGTCGAGAACGGATTGGTCCAGGAGCGGGCGGAACCCCGGTTCGCGTGGGACCGCCGTCGGATGATCGGGGAACGGTTCGAGATCACCTCCCTCGGGAAGGCGTACCTCCTTAGGGCCATCGAGGACTCCGAGCGGATCCACTGAGCCGGTGGGCGCGGGGTCTAAGTACTGCTTCCCGACGTGATTGGTCCGGATGCAGGCCGCAGGCCCGGACCCCGCCCGCGCGACCATCCTTGCGATCCTTCGCCAGCTCAACCAGGCGGACTCCGCCCACGAGGGCCGGCGCATGGAGCAGTCGCTCGAACTCGGAGAGATCGAGAACCGGCTCGCCGACTTCTGGGCGGTGAAGCAGGGGACCGTCCCCGTCGCCCTCGCGCTCGGGCTGCTCTTGCGGAACGGCCTTGTCTCCGTCCCGGGGGGCGCGGATTTCTCCTGGCAGCGGCAACGCACGGTCGCCGAACGGTTCCAGATCACGGCGGAGGGCAAGAAATTCCTCGTCGATGCCATCGAGACCGCCGACCGGATCCCCTGACAACCCTCGACGCGCCCTCGTCCCGGACAAGGGTTAAGTACGGAACCGCCGTGGATTCGGCGTGTCGCGCATCCACTCCGGTCGGAAGGGCCGTTCCGGTTCGCACCGGCCCTACCCCCTGGTGGCCCCCACGTGGGTTTCCCTGGAGCGCGCCGAGCTGACCGAGACCGCGGTGAAGCTCGCCAAGGGCGGCATGAACTCGGCCCAGGTCGGCGCCGTCCTTCGCGACTCCTACGGCGTTCCGTCCGTCCGGGCCGTCACCGGGACCCGGTTGAGCGACCTCCTCACCGCCAACGGGATCAAGCAGGACCTGCCGGAGGACCTGCAGGCCCTCCTCAAGCGCGTCGTCCACCTACAGCGCCACCTCGTCACCCACCCGAAGGACCTCTCCAACCGGCGGGGTCTCAACCTGATGGAGTCGCGGATCCGGCGCCTGGCCCACTACTACCGCCAGCACAAGGTGCTCCCGGAGAACTGGAGCTACACGTCGGCGGGTGCGGTGCTCCAGGTGGAGTGATGCCCTCGGGGCCCGAGAGCTTCGTCTCGCATCCCTCGTACATCCCCGAGTTCACCCACGCCCGGGAGCTGCTCCTCGGCCACCCGGGGCGGTGGCGCATCATCTACCACTACGACGGGGACGGGATCGCGAGCGCCTCCTCGGCGATCCGCGCGCTGCAGCGCCTCGGCTACGCCTCGCAGGCCTCCCCCCTCGTGGGGGTGGAGAAGCCGCGGATGGCCGAGCTCCTCGGCGCGACGAAGGGTCCGGTCTTGATCGTGGATACCGGGGCGAGCTGGCTCGACCTCGCCGCCGCGCACTCGGCGCCGGTGATCGTCCTCGACCACCACAAGTTCCCCCCGCCCGCGACCCTCCCGGCCCACGTGGCGTTCGTCAACCCGCTCAACTGGGGCGTGGACGGGATGAGCGAGCTGTGCGCGGCGACCCTCACGTGGCTGTTCACGATCCACCTCGACCCGAAGAACTGGGACAACGCCCCCTTCGGCCTCTCCGGAGCGATCGCCGACCGGCAGCACGTCGGGGGGTTCCGGGGGCTCAACGCCAAACTGGTCGAGGAGGCGCAGGCGCGCTCCCTCGTCGTGCGTCGTTCTGCCCTCCCGCTGTTTGGCAGCTCCGTCGCCGACGCGCTCTCCCGCAGCATCGACCCGTACTTCACCGGGCTCTCCGGACGCCTCGAGGAGGCCCGTCGGCTCCTCGACGGCCTCGGCATCGACCCCAGCCGCCCGGTCCTTGGCGTCACACCCGCGGAGGAGCGCCGCCTGACGAACGCGTTGGTGGCGAGGATGGTCCACCAGGGGACCCGGCCGGAGTTCCGCGACATCCTGACCCAGGACCGCTGGACGCTGCCGACCGTCGGGATGGACGCCCAGGAGCTCTCCAACCTGCAGAACGCCACGGGACGGATCGGCGAACCCGGCGTCGGCATCGCCCTCGCCCTCGGGGATCCCGAGGCGCTCGCACGCGCCCGGCACGCCGAGGAGACCTGGCGGACCGGGGTTCTCACCGGGCTACGCCGCATCGAGGACGGCGGTGTTAATTCCCGGGGCGCGGTCCAGTGGTTCGAGAGCCCCGAGACCACCCTCGCGGGCACGCAGGCCGGACTCGCGATGAACTACCTCGTCGACTCGAAACGCCCCCTGTTCGTCTTCTCCGAGGGCGAGGGGACGATCAAGGTCTCCGGGCGTGGCACCCAGTGGCTCGTCAGCCAGGGCCTCGACCTCTCCGTCGTCTGCCGGGACGCGGCCCTGTCGGTCCAGGGCGAGGGGGGCGGGCATCGCGTGGCCAGCGGGGCCACCATCCCCCCTGGGGCCCGGGACCCGTTCCTCAACGAGGCCGACCGGCTGGTCCAGCTCCAACTTAGGATCGCACCGGCGGAGGCCGCCCCATGAGCACCCCGCCGGCCGAGGTGCCGACCGCCGAGGTGCCGGTGATCGACCGGATCCGCGACCTCAGCGTCGAGCGCGAGATGCACCGCTCGTACATCGACTATGCCATGAGCGTCATTGTCGGGCGCGCCCTCCCCGAAGGCCGTGACGGCCTCAAACCGGTCCACCGACGGATCCTCTGGTCGATGTGGGAGTCCGGTGCGACACACGACAAGGCGTACCGGAAATCGGCGCGCACCGTCGGCGACGTCCTCGGGAAGTACCACCCCCACGGCGACCTCTCCGTCTACGACGCCCTCGTCCGCATGGCCCAGACGTTCTCGCTCCGATACCCGTTCATCGACGGCCAGGGAAACTTCGGCTCGATCGACGGGGACTCCCCGGCGGCGATGCGCTACACCGAGGCCCGCCTGAGCGAGATCGCCGAGGAGATGCTCCTCGATGTCGAGAAGGAGACCGTCGACTGGGGGGACAACTTCGACGGGTCGCTGCGCGAGCCGTTGCTCCTTCCGTCGAAGGTCCCGAACTTGCTGCTGAACGGCTCGGCGGGGATCGCGGTCGGCATGGCGACGAACATGCCTCCGCACCACCTGGGGGAGATCGTCGACGCGCTCCAGCTGCTCCTCGCCAAACCGGAGGCGACCCTCGAGGAGATCATGCAGAAAGTGCCCGGGCCGGATTTCCCGACGGGGGGATTCCTCGCCGCGTCGGACGGGATCCGGGACGCCTACGCGACCGGACGCGGGATGCTCCGGATGCGCGGCAAGGCCGAGGTCCGGGAGCGCGACGGACGCGACGAGATCGTCATCACCGAGATTCCCTACGAGGTCAACAAGACCAACCTGCTCCAGATCATCGCCGATCTCGTCAAGACCAAGCGCCTCGAAGGCGTCACCGACCTGCGCGACGAGTCCGACCGCGACGGAACGAGCGTCGTCCTCGAGATCAAGCGGGACGTCCCGGCCGAGATCATCCTCAACCGGCTCTACGAGCACACGCCGCTCGAGTCGAGCTTCGGCGTGATCAACCTGTGCCTCGTCGACGGGCGGCCGAAGGTCCTGCCGCTCAAGGACCTGCTCGAGCTCCACCTCACCCACCGGCGGGCGACGATCACCCGCCGCACCCACTTCGACCTGAAGAAGGCCGAGGAACGAAAGCACATCCTCGAGGGATTCCTCACCGCGATCGACCACATCGACGAGGTGATCAAGATCATCCGCCGCTCCAAGGACGCGGGCGCGGCGGAGACCTCGCTGATGGGCCGATTCCTGCTCTCGACGGAGCAGGCCAAGGCGATCCTCGACATGCGACTCGCGCGCCTGACCGCGCTCGAGCGAGAGGCCGTCCTGAAGGAGTCCGCCGAGAAGGAGGCGCTGATCCTGGAGCTCAAGGCGATCCTCGCCTCCCCCCACGAGCTCGACCAGTTGATCGTCGCCGAGCTGAACGACCTGAAGAAGCGCTTCGGGGACGCACGACGCACGAAGATCGTCCCGGCGTTCACCGAACGGACCCTCGAGGACCTGATCCCCGACACCGACGTCGTCGTCCTCGTGACGCGCGACGGCTACATCAAGCGACTCCCGCTCGACCAGTACCGTCGGCAGCGGCGCGGGGGCAAGGGCCTCGTCCAGATGGAGACGAAGGAGGAGGACTACGTCATCCGGACCTTCGTCACCCGTACCCACGACAACGTCCTGTTCTTCACCACGCTCGGCCGGGTCTACCGGCTCAAGGCGTACGAACTCCCCGAGGGGAGCCGACACTCCAAGGGCAAGGCCGTCATCAACCTCCTCGGGAAGCTCAAGGACGGGGAGAAGGTCCAGACGCTCCTGCCCATCCGCGACCTCGATACCGAGGGGTCCCTGTTCTTCGCGACGCGCCGGGGGATCGTCAAGCGCACCGGGCTCGACCAGTTCCAGAACATCCGCACGAGCGGCATCCAGGCGGTACTGCTGGAGGAGCGCGACGAGCTCGTCGACGTGGCGCTCCTCGGCGACGAGCAGACCGAGATCGTCCTCGCGACGCGCATGGGCCAGCTCGTCCGGTTCCCCCTCGCCGAGGTGCGCCCGATGGGCCGCGCGACCTACGGGGTCATCGGCGTCCGCCTCTCGAGCGAGAAGGACGACCAGCTCGTCACCATGGCGCCGGTGACCGCGGAGTATCCGTCCATCCTGACGATCACCTCCACCGGTTTCGGAAAGCGGAGCCCCGTCGCCGACTACCGCGAGACCAAGCGGGGCGCGAAGGGGGTCCGCACGATCCGGGTCGGAGGCCGGAACGGTGTGGTCGTCGCCGTCCTCCCCGTCCGGGAGGAGTCGGAGATCCTCGTGACGACGGAGGGCGGGATCACCATCCGTCTCGCGATCTCGGGGGTCCGCTCGATGGGCCGCAACACGCTCGGGGTCCGGATCATTCGCATCGAGGAGGGCGACACGGTGCGCGACGCCATCGTGCTGCCGGGAGCGGAGACGGTCGACGTCCCCGCGGGGGAGGCGGCGCCCCCGCCCGGAGGCGGCGAAGCGGAGGCTCCCGCGCCCGTGGAGGACGACCCGGAGCGGGCGGACGAACCCGAGGACGATGAGGAGGAGGACGATGCGGCACCGCAAGCCCCGGGGTAAGCCGATCCTCGTGTGCCCTCAGTGCTACTCGATGCGGCTGATCTACGACGCGGGCCTGATCACCGGACAGCGCTACCACTGCCTTCGGTGTGACTACGTCGGCTCGCTCGTGCTCGAGTTCGACGACCTGGCCCAGGTCCCGCCCGAGAAGGCGTGGAAGTAGCCTACTAGCGGCCCGGACCGTCGGGTTCCCCGCGGGCCCGGGCGATGGCATCGTGGAGGGCCAGGGCGCGGACCGTCGGGGCCACGTCGTGGGTCCGCACGATGTCCGCGCCGCCCCGGGCCGCCACCACCGCCGCCGCGAGGCCGGCCTCCAACCGCGACTCGGAGGAGGCGGTCCCGAGGACCCATCCCAGGAACGACTTGCGCGACGCCCCCACCAGGATCGGGAACCCCATCGAGCGGAACTCCCCCAGTCGGTCGAGCAGCTCCAGATTCTGGGCCGGGGACTTCCCGAACCCGAGGCCGGGGTCGATGATCAATCCGTCCGGGCCGACGCCGTCGCCCACGGCGGTCTCCACGGCGTCGGCGAGGGTGTCGTAGATCTCGGTCAGGAGGTCGTCGTAGGTCAGGTCGGACTGCATCGTCGCGGGCGTACCGCGCATGTGCATGGCGATCGCCGGCGCCTGGGTTCGGGCGAGAAGCCGCCTCATCGCCGGATCTCGTAGGCCGCCGACATCGTTGACCAGGTCGGCTCCCGCGTCGAGGGCCTTCTCCGCGACCTCCGCGTGACGGGTGTCCACCGAGATCGGGACGGTCAGCTGGCCGTGGAGCTGGGAAAGCACCGGGTGGATGCGCTGCCACTCGGTCCCGGGGGACAGCTCGGGGGCGCCGGGGCGGGTGGACTCGCCTCCCAGATCGATGAGGTCGGCTCCTTCGACGGCGAGGCGCAGGGCGTGGGAAACGGCCGTCGCCGGTTCGAGGAAGCGGCCCCCGTCGGAGAACGAGTCGGGCGTGACGTTGACCACGCCCATGACCAGCGTTCGTTCCCCTACGATGAACCGACGGTGCAACCCCTGGACGGTGCGAGGTCGACGTGCCGAGTGGTTGCCGATCGCGTGGGCGATCGCTTCGGCGCACCGCTCGCTGGCGGGGGAAAGCGGGCCCGGGGCCGTCCGGAGACCCCGAAACTGCTCGGCGGTCCCCGTGAGCACGAGCTCGGGCCACTCCATGCCGGACCCAGGCCGAACGGGGGGTGCCGCCCCCGGGCCCCCGAGGGCATGCATCTTGCGGAGGAGCTCCTCGGAGGCATCGGACGGCACGTGTTCCAATCGGACCCGCAACCCTTGGGGCCGCGGCCCGCCGGATTCAAGGACCCGGGCGTGGAACTTCGGCGGCCGGACCCGGTCCGGGACCTGCGCGTTGGCCACTCCCACGGGAGCGGACGAGCCGGCGGGCGAATTAAAGGGACTTCTTGCGTCGCTTCGGCCCAGCCCTTATCGCGGTCGGGGGGCGTAGGCCTACGTGGCGAATGCGACCCGACCCCCCCTGGCGTGGGTGGCCCTCGAGGGGCCGAGCGGGGTCGGCAAAACGACGTTGCTGCGGGCGCTGGCACGACAGACGGGACGCACCGCAATGGTCGAGGCGATCGACGGCGTGACCCACCCCCCCTCCCTGGAGTTCCGCTCCCGCAGGGAACTCCGTGCGATCGAGCGGGCGCTGGTCCGTCTCGAGCTCGCCCGGCACGCGGACGCGGTGCGGCGGAGCGCGGACCATGAGCTGCTTCTTCTCGACACCGGGTTCGCCGGTCCGCTCACCTACAGCCGGGGGCTGGACGAGCTGCTGGGCCCGCAGTGGGATGTCCGGCACGAAATTCTCTCCATGTTCGCTTCGGAGCTGGCGATCGGCCGATGGGGCATCCCGGACCTTACCATCTATCTGGACGCGCCGCCGGACGTGATCGCGCGTCGGGTGCGAGGGAGTCCGGCCGCGCACCCGCAGGCGCTGGCCGAGCGCCACGCGCGCGTCGGGGCGCTCGAGAAGAGGTACTGGACGGAGGATCTCGCCAGCGCCCTTCCGGGCCGGGTCGTCGTCGTCCCCGTGGACGGCCCCCCCGGGCGCGCCGCCCAGCGTGTCCTCGCGGCGATTCGGGGCGCTCCGGCGCTCCCGACCCCCTCCGTCGAGGACGGACAGGCCGCGTTGACCGCGCTCGGCGGGCCGCTCCGGAGAGGGCGTTCGACCGTCCTCGGTAACTGTTAAGAAGCCAAGCCATTCTCCCGACCCCTCCGCCGATGAAGCCCCTCGAACTGCTCCAACAGAGCCTGCACAAGCGGGTCCTCGTGGAGATGAAGGGGGGCCGGTCGTTCCGGGGGGTCCTGGACGCGTATGACCAGCACCTCAACCTGGTCCTCTCCTCCGCCGAAGAGGTCGTCCAGGAGGTCGTCACGCCCCACCAGGGGCTCACGCTGCTCCGCGGCGACTCCATCGTTTATATTTCGCCGTAATCGGGTCGGAGGAGAGCGATGACGAAGGGTACCCCGTCCCAGCGCGGTGGAAAGATCGTCCATTTCCGCTGCCGACGCTGCGGCAAGCACTCCTACCACCGCCAGAAGCGCGCGTGCGCGTCCTGCGGGTTCGGCGAGACCGCCCACCTGCGCCGATACGCCTGGGCGAAGCTCAAGTAACGCGACCTACGCGGCCCCAGGGCCGCGGAGCCGAGACCCACCGATCTCCGGATAGGAAGAATCGCAGCCGGGCCTCCTTCGCCCGGGAGATCCCCACCCGGGGGGCGGTGTCGACCCGTTCCAGGGGCCTCGGGGCTCCCAGGATTCGCGTCGCGGAGGTCAGTAGGTCCACCCCGTCGTCGTCCAGGGTCACCCCCAGGTGGCGGCACAATCGACCGGGACCGGACGGGTTGCCGTCGAACGGGGGGATGGGGGATCCAGCCCTCAGCAAGACCGCCTCGCCCACCCGCGTGGTGACATCGGCACACACCACCTGGTGGATCCGGAAGACGTAGAGCGTCCCCGGCCGCGCGAACATGGAGGCGTTCCTCGGCGTCGGCCCGTGGAACGCGTGGCTCGCCGGATCCTTCGAGAGGTACGCCTCGACTTCGACGATACGGACCGACCGCGCCCCGTCCCCTGGATCGTGGACGAGGATCTTCCCGAGCAGGTCGCGAGCCACCCGACGGGTGGCCCGGTCGTAGAACGAGCGCGGAAGCGGCGTACCGGACGACGGTCCCATCGGAACTCCCCGAGCGGCTCCCCGGCGGTGGCGCGGCGCTAGAGGAGCTTGCCGCGGTCGCACACGGGCTTTCCGTCGACGGCGACCGTCGCCTCGCCGAGGACGATCCAGGAGATGAACGGCGACCGGTTCGTGCCCCCCTGGGCGTGGTTCCCCCCGACCGCGAGCGTGACCGCGCCGGCCTCCTGGTCCTCGACCTGCGGGACGCCGGGGGGAAGGGCGGGGTTGAGGCCGAGCGAGAACAGGCCGACGACGTCGCGGCCCTTGCCGGCCGGTCGATACACCTCCTCGAACGCCGCTTGGCCGTCCGTGTACCAGAAGTTCGAGAGCTTTCCGGCCTTCATCTCCCATTGGCCACCCTCCACTCGGCCGCTCCGCAGGAAGCTCGGGCGGTTCGCGATCGCGACCCCTTCCGCGGACTTCTCGTCGACCGCCACGACGACCGTTCCGGGAGGGGAGACCGTCAGGATCGCCCCGTCCTTCACGTCCTGGGGCGTCACGACGCCGTCGTCGACCATGGGACGCCGCCGGCGCAGCTTGAGGGTGACGTCGGTCCCGTTGGCGGCCGTGATCCGCAGGGTGGTACCGGACTGGAGCTTCGCCGACGCGCGCTGGGCGTCCTTGACCAGCGCCGCGTAGTCGACGCCGACGGTCGCCTGCGAAAGGGCCGTGCGCCACGCGGCGCCGGAGACGCCCCAGTGCGCCGCCTGCTGGTCGGAAGCGTAGCCGAGGACACTTCGCACCGCGCGCAGCTTCGCGGCGCGGGCTCGGCGGTACCACTCGTCGTTGTTCGTCGTATTCTGCCGGCTCCGGGCGTTCGGCAGATTCCGGAATCTCGGGCGGTCGGCCGGTCCCGGGAAGAAGACGTAGGCATGCGCGTTTCCGAGCGCGGCTCCCTCGTGGCGTGCCACGCCGCTCCAACGACCGGAATTGGGCGCCCGCTCGAGGCTCTCCCAGAAGGCACCTTCCTCTTCCAGCAGGAGCATCGGGTGGGCGCCCAGCCTCCGCGCCTCGACGACGCAGGCCGCGGCGTAAGGGAGGGTGTGGCTCCAGCTCTCAATGATGACATTCTCCCCGCGTCGGACCCGGAGCGCCTTTCCGAGCAGCGCCTCGGCCACCGCGGCGGGGGGCGCTTCATCGGGGGCCATCAGCCCGGGATGGGAGCCCGCCCTTTATAGATGTGAGAACGCGCGGGGCCCGCGGTTCCGACGGACCGACGGCGCAGCTCCTCTACGATCCGAGCCGACGAGCCACCGGGTCCCTCGGGCGAGAGATGGACCTGGTGGACCAGTTCCACGAGGAGGGAATTGGCCGAGTCGAAGGGGGGCGAATAGCCGCGCACCTCCGTCCCCCGGGGAAACGACCTCTGCCAACTCCGGGATGCGGCGGCCTCGCAGACTTGGGCGACCCGGCGGGCGAGGGAAAACTCTCGGAGGTCCCGCAGCACCCGTCGCGGGACCCTCTGCGAGGCCAGGGCCCGGAGGAGCTGGGTCAGCTTTTCCGGACGGTGGCGACGGGTCGAGGACCCGGAGCCGGTGACGCCGTTGAAGTAGAGGAACGGCCCGCCCACTTCCAAGGCCTCGAGAAGGCTTCGACTTCCCGTCACGATCCGTAGCTCGGCATTCTCGAACCGGTCCCCCCAGGCTCGGGGCGACCGTTTCGGCACGAGGCTCCACCCGGCCGACGGGACGAGCGCGCCCACCGCGTCCGGGGAGCCCCGGATGTCGAGGCGTACCCGGCGTCCTGATCGTTGAAGTCCCTCGAGGATTGACGGCGCCAGGCGAGCGGTCGACGGAGAATCCGCGTACCAGACCCAGACCGGGCGGGGGTCGGAGTGTCCGGGGCGGAACCGGCGCGGCCAGAGCGGGCCGGTCTGGACCGCTTCGCCGAACTCGTTCTGAAACCTCGGGCTTCGCTCCAATCCCGGAAAGATCGACAGGACGTTTCGCTGGTCGAATCCGCGGAACCGTCGATAGGCCGTCCGGAACCGTTGCACCTCTTGGCGAAACCCCCGGAGCCGGGCCCGGCGGAGGATCGCCCGGCGGCTCCACCCCCCTTCACGGTACCGCTCGATCGTCTGCTCGCGGCTGGTCAGGGTCCGCGCAAACTCCTCGAAGCTGAGGTGGATGGTCCGCTCCGGACCGTACGACTCCTCCACGGCGGTCGACTCCAGCGCCCACGGCCCCGCCCGCCCGAGCGGACCGGGTCGCCGGGGGGCGCAGGTCACCCCCCACGCCGCACTCACGGTGAGGGCCCACGGGCGCCGAGATCCCAGCCGGGAAACCCGGGGAAACGGGGGCCAATCGCGAGGGTCCGCGATCGCGCTCGGCCAAGGCCGGCCTTGGAGGCGGAACAACCGCACCCGCACCCCCGTTCCTGCGAGCACCTGACCCGCCACGAACACTTCGTCGACGTCCCCGCGTCCGCCGCCGAGCGGGGCCGGGAATAGGTACACGTCGACCGCGGGGGTCGTGCGCCGCTCAGCCATTCAGGGGGAGGTAGAGGGTCTCGATCGGGATCGCGTCGACGAACCCCTCCGACCGGAGGAGCTCGCGGGAGCGGGTGTGATGGTCCCACTCCTCCGTCACGAGCCGGGGCGCTCCCTTCGACGCGAGCCAAGACTCGGCGAATCGGAGGAATTCGCGCGCCCGTTCGTCGGGAAGGTCGGGGGAGAGTATCGGGGCGGTAAGGTTGCCCGCCGCCATCGCCCGGCTGACGGTGGCGCGCAGGAAAGCGAGGGGGCCCTGGCCGTCGTCGATGACCCAGGCCTGGGTCTCCGAGAGAAGGAACCGCACGATCATGGGCGGGAGGGTGAACGAGCCGCGTTCTACGGGCAGCACGCGGGAGACCTCCTCCGGCAGCGCCGACCGGGCCAGGACGGCGAGACCCTCCCGGTCGCTCCGCCGAATGGGCCGAACTCCCTGGGGCGCGGCCATAGGGGCGGGACGGGACTCGAGCTCCTTGCGGAGGAACGCACCGGTGCGGAGCGGCAGGTAGCCGCTCGAACGGTACAGAGCGAGGGCCGGGGCGTTGTCACGCAGCACGTCCAAGACGGCGAACTCCCGGTGCGCGGCCCTCGCCGTATCGGCGCACCCTTGGATCACCTGCCGGCCGAACCCGCGACGCCGGTAGTCCGGATGGACCGAGACGCCTCCGATGTAGCCGGAACGCTTGTTGAACGAGACGATCGCTGTGGCCGCCACCTTGCCATCCGCCTCGACGATGAGGAATCGGACGATCGGCTTGCCGACCCATCGCATCAGCCCCAGGAGCCCCCGCACGAACGGGTTGAAGACCCGGTCGATGACCTTCCCCTGGGCGACCGCGTCCAGCCCGAGGAGCGCCCCTTCCTGGGGGAATTCGCGGGTGATGAGGAGGTTGAATTCCGCCAGGTCCCGCTTGCGCAGGTCCCTCAGCATCCCAGCTCGTCCTCGTCGACCGCCGCGGGCAGGGCCGTCTCGAAGATCAGACGGAGCGTCGGCGGGGTCCCGCGGACGCTCACCTCGGGGGTCGGAAGACGGGCGAGGCGCTCGAGCTCCTCCTCGGGCACCCTCGAGCGCGCCTCCAGCAGGGCGCGCGCCACGACCGGGTCGAACTCACCCTGGCTCAGGCGGCCCAGTGCCTGCACTGCGGAATCGAACAGGCGGTCCTCCGCATCGCTGAGGAGCCGCACGGCCCCGTCCCCCTCCGCGATCGTCGGACGGTTCCCTCGGGCCGGGTGGGACTGGCGCAGCACCGCCGCGATCGCCTCCCTCGCTCCGTCGTCGCGGAGTCGACCGAGCGCCCAGACGGCGGCGAGGCGGACCTCGGCGACCGGATGGCGGAGCTCCTCGCGAATGCGGGGGGAGGCCTCCGACAGGCCGAGGTTCCCGAGCGCGTAGACCGCCCCTCGCCGTGGCCACGGGTGCGGGTCCTCGAGCGTTTCGAGGAGCAGCGAAAGATCCTCCTCGTTCCCTACGGCGCCGAGGCACTCGGCCGCCGCGCCGCGCACGGACCAGAGCGTATCCTTCATTCGGGAGCGAGCCGCGGGGCGCGCCGACGGGTCCTTCAGGGCGGCCAACGCGTGGAAGGCGCACACCCTCGCCCACCCGGCCGGATCGTCGATGGCGGCGAGCAGCTGCGGGAGGGCACTCAGGTCGCCGACCTGTCCGAGGGCGACGAGCGCCGCCGGTTTCATCCACGCGTCGTCGGTCGCGAGGTGTTCGAGCAGGAGCGGAACCGATTCCACGTCCCGGCAACGGCCGAGGATCGTGGCGGCGGCGATCCGCACGCGGAGCGCCGGGTCTCCCAGGAGCGGACGCACGAGCGAGGGGGTCCGAGGGTTTCGGAACCCGCCCAGGCCGTATACCGCCTGGCGACGGACCCGGTCGTTCGGGTCCCGGAGCATCACGACCAGTCGATCATAGCCGCCTTTCGGTTGCAGGCGTCCCACCGCGGCGGCCGCCCCCTGGCGGACCGCCGGGTCCGGGTCCAGGGACAGGGGGAGGATGGCCGCTCCCGAGCGCGCGTCATCCAACGCCCACACCGCCCACGCGGCCTGGGAGCGGACCCGCGCGTCGGGATCCTTCAGGGAGAGTTCGAGGGCGATCCGGCTCTCGGGGGCGCGGATCGCCCCCAGCGCCTCGACCGCCGTGGCGCGGACCCGGTTGGACGGGTCGTTCAGGGCCGCCTCCAACGCGGCGCGTCCCCGGCGTTCCCGTTTCTCCCCGAGTACCCAGGCGCATCCCTGGCGAACCAGCGGATCCGGATCGGCGAGCCACCGCACGAGGCGTTCCAGGTCGACCGTCTGCCCCTCGTCGGCCATCGCCTTGATCTCGGCGAGGCGGGCGGCCGGAGTCGGGGGCTCCCGATCTTTGCTCCGGTCCCGGACGCTGGGCCGGCGACTGCGACCGGTCACGTGCGACCGAGGCGCTTCCGGGGCATAAGGAGGCGCTACTCTCGGGGCCGGTTCCGGTCGCGTCGCCGCTACCGAGCCGACGCCCCGGGCTCGCTACGCGGGATCCCGTTCCCTCCGTCCGGCGCGCGCGCGCCGAGGGAGCGGACGCTCGATCAGCCGCGGAGTATGAGATGACTATCCCCGAATTCGTGCCATAGGTAGCCCGCGTCGATCGCCGCCGCGTACGAATCTCGGAGCTGAGCGCCGCCCATGAACGCCTCGAGCATTGACAGATGCGTCGTGCCCGGGTCATGGAGCCCCGTGAGCAGAGCATCGACCGACGGGGCCGCCCGCCCGGGGTGGACGAACGCCTGGGTGAACCCGGAGGCCGCGCGCACGACGCCCCCGGGCGACGCGGCAGCGAGGGCTCGCACCACCGTGGTGCCGACGGCGATCACCCGCCCCCCGAGGTTCCGGGTGTGCTCCACGGCCTCCGCGGTCTCCCGCGGGACATGGAACGGCTCCGGAAAGATGGGGAGCGACCCCGCGGCGCAATCGTCGGTCGAGAGGCTGGAAACCCCGGCGTGGAGGATGACGCTCGAGAACCGGACCCCGTGCGCGGAAAGCGCCTGGACCAGTCGAGGTGTGAACGGCCGGCCGGCCGAGGGCATCTCGGCGCTTCCCGGGTACCTCCCGAAGACGGTCTGGTACGCCTCGAGCGGGAATTCCCGATGGGCGTAGTAGTACTGGATCGGTACCCCGACCTCCGCCATCCTACGCTCGAGATCGCCCTCGACGTGGACGAACGCGAGCCGAGGGATCCCCGGATAGGAAGCGACGACCCGGGCCGGCAACCCGGCGATCCGGAAGCCTTCCCCCTCCCCGAGCGGAACCGGTCCGGGGCGATGGGCGCTCCATCGGGGTTCCGCGAGCCATACTCCGCGACCGTACCGGGTGCTCACGCTGACTCGGAACGGCCCGAACGCCCCCTCCGCCGGCACGCTCGCCGGCAGGGTGAGGCTCTCGTTCACGACCACCAGATCGCGCGGCCCCAACAGGCCGGCGAGGTCGCGGAAGCGTAGGTGTTCGATCCGGTCGGGGCGCGAGACCATCAATCGCACCTCGTCCCGCTCGGTCCCTCGGGCCTCCGGCGGCCGGTCGGCTTCGAGCGCGCGGGGCGGGAGCGCAGGCGGCGCGGCGGCACTCACGGTTCCACCACCCAGCTCTCGGCCTGGGCGCGGAACCGGTGACCGCTCAGCTTCGGGGCCGGCTGGCCGAGGAGCCAGGCCCAGAAGGGGAGGGTCACGTCGGGAAGAGGCCGGTCGGAGATGTCCTCGCCGGGGAACGCGGCCTGGTGCATTGCGGTCCGCATGTCTCCCGGGTCCACGGAGATCACGCTGACCCCGTCTCCTTCCAGTTCGTGGGCCAGCGTCAGGGACACGAGGTCGAGCGCTGCCTTGCTCGCCCCGTACGCCCCCCACCCCGGATAGCCGCCGACGGCGGCGTCGCTCGAAATGTTCACCACCGTTCCGTGCGCCGTTCGAAGCTCGGGGAGCACCGATTGGACGAGCGCCAACGGGGCGACCACATTGGTCCGGAACACCCGCTCGAACTCCTCCACCGGATACCGGCCGAGCGGGGGGAGCGGGGAGAGTCCGAGCTCGGAGGCGTTGTTGACCAGGAGATCGAGGCGGCCGGCCGCCCGGACCCGCTCGGCCAGCCGCTCGCGGTCCGCGGGTCGCGACACATCCCCGGCGACCGTCTCGATCCGGCCGCCGAGGGGAGCGAGGCGTTCGGCGACGGCGTCGAGCCCGGGGCGGCCCCGCGCGTGGGCGATCAGGTCGAACCCCTCGCCGGCGATCACCCGGCTGAGGACCAGCCCGAGGCCGCCGCTCGCCCCGGTGACCACCGCGACCCGTCGGTGCGGGGGGGTCGATCCCGAGAGGTCGGTCATGCCCGCTCGGCTTGCGGTCGGATCACGAATCGGCAGACCGGGTCCCCCGCGACGACCCGGTGGGAGGTCTCCACGCGGGCGCGCAGCAGGGATTCGAACATCTTCCGCTCCACCTCGCACGCCTCGGGGAACCGTTCGGCGATGGCGAGCACCGGGCAGTTGTGCTCCAGGAGCTCGTGGCTGCCGCGACGCCGCGCCCCGACCTCGGCCATGTAGCCCCCCTCCTGCCGGATCTTGACGAGCTCGGTCACGCGGGCCGACAGCTCCGGGCTGCGCATCTGGCCCCGGCGTTCCACCTCCACCTCGCGGGTTCGCTGTTTCAGCAGGGTGACGACGGCGTCGCGCCCGAGCTTCCCCTCTATGAACTGTAGGGCGCAGATCGACATCTGGGTGTAGGCCTGAGGGAACAGACGGGAAGAGCCGCGCCCGAGACGGAAGTGGACCCTCGGCCGACCGACGCCGTTGCGCTGGTAGGATCGCTCCACCAGCCCCTCGGCCTCGAGGCTCGCGAGGTGACGAAGCGCCGCGACCTTAGAGACCCCGAGCTCCCCGGCGACCTCGGCCAGCGAGGCGCCGGGGGAGCGCTTGAGGAACAGGAGGGTCCGCTGCTTCGGCGACGAGAACCCCTCCGGCATTCGGCCGGACTCTGCCATCATCCATCCCGGGATGGCCTCGGCCAATTATACACTTTTCAGTTAACATATATTACAAAGGTCGACGCGCCCGACTCGCTGCCCCGCGCGTGAGGGTTCCGGAACCCGCCCACGACGTCGCGGCGCCCTCTCGGTGCGGGAGCGCCCGAGCCCAGGGCGTCCGGGGCGGCCCGTCAGGTCTATAGGAGTCCGCGGGTCGGACCGGCATGAATCCCGTGGTCACCGGGATCGGGCACGTGGTGGTGCCGGTCCGTGACATGGGCCTCGCCCTCGCGTTCTACCGGGACGCGCTCGGGTTCCCCGTCGTCGGGAAGGAGGATCCCGTCTGGACGGTAGTGGACGCGCGGGGGATGGAGCTCACCCTCTTTCTCCAGCCCGAGGCACCTCGCATCGCGCTCGGAAAGGACGCAGAGGATTCCCCGTTCTTCTTCCACGTCTCGAGCTTTCCGAAATCCGCCGACGCGCTCGAGCGCCAGGGATTCCGGGTGAAGCGCTCCGACGACCACCAGGGGATCGTCTGGGACCCGTCCGGGAACGTCCTCGGCCTCCACGACCACCGAGCGAAGCGCCGGTAGACCGGGACGGCGGTCCATCGGCCCCTTCGCCCCGTCCGGCCGTCCCCTACGACGCCGAGAGCGGCCTCTGGGTCCGGCCCTCGACCGAGCGGTACCGGTCGCGTTCGGGAGCCGGCCCGGCGTTCCAGCGTTCGAGCAGCCCCTCGCGCCGGACCCCGAGTGGAGCGAGGAGCGTCTCGGCGGCGCGGGCCATCAGCTCCAGGTACGCCTGAGGGTCGTAGCGGTCGTCCGGCTCGAGGAGCTCGGCGACGCGCACCCGGTCCCGCCAGGAGCGCGAACGGCGGTCCCGGATGACGAAGCGGACCGTTTCACCCGGCGCGCGCGTCACCCCGGCGTCGGCCAACTGGCGCATCGCGGCCACGCTGTCGGTGAACGTCACGTAGGCGTCCACCGGCTGGCTCAGCCGGTGCGTGATCAGCAATTCCTCGACGGGCCAGCGTCGTGCTCGGACCTCCTCGGCGAACCGGTCGGCACGGGCGAGGAGCCGGGGGAGGAGGGCGGCGACCTCCGGCGCATCCGTCGCCCGTTTCATCAGGTCGAGGATCTCCCCCTCGAATCGTCGCAGGAGGAGCGGGGTGTCGTGCCGCCGCGAGCCGACGCCCCGCAGCTTGAACGCGCCGCTCTCGTAGAGACCGTAGTAGCGGTTCGGGACCCCGAGGCCGTGGCGCGACGGCAGGAAGACGATCCACCGGTACCGGCCCTCGTAGCCCAGCGGCAGGTCGAACTTCGTGCTCGCCGACCGGGCGAACTCCTCCGGGTCCGGCCACGCCTGCCGGTCCCGGGGCGTGAGCCAGAGCGAGTCGACGATCCCGTGGACGACCCGGTACCCGCGCTCCTCGGCGTAGCCGACCAGCCGGACGATGAGCTCCCGGGCATGGGCGTTGATCGCCTCGTGGCACTCGATCCGGCCGAACCGCGCGTTGCGGTACCCCTGGTAGCCGAAGGCCGTCACGAGGATCCACTTGAGCATCTTCACCCGGCGACGCAGGCGTTCGGCGTCCTCCGCCGAGGTCCCGGGCCGCCGGATCGCCGCCTTGTACGCCAGGCGGCGCTCGAGGAGCGGGCCCAGGGTCCGGGGGATCAGGCCGACCCGGCGCTGGCAGGAGCGGTAGCCGAGGCCGGGGGTGACCTCGGTGCTCTTCGGGCAGCACCGGCAGTTGAGCGTCTCCGTCGACAGGTTGTGCCGCACCATGATGTGCGGATACAGGCTCGCGAAATCGAACTCGTCGATGTGGTCGTGCACGCCGACGGGCGGAAGGAAGATCACCCCCCCGCGGTCGGCCTCCACGAGCTGGTGGGCCGATTTGAACTCCTCCGGCCGGTTCTTCCGGAACGGGACGTGGGTCCCCTCGGCGAGGGCGTGGGCCATCTCCATCGCCGTGAAGCACGTCCCCGGCGATTGGCGCACCACCGTCTGGAGCGAGAGCCGGGAGAGCCGCGCGGCGTCGATGAGCCCGTCGATCGCCGCGTCGCCGTACAGGAAGGAGTTCTCGCGGTCGAGGTGGAAGCGCCCGGGAAGCGGGAACGACGCCTCCCGGTGCATGACCTGCCCGTAGGTGGCGAACGACCGGGCCGGCCGCGCCGGCCGGAACGACACCGCCTCGCGTCCGAGGAAGAACTCCTCTTCCGAACGGCCGAGCGCCGCGGCCCGTCGGTACAGGCACGGCAGGTCGAACCCGTCCCCGTCGTCGGTCAACAGGATGTCCGGGTCCTGGCGGGAGAGCTCCCGCATCACCTCGTCCAACAACTCCGCCTCCGGCCCCTCGAGCCGCGCGTCCCCCACGACGACGGCCGAGAGCGCAGGGTCCCCCCGTACGATCCCGCCACGTCGCACCCCATGGAGCTCGGCGGCCAGCCGGGAGATCCTAAGCGGAGGGAGCGGGTAGTCGACCGCATCGGCCGAGACCGTGGCGACCCACCCGTCCCCCTCCCGCTCCACCGGGGCGAACGGGTAGAGGCCGAACCTCAGGTGGTAGAGCTGGGCCGGCGCCAGGTCGACGTCGTACAATGTGCCCCGATGGTATCCGCCGAACGCGTCGACGGCCGTCGCGAGCCGACGACGCCGGTCGTTCCGCTCCGGGGTGATCGCAAGGAGACGGCGCGGCCGCCGCTCGAAGATCGACGGGCGCTCGGTCCGCCACTCGATGGTCGCCACGTCCGGCGATCCCGTGAACCGCTCGGCGACCGCCCGAAGGTGTTCGCGCGGTCCGTCGAGCAGGAACGGCGGCCGGAACGGACGCCGGACCGCGCGGACCCGGCCCGCGGCGTCGCCGTCCTTGAGCCACAGGACGACGTCGTGCCCGCGCCGGTCCTCGGTGATGTCGAGGAGCCACGCGTCGCTCATCCTCGCCCCCCGGCGGGGAGGCCGGTCAATTCCGGGGCGACGGGACCGGGGAGCCCTCCGCTCCCGGGACCGGCGCCATCCGGCGGGCGAGGTCCAGGAGGACGGAGAGGAGGATCGATTCCAGGAGATCCGGGCTCCCGACGTACGTCGCCTGCGCCGCGTATCGCCGGGCGCCGGTGACGAGCTGGTTGAACGCCTCCCGCTCCTCCGGGGTCGTCAGGAGGCGGCCGAACGCCTCCCAGCGTTTCATCCGCTCCTCGAGCGCCTGGCGGTACGTCGGAACTGTGCGGCCCACGCGGTCACCTCCTCCGGGCCGGTCGAGGCGAACTCCTCGAGACCCCACTGGCCGGCCGGGCGGGGAACGACGGAAAGGCGCGACCCGTCCCGGAGCGCCTCCAGGCGGAGGTGGCCGCGACGGGCGCTGACCCGGATGAGGTCGAAGAGCCGGGGGCCGCGGTCGGTCAGTCCCGGGAACTGGGAGAACCCGCGGCCGAGCGTCAGGAGGAGCGGGACCGGGACCACGCGCAGCGTCGCGCGGAGCGTCTCGGCGACGTGGGTGAGGAGCGGGGCGCGCTCCTCCTCGGGAACCTCCTCGGTCTCGAACAGCGTCGTCAGGTCGTGCCCGACGAGGACCGTCGGGCGGCGCCGTCGGGCCTCCGACGCCCACCCGTCGACGAGCGCGACCAGTTGGTAGGCCGTGAACGCCCGCGCGAGGCGGATCCGGTCGAGGAGCCGGCCCGGGTCGAGGCCGAGCGACCGGCCCGTCTCGCCGATGCGGTACGGCTGGAACCGGTTGGCTCCCTCGATGAGCGAGAGACGGCCTCCGGCCCGGGCAACCCCGGCATAGAACAGTTCGAGGATCGGTTCGATCGTCGCGGGAGAGCCGACCCACAGGGTCGCCTCACCCGGCGCCATGTGACGGCCGAGCCAGTGCACGAGCGGAGGGGAGCTCGGGAGCGTCGAGCGATGCCGGCCCGGGCGGCTCTTGGAGATCCGCACCGACGAAGGGATCGGCTCCACCGGCTCCGGGTGTACCAGGTCCGGTCCGGGCCGCGGCACCTCCTCCGCGAGGTCGAAGAGCTCCACCGGATCGGCGGCCAGGGCATCGAGCGGGTCCAGCACGCGAGATCACCTCGGGCCGGTGCGACGCGAGATCAGAGCGTCAAGGGCCCGGCAGGAGGGGCGGAAACGGGGCGGAAAGGCGGCGTTTCCGCCCGGGGAGGTTTTTCGGTGGGCCGTTACCCCGCCTTCCCGCCCGGGTATCGGTAGGCCGACATCGATACCTGGGCGAAAGCCCCCCTTGGGGTAGGATCGAGCGGTCTCCGGCCACATGGCGGGAAACCGGTCCCGATTCTCCCAGCCCCACACTCACGGTGGTGCAAGAACGGTACGAACACCTATCTTCGCCGGCAGTTGTGGCTAATTCGGTGTTGAGGAGGTCGAGCCATCCCGCTTTCCAACGCTCCTCGTCTGCAACCTGCGGCTCCCTCCAGATTCAGCGTGCTTGCGACCGCTGCTCTCCTACTACTAACCGGTGGGGTCTTCGCTTTCACCGGCGCGCCCTCGGACTTGGCCTACTCCGGATCGGCGTATGGCAAAGGGGGAGACGTGAGTGGAACGTGTTCGCCGGCTCCCAACACATCCTGTAGTTTGGCAGCCGCAGGGTCCGTCTGGTCGCTCGGTCCCCTGGATGCGTGGTGCCTCGCGATGAACACCACGACTCAGAACGGCGGGAATGGGAGCTACACATCGACCACTTGGAGCTGCGGGGCGAAGGCGCTTTCGATCTCCTTCAACGAGACACGCAACTCGAGCCTGAGTGGCACTCTCCAGGTCCCCGGGTCGTTCCAGGTTTGGCTCTTCCCCGCAGCGGACGGGTGCGACATGTTGGCTCAGCTAACCAATTTCGCTCTACCATGCCCCCCACCGTTTGGGTACGTCCCACCGTTCATCTGGAACGAAACGGATCGGACGGCGGGCGCAATCGATTTTTCGAGGTTGTCTTTCGACTTCATCGGCACGACGGGCGTACTCCCGCCATTGGTCTGGACCATCTGGGTGGTCGATCTGGAGCCTTGGCCGGAAACGGTCTCCGTCGGGTCCACCATCTCAGTCACCTCCCGTTAGCACCGCCAACCGATGCCCCTCTTCCCAGCGTCAGCGGTTCCCTTGTTCCCGATCGATTCCCGCCGGACATGACGGACAGGCCCGAGGGCGCCGTCGTAGACTGGCCCTTCGGGTGGGAGACCTACTCCAGCCCACGGGGAAGCTGACGACCTTCCGGGGGGGAGAACATGGCGCTCGCGGGCCTGGGACCCGTGCAGCGCATCCCACTCCGAATCCCGCCCAAAAAGAAGGGTCGATCGGTGTCATGGGGGGAGTTCCCCGACATTCCTTCGCCCCACGACGGACCCGCGCTCCGGAATCTTTATCGGAGCCGGGGAACCTTGAACCTTCTCCGAGGGTCGTCAGATGCCCAACTGTCCCAACTGCTCAAAGCCGATGTCACCCGGCTTCCTCGGCTCCGAGGGCCTCGTCTCCGGCTCGAGATGGTATCTCGAACGGACCCGCCTCGGCTTCGGCGGGGAGGAGCTGGCGCCCACGAGCGGGTTCGGGATGGTCTACATCTCCGGCTTCCGATGCCGGGACTGCAAGATCCTCCTCCTGCAGTACGGCACGTCCCCGACGGCCCTCACCGGTCCAGCTTCGAGCTCCACGGAGGCGGCGGCAGACCCAATTGCTCCGTCAGGCCCTGGGCATTGACCGCGGCATCGCCGCGGAAGTGGTTGTTGAAGAACCCGTAGACGTGCTCGGAGCGTTCCTCCAGTGCACGGACCTTCGGGACCCAGTCGGTGAGTTCGTCCTTGGAGTACGTGTAGTCGTACCAGAGCTGCTCCCCCCTACCGTGCCAGCGGATGTAGCTGAACGATGCCGTGACCTCGAGGTCGATGGGGAGGAACGGTTCGTCGACGACGACGTAGGCGAGCCGAAACTCCCTCAGGAGGTCGAACGATTCGGCCGACCTCCACGACGGTTCGCGGAACTCGACGGCGACGGGCAGGTCTGCCGGGAGCCGTTCGTAGAACGCCCGCACATTGGCTGGGTCGAAGGCGAGCGACGGGGGAAGCTGGAGGAGCGCGGCCGCGAACTTCCCTGCGTCGCGGAGCGGGCTCAGCACCTCGAGGAACCGCCCGAGCTCCTCCTCCGCCCCCACGAGGCGCCGCTCGTGGGTGATCGTCTGCGGGAACTTGGCAGCGAACCGGAACCGACGTGGGGTGCGGCGGGCCCACGACTCGGCGACCGACACCCGGGGGAGCCGGTAGAAGGTGGAGTTGACCTCCACAATGGGGAACAGGTCGGTGTAGAACCTCAAACGGTCGATGGTTCCATGCCGCGGGTAGACCGGACCGACCCACTCCGGATAGTCCCAGCCGCTCGTCCCGAGGACGACTTCTCCCATGCCGGTCGGGGACAGGACGGGTGGCCTACTAGGCCCCGACGGGGAGCCCTTGAAACGCTCGATTCCTCCCGGAAAACCGCGTCAGGTTTCGCTCCGGGCGAAACCCTATATACAACGGACCTGTGGAAAACTCCTCGAGGCCCCAGATGGTCCAGGTCGATATCGCCTTGGAAAAGTGTACGGGGTGCGCGCACTGCCGGGACGTCTGCCCGGTGAACGTCTTCGAGCTCAAGCCCCGCGACCAGTTCCCAGGCGTCGTCGACGATGCGGGGGTCGCGGCCAAGTTCCAGTTCCGCACCGAGCGCTCGCTGGCGGTCAACGGTCCGGAGTGCATCGTCTGCGAGGCGTGCCTGTTCGAGTGCGAAGGCGAGTGCATCACGATCACGGACGACGAAGGCCACGTCCACACCTCGACCTACAAGTAGCGCCAACACGCCCTCATCCGGACCCGTCTGCGGTGGTGGCCGCGCCACCAGTTTTTCGCTCGATTTTCTATCGTGAATGGTGCGCCGGCACGCCGCTCGGGGCAGGCCTTAAATACGCCGAGTCCCCGCCGGGGGCGCCGTGCCCGACTTCGTACCGGACGCCGGTCAAACCGTGGTCTTGGGCGAGCGCGAGCTGGCCATCGGCTTCCGATTGATCGGCCTCAAAGAAGTAGTGGAGGTGACGCCGCAAACGGGCGCCTCCGAGTTCCAGAAGGCGATGACGAGCGGGCGCTACTCGCTCGTGATCGCCAGCCAGTCGATCCGCCCACTGCTTTCGGAGAACCAGCGCGTCCACGCCGATTCCTCCCTCAAGCCGCTCGTCGTCTTCGTGCCCACCCCCAGCGGGGAGTACGAGGTCGAGAGCATCGGCACGCTTGCCAAGAGGGTCCTCGGGGTTTCGCTCGCCGTTCCGACCTGAGAGGTAGAAGATGGGAGTCATCGCTCGCGTTTCCGGTCCGGTCGTCATCGCCGAAGGGCTCACCGGCGCGAAGATGTTCGACGTCGTACGGGTCGGGACCCTCGGGCTCGTCGGCGAGATCATCAAGCTCGTGGGCGATACCGCGACGGTCCAGGTCTACGAGGACACTACGGGGGTCCGGCCGGGCGACCCGGTGGAGAACACCGGCCAGGCGCTCTCCGTCGAGCTCGGTCCGGGGCTACTGACCTCCATCTACGATGGGGTCCAGCGCCCGCTCGACGTGTTGAAGAAGAATCTCGGGGACTTCATCACGCGGGGCTTTTCGGCCGCCGCGCTCAACGAGACGAAGAAGTGGGAGTTCACTGCGGTCGCTAAGGTCGGGAGCGAGGTGACCCCCGGCACGATCCTCGGCACTGTCCAAGAGACGCCGCTCATCCTGCACAAGATCATGGTCGCCCCCGGTGTCAGCGGGACACTCGAGAAGCTTGCGAGCGGCTCGTACAACATCCGCGAACCAATTGGCTCGATCAAGACGGCGTCGGGAAGCCAACCGGTCACGCTCGTCCAGAAGTGGGTGGTCCGAATCCCCCGCCCGGTCAAACAGAAGCTCGCCCCGGGGATCCCGCTCATCACCGGTCAGCGGGTCATCGACACCTTCTTCCCGATTGCGAAGGGCGGCGCTGCCTGCATCCCAGGGCCCTTCGGATCCGGGAAGACCGTCTGTCAGCAGCAGCTGGCAAAGTGGGCCGATTCCGACGTAGTCGTCTACGTCGGATGCGGAGAGCGGGGCAACGAGATGACGGAGGTCCTCGCCACCTTCCCAAACCTGCAGGACCCGAAGTCCGGCCGGCCGCTGATGGAGCGGACGATCCTCATCGCCAACACTTCGAACATGCCCGTCGCCGCCCGCGAGGCGAGTGTCTACACCGGTATCACGATCGCCGAGTACTATCGGGACATGGGCTACGACGTCGCCCTCATGGCCGACTCGACGAGCCGCTGGGCGGAGGCAATGCGCGAGATCTCCGGCCGTCTCGAGGAGATGCCCGGGGAGGAAGGCTATCCGGCCTACCTCGGACGAAGGGTAGCCGAGTTCTATGAGCGGGCCGGCCGCGTGGTCACGCTCTCGCCCGAGGGGCGCCCCGGGTCGGTGACCGTCGTCGGCGCCGTCTCTCCTCCGGGCGGTGATTTCTCCGAACCGGTGAGCCAGAACACGCTCCGCGTGACGCGGGTCTTCTGGGCCCTGGACGCGGCGCTTGCGTCTCGCCGCCACTTCCCGTCGATCAACTGGCTCAACAGCTACTCGCTCTACGTGGGGGACCTCGAGCCGTGGTACCGGGCGAACCTCGCCAAGGAGTTCGTGCAACTCCGTCAGAAGGCGCTCGAGGTCCTCCAGAAGGAGTCCGAGCTGCAGGAGATCGTCCAGCTGGTCGGCGTCGACGCCCTTCCCGAGCGCGAGAAGGGGGTCCTCGACGTCGCTCGGATGCTCCGAGAGGACTACCTCCAGCAGAGCGCCTACGATGACGTCGATACCTACACCTCGATCGGCAAGCAGTTCCGGATGCTGCACGCCATCCTCTCTTTCGGCGACCAGGAGCAGGAGGCGATCAGCAAGGGGGCTACGGTCGCCGCGCTCTCCAAGCTCCCGGTTCGATCGAAACTCTCGCGCATGAAGTGGATCCCGGAGAAGGAGCTCGCGAACTCCTTCGACGCCCTCGACCTCGAGATGAGCCAGTCGATCGCCGCGGCGGTGGGGGCGAGCTGATGGCGCAGACGAAGAGCCCCGCCCCGGGCGCAACGCCCCCAGCAGTCCCCATCGACTATCGTACCATCGACCGGGTCTCCGGCCCGCTACTGTTCGTCCGCGAGGTCGAGACCGCGGCGTACGGGGAAATCGTGGAGATCACCCTCCCGGACGGCACGCGCCGCCAGGGTCAGGTGCTCGATTCCCGCAAAGGGCTCGCCATCGTCCAAGTGTTCGGACCGACGATGGGCATGAACGTCACCGAGACCTCGGTCAAGTTCCTGGGCGAGGTCGCCCGCCTTCCGGTTTCGCGCGAGATGCTCGGACGGGTGTTCACCGGACTCGGCGAGCCGCGCGACGGAGGCCCCCCCATCGTCTCGGAGACCCGACTCGAGATCGTCGGCAACGCGATGAACCCGTACTCGCGCGAGGAGCCGAGCGAGTTCATCCAGACCGGTCTATCGAACATCGACGTGATGAACACCCTCGTCCGGGGACAGAAGCTCCCGATCTTCTCCGGCGCGGGACTCCCGCACAACCAGGTCGCCGCCCAGATCGTCCGGCAGGCGAAGTTGAGGAATTCGACCGAGAACTTCGCCGTCATCTTCGCGGCGATGGGGATCACTAGCGAGGAGGCGAACTTCTTCCTCAAGGAGTTCGAGACCACGGGCGCCCTCGAACGAACCGTCGTCTTCCTCAACCTCTCGAGCGACCCGTCGATGGAGCGCATCGTCACACCGCGCATGGCGCTCACGACGGCCGAGTACCTCGCCTACGAGTGCGACATGCACATCCTGGTCGTCCTGACGGACATGACCAACTACTGCGAGGCGCTGCGCGAGATCGCCTCGGCCCGTGAGGAGGTCCCCGGCCGGCGCGGCTATCCCGGATACCTCTACACAGACCTCGCGACCCTGTACGAGCGCGCCGGGAAGATCCACGGCCGCAAGGGGTCGATCACCCAGCTCCCGATCCTGACGATGCCCGCCGACGACATCACCCACCCCATCCCGGACCTCACCGGGTACATCACCGAGGGGCAGATCGTGGCGAGCCGCGACCTCCAGCGCCGGGGCGTATACCCCCCGATCGACGTGCTCACGTCGCTCTCCCGCCTGATGAACCAGGGGATCGGCAAGGATCGCACCCGCGAGGATCACCGCGGGGTCGCAGACCAGCTCTACGCGAGCTACGCCACCGGAAAGGACCAGCGGGCGCTCTCGGCGATCGTCGGCGAGGAGTCGCTGAGCGCGACGGACCGGATCTATCTCAAGATCGCCGACCGCTTCGAGAACGAGTTCGTCAACCAGCGCCCCGACGAGGACCGGACGATCGACCAGTCGCTCGCCATCGCCTGGGAGATCCTCTCCGACCTTCCCGAGAGCGAGCTCAAGCGGTTGAAACCGGAGTTCATCGCCAAGTACCGCAGGACCACGGCGGCCTGACGGGGTCCGTCACCGGGAGGACGAGCGATGGCCCAGGAGAACATCCGGCCCACCCGCCTCGAACTGCTGCGCACCCGGCGCCGCATCGTCCTCGCCCGCAAGGGCCTCAACCTCCTCAAGCTCAAGCGCTCGGCGCTCATCGCCGAGTTCTTCAATCTCTCGAAGGAGGCGCTGGCGCTGCGCGGGGACCTCCAGAAGCGGATCGCCGCCGGCTACCAGTCGATCCGGATGGCCGAGATGATGGAGGGCCCCACGCGCCTCGAGAACATCTCCATGCTCCTCCCCGAGGTCCACCCCGTGACGGTCCAGACCAAGAACGTCATGGGCGTGAAGACCCCCAAGGTCGACGCCGGTGCCTACACGCCGGTCGGCGCCCCGTCGCTCCTCGACCTCCCTACGTCGATCAACGAGTCGATCCGCCACTTCCAGGGGATCTACTCCGTCGTCCTCGGGATCGCCGAGAAGGAGAACGCGCTGCGCCGCCTCCTCCACGAGATCGAGAAGACCAAGCGTCGGGCGAGCGCGATCGAGAACGTGCTCATCCCCCGCCTCCAGGGCACGGTGCGATACATCAAGTTCCGATTCGACGAGCTCGAGCGCGACGCCTTCAGCATGCTGAAGACGGTCAAGCGCAAGATGGAGCAGGAGGAGGCCGGTGGCGTCGCCATCTGACGTCGACTCCGCCCGCGTCCGGTTCTACCGGGTGATCGGCCGCTCCCTCGGAGTGAAGCTCGCCGCCCTGCTCGTCTTCTTCGCGCTCCTGGCCTACCTGGGAGGGCACTAGAGGAATGACGGACCCCGCTCCGGCGAACCCCGGCGCCTCCGGCTCCGCGGCGCTTTCGACCCTCAAGCAGCTGAAGCAGGCGGAGGTCGACGGGGAGTCCCGCCTGAAGACCCTCCTCGCCGAGGGGGAGCGCGCCCTCGCGCAGCTCCGGAGCGACGCCGAGGCCGCCGTCCAGGCGACGCGCGCCGAGGTCGACCGGACCCGGGAGGCGTCGGTGCAGAGCTCGCGGGCCCTGGCCGAGGAGGAGGCGGCGCGCATCGTCGCCGAGGGGGAGCGGATCGCCAAGACGATCCGCGCCGCGGGCTCCCGCGACCTCGCCAGCCTGCGCGACAAGGTCCTCGACGTGGTCGCCGGAGAGTTCCGAAAGGGAACGAGCCGCCCGGAGGCGTGAGCCGTGTCCTTCCTTCGCCCCGTCGCCATGGCCAAGGTCGCCGTCGTCGGCCTGAAGGACGACCGCGACCGGATCCTCTCGATCCTCTACGACGGGGGCGTCGCCCAGGTCGAGCCCGTCGGGAAGGAGGCGCTCGAGGTCCTCGAACCGGAGCGGGCCTCCGACGTCCAGCGGGCAGTGGGGGACGAGCTCGTCCGGTTCCGGGGCCTCAAGGCGGCCTTGCCGCCGATGCCCTCGGCCGCGCCCCGCCAGTTCGAGGACCAGAGCGCGGTCCTGAACGCCGCGAAGGCGGTGCCGATCGACGAGGAGGTGGGTTCGCTCAAGCGCGAGGAGGACGCCCTCCTCACCCGGCGAAAGGCCCTGACCGACGACCTCGACCTGTTCCGCCGGTTCCGGTTCTATCCGGACCGCCTGGAGCTCCTCTCCGCCAAGAGCGCGCTCGCCTTCTTCGGGGAGGCGCACGCCGACGTCTTCTCCACCCTCCGCTCGGAACTGCCCGCCCTCTCCGACGCGATGTTCCTCGATTCGGTCGAGGGTACGAGCGTCCGGTTCATCGTCGCTGTCCGCGCCGAGCAGGCCGAGGCCGTCAGCCGCCTCGCCCAGCAGCGGGGGGTCACCCTCATCGCCGCGCCCCGCTACGAGGGTCCGATCGGCGAGGTCGTGCCGAAAGTGACGGCCGACCTCGCCCAGGTCGACGCTCGCCTCGCCGAGATCCGCGCGCGCCTGTCGGCGATCGCGAGGGCGTGGTACCCCGCGGTCGCGTCGATCGAGGAGGCGCTCTCGATCGAGAGCCGCAAGCTCGACATCTACACCCGGCTCGCGGCGGGGCGGAGCACCTTCACGCTCGAGGCGTGGATCCCGCGGCGCCACGTCGCCCAGGTCGAGCAGCAGCTCGTCGGAGCGACGCAGGGCCGCGCATTGCTCTACGAGATCGGGAGCCCGGAAGAGCCCCCGACGCTGATGGACAACCCGCCGGGGGTCCGACGGTTCGAGTTCTTCATCCGGTTCTACTCGCTTCCGACCTCCTCCGAATTCGACCCGACGTTCGTCTTCGCCGTCGTGTTCCCCATCTTCTTCGGCCTCATGCTCGGCGACTGGGGCTACGGCCTCGTCATCCTGACCATCTCGCTGTGGATGATCGCCGGGTTCCCCGGCGGCCGCCACGTTCCCTCGTTCCTCCGCAGTTTCCTGAAACGGATCATGGGCCCGAGCTCGATGCGCTCCCTCGCCTACGCCCTCGTGCCCGGCTGCGTCGTCGCCATCGGGGCGGGCCTTCTGTTCAACGAGTTCTTCGGCTACCACCTCCTGCCCACCCCTTATCTCGACGCGGCGAGCAAGACGGGCGCCTCGCAGCTGCTCCTGCTCACCGGCTACATCGGGCTCGCGATGGTCTCCTTCGGGTTCCTGCTCGGGGCGCTCAAGGAGTACTACCACCACAAGTTCCGCCACGCGATTGGCAAGGTGGGCGGGATCCTGTTCGCCGTCGGCGTCGCGTTCTTCGGGCTCGGCGTGATCCGCCACCAGATCTCCCTCCCCCTCTCCCCCCTGAGCGCCCTCATCCTCGGGACCCTCGCCACCGGCGCGGTCACCATGGTCGTCGCCCTCGGGTTCCAGGAGGGGGGCCTCGGTCTCATCGAGGTGGTGAGCCACATCCTGTCGTACACCCGGCTCTTGGGCATCCTGCTCGCGTCCGTCATCCTCACCGTCGTCGCCTTCACCGTCGCCGGCCTGCTCTACCCGTCGCACGGGATCGGCGGGCTCATCGCCGGAGCGTTGATCGTCGTGCTCATCGAGACGTTCAACATCGTCCTGGGGGTCTTCGAGCCGGGGATCCAGGGGGCGCGGCTGATCTTCGTGGAGTACTTCTCGAAGTTCTATGGCGGCAACGGCAAGGAGTTCAAGCCGTTCGGCGCCGCGAGGACGCATACCACGCCCTCCGCGCCGCTCCCCGCCGCCCCCGCCCGGCATTAGGGGCCGGCGTACCGTCGGGCCCGTACGGGCCGCGCGGTGGGCCGCTTCAGAGCCTCGGGACGACGAGGAGGCCCGAGAGCTGGTTGGGGTCGACCTGGTAGACCTTCCCGTAGATGATCCGGCGCAGGTCGGTCCGCTCGAGCTCGGCGAGGAGCAGGTAGGTGAAGATGACCGACAGGGACAGGGGATACGACCGCAGGCGCTTCAACTCGCGGACGGCGCGGTCGCGGAGCAGCTCGGCCTCGTAGGCGGTCAGGCTGCGGTCGCTCGCGTACAGCGCATTCCCCTGGGCGAGCGTGGGGAACCGGCTCTCGAGCCCCTGGACGAGCTCGGGCACGGCCCGGGCCGAGTAGAGCTCGGGAACGACGGAGGCCGGCATCAGCCCCCCGGGGAGGAACCGCTCCTGGACGACGTCGACCGGGAGGTTCCCGTCCTTCCCCTTCAGCAGGAGCAGGGCGTTGCGCAGATCGATCTCGCTCTGCACCAGGAGCCGGACGGTCCACTCATCTCCCTGGAAGAACCGGCTCGTCTCGAGCAGGCGGGTGTAGTAGTCGCGGTCGAGCGCGAGGAGCAGCGGGAAGATGTCGTGGGTGCGGGAGTACGACTCCATCAGGGGCAGCAGGACCCCACCGTATCCGAACCGCACGAGGCCCTGGGCGACCGCGTCGAGGCTCGGCTGCTGCAGCAGGAGCCGGAAATCGTCGATCGTCATCGAGCCGGCGAACAGACCGGCGGGGATCTCCCGGCTCGAGACGAGGAACAGCTCGGCGTCGCTCACCGTGCGCCCGAGCGCCTTCGAGGAGAGGATGAGCCCGATGTTCTGGGTGTCCCACCGGCGCAGGTAGGCGCCGACGACCGGGCGCCCGGCGAACGGGGCGGACTCGAATGCCTGCCGGTTCCGCCGGACGAAGGAGCGGTTGATCGCCACCTCCAGGAGGGGCGCGCCGCGGTACTGGCTCGCGGACTGCGCGATCTCCGGGCCATAGGCGGTGCCCTCGAGGAGCTTGGTGATCTCGTTGAGGTCCTTCGCAGCCGTGAGGGTGGCGTAGAACTCCTTGCCGAGGAACGAGGAGAACTGGGGCTTGAGCCTCCCGAGGGCGCTCGCGTAGGCGAACCCGCTCATCCGCGCCCCCCCTACGAACTCAGGAGGGCGCGGACGCGGTCCTCGCGCAGCCGCGTCAGTTCGTCGAAGGTGAGGTTGAGGCGTCGGCTCCCGTCGGCGGTCTCGACGACCATCCCGCCGAGGATGGAGAGCGGCGCCGGGTCGAAGCTCTTGCCCGCCACGGTCTTGAGGACGGCGGCGTCCTCGGCCCGCCCGCTGACCTTGACCTGCTTGCCCAATTGGTCCGTCGCCACGGCGAACATCCGCTTGAGGACCTGGGGGTACTCCGGGGTGTTCGTGAAGTCGGCGAGGAGCTGGCGGGCCTGCTGGAGCGAACCGGCGGTCTGTCGTTCCCGGGCCTCGTACTCCAGCTTGCGCGCCTGGAGCTTGGCGGCGGCGATCCGCTGGGCACGGTCGCGGGCCGATTCGATCTCGGCGAGCCGGGCGCCCTCGGCCTTCAGCTCCTCAATGCGTCGGTCGCGGTCCTGGGTGATCTTCGCTTTCTCCCCCTCGATCCGCGACCTCTCGCGCTCGAGCTCGAGCTCGGCGCGCGAGCGAATCTCCTCCACGAGGCGCTCGAGGGGCATCGGAGTCGACCTCCGCCGCGCCTACAGGATACCGAGGAGCAGGATGATCCCCAGCACGAACCCGATGATCCACAGGGTCTCGGGAATCACGAAGAAGAACAGCACCTGGCCGAACTTTTCCGGCTTCTCGGCGATGATCCCCATGCCCGCGGCGCCGATACCGGACTGGGCCATGCCCGTGCCGATGAGCCCTCCGGCGATGGCGATCCCGGCGGCCAGCACGGCGAAGTCGGATACCATAGAGTCCGTCTCCCGCCGCGCCGAGAAAGGTCGCGTATATAACGCAAGGGCCCCCGATTTCCCTCCGACCGGACGGGGGTACGACCGAGGCGCCTGCGAGGCCCTCCCGACATCGGAAACCCTCTATAGGAGGGGATACTCGGCCAGCCCGGAATCATGAGCAGAACACTCCAACAGATCTCCGAGCAGCTGATGGCCGACCTCGAGCTCTCGGGATCGCCGATCCAGATCTCCTACCTGGACTCCCCCCCCGAGGGGGTCGGGGAGCACCCGGGTGGGGCCCCGTCGGTCTGCACGTTCTTCGCCGAAGGGCAGCGCGCCCCCTTCTACGCGGGAATGCAAGGCCACGAGGCGTGCGAGATCGGCGCCTTCGTGCTCGGCATACCTCCCGAGGGGGAGAAAGGCAAGGCGCTGATGTCGATGGTCGGGATGATGCAGAAGGAGGGCTACCTACACCCGGGCGAGGAGGCCCAGATCCCCCGCAATCCGAACCCTCCGAAGTTCATCGCCTACGGACCGCTCGGCTCGCTCCCGATGCCCCCGACCACCGTGCTGATCTTCGCGCGACCGAAGTCCGCGATGATCGCCGTCGAGGCGGCGAACGGCCCGGTCCCGATGAACGGGCGCCCGATGTGCGCGATCGTCCCGACGCTCAACGCCGGCGCGCCCGTGGCGATCTCCACCGCGTGCATCGGCTCGCGGATCTATACCCAGATGGGCGACGACCAGATGGTCATCGGCGTGCGAGGCGACCACCTGGAGACGTTCGCCGGCAAGGTCCGTACCCTCCGAATCGCCAACCAGCTCGTGGGCGACGAGAACCGGCGCCGTCGCACCGCATCGGCCCACCCGTTCGAACGGCCGAGGGGCGGGTCCCCCTCCGGCGGCCCCCTCTGGCCCTCTCCCCTACCCGATCAGCCGTAGGTCGGCGGCGACGCCCGGGATCTGGGCGACCGCCGCGGGCTGTCCGCCGTTGAGCTTCACCAGGAACGCCATCAGGAAGAACGCCTGCGGCGCGATGTCGCTCCACTGGGGTCCGGATTCGTTCACGACCTGCTGCTGGAGCGACGTCGGGCTGACCCCCCCGAGGGTCCCGGGGTCGACCAGCGTGGAGGTATGGAAGTACACCCCCCCGACCGTCACGAACGGAATCGACCCGACCGGATCGTAGGCACTGAGATACCCCTGCTCCACGCACTGGGCGGTGGGGGGGACGGTGACCTGGTTCGCGTCGATTCCCTCCCGGATGTCGAGCGCGACGTACGCACTCGAGATCGATGCGCCCGCCAGGACGACCTCCGGCGTGTTGGGGAAGACGTCCGTCGGGCTCGAGTGCCCGAACGACGTTCCGCCCAGCACCCCGAACTTCACGAGGGCCGCTTCCATGGCCCAGCTCGACGCCGAGCAGTACGGGCAGGCCACGGACCCGTAGAAGAAGAACATCGGGCTCCCGCCGTTCTCCCAGGGAGGGTTCGCCGCCTTGGTCCAGCCCCCGGGCTGACCGATGGTGAGCGGCGTAAGGTAGCGACATCCCTCGGCGTAGGCGACCCCGCCGAGCACTCCGGCCGATAGCAACCCGAACACGAGACCTATGGAGAGGGTCCGTCGGTACACCGCGTTCCACTTTTCGGCGCTCCGCCACAGGCCGAAGCATAGGACCCCGAGGGCGACGGCGGCGAGGATGCCGAGGAGGGGAATCGCCGCGAGGTACACCCCGACCGGCGAGGGGGCGACCCACGCCAACACGGCCCACACGCCGAACCACGGGGCGAGCAGGAATCCGCCCCGGACGAGCCCCCACCGGCGCGGGGCACGGGGGGCGGGCGCATCCGGAAGGCGTCCGCTGGGGGAGTCGACGGCCGGCACGCTCGCACGACGATAGTAGCGGGCGCGCAGCGTCGCGCCGGGGGCCGGGTCGTCCGGAGGGTGAAACTCCACGGTCGGGTCGGCGGCGATCCGCTCCCAATCCCAACCCCGGGCGCGGAGCCGTTCGACCGCTTTCCAGTCGACCATCGACGCGCTCGAAGGCCGGGCGGCCTACATCCGCTTTGCCCGCGGCGTGGGCCGGCCGGCGGGGCTCTCATTAACCCGGTCCCGTCTCCCCCCGCCGCATGGAGGTCACTTTCCTCGGAACGGCCGGTTCGTGGCCCACGAAGGAGCGCTCGGCGAGCGCGATCGCGGTGGACCTGGAGAAGGAGCTCATCCTGCTCGACTGCGGGGAGGGGACCCAGCGGCAGTTCTTCCAGTCCTCGCGCTCGTTCATGCGCGTGCGGCGCGTCTTCCTCACCCACTTCCACGGCGATCACTTCCTCGGCCTGCCCGGACTCATCCAGAGCATGTGCCTCAACAATCGCACCGAACCGCTCGACATCTACGGCCCTCCGGACGCGAAGGAGATCGTCCAGCGCGTGCTCGAACTCGGATACTTCACCCTCCGCTTTCCCGTGCAGATCCACCCTCTGACCCCGGGAGAGTCCGTCGAGCTCCCCGGGTACGCAGTCCGCACCGCGCGGGCGGACCACCCGGTCCCCTCCGTCGCCTACCGCGTCGAGGAGGGGCCGAGGCGGGGCCGGTTCGACGGCCCGAAGGCCCGCGCCCTGGGGATCAAGGGCCCCGCCTTCGGCCAGCTCGAGGCCGGCGAGAGCGTGCAGGTCGGCGACCGCACGGTCCGTCCCGAGGACGTCATGGGACCGGCCCGGGCCGGCCGCTCCATCGTCTACTCCGGGGACAGCTCGCCCTCGGAGGCGATCCTCGCGCTCGCTCGTCGAGCCACGCTATTGATCCACGAGGCCACGACGGCCCAGGAGCTCGAGGAGGAGGCGAACCGCTGGGGCCATTCCTCGGCCCGGCAGGCGGCGACGCTCGCGCGCGACGCCGAGGTGGACTCCCTCTACCTCACTCATTTCTCCTCGAGGTACAAGGAGCTCGAGCCGTTGGAGGCCGAGGCGCGGGCGGTCTACCCCGGAGCGAACACGGCACGCGACCTGCTCGACCACCTGATCCGCCAACCATGATCCGCGCCGACCACCTGATCGTAGGCCTCTCCGAGGTCGCCACGCTCACCTCGGGTCCGATCCCGCGCACGGGCCCGGCGATGCGAAAGCTCTCGCTCATCGACCGGGCGGCCGTGGCGTTCGACGAGGGTCGGTTCGTCTTCGTCGGCACCGAGCGCGGCGCGCGGCGGGAGGTGCGGGTCCGTTCGACCGGCACCGAATGGGATGCCGCCGGGGCCGTCGCCGTGCCGGGCCTCGTCGACGCCCACACGCACGTGCTGTTCGCCGGCGACCGGCACGACGAGCTCGCGCTGAAGATCGGCGGGGCCAGCTATTCGGAGATCGCCGCGAAGGGCGGGGGGATGTACTCGACGGTCGAGGCCACCCGGAAGGCCTCCGCGGCCTCGCTGCTCGCCCAGACGGATCGACGCCTCGCCCGGATGGCGTCGAGCGGCACCACGTCGCTCGAGGTGAAGAGCGGCTACGCCCTGACGCACGCCGGCGAGCTCCGACTGCTCGAGCTGATCCCCCGCATCGGGCGGTCGCTCGGGCTCCGGGTCGTGCCCACCTTCCTCGGTGCCCACGCAATCCCGCGGGAGTTCACCGCGCGCGCCGACGCCTACATCGACCTGCTCGTCCGTCGCACGCTTCCGGTGGTCGCCCGCCGGGGCCTCGCCGCATTCTGCGACGTGTTCTGCGAGCCGGGCTTCTTCTCCGCCGAGCAATCGGAACGGCTGCTGAGCGCGGCGTCGGCCCTGGGTCTCGGGACCAAGATCCACGCCGAGGAGTTCGTCGTGAGCGGGGGCGCCGCCGTCGCGGCGCGACTGGGCGTCCGATCCGCCGACCACCTGATCGAGGCCACGGAGACCGACCGACTCGCCCTCGCCCGCGCCGGCGTGACGGCCGTGCTCCTCCCCGCGACCCCGGTCGCGTCGTTCACGTCGAAGCGCTCGCCCGGGCGCGAGCTGGTCGATGCGGGCGTGCCGGTCGCGCTCGGGACGGACCTCTCTCCGAACTCGTGGATCGAGTCGATGCCGCTCGTCCTCTCCTTCGCGTCGTACCTGGCCCGCCTCACGCCGGCCGAGGCGCTGACGGCCGCGACCGTCAACGCGGCCCACGCGATCGGCCTCTCCGCCGAATCCGGCCAGGTGGCGCTCGGCCGGAGCGCCGACCTCGCGGTCTTCGACGCCGGAAGCGTCGAGGGGATCGGGTACCGATGGGGGGCCGTTCCGGTGCGGGTTTATCGTCAGGGGAAACTGATTCCTTCGAGGTAAGTCGGACCCTACATTCAAATAGGGGGGCTTTCCTTCTCGCCGGTGAGGTCGCCGAAAATGGCCGAACGTGTAGGCAAAGAGCAGATTACGCGAGAGAAGGGATACCTGTACTACCTGGGCAAAGACGGGTACCTGTGGAAGACCCCAACCAAGCTCAACAAATCGGGCCGCAAAGCTAAGGTTGGCAGCGAAAAGGTCACCCGGGCCGACGGTTACATGTATTTCCTCGACAAGAAGGGGTACATTTCCCGCGCCCGCATGAAGAACGCCTGAACCATCTCC
Organism: Thermoplasmata archaeon; assembly: GCA_022750155.1. Classification (GTDB taxonomy): domain Archaea; phylum Thermoplasmatota; class Thermoplasmata; order Lutacidiplasmatales; family UBA184; genus Lutacidiplasma. The sequence continues at coordinate 10,510 of JAKIWG010000013.1, read as the reverse complement.
CCGATCTTCCCAGGAACCCCTCCCCTCGGGGAAGGGTTCCTCCCATTTTTTTCGACGACGCGCGGATGCGCTCCGGCCTCCTCAGCAAATAGCCGGACGACCTCCTCCGGATGGGGAGGGGTCCGATGCCCTGCCGATACTCCAACGACGACCCGCGCAAATGCGACCGCTGTGCCGAGTTCCTCTGGGTCTCCGAGGAGGGGCTCTACTGCGGGGAATGCGGCGTCACGATGCCGTGTTCGATGCGGCTCCTTCCGCTCCCGTCCGCGTGAACCGTTCCTGTCGAACGGTTCTTCGCGTTCGCGCGGCGCGTCCCTCTCGAGGACGGAGCACTCGGGGCCGACGCGAAAAAAACTCCGGCCGATGCGATCGTCGGGCGAATCCGACCAATGCCAGATATATCCGAACGAGGTAGGCGCGCCCGGAGGGTCCGCGACGGGTGTCGGGGGTGTGCGCGCCAGCGTTCCGGAGCTCCTCTCCTCATGCAGAAACGGTCCCCGACAGGGGCGTTTCCTCTTCCGTGAGGGGGGGACCTTAAGGGACGGGGCGCGTGGTACCCCTGCCTGACGGCAAGCGGCGACTCGTCCCTCGCCCTCCGGTAGGAGCTATCTCCCATGGCCACAGCAAAGAAACGCACGTCCTCCCCGCCCGATGAGCTGGTGAACCGGTCGCCGACCCGTGCGGGGCGCGAACCGATCCCCATCCCCCGGCTCGTCCCCCGAGGAAAGACCGCCTTCGACACCGTCGAGTGGCGCACCCACGACGCGGTGATCAAGAACGCCGAAGGCAAGGTGATCTTCGAGCAGCGCGGCATCCGCGCCCCCTCGACCTGGTCGGACAACTCGATCAACATCGCCTCGTCGAAGTACTTCCGGGTCATCAACGGCCATCGCGAGAATTCCGTCGACGGGATGATCCGGCGCGTCTGCCACTGGATCGCCGAGCGCGGGCTCGAGCTCGGGTACCTCGACACCCCGGACGAGTCGACGCTCCTCGAGGAGAGCCTCTCCTACCTCATGGTCCACCAGATGGCGGCGTTCAACAGCCCGGTCTGGTTCAACATCGGCGTTCGGCAGCCTCCCCAGTGCTCGGCGTGCTTCATCCAGTCGGTCTCCGACGACATGGACTCGATCCTGGCCCTCGCGACGAGCGAGGGCCGCCTGTTCAAGGGCGGAAGCGGGACCGGCTCGAACCTCTCCTCGCTCCGGGGGAGCCACGAACGACTCTCCGGCGGCGGCATCGCGAGCGGGCCGGTCTCGTTCATGCGCGCGTTCGATGCCATGGCCGGCGTGATCAAGTCCGGCGGGACGACCCGCCGCGCCGCCAAGATGGTCATCCTCAACATGGACCACCCGGACATCGTCGATTTCATCGAGTGCAAGGTCCGCGAGGAGGACAAGGCCTACGCGCTGATCCGCGAAGGATATTCTCCGAACTTCGACGGGACCGATCCCGACAGCGCCTACGCGTCGATCGCCTACCAGAACGCCAACCACTCGGTCCGGATCCCGGACGCGTTCATGGAGGCCGTCGTCAAGGACGGCACCTGGAAGTCGTACAACCGCACCGACCACTCCGTCGCCAACACGTTCCAGGGTCGCGACCTCTGGCGAAAGCTCGCCTACGCCGCCTGGCGGTGCGGCGACCCCGGCGTCCAGTTCGACGACATCACCAACGACTGGCACACCTGCCCGATGTCCGGACGCATCAACGCGTCCAACCCGTGCAGCGAGTACCTGTTCCTCGACGACACGGCGTGCAACCTCGCCTCGATCAACCTGATGCGGTTCCTCGACGCGAAGGGCGGGTTCGACCTCGACCTGTTCCAGCAGGCGATCCGCACCATGGCCTTCGCCATGGAGATCCTCGTCGACGCGTCGAGCTATCCGACGGCTCCGATCGCCCAGAACTCCCACGACTTCCGGCCCCTCGGGCTCGGCTACGCGAACCTGGGCTCCCTCATCATGCACTACGGGCTCCCCTACGACTCCGACGCCGGCCGCACGCTCGCCGCGTCGGTGAGCGCCTTCCTCTCCGCCGAGGGCTACCATATGTCCGCGGAGATCGCCCGAAGGATGGGACCGTTCCCCGGGTTCGAGAAGAACCGCTCCCCGATGCTCCGGGTGATGGGCAAGCACTCGCACGCCGCCGACCAGATCCCCACCAACGACCCCCGCCTCACCGCCTACGTCCAGGCCGCGCGGGACCGCTGGCACGACACGACCAAGGCCGGCGAGCTCTGGGGGTACCGCAACGCCCAGATCTCGGTCATCGCCCCGACCGGAACGATCGGGCTCCTGATGGGCTGCGACACCCTCGGCATCGAGCCGGAGCTCTCGCTCGTCAAGACCAAGAACCTGGTCGGCGGCGGGACGATGCGGATGGTCAACCGCACCGCCGAGGAGGCGCTCGTGACCCTCGGCTACTCCCCCGAGGAGATCGCCAAGATCCGCAAGCATGTGGAGACCGCCGGCACGATCGAAGGGGCTCCGGGGCTCAAGGACGAGCACCTGCCGGTGTTCGACTGCGCCCTCGCGCCGGCCGCCGGCGTCCGCACGATCTCCCCGATGGGCCACCTGTGGATGCTGGGCTCGGTCCAGCCGTTCCTCTCCGGGGGCGCCTCGAAGACGATCAACCTCCCCCACGACGCGACCGTCGAGGACATCGAGAAGATCTACCTCGAGGGATGGAAGCTCGGCGTCAAGTCGATCGCACTGTATCGCGACGGCTGCAAGGCCTCCCAGCCGTACGAGACCGGCAAGGGACGGACCGCGGTGGCGACCCCGGGGGTCCGGGGCCCGGCCCGCGAGCGGTTGCCGGACGAGCGCAAGGCGATCACCCACCACTTCCAGGTCGGGGGCCACGACGGCTACGTGACCGTCGGCCTGTATCCGGACGGTCGGCCGGGGGAGCTGTTCTTCCGGGTGACGAAGGAGGGATCGACGGTCAACGGGCTGATGGATTCCCTCGGCATCTCCATGTCGATGGCGCTCCAGCACGGGGTGCCGCTCAAGGACCTCGTCCGCAAGCTCGCCCATATGCGGTTCGAGCCGGCCGGGGCGACGAACAACCCGAAGGTCCGCTTCGCCAAGTCGATCCCCGACTACGTCGCGCGCTGGATGGCGATCGAATTCCTGACGGAGGAGGACCGCCGCGCCATCGGCCTCGAGAACGCGGGCGACGGCAACGGCGGGGGCCACGCCTCCGCCCCGACGTCGGCCAAGCCGTCGTCGGCCCAGACGGTGAAGTTCGAGACCAAACCGCTCGACGCCTTCGGGGAAGACGCCCTCAACCGCGGGGCCAGCCAGGAGGACTCCCCGTCCTGCTCGAACTGCGGCGGGATCATGGTCCGCTCCGGCACGTGCTATGCGTGCACGGTCTGCGGGTCGACGAGCGGCTGCTCCTAGGGCGTCGCCGCCGACCCTGGATCGAGGGGCGCCCTCGCCGGGGGCGACGCGGGGGCGGGCACGACGTGCTCCGGCTTAGGCCGGTCGCGGGGCAGCCGCCCCGTGAACAGGAGGGAGAGCGCGAAGGCGAGCAGGGAGACCCCGAGCATGGCGAGGAAGACCGACTGGACGGAGGCGACCCCATTGACCTCGACCCAATGGAGCGGGGAGGTCGTGCCGGCCGGCGGTCCACCGGAGGTCAGGGCGGCGAACCGGGCGCTCTGGTAGGCGGTGAGGATCGGGATCCCGATCGAGCCGCCGAGCGACCCCAGGAACTGGACGAGACTGGTGGCCGTCCCGATCTCGCGCACCGGCACGGCGTACTGCACCGACAGGATCACGGCGGAGAACGACATGCCGACGCCGAACCCGACGGGGATCAGGAACACGCCCAAGCCGGTCGGCGCCCCGCCAGAGCTCCATCCCCAGGTGGGCGTCGCGAGCGAGGCCGTCGTGAGGACGAACACGCCGGCGGACATCACCCCCATGGCCGTGACCATGATCGGCCGGTAGGGGAATCGCAGTAGGAGCCGGCCGCCGACGATCGACCCCAGGACCAGCGGGAGGATGAACCCGTAGAGGACGTTGCGGACCGCGTCGGCCGACGAGGCGCCGAAGTTGAGCTGAATGTCGACGAACACGGCGACGAAGACGCTCACGCCGAGCAGGATCACCCCCCGCAGGAGGCTGATGGCGCTCCCGACCAGGATCACCCTCTGCCGGAAGTACCGGAGCGGAAGGAGGGGGTCCGGGGAGCGGAGCTCCTGGTATAGGAACGCCGCGAATAGCGCGACGCTCGCCGCGAGCAGGCCGATGACCCGGGGGTCGCTCCACGCCCAGGCGATCCCCGGGGGACTGGAGACCTCCTGCAGCGCGAACACCAGAGGGGCCACCCAACCGGCGAGCAGGGCCGCGCCGACCGTATCGAACGGCTTCGGCTTCTGGGTAGCGCGTAGCGGCGGGAGGTAGGCGATGATCATGAGCAGCGCGATCACGCCGATCGGGATGTTCACGTAGAACACCCAGCGCCAGCTCAGGTGATCGACGATGTAGCTCCCGACGAACGGACCGATGACGCTCGCGATCCCGAAGACCGACGCAAAGACCCCGGTCAGGCGGGCGCGGGCCTCCGGAGTGAACATCACGCCGATGATCGACATCGCCACGGGGAAGAACGCCCCCGCGCCGACCCCCTGCACCGCCCGGAACACGATGAGCTCGTTCGTCGACTGGCTGAGCCCGGAGAGGGCGGAACCGACGAGGAAGACGACCAGGCCGAGCAGGAAGAACCGGCGTCGGCCGTACGAGTCCGACAGCTTTCCGAAGATCGGGAGGGCGATCGTCTGGGCGATGAGGTAGGCGGCGACGACGAACGTCGTCTCCGCGGCCGATTGCCCGTTGAGGTCGGTCAGGATCTGACCGAGCGCGGTCAGCACGATCGTCCCGTCGAGGGCCCCCATCAACAGGCCCATCATCAGCGAGATCACCACGATCATCGCCTTGCGGTCGATGACGCTCACGGGGGGCGGCGAGTCGTCCGACGCCGGGGTCGCCAGGGCCGGCGCGCTCACGGGCCCCCCCCGCCGGGGGTCGCCGGTTCCACCCGGCGTCCGAGCACGGCGAGCACTCGGGCCGCGCTTCGCACGTCGGCGGGGTCGAGCTCGCGCACCCGCAGCGAGACCTCGCGCTCGAGCTCCTTCCAGACGCGACGGAGCAGCGCGCTTCCCCGCGGGGTGATCTCGAGCCGGACCACGCGGCGATCCTTGGCGGAACGCGTCCTCCGCACGAACCCCGCCTTCTCGATCGGGTCGATGAGCGAAGTCACCGACGGCAGGGTCACCCCGAGCTTGGAGGCCAGCGGCCCACAGGCGAGCTCGCCCGTGTCGTGGAGGTGATTCAAGACCCAGAACTGCGCGGGCGTCACTCCCGCGCGGGCCACGGGCGCGAGCGTCATCTGACGGAAGCCCTGGATCGTGCGGTGGAGCCCATCCATCAACTCCCGGACGGACGCGGGTGCGGTGCGACGGGACCTGGTCGGCACGGTCATCCAGATAGTTTGAGCGTCTAACGATTAGACTACTTAACTAATGCGCACGGGCGCAGGCGCCCCGGGCCGCGTCGTCAAGCGAGCGCGTAACGGGCCAGCTTGACGAGGTCGAGGAGGGGGAGGCCTCGCTCGGGCTGCGAGGGCGCGCCGCCCCACACCGCCTCGAGAGCGCCCTGGGGGAACGCCGGAAGCTCGCCCGCGTCGTGCGTACGAAGTCGATCCGGCGGGCCCCGTCGGTCGATCTCGAGGAGCAGTACGAGGGCGCCGACCGGACCCGAGTCGGTGACGACGCAGTACCCTCGTCCATCTTCCAGGTCTTCCACCCGCGACTCCTCATCGTGGAGGTGAGCGATCCGGGCGCGCCGCGGGGAAAGGGACGCCGTGGCCCGGTCCGCGCTCCGCCAGGCGATCTTCTCGCCTGCCTGCCGGAATCGGTGCAACAGGCCCGGGTCCGCGGGGAGGGAACCGGGGCTCATGCGGCGCTCCTCCGACCCTTCCACAGGAGGCAGTCCGGACGGACCACGCACGGGCCGCAGACGGTCATGTCTCGCTCCTTCGGGCAGTCGCCGGAGATGCCGGTGTGGCACAGGACGAAGTCGAACTTGACGGGGTCGACCGGGTCGACCTGACGCAACGCCGCGGTGACGTCCTCGACCGCGCGCCATCCCCGGGTGCGGCGCGACGTGAGGCCGAGATGGTAGGCGATCCAGAACGTGTGCTGGTCGAGCGGGATCCGCAACACCGAAGGGTCCACCTTCGTCCACAGTCCGAGGTCGGGCCGTTCTCGGCGGACCATCCAACGCACGTAGAGGGTCATCCGCTTGCATGCACTCTGGCCCTGTTCGAGCGGGTGCGGGAAGAGGGCCCGGTATCCCGGGGGCGCACGGGGCGCCTTTCCTCCCACCGGACCGCGCAGCTCCAGGGAGAGGCGTTGCAGGCCCCCGGCGAACCCCCCGAGTTCGAACCCCTCCAGGAAGAGCTCCTCCAACGACCCGTGAGCCTCATAGATGCGCTTCAACCGGAGGCCGAGGTAACCGATCTGATCGCCCCGGATCCACCGGTGCCGGAACCCGGGCACGGCCCCGGCCCAGTTCGTATCGGAACGGGAGTCGACGAATCCGTTCAGGTCGCCCCCGGTCCGCGCCTCGAGGTCCCCGAACGCCCGGCGGATCGCCGTGGTGTTCCCGACGGCGAGTGTCGCCGCCAGCAGGCCGGCGACCTCCGCCGCGCGGCGGTCCCGGGCGTACGGGATCACGCAGGAGAGCGGGTCCTGGGCCAGGGAACGGTCGAACGGGAAGTCCCGGAAGAGGGATTCCAGGTGCTGCGGGAACTCCGCCGTGGGCCGGTGGGCGTGGGTCACGTCGACCCACGCGACCGGCGCCATTTTACCGTTCGCGTGCCCTCAAGGGAGGTCGATGGCCGTGGTCCGCGCACTCCGTCCACCGAACCCGCTCGAGACCCCATGACGTCGACGATCGAACTCGGAATCGACCGGAGCTGGCTGCTTTCGCTGTTCGCTCAGGACCCGGTGGTCCATGCGTACGCGCGCTGGGATGTCGATTTCGCCCCGACGCAATGCCGATTCGTCACCCTGCGCCGTGGGGGCCATCCCGCGTCGTACCTCCTGATATGGGACGGGAACCCCCAGCACCCCATCGTCCACTGGGGCGGTGACCCCGAACCCGACCCCCTTCTCCTCCACGCGTTCCCCCCGCGCCCGTTCGTGGCGATGGTCCCCGAACCCCTGGCGCCCCACGTGATGGCGGTCCGGGGTGCGGCTGTGGCGAGCCCGCTGTTGCTCCTCGTGCGGGAGCGGGACGCCCCGGTGGGGCGGAGCCGAAGGGAGCACACCGTCCGTCGCCTCGCCCGACACGACTTTGCCGAGCTCCAGCGCGTCGGCGAGGGGCAGGACGATGTGATCCTGCACGCGTACCGGGGGCTCGACCCGGAGGCCACCCAGGTCTACGGCGCGTTCCTCGACGGTCGGCTCGTCGGGATCGCGCGGGCCCAGGTCATGCTCCCGGAGGTCTGGATCGTCGGGGGGGTCTTCACCACGCCGAGCGCGCGGAACCGGGGGATCGGAGGGGACGTCACCGCGGCGCTGAGCCGCGCCGCCGAGGAGGCCGGGGCAAGGGCCGCCCTGGTGGTCCGGGAAGACAATGCTGCGGCCCGACGTGCCTACGAGCGGATCGGGTTCCGCCCGTACGCACGTCGGGTGCATCTCCTGGCCGCGGCCGAGAACCGGAACTGAACCACCCCGCCAGACTTTCACGGGACGACGCCTCCCGCTCCCCATGGGCACGAACGCGGACGTGGCCAACGCGCTCCGGGAGATCGGAGACCTCCTCGACCTGCAGGGAGAGCGGTTCAAGCCCGAGGCGTACCGACGGGCGGGCCGTTCCATCGAGTCCCTGACCGAGGACGTGCGAAAGATCGAGGGGAGGGGAGAGCTCGAGTCGATCCCCGGGGTGGGCGCGGCGATCGGCGAGAAGATCCGAGAGTTCCTGCGGGACGGAACCATCGCCTACCTCCAGAAGCTCCGGGAGCTGTTCCCCCCCGGCATCGTCGAGCTGATGCGCCTTCCCGGGATCGGTCCGAAGACCGCTCGCCGCTTCCTCGTGGAGCTGAAGGTGGAGGGGGCGGCCGAGCTCCAGGCGGCGATCGAGGCCGGCCGGCTCCAGGGACTCGCGGGGTTCGGGGAGCGCAAGATCGAGCTCTTTCGAAAGGCGCTCGCGGCCCGGGTCCCGGCGAACCGTCGCACCTCGATGAGGGCGGCGTGGGAGGTGGCGTCCGCCATCGTCGAGCGCCTGCGTTCGGGGGCCCCCGTGGAGCGCGTCGAGGTCGCCGGGAGCCTGCGTCGGCGACGGGAGACCATCGGGGACCTCGACCTGCTCGTCACCTCGAACTCGCCCGAACGGGTGTTCGACGTCTTCAGCGCCCTGCCCGGGGTGAAGGAGGTGAAGCTGCGGGGCCCGACCAAGGAGACGGTGATCTTTGCCGGGGATATCCAGGTGGACCTGCGGGTCGTCGAACCGGCGGCGTTCGGGGCGGCGTGGCAGTACTTCACCGGCTCGAAGGACCACAACGTCCGGCTCCGCTCCCTCGCCCGGGACCGCGGGCTTCGGCTCAACGAGTACGGCATCGCCCGCGACGAGGTCCGCGTCGCCGGGGCGACCGAGGAGGAGGTCTACCGGGTCCTCGGGCTGCCCTGGTTCCCACCGGAGATCCGGGAGAACCAGGGGGAGTTCGACGCCGCGACGACCGGGATCCCGACGTTGGTCGAACCGAAGGACCTCCGGGGGGACCTCCATGTCCACCTGCCCGACCGACCCGACGCGGCCGCGATCGACCACCTGCGGGCCTACGCCGAAGGGCGAGGCTGGGAGTACCTCGGCGTCGTCGTCCCCGAGGGTCCCGAACATGCCCATCTCCGCGAACATATCGCATCCAGCAACCCGACCGGGCCCGGCTCGCCGTGGCTGTATACGGTGTGCGAGCGCCCCCTGAACGACGCGCGGCCCGCCCCGGAACGCTACGACTACCTGATCGCTCGGGCCACGGCGTCGGAACCGCCGGCCTCGCTCGAGGGAGCGCCGGTACTGCTGGTCACGCACCTCCCGCTCGCCGAGGCGGGGTCGGATGCCCCTGCGGAGCTCGTCGCACGGTGGGTCGATTTCGCGAAGCGGAGCAGGACCGGCCTCGAGGTTACTCCGGATGGGGCCCAAGATGGGTTGGACAGCTCCGGGGTCCGTCGAGCGATCGCGGCAGGGGTGCGGGTGGCCATCCGCGGAGCCGGTCCTCTGACCCCCGACCCGATGGAGCTCGCCGTCGGCCTCGCACGGCGCGGATGGGCGATCCCCTCGGGGATCCTGAACTGCGGGGGGCGCGGCGGACTCAGCGTCCGGGGCCCGTCATCGAGCTCTCGAACGTCCCACGCGGCGCGGAGCGGCCCCCGGAGCGGCTCTCCCCGGAAGTCTGATTCACCGCCGTAAGGCACGTCGGACACCGGTGGGCCGAGGTCCCCGACGCGTTCCTCCAGTAACAACTCGAGCAGAGCGGGCGACCGCACCCCACGCACAGCGGGTCGGTGGTCGCCCCCGTCAGGCCGGTTCCGCAGCTCACACAGCTCCGGCGTCCGGCGAGAGAGGGCGACGTCGAGCTCGGCGGTGCAGGGACCCGGTCGAGGGGGGAGGGAAGGCCGGGGGTGGCCCGGCCACCAGACCGGCTCAGCGAACCCGTCGAGTGCGACCTCGGTTGGCCGAGGGGAATCCCCGGCGTGAGGGACGGGATCGGCGGCGGTGCGCCCTGCGGCCGGAACCGGTCCGCGCGAAGCTCGGGGTGCAGCCCCGGGGAGAACGACAACGAGGCGCGCATCAGCTCCGGGTCCTCGGACCAGGGAGGCGCCGACGGCCCCGGGTCCTCCGTCCATCGGCGTTCCTCGTAGGTCCCCAGGATCGAAGAGGCCGCCACCCCCGGGACCCCGCGACCCGTCGGGACCATCGGAGGGCGCGCGACCTCCGGCGAGGGGTCGGGGGAGGAGGGGATGCGGAGGTCGGTCCATCCACCGAGATCGCCGGTCCCCCCTTCGGTCTCCGACACCGGCACCGATGCCGCTTCCCCGGCCTCCTCGGCGTCCGGTCGGGGCGTCCCCGAGCGGGCGGGAGCGAGACCCCACAGGACGACCCCCCCCAGGACGAAGGCCAGGATGATGTCGATCGCGAGGACCTCGGCCGTGAGCGGCTCGGTCTTCAGGGCAGATATCCCCGTGATCCCGACCAGGATGAACAGCGTCGCGAGGGTCACGACCGTGACGCCGATCGCCACCCAGAGCGCCCGCAGGGTCTCGGCCGAAGCGTTCATCGGCCGCCGGCCGGCGACGGAGATGGTGGGGAGGCTGGGAGCCGCTTCATGGAGGGAACCCCGGGCGATTGTCACTGGTTCCCGCCGTATGTAGCTTGCTCTGTGGAATCGTGCACGGCCCCTAGGCGCCACCTAGGGACTGGCGTTCCACTGGAAC
>JAKIWG010000049.1 GCA_022750155.1 Thermoplasmata archaeon | reverse complement strand
TCGCCTCCTTGAACCGTCCGTAGCTGCGCCGCGTCCCCTCCGGAAGGTCGAACGTGCTGAGGGTGTACCCATCGTTCGTGGGCACCGTCGGCGGGATCCCCGCGCCTCCGAGGGCGACCCACGACGTCTCCCCCGAGAGACCGGCGGTCCGGCCGGAGTGGATGAGGGCCCGCATCATCGGGACGACGCCCCCCAGGTTCGGCTCGTACTCCCGATGCAACCGCCACACCGGTCGTGCGAGGGCCTCGGCGTCCCCGACCGGCCGAAGGGGCGGAGTCTGGGTGTTCACGCAGAGCCGGATTCCCATCGGTGTCCCTCCCGGAGCCCGTTCCTCAGGCCTTGGCGCGACCGGTTTCTTGGGCGCGGGGCGGGGCGCTCGGGCCGGGGCGAAATCGGGGAGGCCGGGCGCCCCGAAAACCGTTCCGACCGGGGGTCCAACGACGGCGCGTCGGCGGCCGGCACCGCTCGGGCGACCCGCTCGATATCGTCCGACTCGCGGGCCCCGGAGTCGGCCAGGCCGAGCGCCAGCGCCGCGCGAAGGACACCGACGTGGGTGAACGCCTGGGGGTAGTTGCCGAGCGCCCGGGCCGTGCGAGGGTCCCATTCCTCGCCGAACAGCCCCAGAGGGCTCGCGACCCCGAGCAACGCCTCGAACGAGGCGCGGGCCCGGCGGAGGTGTCCCCCCCGCGCCAGGCACTCGACGAGCCAGAATCCACAGGGGAGGAACGCCCCCTCCTTGCCGCCGACGCCGTCGTGCCGGAGGTAACGCCACACGAACGGCCCCTCGGCGAGCTCCTGCTCGGTCTTCCGGACCGTGGCGAGGACCCGCGGGTCGTCGAACGGCAGGAACCCGACCAACGGGATCCGGAGATTCGCCGCGTCGAGGGCGGTATCCCCAAACGAGCGGACGAAGGCCCCCCGTTCCGCGTCCCATCCCCGGGTGAGGACCGCGTGTCGGATCGTTTCGGCGGTGGACCGCCAGCGGGCGACCCGCCGGTCCCCGCCGTACTGGCCGGCGAGGAGGATTGCCCGGTCGATCGCGACCCACGCCATCACCTTCGAGTGGACGAAATGCCGCGGGGGTCCCCGGACTTCCCAGATCCCCTGATCCGGCGCTGTCCAGAGTTCGGCGACCTCCTCGGCGAGCTCGAGGAGGGCGCGGACCGTCGGGCGTGGGAGGCTTCCCGGGTCGATGGTCGACAGGAGGTGCGCGGCATCGAGGAGCTCTCCGTAGATGTCGAGCTGGAACTGGTCGAAGGCGCCGTTGCCGACCCGGACCGGCCGGGAGTGGAGGAACCCCGAGAGGCCCCGGATCGATCGTTCGGTGAGGTCGGATTCCCCGTGCGCGCCGTACATCACATGGAGGTCGGCCCGGTGGCCCCGTCGAACCGGGGCGAGCCGGTCGACGACCCAGCCGAGGAAGGAGCGGGCTTCGGCTACGTGGCCGAGCAGGAGCATCGCCTGCGCGGAGAACGCGGCGTCCCGGATCCAGACGTACCGGTAGTCCCAGTTCCTCCGGCCGCCCGGCCACTCGGGGAGCGAGGTCGTCGGCGCGGCGACGAAGGCGCCGGTTTGGACGTGGGAGAGCAGCTTGAGGACGAGCTCCGACCGCTCGACGGCATCGTGCCAGCGGGCCGCGAGCCGATGGAGCGGCGCCTTCGGGCCGTGGACCCAGCCCCTCCAGTACCGCTCCGTCTCCTCGAGGAGGCTCCGGACCCGCGACCCGCGACGGGGAGCGGCGCCCCACGAGAGGTCGAACGTCACGGAGGCGTCCTGGGGGACCCAGACGACGGCGGCCGCGTGGCCCCCCTCGACCTCGAACGGGACCGACCCCCGGAGCGCGAGCGCTGTCTCGCCCGAGGCGGCGAGGAGACCGCTCGGGGTCACCTCGAGGCGGGCCACCCTCGCGCCGTACTCGAACCGCGGCTCGAACCAGACCTCGATGTCGGCCGGCCCTCCCGTGGTTTCCACAATCCGGACGATCCGCGCGGCCTCCTCGTCGCTCAACCCTTCGGAGATCGGCATGAAATCGACGAGCGTGACCGTCGCGCGGCCGACCTCGAACTGCGTCTCGAGAATGTTCGTCGACGGCCGGTACCGTTGGACGCCCGGTCGAGCCCCGACGGGGCGGACCAGGAACGTGCCGCCCCGCGTGGGGTCGAGGATCCGAGCGAAGACGCTCGGGGAGGCGAACTTCGGGAGGCACGCCCAGTCGATCGAGCCGGCACGGTGGACGAGGGCCGCGGTCCGAAGATTGCCGATGACCCCGTAATCGTCGAGCGCCGTCGGCGCCGGGAGGGCCAGGCGGCCCGGGGTCCGCGGACGCGACGACGGTCGGGGCGCGCGACCCATCCGGCGCCTACGAGCAGCCGCTCGTGGCGCCGCACATCGTGCAGGCGTAGCAGGTGCCGGAGCGGACCATGATCCCGCCGCAGATGTGGCAGGACGGAGCGTCCTCGCTCACTCCCCGGGGAGTGCTCGGGTCGAACGCATCGAGCGACTTCCCGGCGAACGTCTGCGATTTGGCCGCCGGCGTCGCGGAAGAGCCGCCATGGCCGTTCCCTTCCACGGGGGCTTCGAGGCCGATGGCGCGCCGCTCGTCCTCGGTCAGGAACTCGATGGCGAGCCAGCGGGCGACGTAGTCGGGGATCGATTTCGCGAACCGGACCTTCGGGTTGTTCGTCGCGCCCGCCGGTTCGAACCGGAGGTGGGCGAGCTTCCGGACGAGGTCCTTCAGCGGCACTCCGTGCTGGAGCGCCATCGACATCGAGATCCCGAGCGAATCCATCAGTCCGTTGACGGTGGAGCCTTCCTTCGTGACCCGGAAGAACACTTCGCCCGGACGACCGTCCGGGTAGAGCCCGACCGTCACGTACCCGTCGTGGCCACCGACGGAGAAGTGGTGGGTGATCGCCTTCCGCTCGTCGGGGAGACGCTCGCGGACGGGGCCGCGCGGTCCGGTGGCCGGCGCCCGTCCCTTCCCGGTCTCGTAGGGTTGGGAGGCCTTGCAGCCGTCGCGGTAGAGGGCGACCGACTTGATCCCGAGCTTCCACG
>JAKIWG010000036.1 GCA_022750155.1 Thermoplasmata archaeon | reverse complement strand
GCGGGTCGCCCTCGGGTTTTGCCCAGAGGGGACCGATCCCGGTGGGCGCGCGGTCCGATCTCGGAGTCGGACCCCCCGCCCGCGGGGTCCGACGGCCCGCGGTCGGGTGATGTGCGCCGTTGCTCCCGCGCCGGCGCTTAGGCGTTTCGAAGGAGCGGCCCGGTGCGTTCGAATTGGACCTCCACGGCGCGACCGCCAAGGAATCGGCCGAGCTCCCTCCCCTCGAGCTCGATGGCCTGCGCGATGGGCCGGGCTACTCGCGAGAACGTTTCGATTCGTAGGCGCACGCGGGCCTCGTGGACCTCATGGCTCCAGATCCCTGCGATCCGTCCGTCCACCAGAACGGCCGGATAGATCCACCCCTGGGGTCGGTATATCACGCCGTGTCGACCGGCCGGCACGAGGTGATCGCGAACCGAATGGCCCAAGAGGAACGAATCGAAGTATGGTAGGAGGCGGACGGAACCCCGGTCCCCCTCCCCGCGGTTGAACTCCGTCAGGTCCCGTCGGAGGATCCAGCCGGTCCACCCCTCGACGTCGACCGCGATGAGCTCCCTCTCCACGAGCGCCCAAATCGCCCGCGCATCGGTGAGCCGCACGCCGGTCCACCACGCGAAATCGGAGGCCGTGGCCGGCCCGAACGCCCGAAGGTAGGCGATCAGGAGCTCCCTCTCCGCACGTGCTTCCGACAGTCCCGCCATCGGGGTAGCCACGCGTCCGCCCGTACGTAGGTGGACTCGCTCCCCCGGTTCGGCCCTGAGCACAGCACTCCACGGGCCCCCGCGAGATGCAGCAGGTATCCCGAGGGGCAGGCGATATCGCCGACCTGGACGCAGGCGATCCGTCGGCGGCCCCCCCATCCGCCTCCCCGTCTCTGCCGAACCGGCAACCCGAGCGACTTCCCGACCCGCTCCGCGAGTTCCGAACCGGTGAGCGGTTCCGACAGGGTACGGAGTACCTCTTCGATGAGCCCCTCGACCGCCGCCTCGGAGACCCCCCGGTTCCTCATCCAGCGGACCTCCTTTTCGGCGCGCTTCGCGCTGCCCCGAACGTACACTGCCAACCCCGACGAGGGCAACAGGTAGATCGTCCGTCGCATCGACCACGCCCTTGCCAGGACCCGTTGCTGCCATAGGGCACGCTCGACGTCCTCGGCCCGCACATCTCTCACTCGGGCGCCGAGCGACGCGATCGCCGCGGGAAGCAGCTGCGCCTGCGCGCCGCCCATGTCGTGGGCGACCGCCGACAGCGAGGCGGCGGGGGCTCGCTCGGAGAGGTGATGACGCCGAAGTCGGAACCCCGCCACCTGTTCCCAGGAGATTCGAGGCAGGGAACGGCGATCGACCTCCGCTCCCATCTATCCCCGCACCGAGGGGAGAGATATGTCGACTCAGGTGTTGGATTCTGAGCTCTTTCCGCCGAGCCGCGGAAGGCTCGGTGGCCAACCGCTCGATGGGGCCCGCGTGCAGTGGGCGGCCGGGAGCCGCTCACTTGACCGCTGTGCTGCCGGAGAGGTCGCGCGCCTAGGGTTCTGGCATGTCGCTCGCCATCGGGACGAGGACGAGACTGTACAAGGCTCGATTCCGGAGGGCGACCCGCTCGTGGGCGGTCAGGCGGGAGGGACGTAGTCCGAGCCACGTGATCTCTCCGACGCAGACCATTCCGACCCCTAGGAAGGCCGCCACGAGCCACGTGACCAGCCAAGCCGGTAGGATCCCCGCCGACCCGAGGCCCCACACGATCCCAGAGTTCAACAACATGCTCCCCTCGACGGAGAGGACCGCGAGGTACGCGCGTTGTTTCTCAGGGAGGAAACTCCGCTGCATCATGCTCTCCACGACCGCACCGCCTCGGGAAAAACGTGCCGTTAGGAAGGCGGCCCAACCACCCATCGAAAGGGCCAGGGCGAGAATGAGGATTCCCAGGTCGAAGTTGATCGCTTCCGGCATCGGGCTCTCGAGTTAGCTGGGGAGGCCCGGTGGATAGAGTTCGTGTTCCAGTCGGCGTGAATCGGTCCCGAGGAACATCGGGGCGTTGGAGGAGTAGGGCCGAGAAAGTAACCGCCACTGCCCGGCCCGGTTGGAGTTACCGCTCACCGGCCTGAACACTCCGGGACCGGGTGAGTAAATACCCGACTAGGGTGCGTACCCCACCCCCGCAACATGCGTTTCTCCTTCCTCCGCGCCGTCTGGCTCTCCGGGGCGATCCTGCTGCTCGTCCTCGCCGTGCCCCTCGGGCCTCCCTCCGTCTCCCGAACCGGGGCCCATCCTTCGCTCGGTGCCACTAACGGATCCAACGGGCGATGCGGGTCCGGAGCGGGTGCGGTTCCCTGTGCGGCGATGGCGTGGGCGAGCACCCCGCCAGGTCCCCTGCCGTCGTATGGTCCGTGGCGGCAGCTTGGCAGCGGTTCCAACGCCTCCCCCGGGCAGCGCAGCAGTGCGGCGATGGCCTACGACCCATTGCTCGGGGAGGTCGTCCTGTTCGGGGGCTACAATTCCAGTGCGTACCCCTATGGCGACACTTGGGTATTCGCGAACGGGAACTGGACCAACATCAGCGCTTCGCTCACGCGTTCGCCCCCGGCGGTCTGGGGGGACTCGATGGCGTACGATCCGGACCTGAAGGGGATCGTCCTCTTCGGGGGCCGGGATTCGCTCCAGTTCTACAACTTCACCTGGTTGTTCAACGCGACGGGCTGGTGGGACATCACCCGAAGCGTCGGCCCCGGTCCCAGGATGGTCATGGCCATGGCATACGACGTCCATGATCGCTACCTGTTCGGACTCGGGGGGAGCTTCTACAACGGAGCTGGTTGGGTCTCGTACAACGACTCCTGGAAACTGACCTTGTCGGGGTGGACCAACGTCACAGGTTCCGTGGGAGGCTCACCTCCCGCCGTGCCCTACGGCGCGGGGACCTGGGATGCGACCGACGGCTACTTCCTGGTGTTCGGGGGGGGCTCGATCGGTAGCTGCGGCACGATCAGCGTGACATGGAGTTACACCGGCGGATCGTGGACGAACCGAACCGGACTCAGCCCCACCTACCCGCCCACGCCCAGCGGCAGCACGGCGATGTCGTATGACCCGCTGAACCACTCCGTGATCCTCTTCGGGGGCTACCCGCCCGCTCCGTGCACCAGCCCGCTGAACCAGACCTGGGCGTACCAGGGCGGTCGATGGTCAAACCTGACCCCGGGACTGGTGACCACCCCCTCCGCACGCTGCTGCGCGAGCGTGGCGTACGACCCCCTGGAACCGGGTCTCGTGATGTTCGGAGGGAACGGGAACCCCATCACCCCCGCCCGACTGAACGACACGTGGCGCTTCGACGGCCGGGGCGGAGAAGGCGTGCAGGTGAAGAATACCCCATCGGTCGCTGAGGCCGGGCAGACGGTCGTCCTGAACGGAACGCCGGTCGCGCTGACCGGACCGCTCCTCTGGAACTGGAGCTTCGGGGACGGGGCGGTGGCGACCGATGCCGGTGCCAACGTATCGCATTCCTATGCGGTCGCCGCCCTGTACAATGTCGTGGCCAACGTGACGGACGGGAACGGCACCGTCTGGCTCGGGAAGATCGTGGTTCGCGTCGTGACCCCTCTCGCCGCGGCCCCCGCGGTGACCCCGACCATCGCCGACTCGCCGGCCACCATCCAGTACCGGGCCAACGCCACCGGCGGAGTCCTACCTCTGACCTACCTGTGGAACTTTTCCAACGGGGCTCGGTCGACGGCGGCTTCGGGGACCTTCCTGACGGCGATCGTCGCGAACTATTCGGTGGCGTTCAGCGTGCGCGACGCGAACGGCTGGGCTAGGTTCTTCAACGCTACCTTCCGGGTCTATCCGTCCCTCGGGGTCGTCACCTCGCTAAGCCCGCTCGTCGCGATCGCCCCGTTCACCGTGCTCGCGAACGCCACGGTGAGCGGGGGCGACCCTCCGGCGAGCCCGACGTGGAACTTCACCGGTTTCGGCGGATCGGTCGCCCATTCGCTGTCGGCCAACCATACCTACCGCTTCCCCGGGTCGTACCTCGTCTCGTTTTCCGCGCTCGATTCGGCGCGAGGTCGCGTGTCCGTGAACTACACGGTGGACTCCCTCTTGCCACTGACCGCCTCCGCGAAGGTGACCCAGGCGGCGGGCGTCGTCCCGTTCACCGCCTACTTCAGCAGCTCGGTGCTGGGTGGCGGGGGCTCCTACTCCTACGTGTGGAACTTTTCCGACGGGAGTCCGGACGCGACCGATTCCACCCCCTCGCACACCTTCACGCAGGCCGGGACCTACCCCGTGAGGTTGCAGACGAAGGACCAATTCGGATTCGAAGCAAACAGTTCGGTTCTGGTGTACGTCGTCACCCCGCTCGCCATCGCCGTGATGGTGAACGCCACGATCGGCGTCGCGCCGATCACCGCGAACTTCTCGGTCACCTCCTCTGGAGGGTTTGGGGCGCTCGACGGCCTCTGGGTGTTCGGGGACGGTGGAACGGCCCACGGGAACGGTTCGGTCTCCCATCTCTACCACCAGGCCGGGAGCTACTCGGTCCTGGTCACGGTGACCGACGCACTCGGAGAATCCGCGCGGGCGGGAGTCTCCTTCCGCACCGTCGACCCGCTGCTCGCCAGCCTCGTCCTGGAGCCCAACGTCTCGTTCGCGGGCGTCGCCGTGGCGTTGATCGCGTCGGCATCGCAAGGGCTCACACCGTACACCTTCACCTGGGGCGGCCTTCCGGCGGGCTGCGCGATCGGCAACGCGACCCGGGGGCCGTGCAACTCGACGATTCCGGGATCGTACCCCGTGTGGGTGAGGGTGACCGACGCGTTGGGCGAGCGGGTCAACGACAGCGCGACCCTCATCCTGAAGGAGCCCACGACCGCCCCCATCCAAACGCCGCCGTCGAGCAACGCCAGCGGTTCTTCCGGGGGTCCGGGACTCACCGTGATCGCGGCTGTGGCTGCCGGGGTCATCGTGGCGGTGGCCGCAGCCCTGGTCATCTGGCGGATGCGTTCGCGCGGGCCTCCCCCTCGGGAAATGGAATCCGCGGCCCCGGCTCCCGGCCCGGCAGTCGACCCGGTCTCCGAAGGGGGGCCGTCGTTCTACGACCCCCCGGACGAATCCGGGTAACTCGGCCGTCCTGGTCGCCGGCGATTCAGCGGAGGGGCGCTCGCTCCCGTTACTTCGGGGCGGGCGCGGCGGCCGGCGGATGGGAACGCCAGTGGTCGAGAAGGTCTTCCAGGGTCCGCTCCCAGGGGACCTCGGGAGCCCAGCCGAGGGACTTCAGCCGGCGATTGTCGGCGTGGATCACCGGCTCATCGACCCGCCGCAGCCTGGCCTCGTCCTCGCGGACCTCGATCGGTTCTTTGGCGAGCCGTTGCAAACCCTCCACGATGGCGCGCATGCTTCGGGTCACGCCCGAGCCGATGTTGTACGCCTCACCCGGCGTCCCCCGCTCGACGATCGTCCACATCGCGCGTACGGTGTCCCGCACGTCGCTGAAGTCCCGGCGCGTTTCCAGCGACCCCACTTTCAGGACCCGGGGAGGGGGCGAGCGCTCCAGCTGCGCGACCTGGGTGGCGAAATCGTTGGGGGCGTCACCGGACTTACCCGGCCCCGTCGTCGCGAAGATCCGGAACCGGAAGATCGGGATCGAATAGCTCACGCAGTACTGGTAGCAGATGACGTCGGCTGCGGCCTTGCTCGACCCGTACGGGCTCGAGGGGAGCAGCGGCTCGTCCTCGGGGATCGGCTGGTGCACTGCGATCCCGTACGCCGCGCTGCTCCCGGCAAACGCGAGCTTGGTCTTCGGAGCGTTCAGCCGGAGCCATTCCAGGATGTGGATCGTGCCTTCGACGTTCGTTCGGAACGTACCGGTGGGGTCCTCCCACGAGGGGCGGACGTAGGGCTGACCCCCGAAATGGTAGATCGTATCGGGACGGGCCCTTTCGAGGACCGAGGCGACCTCCTTCGGGTCCCGGACATCGAGATGGACCGTCTCCCCGGTCCGCGCCACCTCCCGAAGGAACGGGTCTGGGTCGACGAAGTACGTCCGCGTGACATGGTCGCCCCGCTCGGTCAGGAACCGCGAGAGGTAGGAGCCGAGAAACCCGGTTCCGCCCGTGATCAGGACGCGCGCCATCGATTCCTCTCCCGTCCGCCGCGTCGGGCAGGCGGCCGACCCGGCCCAAGCTACAAATCGTTTGCCGTGACGAGCGCAGTCGGTACGGCCCCATCGAGGCGAGCCTGCGAAAACCGGACTTGGGCCGTCCGCTCGCTGGGGCGCGGGGGACCCACGGTCCGCGGGGGTTCCGCCCCCCGACCGAGAAACATTCAAACCCCCACGCCCGCTGAGTTCCCGGTTGATGAGCCGGACCCCACCGGAGCGCACCGGCCCAGCGAGCTTCCTCCGGCTCGCGGCCCGAGCCCGGGGCGCGCGCGCTCGGTCCGTCCGGCCTTCGCCCCGGCCCCGAATGGGGACGGACCGAGCGGGAACGGCGTCGCCGGGGTCCATCCCGTGAGGATCCGAATCACCGTCCACAAGTATCGACCCGAGGTGGGTGGCACGGAGCTGATGGCCGAAATGATGGCCACCGCGATGGCCACCAAAGGGCACGACGTGGAGGTGGTCACCCTACGCACCGGGACCACGGAGTACGAGGAGCGGTTCCTCGTCCCCAGGGAGCCCCCCGGTTCCGGTCCCGCCGACGCGTATCGCGTCCGGCGACTCGACTACATCGGGGGACCGGTCCGCCTTCCGGTCGGCTACTGGAGGGTGCTCGACGAACCGACCGACGTCCTCCACGTGTTTGGCAACCGGATCTGGAATAGCGACCTGTTCCTCCCCGTGGCCCGGCGACTGCAGTATCCGAAGGTCCTGACGGGACAGAACTTCTACCAGCTCCACATGAATCCCAATCTCGTCAACCGGCTCTACGCGCAACGATACTTTCCGAGGATGGCCAAGGCGGTGGACGCGTACGTCGTGCAGACCGTGGCGGAACGCGAGCAGTTCCGGCGGTTCGGCTTCGAGGGCCGGATCGAGCTCATCCCGCACACCGTCGACGTGAGCGAGTTCTCCTTAGACGAGGAGCTCGGTCGGCGTTTCCGCGCCGCGCGAGGGCTGGACGGCGAGTCGGTGCTGTTGACCTCAGGCGGGTACGCCCCGAACAAACGGATGGACCGGGTCATCGAAGCGGTGGCGCTCGCGAAATCGCGTTGGCATCTCCTCATCACCGGGGCGGATTGGCGAGGCCATCCGTACGATCTCGAACATTGTCGGGCGCTCGCCGCTCGTCGGGGGGTGCGGGTCTCCTTCCTCGGGGAGGGGTCTCCCGTGGCGCGGGAGGAGGTCGTCCGCGCGTTCCTGGCCTGCGACGTGTACGCCCAGGGCAGCTCCTACGAAGGGTACGGGGGGGCGGTGCAGGAGGCGATGACGGTCCGCAAGCCGTTCGTCGCCTTCGAGACGGGCGCGATCGGGGAGTTCGCAAGCGCCGGTGCGGGGTTCTCGGTGGGCTCCACGCAGGAGTTCGCCCAACGGCTGGACGAGCTCGCCGGATCCGAGAACCTCCGGCGCAGCATGGGAGAAGCCGGCCGCAACGATGTCCTCCGGCATCGCAGCAAGGTCGTGGTGATGGACCTATACGACCGGCTGTTCCGAGAGCTCGACGGGGTATCGCCGGCGGGATGAAGCGGCCGAGGGTCGGGGGCCGCGGAGCTACTGACCGAAGCGTCGGACCCGGTTCTGGTAGGCCCGGATCGCACGAAGGAAGTCGAGCCGGGTAAGCCCAGGCCAGAGCACATCGGCGAAATACAGCTCGGCGTAGGCCGCCTGCCAGAGCAGGAAGTTGGAGATCCGCTCCTCCCCACTCGTACGGAACACGAGGTCCGGGTCGGGGATGTCGGCGGTATAGAGATGGCCGCTCACCATCTTGGAGTCGATATCCTCCGGGCGGACCTTCCCCTTCTGCACGTCCTCGGCGATCCGCCGGATCGCTTCGACGATCTCCTCGCGGCCCCCGTAGGCGATGGCGACGTTATACTGGTAGTCGGTGTAGTCCTTCGTCGCGGCCTCGGCCTCATCGATCGCTTCCCGGACCTCG
Organism: Thermoplasmata archaeon; assembly: GCA_022750155.1. Taxonomy (GTDB): domain Archaea; phylum Thermoplasmatota; class Thermoplasmata; order Lutacidiplasmatales; family UBA184; genus Lutacidiplasma. The sequence goes on along the minus strand of JAKIWG010000036.1, from coordinate 6,819 downwards.
GCCGGCAGGGCGGCCAGGTTCCCGATGGCGCGCACGTGGATCCGGTGCTTGTGGACCCGCTCGTCCTTGGCCACCTGGCGGAAGCTCTCGGCGAACAGGGCCATCAGCGCGTCGAGCTCCTCCGGGGGGCGCGAGAAGTTCTCGGTGGAGAGCGCGTAGACCGTGAGGACCCGGATCCCGATCTCGAGGCACCAGTCGAGCAGCTCCTCCAGCGTGTCCTTGCCCCGACGGTGGCCGTCGGCGACGAGGAGCCCGTGCCCGGCGGCGAAGCGGCGGTTGCCGTCCATGATGATCGCGATGTGGCGGGGAAGCGGGCTTTCGCGCACCCGCTCGAACAGGTGACGCTCGGTCGCGTCGCGGAACGCCCCGGCGACGGCGTGCGAGAGCGACGCCGAGGACGGGTCCGGTTTCTTCTCCTCCGCCCCGACCACGGCCCTCCGATGTGCGCCGGCCCGTTAAGCGTTCGTGGGGAGTCGCGGCGCGCTCATCCGACCGTCTCGGCCCGGCTCCCGAGGAGGCCGTCGATCGATGCTTCCAGGGAGCGCTCACAGCGTACCCCAAGCTCCTGCTCGGTCCAGCTTCGGTCCACCTCGAACTCGGGTTGGAGCAGCTCGATCGAGCCCCGGGGGTTCGGCACGATCCGGATCTCGAGGGGGCGCCCCGGATGCAGCCTCGTCCAGTGGACCGACACCATCTGGGCGAGGTCGAGAACGGTGGCGCTTTCCCCGCTCGCGACGTTGAACACGACCCGCTCCGGTACGCGGCCCGGGGTCGCGAGGTACCGGGCGACGGCCTCCCAATGGGCGAGGACATCGAGGAGGTGGATGTAGTCGCGCCGCTGTGTCCCCGGGGCGCTCACCCGGAGGACGCCCTCCTCGTGGGCCTGCTTCGCGAAGGCGTTCAGCACGTTCCCCTTCGCCACGACCCGTTCCCCCACCGCGTAGCGGCCGTAGACATTGCTCATCCTCAGGACCGCCATCCTCACCCCTCCGGAACCGGTCCCCTGTTCGAGGAGGGCCTCGCCCTCGGCCTTCTGACGGGCGTACTCGTGGGTCGGCCGGGGGGGTGTCCGCTCCGTGATCGGGAGCGCTTCCGGGATCCCGACCACGGCGAAACTGCTCGCGAATGCCATCGGGATCGACCGGTCCCGGCACCATGCGACGAGCTGTCGGGTGGCGTCGACGTTGACGAGTCGGCTCGCCTCCGGCTCGTTCGCGCAGGCCATGACTCCGGAGACCGCCGCGAGGTGCAGGACCACTTCGGCGTGCTCGAGCGTCCGCAACGTGGCCGCTTCGCGCAGGTCCTCCCGCACGACCGGGTGCTCGGGGTGAAGCACGTGGATCGGGCCGCTCAGATCGTCGACGAGGATCAGTCGATGGCCCCGGGCGGCGAGATACGGGACGAGGGCCCCACCGATGAAACCGGCGGCCCCGGTCACCGCGACGGTCGCCAACGGAAGGACCCCAGCCCCGCCGTGACTTAATCCCGCTTCCCGCCCGGTCCCCGCCCCGAGTGCGCTCCTTATCACCCCGGCCGGCGCTAGGTCTCGGGTCGAGGACCCTCCGGCGATGCGCATCCTGCGGATCGATAGCTGGGATGGCGCGGGGGGCGGTGCCCAGGAGTACATCCGCGAGGTGTGCGCGGAGCTCGGCTCCCGCGGTCACGAGAACCGCGTCATCAACCTGACGACGCTTCCCGCGGCCCCCGAGGCCGGCCTCGAACGCAACCTGCTCGTACGGACCACCGGCCCGTTGAGGATGGGCGACGATCTCGTCGACCTCCCCGAGCTCTGGGCCCTGTTCTGGAGGGAGTACGAGGAGTTCCGTCCGGATATCGTCCAGCTCCACCACTTCGATGCCGGGTTCACCACCATCGGCCGGATCGTCGAGCGGCTCACCGTTCCCGTGGTGTTCACCGCGCACGACGCCGAGCTCGTCTGTCCGATTTCCACCCTCGTCCGACCGGGGAACGTGATCTGCGAGGGCGGGGTGAGGACCCGGTGCCTGTTCACCGGCTGCCACGTGGGGTTCGGCGGACCGTACAACCTCTGGCAGACCCGGGTGTTCGACCAGAGGGTGCGCCCGAAGGTCCGGGCCTATCTATGCCCCAGCCGATCGCTGACGGGGTATCTCCACTCGAACGGTTACCAGCCGGCGGTGCACCTTCCTTCCTTCGCACACATCCCGGCCGCGGTCCAAGCCGAGGCCACACCGCCCGCCGGGCCCGAACTCCCCCCGACGGTGGGGTACCTCGGACGCCTGGAGTGGTACAAAGGGGTCCATGATCTCATCTCGGGCCTGCCCGAGCTGGTCCGGAAGGTCCCGGGCGTGCGGCTCGACATCGCAGGGGACGGTCCGTTCCGACTGGAGCTCGAACGGCAGGCGTCGCGCCTGGGCGTGCAGGACCGGGTGGTGTTCCGGGGGCAGGTTCGGGGCCCCGCCAAGGAGGAGTGGTTCCGGTCCGTTCACGTCGTCGCGACGCCCTCGAACATGTGGGAGAACTTCCCCCTCGTGGCCCTCGAGGCCCTCGTCCGGGGCCGACCGGTAGTGGCGACCGATATCGGGGGTATCCCGGACATCGTGGACGACGGAAGTTCCGGTCGGCTCGTCCGGATCGGCGACCCCCCGGCACTCGCCTCGGCGATCGCAGAGTTGCTCATGCGGCCGGATCGTGCGAGGGCGATGGGGGCGGAAGGACGCCGCAGGACCCTCGGCCGATACACCCCGGAGATCCATCTCGCCCGGTTGATCGCCGTCTACGAGGCCGTGGTCGAGGGCCGCACTCTCACCTCGGGAATGGAGGCCGAGGAGCTCCGAAACGTCGCCGCGTGACGACTGCGACGGAGCCGCCGTCGCAGTCGCTGCCGGCCCGGGAGCGGCGGCCGGCGGGCGGAGCGCCCTGGTCGGGAGTTTCGGGAACGGCGGGAGGGCCGCCGTTCGCCTTCGAACCCGAGTCCCAAGCTCGACAGACTTAGATCCTAGACCGCTAGACTACCAGGGCAACGCCGGGGCGGTTAGACGGCGCTTCTCTTGAATCTTGCCGGTCGGCCGCCCCCGGCGGGGCCGGCCCGGACGCCCGCGGTTCGGGGGCCGGCCACCGGCGAGGATCCGGAGTCCGGACCTGCCCCATGCGGCCCGCCTCGATCGACCCGTCCGTGCCGGAGTGCGGGTGAAGCGGGTGGTTTATGTACAGGACGAAAGAAAACCGTCCTCCCTTCGGGGGCACACACATGGGATCCTTCACCGCGTGGTTCACATCGGTCGTCATGGTCCTCGGCGCGGTCATCGTGTTCAACCATCTTGGGGTCAACCTCTCCCCCCTGCTCGGTTCGGCGCTACACGGGATCGAGCACGCGCTTGGCATGCCGCTCACCATCGGGTGAACGGCTCCGGCGGTCAGCCGACGGCGGGATCCGGACGCGCGTACCGCTCCAGTGCCCGCGCGATGCTTCCGGCCCGGAGCACTCCTCGGGGCGTGACGAATCCGGTGACGTACTTCGCGGGCGTGATATCGAACGCCGGGTTGCGCGCCGAGCTCCCCGGGGGGGTCGAACGCACCCCGCCGAACGACTCGACCTCGGAGGACGAGCGCTCCTCGACCGGGATCTTCGAACCGTCCGGGCTCTTCGCGTCGAAGGTGCTCCAGGGAGCCGCCACGTAGAACGGGATGCCGTTCTCCCTCGCGACCACGGCCTTCTCGTACGTCCCGATCTTGTTCGCCACGTCCCCGTTACGCGCGATCCGGTCCGCCCCGACGATGACTGAATCGACCTCTCCCGTGTGCATGAAGTGTCCGGCGGCATTGTCGGCGATGACGCTGAACGGGATCCCCTCCTCCTTCAGCTCCCACGCCGTCAGCCTCGACCCCTGGAGGACCGGCCGGGTCTCGTCGACCCAGACGAACAGCTTCTGGCCCCGCGCGTGGACGACGCGCAACGGGGCGAGGGCCGTGCCCCACTGAACCGTCGCCAACGCGCCCGCGTTGCAATGCGTCAATACCCGGGCCCCGTCCGGGAAGAGGCGGGCGCCGGCGTCTCCGATCGCGAGGCACTCCCCGACGATCTTCGCCCGGTAGGCGTCCGCCGCTTCCAGGGGGTCGTTCCCCTCAGCCCAGGCGGAGCGGACCGTCTCGATGCCCACGAACAGGTCGTGCGCGGTCGGGAGGGTGGAGGCCAGCAGGCGGGAGGCGCTCGCCGGGGTGTGCCGACCCTCCCGTGCGGCCAGGGCCATGCCGTACGCCCCCGCGACCCCGATCGCCGGGGCACCGCGGACCGTCAGGTTCCGTATCGCCTCGGCGACCGCCGAGACCTTCCGAAGATGGAGCACCGTCCGTCGCAGGGGGAGGCGACGTTGGTCGAGGAGGTGGAGGGTCCCGTCGGAGAACCAGAGCGCCCGGACCGCCATCGGAGCCTACGCGTCGAAGGCGTGCAGAAGGTCCATCCAGGGGGCCGGGACCGTCTTCGGGGCCCGAAGGGCGGCCTCGAGGGGGACCCCCTCGACGCGCTCGCCCCGGAGCACGGCGACCTCCCCGAATCGGCCGCCCAGGGCCAGGTCGACCGCGTGGACCCCCAGACGCGTGGCGAGGATGCGGTCGAACAGGGTGGGGGGGCCCCCGCGCTGGATGTGGCCGATCTGGGCGCTGCGGGTCTCGATCCCGGTCGCGGCCTCGATCCGCCGGCCGACCTCCGCGCCGACCCCCCGCTCCCTCAGGAGCTCGTGGCCGAACTCATCCTGCCCGCCCGTGGCGCCCTTGGGGCGCCCCAGGTCGACCCCTTCGGAAACGACCACGATCGCGTACCCACGGTGGCTGACCGCCGTACGGACATGACGGATCAGGGCTTCCTCATCGAACGGCTCCTCCGGTAGGAGGGTCGCGTCCGCGGCCCCCCCGAGGCCGGTGGCGAGTGCCACCCATCCGGCGTGCCGGCCCATGACCTCGAGTATGATCGCCCGGTGGTGGCTGTGGGCGGTGTCGCGCAGACGCGCGAGCGCCTCGACCGCGGCCGTGGAGGCGGAATCGAAGCCGAACGTCCAGTCGGTCCCTCCGACATCGTTGTCCATCGTCTTCGGGACCCCGACGACCTTCCCGCCCCGGCGGGCGAGCTCGCGTGCCGCGCTCAGGGTGTCGTCCCCCCCGATGGCGACGAGCGCGTCGATCCCCTCCGCGCCGAGGGTCGAGAGGACCTTGGTCGCGTCCTCCTCCGACTTGAACGGGTTGGTCCTCGAGCTCCCGAGGATCGTCCCGCCCCGGACGACGATGTCGTGCACGTCGGCCCGGGTGAGCGGGCGCAGCAGGTGGTCTCGCACCCCCTTCCAACCGTCGAGGAATCCGACGACGGTGTGACCGTGGCCGGTGGCCCGGTACACGACGGCTCGGATCGCGGCGTTCAGCCCAGGGCAGTCCCCACCGCCCGTGAGGACGCCGAATTTCACGCCCGAACCTCGAGGTACTCGCGGGGGGCGTTGGTGAGCATCCGATAGCCGTTCTTCGTCACGAGGATGTCGTCCTCGATCCGGACCCCGCCCTTGCCGGGCAGGTAGATCCCCGGCTCGATGGTGACCGCCATCCCGACCTCGAGCGGTTCGTCGTTGGTCGGGTTGAGGCTGAAGCCGTCGTGGACCGCGAGGCCGATGGAGTGGCCGAGCCCGTGGGTGAAGCGCCCCTTCCAGGGGGAATCGTCGACCACCTTCTGGGCGGCAAGGTGGACGTCCTTCGAACTCACGCCGGGGCGGACGAGCGCGAGGGCCGCTTCCTGGGCCGCGAAGACGGTCTCGTGGACCTTCTTCAGCTCCGGGTCGGTCGGGCCGAACCGGAAGGAGCGGGTGATGTCGCTCGCGTAGCGACGGTAGTACGCGCCGAAATCGCAGACGATCGACGAGCCGGGCTTGAGCGGGCGCTCCTGGGGCGCATAGTGGGGCTCCGCCCCCTTGACGTCGAACCCCACGATCGTGCCGAAGCTGCGGCCGGAGGCGCCGTGCTGCATCATCCGGTGCTCGATCTCGGTGGCGAGGCCGAGCTCGGTCAGGCCGGTCTTGAGCAGTGAGGGGATCTCCCGGCCGACTTCGGAGCCGATCGCCGCCGCGCGCTCCAATCGCTCGATCTCCGCCGCGTCCTTGATCATGCGGGTCCGTCGGACGGCTTCGCTCCCGTCGACCCAGTGGGCGTGGGGAAGCATCTTCTCGAGGGAGACGAACCAATCGTGGGTCAGCTCGCGGAAGTTGAGCGCGATATTTCCGCGCGCGGGGATCAGCTTCTGGAGCGTCGCCTCCTTGCCCTTCGGGTTGGTCCACACGTGGACCTCCACCGCCGGGTCGGCCTTCGCCGCCTGCTCGGCGCTTTCCTGCTCCAGCGGGGAGCTCAGCAGGTCGACCTTCCCGTCCGGGTGGGCGATCGCGACCGAGCCCTCGAACAGACCGCTCGGGACGTCGAACAGATAGAAGAAGCTGCCATCGAGGTGCGGGTCCGTCGAGTTGGCGAGGACGAACGCGTCCGGCTGGGGCGACTGGTTGTCGAACAGGCGCAGGACCCGGTCTTTCATGGCGGGCGTGGCACGGGAGGCGGGGCTTCAAGGTTTGCGGCCCTCAGGTCCTTCCAAGACAGGAGAAGCTGTCGAGCCGCTTGCACCTCGTCGACCCGGCCGACCGAGAGGGAACGGGGCGCGGCCTTGAGGTGTTCCGGAGTATCGGTCACCGATCGCCGGAACGCTTCGACGAACTCGTCGAGCTCCCGGCGGCTCTCGGTCTCCGGGAACTCGATCATCAGCGACTCGTCGACGAGCGACGGGAAGTAGACCGTCGGCGCGTGGACCCCTTCGTCCAG
>JAKIWG010000035.1 GCA_022750155.1 Thermoplasmata archaeon | reverse complement strand
TTGGTCTCTCGACCCCACCCGTCGGCGGCTCGGCCGGCAACTCGGCCAATGGCACCGGCTTGAGAACTCCTTGACCCGGTCGCTACCAAGGGGCGAGCAAGGGATGGGTTGTCTCGACGGATCTCTCAGCGAAGGGTGAGGACGACCTTCCCTCGTGACTTTCCCGCCCGACTCTCGGCGAGCGCATCGGCGGCCTGGGGCATCCGTATCGTGCGCACCGAGGGGAGTCGCAGGTGGCCGTCCACCACCTGGTTTGCGACGCGATCCAGCAGAGGCCGATTCGGGTGGAGGTCGATGTTGACCCCACGGATCCCGGCGCGCGAAAGGGCGTCCGGGTCGGCGGTAAATGTCGTGGTCGCGGCGACGCCTCCCGGACGGACCAAGCCGGCGTTCGCCGCGAAGTGGACCCGGTCACTCGCCACGTCGAGCAGCGCGTCCACTCCGTCGGGGTGTAGGGCGCGGACGAGCCGCGGGATCTCCCCCTGGGAGGGGTCCACGACCTCCGCGGCCCCCAGCTTCCGGACGCTCTCGGCCACATCCGGCCGCGCCGTCGCAGTCACCAGGAGCCCGCGGGCGGCCGCGAGCTGGAGGGCAAACGAGCCGACCCCGCCAGACGCCCCCACCATCAGCAAGCGCGAGCCGGGCGCGGCCGCGAGGGTCTCCACCGACAACAACGCGGTCATCGCGGCCGTGGGAAGCGCCGCGGCGGAGACAAAGTCGAGCGACGGCGGGATGAGGCTGACGCCGATGTTCTCCGGCGAGGTCGAGCTCTCGGCGTAGGTGCCGATCCCCACCGGGTCGTGCAGGAATTGGCCGAAGATCCGGTCGCCGATCCGGTATCCGTGGACCCCCTCGCCGAGGGCATCCACGACCCCCGCCCCGTCGACCCCGAGGACGAGGGGGAAGGTGTGTGGCCGCCCGGGGGAGAATAGACCATCGACGATCTTCCAGTCGAACGGGTTCACGCCCGCCGCCTCCATCCGCACGCGCACTTCGCCCGGCTTCGGGACCGGGACCGGAAGCTCCATCAACTCGGGGTTCCCGTGGAACGCGCGGACCGCAACGGCGTGCATGCGTCCCCCCATTGGGTCACAGCCGATAAATGGACGGGCTCCCGAACGCCACGCGGTCGACTCACGCGGAGGAGCGATGAGGGGCGGTTTCCGCGTATCGGAAGACCGCGGCGGTCATCAGGAGCATCCCGAGCGCGACCCCCAGAAGGACGGCGACTGCCTCCCCGCTCGAAAAGACGGTCGTGTAGCCGCTCATCGGACCGCCTGGCGTTTCGAGACTGACGAGGCTGTGGAGGTAGTACGCGACGGTGAGCCGTGGCAACGTACCGGAGAGCAGCTGGAGAAGACCCTCCCAGAGGAATCCGAAGATGAGCCCCAGGATCAGGGCCGACGAGCTCAGCAAGCCGAGCAGTAGAAAGATCGCCGAGTACGCGAGCACCCCGAGGACCACCGCGGACGCGATGGCGATGGTGGCCTCCGAACTCGGCGGGCCGGCACCGGCCGCATCGGCGACCGCCAGGGGAAGCATGGCGGTCGGGAGCAGGATGACGCATCCGGCCGCGACGCACCCCAGATACTTGCCGACGGCGACCAGCGCCCGAGGGACGGAGCGGCTCGTCAAGTACGCCAACGTGTCGTCCTCGATCTCCCCGCGGAACTGGGCTACTCCGAGGACGAGCGTGACCAGCGTCATCACGATGGGTAGCGTCAGGCTCACGAACAGCAGCTGGGCGGCGTCGTGGACCGATGAGGCCGGCGAGCGGGCTGCGACGATCGCGAGCACGACGAGGGTCGGGATCGACCCGAGCGCCGCCAATCCGATGAGGCGCACCCCGCGCAGGGAGGCTCGCACCGAAGCCCCCGCGATGGGGAGGACGCGGTCCATGCCGTTCACCCGATGCCCTCCGAAAGGTACCGGAACACCGCGTCGAGGTTGTCGTCAGAGCTGTGGACCGCCGTGATCTCCGCCCCTTGGCTGACCACGAGCTCCGGGAGGCCCCGGTAGAACGCGTCGGGCAGGCGGGACCGGACGGTGAGTCGGTCCGGGCCCACGAACTCGATCCCGACGACGTGCTCCCATCCCGACAGCAGCTTCGCGAGGCCCCGCGGGTCGGGGGTCGTCAGCTCGATCGTGTGGGGGCGGGCGTCGATCAGGTCGCGGATGCGGTGCAGGTCCCCCTGCGCGAGGGCCCGCCCGTTCGAGATCATCACGATCTGGTCGGTGAGGCGTTCGACCTCGTAGAGCACGTGAGAGCTGACGATGAGGTGGTGGCCCGAGGACCCCAATTCGGCGAACAGGGCGATCAGCCGAGCGCGGCCGACGGGGTCGACCCCGTTCAACGGCTCATCGAGGAGCAACAGCTGGGGCTTGTGGGCGATCCCCTGGGCGATCTTGATCCGCTGGCGCATTCCCTTGCTGTAGACGCGGACGCGCCGGGCCTTCGCCTCCGTAAGCCCGACGATCTCGATCGCCTCCGCGGCCCGCCGTTTCGCCTCGGACTTCGGGTACCCGTCGACCCTCAGGAGGTAGGTCACGAACTCCTCTCCCGTCATCCAGTCGTACATCGACGGTTGCTCCGGGCAGTACCCCACTCGGCGTCGGAACGTCCCCTCGCTCCAGGAAGGTTCGCCGAGGACGGTCAAGCTCCCCGCGTCGGGCCGCAACTGGCCGGCAAGGAGCCGGAACAGGGTGGACTTCCCGGCGCCGTTCGGCCCGATGAGACCGGTGATCCCGGCTCCAAAACTGGCCGAGAATCCGTTGAGCCCGAGCACTTCGCCGTAGCGCTTGGTGACGCCCTGGGCGTCCACGACGCCCGTCATTCCCCGACGACCTCGACGCGCGTCATCCTCACCCAGACCACGACCAGCAGGAGGAGTCCCGCGCCCGCCAGCAGGAGGGCCGAGCCGAGCGGGTTGGTAAGCAGATTGGTGTTCGCCTGGAAGGCCCCCGAGGCGGCGGCTTGGACGTCGTAGAACGGGGCGACGTACACGATGTCGTGGTTCCCCGTGATGGCTCCGATCACCCGCGCGGCGGTCTCCGCCGCGAGCGTGGAGCCGAAGATCCCCACCCCGGCGTAAAGCGCCTTGTTGGTGAGGGCCGACAGGGCGAGCGCGAGGCCGGTGAAAAAGACGGTCGTGACGAACCCCACGGCGAAGAAGGCCCCGATCGCTGAGACCGCGAGGCCCCCCGGTATGACCCCCAGGGCCGCGACGACGATCACCCCGACCACTCCCGGTCCGATCGACGCCAACGCGACGTACGACCCCACAGCGGCCCCCTTCGCGGCGAGGTAGTCGGAGAGATGGATCGGCCGGCTGAGATAGAGGGTGATGGACCGATTGCCGAGGTCCTCGGCCAGGGCTCCGGAACCGACCGAGGTCGTGACGATCAGGATGAGCAGCGGGAACGCCGGTGAGCCGAACGGCGCGAAGTAGATCGAGAGGGCGAGCTGCGACGGGGGCGTCTCGAAGGAGACGAGGACCACGATCAACGAGATGATGCCAAACATCAGGGCGAGGACGAACCACGTCCCTGCGCCCGCTCGCACCCTCAGCTCCTGGAGGTAGATGGCGAGGGCGCGCTGGGGGCGGCCCACGGAGTCCATCGGGCCCGCGGCGTACCGCGGCGGATTGATGCTCACGGATTCCCCCGAGCTCCGGCGGCGTCGACGAGGGCGATGAAGAGGTCCTCGACGCTCTGGACCGACTTTCCGAGGAATCGCACCTGGGTGTCGGACTCGCGTGCGGCTTCGAAGACCAGCCGCTCGCCGCCCACGGGAAGCTTCAGACGCAACTCGTCCCCGCTCGCCCGGGCCGAGAGCCCCCGCGAGGCAAGGGCCGAGAGGAATCGCGCGCGGTCCCCCCGGATCCGGACCACGGATTCGTTGGCCCGCGAGCGAAGCAGCGGCTCGAGCGGTCCGGCCGCGAGCAGGCGGCCGGTGTGGAGCAGGATGATCTGGTCACAGAGCCCCTCGACGTCTGGAAGGAGGTGGGTGGCGAGGATCAGGCTACGGTTTCCCAGCTTGGCCAGCGCCCGAAGGAGGTCGAGCATCTCCTGTCGCCCCTTCGGGTCGAGCCCCGCCGTCGGCTCGTCGAGGAGGCAGAGGGGTGGGTCGTGGACGATCGCCTGGGCGAGCTTGACCCGTTGGCGCATCCCCACGGAGTACTCCTGTATCCGGCGGTATCTCTCCTCGTGCAGGCCGACGAACTGCAGGACGTCGTGGGCGCGGCTCATGGCCGTCTCGGCCGGAACCCCGCTGACGCGGGCCATGTACGCCACGAACCCGATCCCGGTCATCGTCGGGATCAGGCAGTCGTGCTCGGGCATGTAACCGACCCGGGCGCGGACGGAGAGCGGTTGGCTCCACGAGTCGAACCCCATCACCCGCAGCGCTCCAGAGGTGGGAGGGAGAAGGCCGAGCATGAGGCGGAGCAGCGTCGTTTTCCCGGCACCGTTCGGCCCGACCAATCCGACGGTTCCCGGCTGGACCCGCGCCGTGACCGAACTCAACGCGTCCTGGGTGCCGAACGACTTGGTGACGGCGTCCACCTCGAGGATAGGCCGAACGGACGAGGAGAGCGTCGAGGCCACTGTCGTTCAACCCGCGGTCAGGGAATCCGTGCGAGGTAGGGTTCGCCGGGGGGGGACCCCCACCCCAAGGTGGAAGGCTCCGGCACCTGGCGTCCCCTACTCCGCGCCGAACTCGGTGACGTACGCTTCGATATGACCGAGGAGCTCGCTGAGCGGCATGTTGGTGTCCTCCCGGTCCCACTCGAGGGTGATCACGGGCCGGTCGGCGTTGTCCGGAATCGGCATGGTGAGCGTGACGGTGACCCGCCTCGGGTTCATCTTCACGATGTCCGCGATCGCCTTTTCCGTGTGGCTCTTCCCGCGTCCGATTCCTCCGGGGTGACTCGTGTCGGGCATGCGAGGGTGCGACACGCTCTCTACTACTTCATGGATTCGACGGTTCCGAGGGCAGCAACCGCCTGAGCGGGATTCTCTCCCGTCGCCGGACCCGGACCCTCGGGGACCCTTTCTGCAGACGAACGGACGTCGGCGAGGCCCACCGCACCGCTGGGGCTCCCGGAGTTCCCGGGGGGACCCCGCCACCTGCCGTGACTGCTCCGATAAGTATGCCCGCCCGTTCGCCGGCCATGCCTCGTCCTCGAAGGTCGGATACTCCGGAGCGGCTGTTCGCCCGCCACATCCTTGCCCACAACCTCAAGGTGCGCGCCGGGGAGCGCGTGACGATCGATGCCTGGACCCACGCGCTCCCTTGGGCCTCCGCCCTGGCCCGAGAGGCGAGGCGCATGGGGGCCTTTCCGCTCGTCCTGTACAATGACGAGGCCGGTTTCTGGGACTCGGTGGAAGGGGGGGAGACGAAGGTGTTGGGCTCCCTCGCCAAGCACGAGAGGGCCGCGCTGAAGCGCACGGACGTGTACCTCTATCTCTGGGGACCGGGCGACCGAGTCCGGCTCGGTAAGCTCGCCCCCGCGGCCTCGGAGGAAGTGTTCGCCTTCAATGAGGATTGGTACAAGGTCGCCCGCAAGAACGGCGTTCGGGGAGCCCGTCTCGAGGTCGCACGCCCGTTCCCGTCCTTGGCGAAGGCCTACGGGGTCCAGGAGGAGGCATGGCGACGGCAGATCGTCGAGGCGAGCCTGGTTCCCCCGGGCGATCTCAAGAAAGCAGGGCAACGCCTGGCGAAGCGCCTGGAGGAGGGGCGCGACCTCCACCTGACCCACCCAAACGGCACCGACCTCTCGCTTCGGCTCGCCGGACGGGTCCCAAGGGTCAACTGGGGCGTCGTGGACGCCGAGGCCCGCAAGCGACCGTACGGCCTGATGGGAAACCTCCCCTCCGGCCAGGTCGTCGTCGCGCTCGACGAGAAGCGGGCCGACGGCAAGCTCTTCGCGAATCGGGCATCCTACTACGACCACAGCAAGGCGACGGGGGCCGAGTTCACGTTCAAATCCGGGAGGCTGGTCCGGGCCGAGTTCGACTCGGGAGGCGAGTTGTTCCGCACGCCCTACGAAGACGCGGGAAAAGGTCGTGACCGGCCCGGCATCCTATCGATCGGGCTCAACCCCAAGCTGAAGGACACCCCCCAGGTCGAGGACCTCGAGCGAGGCGCGGTGCTCGTCTCCGTGGGGGCGAACGCCTATCTCGGAGGGGCCAACTCCTCGGACTTCTTCGGCTGGGCGGTCGTCGGGGAGGGCCGGCTCGAGCTGGACGGGGAACCGCTCGTGGACGGCGGAGCCATCTCGTAGCGAAGGTGCACCCGAAGCGCCTCGACCTGCCACGATCCTGGGGTGGAGGAGATCGGCGACCGCTCGCCCGTCGCCTTCGTCACCGGCGCGACCTCCGGGATCGGCCGCGTGCTGGCCCGGCGCCTCGCCGAGTCCAATTATCGGGTGATCGTCGGCGGCCGGGACGTGCTCCGGTGTCGTTCCACTGTGGAGATGATCCGAGCTCGAACGGGCCGGACCGGCCTGGAAGTGGTGGTCGCTGACCTGTCGCGCATCGGCGGCATTCGGGACGCGGCCCAGAGCGTGATGGGCATGACCGATAGACTGGATCTCCTCGTGAACAACGCCGGGGCCGTCTACGAACAGCGGGTGGAGACGCCTGAAGGCCTCGAGCGCACCTTCGCGCTGAACGTCCTCGCCCCCTACCTACTCACCACGCTTCTCCAACCCGCCCTCGCGCGGGCCGGTGCGGCCCGCGTCGTGATGGTCGGCTCCTCCGCCCACAAGGGGGCTTCGCTCGACGTCGACGACCTCCAGGGACGGCGGCGGTACTCCGGGTTCCAGACGTACAGCCGTTCCAAGCTCGCATTGCTGCTGCTGACGCATGAATTTGCCCGCCGATGGGCCGGCTCGGGAATCTGCGTGAACGTCGTCCACCCGGGGTTCGTTCGCACAGGGTTCGGGCGCAACAACCCGGGAGGGCTTGGGTGGGGGATCCGGATCGCCAGTGTGTTCGCACTGAGCGTGGAACGCGGGGCGGTGACCCCGTTCTACGTCTGCACCTCCCCCGCCTTGGCGACCACGAGCGGCCGTTACTTCGTTAGGGGACGGTCGGTCCGGTCTTCTCCAGCGTCCTACGACGAACTCCTCGCCCGCCGGGTGTGGGCCGCGTGCGAGCGGGCCGCCTCATCCGATCCAGCCGCCGGAGGAACTCCCCCGGCCGCTCCCATGACCGTCTCCCGGACCTAGAACCCGAGGTTCTCTCGGACGAGCACCATGTGGACGCGGTCGGGGACCAATTCCCGGTTCACGACGAGCAGCTTTCCGACGACGCTCGGTCGGCCGTAGGCCTTCCGGGCCCGAGAGTCCTCGAGGGGGAGGCTGTACTCCTCGATCCGGTGGAACGCCTCGTCGAGTGTCGGAACGAGCTTCTGCGCTCCGACCACCCAGATCACGTGCTGCGCCGAGCTCGCGTACGGTCCGAGCTGGCTCCCCGAGGCCGAAGCGATCACGACCTCACCGGTCTCGGTGACCGCGTGGACGCTCCCCACCACATAATCGGGCGCCGCCGCGAGCTGGCGGAACTCTTTGCCTTGGGTGGCCCGGTCCAGCGCGAGAAGCAGCGGGCGGAGCGCCTTGAACGCCCCGGAGTCGTTGATCGAGGCGGAGATCCCCGTGCTCTCTAGGGTCTGCGAAGTGGAGGTGAACACCTCGGAACCCGGCGGGATCATTTTCAGGACCACTTCGCGAGCTTCGGCCGCCGAGTCGACCACCGTCACATGGATGCCGTGCGCCTCGAGGGCCGCTACGGTGCGGACGATTTGGGCCTCGGAGGCGATCGCCGCGAAGGCGGGATTCGGGCTCGAGGAGCGGGTCTCTCGGGCGGCGGCTTCGGACATGCCAAGGAGAACACAATGTAAACTATTTATGGTTGACAGTGTATACTACTGGTGTGGCCACCTCCCCGCCCCCTCGGTGCGACTTCGAAGCCACCATGGCCACGCTCGGGCAGAAGCACGTGCTCGGGATCCTTCATCGTCTGGGCGAGCGCAGCCCATCGCGGTTCCACGAGCTCCGCGATGGACTGCAGGTGAACCCCCGGACCCTGACGGTCCGGCTGGTCGAGCTCGAGCGCCTCGGCGTGGTCGCACGGAGGGTCCATCACGTCGTCCCGCGAAAGGTCGACTACAGCCTCACGCCCATGGGGAGGGACCTGGTCGAGATCTTCCAGACCCTTCACGCGTGGAAGTCGAAGTACTCTCCGAACGTCCCGGGCGCTCGGCCGCCATCGACCTCCTCCCTGAGCTTCCGGATCCCCCGGGCCGAACCCACGCGGCCCGTGCGGGGCTGACCTTCAGGCGGGCTTCCGGCGCTTTCGGGCGGGGGGTCCGAAGAACTCGATCCAGACCCCGTCCGGGTCTTCTACGTAGGCCAGGTTCTCGTGCGTCTCGACGATCCGAAGGACGATCTTGCCCCCGGCCTTTTCCGCCCGGTCCGCCCACGCCTGGACGTCGGAGACGCGGAATCCGAAGTGGTCGAACTCCGTGCCCTTACGGACCGGTTCGTAGTGGGGATTCCCCGGCGCGTAGTAGTTGAGCTCGAGCCGGTGGGGCTGGCCGGGGAGCTTGAGGTGGACCCAGATCCCCCCATGCTCCATCTGGCCCCGCTTGTGGACCCGGAACCCGAGCCCCGAGTAGAAGGCGAGCGATCGGTCGAGGTCCCGCACTCTGATCCCGCTGTACATGAAGCGTAGCTTCTGGGCCGCCATGTCGGGCGTTCATCCGGAGCCCCTATTTCTGGCTGACCCCGCCCGACCTCGAACCCTGGATCGGTTCCATGACCCGGGTCGACAAACGTCCCGTGACGGGCACCAGGGCGAGGAACACGAGCGTCGCCACCGAGACCAACCCGAGGAGCTCCCACGCCGGAGTGTACCCTCGGGTCGCGACGACCCATCCCACGGCGTACGCGACCGAGGAGCCCCCCAGGAGCTGCAGGGCGTTCAGCAGCCCGATGGCGAGGGGGGTGTCGTTGGCGGCCAATCCGGGAAGATACGGCGGAAGGATGTACATCATCGCGTACACCATCCCGTAGCTGAACGAGAAGAACACGGCGATGAGGGCGACCCCCGGCAATCCAACCCACGGGATGAGGCCGAGGAGGAGCGCGGGGACGGCGGTGAACACCACCATCTGGGTCCTCCGGTTCGTGTATCGCTCGGCGAGATGACCGCCGGTCGGCCCGCCGAATACGCTCGGAAAGACGAACAGCGCCCCCACTCCTCCGGCGAGCGCGGGGGCCCAGCCCTTGACCATCTGGGCGTACGGCACGAAGAACTGGCCGGCGGAGAGGGAGGCGCCCTCCAGCCCGATGAAGGCGAGGCCGATGGCCCACACCGCCGGGGAGCGGAGCGCCGCCGGGATACCCCGCCTCGAGCGCCCCGTGCCGACGAGGGGCGGACCCGCCGAACGGGGCACGAGCAGCTCTCCCACCCCGAGCGAGACGAGGACCAGCACTCCTCCGACGACGAGGGCGATCCGCCAGCCGAACATCGGAACGATCAGCGCCGACGCGAACACGCCCAGTCCCGCGCCGGCGCTGAACGCGGAGCTGAAGACGCCCACCGGGATCCCCCGCTTCCCCTCCGGGTGCAGGCTGGAGACCAGACCGATTGCCGGGGAGAAAAACAGGCCGGCCCCCGCCCCTCCCAGGGCACGGGCCACCAGCAGGGTGACGAAGTTCGGCGCGAGGGCGGAGCCGAGGGCCGAAATGCCCAGCAGCCCCGCCCCGGCCATGGAGACCGAGCGGGTGCCGAACTTGCCGGCGAGGAACCCGGCGGGGACCTGGAGCAGGCCCGCCCCGATCAGGAACGAGGCGATGAGCAGTCCCCATCCCGCGCTGGAGACCCCGAACTCGGAACCGATCGATGGCAGGGCCGGTCCTATGTCGAACCAGTTGTACGCGTAGGCGATCCGAAGCCCGATGAGCGCGACCGTCGCCCGGTTCGCGCTCCCACGGAACGGATCGAACCCACCGGCGGGCTTCCCGTTCGAGAAGCCCGGATCGGGCACCGACATCGGCGGGCCGACGCGAGGCCCGCTATTTACCCCGTCCGCGGGGAACCCCGCGCCGGGAAGGTCGGGCGTTACGGCTGGACCTGGATCTTTCCGGAGCGGCCCATCGAGAGCTGGAGCTTTCCCTTGTAGTCCTTGACCCAGCCGTCGGTGATCCGGACCTTCTGGCCCACCGTGTACTTCGCCGTATCGTCGCCCCACAGGGTGAGGGTGATCGATCCGGTATCGTCCTTGAGCGTGGCGTCGGCCACTCGGGACGGTCCCCGCATGGTCGTGACATCGCGGACCGGCGAGATCGCCGTAATCGTCGCGTCGATCGTCGCATTCATGTTCGCCTTCAGCGTCGCAATCCCGGGCATGGCGCGGGGCGGACCTACTGGGGGGTTATCTCCCTTGCGACACGCGATCGGCAGCTCCCAGCACACGTTTCATGCCCTCGGACGGATGCCCGTCCGGAGGACTCCCCCGTGACGGAACCGCCCGATACCACTCCTAGTGCGGAGCAGGTCCGGCGGAGCTGGGAGTCGATCGCCGGCTGGTGGGACGCCCAGGTGGGGGAGGGCAACGCGATGCAGAGCCATCTGCTATGGCCCACGGCCGAGCGGCTCCTCCACCTTCAACCCGGCGAGCGGGTGCTCGAGGTGGCCTGCGGGAACGGCTCCTTCGCGCGCCGACTCGCTCGCCAGGGCGTGTCGGTCCTCGCCACGGACGTCGCCGAGCGCTTCATCACCCTGGCCCGGGGCCGCACCGCCCCGGAAGAGAAGGGAGTGGAGTATCGGCAGCTGGACGCCACGTCGGACGACGCCCTGTGCACCTTCGGTGACCACACCTTTGACGGCGTCGCCTGCCTGATGGGCCTGATGGACATGCCGACCATCGACCCGCTCATGCGGGAGGTCCCGCGCCTCCTCCGGCCCGGCGGCCGATTCGTGTTCGCGGTCACCCACCCCTGCTTCAACGGCGCCGAAGTCGTTCGGACCCTGGAAGAGTCGGACTCCGGTTCCGATCTACAGGAAACCCGTTCGGTCCGGGTCTCCCGCTACGCCACTCCCGTCATCGGTCATGGGGTCGGCATTCCAGGACAACCGGAACCGCATTTCTACTTCGACCGACCCATCCACGCACTCCTGGACTCCGCGTTCCGGGCCGGACTGGTCGTGGATGGTTTCGAGGAACCCACATTCGACGAACCCGTGCCCGGGGCGAGATCCATGTCGGTGAGCAGGTTCCCGGAGATTCCCCCGGCGCTCGTGGTGCGGTTGCGTCCGGCATGAGAACGGACGGCCTTGGTCGACCTTTCCGACCCCCGCGGGCCTGAGTGGACCAGGATCTCCGTCTGGGTCAGACCGGCCAGCCGCCGACGGTCGGTCGAGTGGGACCCCTGGCGATCTCGATGGAACATCTCCGTCGAGGCACCCGGTCGTGAGGGAAAAGCGAACCGCGAGCTCATCGAGCTTCTCGCCGGCCTCCTGCAGGTTCCCAGCTCCGACGTCCGAATCGTCGTGGGGGGGAGCTCCCATGCAAAGGTCGTGGAGGTCCGCGGGGTGGGGTCGGTCGAGGCGATCCATCGACTCTCGTCCGCGGCGGGGTCGACCGCTTCATCGAACCGCACCGGAGGGGTCGACCTACCGTAGGGGGCGGTCCCGCCCCGTGGAGGGGAGCACCCCCGGTGCGTCGGTCGCCGGCGGGTGTATACGCCTCCCCTCGGGCGCGCTGCCGACGCCCTCGGCTCCTTCATGTATCGACCAACGGTCGGAGCGCCTCCCGGTCGGGCGACCAGGTCTTCCTGCGGGCGCCCGTCCTAGGCTGGAGCCGACACGCGGGGTCGCCCGCGGTCGGCCCCTGCGCGCTCCTCGGCCGACCTGACTTCACGTATTCGATCCGTCCGCCGACCGCCGGAGCGGCCGCGCGGGGGGCCGATCTCCACTTAAGCAGGCCCCCCGGCTCGTTCCAGGACGCCCCCCGAAGCGGAGGACGAACCTCTAAAACCCCCCTGACGACCTCTACTTCGCAGCATGGGAACGACCTGGTCTCCGCGCCCCGGCCATCTCCTACGGAGCCGCTACCGGTGGGGGCTCCTACTGGGAGCGCTAGTGGGGGTCATCGTGGTCCTCGCGACGCTCGCCTCGGGACCGACCCCGAACACTTCGGGGGGAACTACGTCAGGTGCGGCCCCGCTGTGCCAGGGGGTCGACCCCCAGGCCCCCGACCCGGGCGCCGCCCACGGACTGTACGTGCTCTCTCCCCCGACCTCGCCGCACGACCCGTACTACGCCGACATCGCCACCACGCTCCTCCCGAACCGGGCGGTGTGCGGGGCGGACTTCTGGGTGCACTGGAACTCCATCGACCAGGGACCCTCCGCCACCCCGCAGTACAACTTCACCCACCTCGACGCCGAGCTGGCGCCGTGGGTCGCCGCCGGAAAGGTCGTGAACTTGATCTTCTGGTCGGTCGGGTACGGACCGAATTCGACGTATCTGCCCCCCAACGTCCTCTCGACGGTGACGCTGTTGCAGTGCGCGGGCTCGGCCGACACTCCCCTGTTCTGGCAGAGCGCCTTCGAGCTCCCGTACCAGGCGTTCATACGGGCCGCGGTGCATCACTACGAGGGGCGGCCGGGGATCGGCTACCTGCGCTTCGGCCTCGGAACGGGAGGGGAGGTGTTCCCCCTCGTCGACCTCGGCTCGCCGGGATGCGAGGACCGGCTCAACTCGAGCGGGTTCTCGATCGAGCGCTGGGACCAGTATCTCGTCGGCATGCTCCACTTCGAGCACTCGCTGAACTCGAGCCTTCAGCTGATGGTCGGACTGAACAACGTCCTTCCCGGGCGGAACGACAACGTGTCGGCCGTCATCGCCTCCGCGGCGTCCCAATACGGGTTCGGGATCGGCTCCCAGGGCCTCCAGGCCTCCGCGGTCATGGTGGATCCGTCGACCGGGGGGGCCGGATGCAACGGCGGCTGGTGTCGATACTTCGCCGAGTACGCCGGGAAGATCCCCCTCGAGCTGCAGACGCTCGGTCCCACGGCGCCCGACGGCTCCCCCCCGATCGGGGCGCTCCCCCCACTGCTCTCCTATGGCCTCGCGGAACACGCCCAGGTCTTCGAGCTGTACTTCAGCGACTGGCTCACCGCGTTCGACCCCAACTATCCCGGCTTCGCCGCCTCCCACGCCTCCTACGCGGCCGCGCTTTCCGGCGCTGCATCGATCCTCGGCGAAACCCCTGCATCCTAGGGTCCTCCCTCCCCGAGGTCGGGGGGCCCAAGGGTCGGGGGGGTCGTTCCGTTCCCCTAGCGGGTCTTCGGTCGGCGCGAAATCAATCCGTATCCCGCCAGGCCGACGGCGGCCACCACCCCGATCAGCGCCACGGGGAGCACCCACGGAGGGAGGGCCGACGCGGAGCTGGTGCCGGGATGGCTTGAGTGCGAACTGGAGGTGCTGGGGGCATTGTCCAGCAGGATCTCGACGGTGCTGCCGTTGCCCGGGGTCAGGGTGACATTGAGGAACTTCGGGATGTATCCGGAGAGGGAAGCCTCCAATGCGTAGACTCCGGGGAGTTCCGAAATGTTGAACGAGCCGTCGGACACGGGGACCGGCTGCCCATCGATGGCCACCGTCGCGTTCATCGGTCGGACCACCCCGACCAGATAGGCCGGCCGCAGCGAGAAGGAGATCGGGATGAGCACCCCGGAGGCCTCGACCGAGAAGTTACCGCTCGCCGGCAGGGGCGCGAACGTGTCGCTCGTGGTCACCGAGTAGTTGTAAGTCCCGTTGGGCAGAGAGAACGCGAGATCCGTCCCTACCCCCCCGGCGCTGGCCGAGCCGATCTGGACCTGCCATCCGGTCCCGGTCGGAAGGTTCGAGGCGGAAAAATCCACGGTGAAATTGTACGTCCAGAAAGGAACCACGATCTCGAGCGAACCTCCGCTGACATGCACGGGGCTCGAGGGCCGCGGGGTAACGTATCCCGGGACCGGGGCGATCGAGTACCCGAACGTGCCGTTCTCCTCGGTCAAGACGATCGTCGACCCTTGGGAGGATCCCACCGACGTCCCCAGATGGACCTGCCATGGAGTCCCCTTGGGGAGGCCCTGCTCGAGGAAGGTCACCGCGAACCGAGCCAGCGGAAGGGTGACCACCTTCGGGCTGCCGGCGGCGAGCGTCACGTTCGTGGCCCCGAGGAGGGTAGCTCCAGAGTACAATCCCAGCGGGTACGACCCGGGGGTGAGCGAAAGGACGGCGGAGCCGCCGCGGTACGGTACGAGCACCCCGCCGACGGAGAGGGTCCCGTTCGGCACGCTCGGCGCCGAGACGGTGAGGGAGGCGTACGCGCTCGAATTGTACAGTTCCGACAGGCTCCCCTTGCCGTAGGAGACCTGGTCCGAAAGACCGGTCCCGTTGGCCACCGACCCCAGGGCCGTCGCCGCGTGGTCCATCGCCTCTGCCGTGTCGCTGCCGAAGTTGTAGGTGTTCGGAACCACCTGGAGATTGTGCCCGTTGTCGTACTCGAGCGAGAGGTTCACCCCGCCCTCGGTCATCGAGCTCGAGGTGCCGCCTCCGGGGCCTCCCAAGACCAGCTCGGCGTCGCTGTAGAGCCCGCCCATGACATACTGGGTCCCGTCGACGCGGAAGGCGGCCGATGCCACCGATTTCGCGAACGGGAACACAGCGGTGTCGTAGGTTTGCCAACCGAATCCATCGTTGTAGTCGAAGTACACCCGGGGGGTACCCCCCACGACCGTCGTGAACGCCCGAAGTTGGATGGTGTACGGGTCGGTCAAGTTCACGTTGTTCCCGGGCTGGGTACCTGCGACCGCAATGTAGATCCCCGGCGTGACGGTCGAACATCGGCAGCTGCCGTTCCCGGTGACCGAGTTCGAGAACACCCCGCCTCCGGAGCCGTCCGTGAAATTCCAGATGTTGTCCAGGAACTGTACGTTCCCGTTCGTGGTCGAGAGGAACACGACATCCTGGATCCAATAGGCATACGTCGTTCCGCCCACGTCGAAATACAGGACCACGTTCAGCTGCAGGCCGGACTCGTACGCCCCGATCGCCGAAGTATAGGCGGAGAACTTGTGGAAAGTCGCCGTCCCGACGAACGTCGAGGTCGAGTACGTGTACCCGGTCCCGTCCGGATAGACCCCGAAGTCGGTAATCCCCATCGGGGCCGGCTCGGAGGCGTAGTGGGCATAGGGGTCGACGCCGAGCCCGGCGAGGGGAGGGGCGACGCCCCCAAGTCGGAGCGACGCCAGATGGGCCCGCGCAAGGGCCCCGGGCGAAAATGGGTGCGAGGTCGATGAAGCCGGGGAGTGGGACCCGATCCCGCCGTGCCCGGTGGCGTAGACAGGCGTTCCGGCGAATGAGGGGATCAACAGAACTGCGAAGACGGCCATGAGGAGCATCGGTGCTCGAAGCGGCGAGGATGCGGTCACATTCCCCCAGGGTCCCGCACAACGACCCGCACCCGTACTAAAGCCCGGGGGGGTGGATGCACCGCGTCC
>JAKIWG010000012.1 GCA_022750155.1 Thermoplasmata archaeon | reverse complement strand
CTCGCCGTCCGGTTAGGCGCTGGCCTCGTGGTTGGGATGCTGATTCTTGTCCCAGTAGCCTCCGGGGCGACGCCCACGACGACCTTCGTAGCTCCGTTCACCGGATTCGGGGCCTCGTTGTCTCACTACGCGGTGTCGTCGTGGTGTCCGCACACTCATGGGAAGACCCTGGCGGAATCAGGGTTCAACCGAACCACCGGACGGATTCGTGAAGGAGCCTCGGTTTGGGCTTCGGCTTGTCCCCTCACGTCCCAGAACCTTAGCGCGAACTTCAGCGCGAGCGCCTTCGACTACATCCGCGTGAGCTCCACCGGATGGAAGGCTACCTTCAGCGGTTGGGTGAACGCTACCGTGAATTTGACGGTCGCATGGACCGTGAACATCAGCACCTACCTCGGTACGCATTCCGGGAGCCCCTTCGCGGACTATCAGGCAGCCGCGTGGGGGTTCGGCTACGACGCGACCTCAAATGTCTACATTCCGACTTGGACGGGCCTCTACAACGAGACCTACTTTGACTCAGTGACGGGAAATTATTCCGCGAACCTTCGACAGAATGTGAGCTCGTTCATCCCCATGAAACTGATTCGGGGCCACTGGTTCGTGCTGGAAGTCATCGTCTATGTCGACGCGACGGTTTGGGTAGGGCCCGGAAATTCACGCGCCCACGCAAGCGTCGATATGGGGACCCGCGGGAACGGGGCTGTGCTCACTGCTCTCGATCTGTAGCTCTGCAGACCGGGGCCCCCAGGGCCAGTTGTGAATGTCTATCGTTCCGCACGACCAACGAAGGGAGTGGGGAGCCGAATCTGGTGCGGGGACAACCCCCTTGCGGGGGAAACCTCCCGATTCGTCGGGCGCCACGTTAGTGAGTTCAACGTGTCCGTTTGCACCGCACCTCGAGGGAGGTCCTAAGCGGCGACGAGCAAGTGGACCATCCCACCCTCCCGGTACTGGACCGCGACCTGATAGTCAGGAGCCACCCACGTCTGCCACGGTGGGTTCGTCATGGGGGTGGGCCCATCACTAAAGTTGTAGTCGTAGACGGCCCCATCCCCCTCGGTGGCATTGCCGCAGACGATTCCCACGTCCGGGCCGTCCACTCCGCACCATAGGTGGAAGCCGAAGGTCACCCCGTCGAAGCTGTAGTTGAGCCACGACTGATTGCCGAAGAGAGACTCGGACTCGAACAAATAGTTCCTGCCATCGAGCGTCATACATTGGGGAGACTCGGTCGCGCACGGGGTGGGCTCCTTCAGAGATGGAGCGGACAGCACGACCCAGGACGCCGTCGCGCAGAAGAGCGCGGCTATCAGGACTGCGATGATCCAGTCCCTGCGGGTCCCGACCATCCTTCAGGCGGAAGCCTCGAGTCATTTGTGGCCCTATCGCCCCCTTAGTAGCCCTCTGGATCGTAGTCGTGAACTTTCGGAGGGGGGTTACCAAACCCCCCCGTCCCAGAAGGGTCCGGGTCCCTGCGAGGGAGGGGGTTACGCAAGGCACTCGTTTGAAAACCTCCCTGAAGCGCTCTCGTTACGGCCCTTGCAGTTGGTGCCCGCCCTTGGGAATCGCGCGGGGAGCCCTCTGTAAATAGGGCCCTGACCTTCTCGGGACCCATGAAGTTCCTGTGGCTCGGTGCCCTTTCGGTCGCTCTCGTAGTGCTTGTCTCCGGCCTCGCCTTGGTCTATTGGATGGACCTCCGGCAGGCGGGCCCCTCCCCCGAGGCCCCAGTCGCAGCATGTGGCTCAGAACCCGCGTTGGGTGGTCGGGGGACGATCGTTCCGTCTGGGCAGTACGCGTTGGTCACGGAGGACCTCAACAACAACTCGAACCACTACGGGGGCCCCGTGCCGCAATCGCGGCTCTCCATCTGGGCGCAGTCGAACTCCACGTACTCGATGTACATTCTAAGCCAGAGTGACTATGAATCGCTGGGCTGGACCAGCAACGCGACCGGCAACGCGAGCCACAGTACCGCGGGACCCGCCCAACACTATGTCTGGGACTCTGGCCCGGTCACGTCAACGAATCACACCGTGCTCCTTGGAAACGGGGACTGGTATGTCGTAGTCTACAATCCGGCGTCGGTCGCCATCTCGATAAGGGCTGCTACGGGAGGTTGCAACGCGCCGTAGGCGGGCGTTCCGCAAGGTACGCCTTTGGCGCATGCACCAGGCCGTGCTACGAGAGCACCCAAGTCTGACTCGAGTAGGCGTGCGGCGTCCCGCAGACGCAGCTACCCCCACCGAAGAGTAGGAAGTAGCCGTCCTGCCAGTCGTACGTCGAACTCGGGTCGTATGCGGTCCTGGGGGAGTGGGTGGGCGTGATGTTCGTCCAGGCACCCGACGAGAACAGCCACGTCGACGGTACAGGGACGCCGTTGTTGACGCCGCCGAACATTACGAGGCCGTGGAGAAGCGGGTCCCACCCCATCGTTTGGTAGTCCCGGGAGATGGGCGATACCGGCGGATGAAGAAGCGTCCATGCGCCCCCCGCGAACGCCCACGTGTCGCTGAGGGTACCGGAGCCGCCGAACCCGTTGTCGCCGCCAAAGAGGACCAGGTACCGGCTTATTCGATCGTAACTCAGGCCGCCCATCGCCCCATCGGCGCGAGGGGTGGGCGCCACAGTCGTCGGGATCTGCGTCCAGTTGGCGCCGACGAACTTCCAGGTGTCATTCAGGTAACTAAGAGTCTGCTCGCTGAAGCCGCCGAACATCACAACGTACCCATCCCGCCCGTCGTAAGCGAGCCACATCGTCCGGCGAGGTGGCGGCGAGTGCGAGGGCGTGATGTTCGTCCACTTCCCGCCCTTGAACTCCCACGTGTTCCCGCAGCTCCCCCCGCATCGGTTGCCGTCGAAGTAGAGCACGTACCCGTCCGCCCGGTCGAAGACCATCGTCGAACCCGCATCCCAGGGCGGGTGTAGCGTGAGGGCGAGCTGTGTCCAGGTGCCGGCGCGATAGGTCCAGGTGTCGTTGTACGCGGGAGGGTTGAAGTTCGGCCCGCTGCCGTTGCCGCCGCCGAATAGCACTACATACTTGTCGACGGGGTCGTACACCATGTCGGCGAGCTGGCGGGACGCCGGCGAAACCGCCGGGTGGAGTCTGAACCACTTCTCGGGAGTTGCCGCGGGCGTGACGCCGGCGGCCCCAAGGGCGACGCCCGGGGCCACCAACAAGCAGAGCGCGCCAATGGCGAACGCGATGCAGCCGGCCGCACGCAACGGGTGAGCCATCGGTACGCGAAGGCCGGCGCGTTTAAAAGAGGCCCGCCGACGCGGTTGCTCGGAACCGACACCTTGTCCCCGACTGGGGGGTCCCAAGTCGAAAGGACGCTTTCACCCGGAGGAGAGCATCTCGCGGTTGGGTCAGACTTACTGAGAGACCGTTGGTCCGGAGATTCCCAGATACCTAGGCTTCTGGATACCTTGGGGTCGGGGCATTCGAGGGCTACTTGATTACGAGGGAGCTCAGCACGGCGCCGTTGCCCAGAGTCGACATGTTGATGGAGGCAGCATTCACTGCGAACCAGGGGGTGACAAGGTTTGATGACCAAGTCGAGGCATCAACGTCGGTCGAAATAGTAACGATGAGTCCGTAGCGATCGCCACTAACCATCTTCGTCCCGTTAGTCCACATGGTAAAGTATGTCGCCCCAGTCCAATTGAACGAGGGAACCCCCGCGGCGTTCGTCTCAAAGGTCCCTCTGCCTCCTGATCCGCCGGTGAAGTTCGAGCAGGAGAGGCTGCCACCCAGATTGTCGCAGTACGTCGAGTTGGCCCAATAGTAGTCGTTGTAGGCCGTCGCATCGCTGGTGTTTGCTCTCAGAACTGCCGGGTTAGTGAGGTCCACGACTGACGCATCCAAGATGAAGTTGAGTTCTGTTCCCGAGTTGCAACTCCCTCCCGTGTACGTTCGATTGTAAGCGCCGGTGGGGTACCAGTTGCTAAGATTCTTCGCAGGGCAGCCGGTCAGGGTCAGCCGATCGACGCTCGTAATCTTGACGTTCCAGCTCAGTGCGATCGAATGACTCCCATTGGTCGGGACCCTAAATGGAATGATGACGGTTGTAGCGCTAATCGCAATCGCGTAACTGTACCGAGCGCCGGCGATTCCCCTCTTGCAATTCTCGGTCCAGGACCGGCTCGACGCCCTGAGGGTTCCCGAGGACGAGTTCCATACGGCCCCTCTCGCGTGAGCCTTCGCGCATCCCTGCGTTCCGACGAGGTAGCTCGACGTGTTAACGGTGTGTTTGTAGGGGCTTGAGAGAACGAGGGCTTTCGGAGTGACAGCTCCCGCGCCCCCGAGGCAAGTGCTGAGGAGTATGAGTGTGGCAGGGAGGACGCCCCAGATCGTCGGGGTCCCAAACCGCGATTCCCGGCCACGAAGGGCTCGCTTTGCGGGGAGGGGCGCCCCGGGGGGACGATCGCTCCGGGGAGCCAACGCCTCGCCCTCGCCGGCCCTGATCCTCATTCCAGGACGGCAAAGGGTTCTGTAGGATTACACTTCCGCACCACACTTCGAGACTCCCCTCTATCGTCCCGGGCTGGAATCAGGATCGGAGTTCGGCTCGGGGAACTAACTCTTTCGCGGCACACCCCGATACCGGAGGGCATCAAACTGGCCGGGTGGTGGGGAGGGACCCCGCGGTAAACGGTTGCCTATCCCCCAGTCCCACGGTTTGTGCGCGACGGCGCGTTCGCACAGGTCCCCCTCGGGAGCCCCACCTTCCGCGCAAAGGCCCGCCAGGTGAGGCCCCTCCACCTTCCAACGCAGGATCGCCGCAAAGCCCTCGGGAGTGGGGGGATTTGAACCCCCGACCGCCGGGTCAGGAACCCGGTGCCCTATCCAGACTGGGCTACACGCCCCGGGAGTAAGGCCGTTTTCTGGGGTTGTGGCTCTTGCGCCTCGGGCGCAGGCGCATTGGGAGGCATTCTCACTCCGACATGCTGTTCCGACTCTCGGGTGGCCGCTTCGCCCCATCGGGTGGGTTCCCGATTCTTCGATCGCCGGCCCCCACGAGCCCTTCGCCAGCGTCGTTTACCACGCATCGTGCCCAGTCACGTCACGTAGACCATTATCGCCTGGTGTCGCCGCCTGCCCTAACCCGGCGCGAACCAGAATCAGGCTGAGACCGACGTTCTCGTCCGTTTGACCTCGCCCGACGTTGCCAGACGCACGGGCTACCATCGAGGTCGTGGGCCGGACGGAGCACTCATTATCGGAGCTCCGGGGGCTAGTTCCGTATCTTCGGGGTGGGACCCCATCGGCCGCCCCGGTCAATCGACCTGCGTCGAGGTCAAGTTGGCCGCCGGCGGGCCCGTAATCCAACGAGTTGGGTCGACGCAGAAGATCGAGCAATCCCCCATCCGGTAGCTGTGGAGAATCGCCAACGAGGCACTGCCCACTTGCGCCGCCATGGGGTAGGTGGCGTTGATCGGGTCGGTGGGGAACAAGAGCGGCGCCCGCGGTCCGGTCTGGAAGTTGAAGTAGTCGAGCGGGAGCGGGGCATTACAGTCCCGGGGGGTGAGGCACCCTAGCCCGAACTTCCATTCGATGAAGTGGAGGATAGACTCGAAGTATCCGATGCTGTTGACCACCAGTCCCGCAGGGGTGTACGGACTCACCACCAGCAGTGGAACTCGTAGACTGAGTCCGAGCCCGTCGAGCGTCGGTGGCGCGACGTGGTCGTAGAATCCACCGTAGTCGTCCCAGCAGACGAAGAGCGCCGTGCTGTTCCATGCCGACGACGACTCAAGCGCGTTGACGACGCTTGTCACGTACGCCTGTCCTTCCGACAGGTTCGCCGGGGGGTGGTCCGAGAACAACACACCTGGGATAATCCACGAGACGTTCGGCAACGTTCCGGCCGCGGTGTCGTTGAAGAAGGCGTCCCGGGTGACGAAATGGTCGACGTACCATCGTGTGTACGACTCATGTCGGGCCGCGAGGGGGGCCCAGTTGTTGAACGCTGAATTCTCGATGAGCCCACGGGGGCCGCCGATCGAGACGTTGTACGGGGGGAGGGCCCAATCGTAGTACTTCCAGGTCACTGACGGGGTGGAGTTCAGGAGGTCCTGCACTGTGCGGGTCTTGTTCGCAGCATCGAGGTAGGACTCCTTCTCATAGGTGGTCTGGAGGGTAGTGATGTTCACCCCGCCGGGGGGCGCTTGCCCTGCCATCAGGTACCAATGGTTCGGGAGCGAGTAGGAGAGGGCCGACGAGAAGAAGTTCTCACCGAGGGCATACTGCTGAGCGAGATCATAGTACAGGGGGATTGTTTGCGCGCCGTAGTATCCGAACGGAACCGTGCCGGAGCCCTCGGCCGTGTAGAACCCGTTCATCGCACCCTTGTTGATCGAACCGGTCGAAGAATTCCATTCATGCGGGGGATCGTGGCTCGAGAGCTGGGCGCGCGTAAACGGGTAGGGGGCGATGCAGCCTGCCCCGGGGTCGGTGGCATTGTACGGGACGCACGTCCCTGACGGTATCCCGTTCACAGCCGAGGGGCACGCGGCGCTCACGGTCGGGCAGTACGCTCCGTACAAGTTGTCGAACGCGTGATTTTCCATCATGAGCACGACGATGTGCTGGAACGGGACCTGGGCGGGTGTGATCGGCCCCATCGGGCCAGGTGACTTCGGGGTGGGGCGTAACACGAACCCGCTGAGGCCAATGATGACCACCGCGACGACGATGACGGCCGCAATAGCGGCCGCCCATCTCCACCGCCGTTGCCGGGGGGTGACGGCCCGAACGGGCTGTGTGGGGGGCGACGGCGTTCGCGGGGTGGGTCGCGGGGGCGGATGCGCGGCCGGGCGGATGGTGGGTTTCGAAGTGGGCCGCGCCGCCGGCCAGGTCAAGGGGCGGCCTCAGGCAGGACCTGGCGAGCCCGGTGTTCCTCGGGTGCCTGAATTGCGGACCCCCTCGGCGCCCTCCGCTGAATTCCCATCGACACCTGCCCTAGCGCGCCACGAGCCCATCTGCTTTTCGCAACGGTCGTTTCTGGTCCAAAAGGGGCGTCAAACCGAGCCCTGCCGCTGCCGGCACTCCATGGCCCCTGCAGGATTCGGGCCCCCGAAGGGGCGCCCGCGCAACGTTCTCGCCCGCGGGTCTGCACCGGCTCAAGGGCGAACTTGCCGAGCCCGCGCGAAAGGGAACCCCTGACCCCACCCTCCACGGGCGTGTCGTATGAGGGGAAGGTCGTTCGACCGAGAACCTCGGATGCCCGCTCGGCTTCGATTCCGGATCGTGCGGCCCTTTCGCTGTCCCCCGCGGGCTCCCCCACCGTCCGTTGATTGCGTTGAGGTCATCAACCGCGCGTCGGAAACGTCAATGCCACGGAATAATCAGCGCGGCCGACAACCCCGAGGCTGCGAATCAGTCTTCCAACTCGCCCGCTAGGCCGGGACGAATTCAAGGATAGACATTCCAAATCCGCCCATTACCGAACTGCCCCGGATCACCCTGGGCCGGACATCGGGGCCCACAACGCCAAGAAGGGTGAACAGAGGACCGAGATTACCCTCCGGCTGAATCGTGTTCCATTTTTTCCGATCGAACGATACGAGCGCTTCATCGTTCCTCGCGCTGAGGATCTCCAGTATCTCGTTCTCGATCTGCTCCCCCTCGGGCCATCGGGCATCAGGCCGCGAGTCCAACCGGTCGAAGTTGTGGAGAATCGAACCGGTCCCGACAAATGCGATCGACTTCGGCCACGACGCGAGCGCACGCCGGATTGCGCGTCCCAAGGCGATGTAGGTCTCGGGAGGCTGCTGCGTGATCGAGATCGCCACCACCGGAGTGTCCCCCTCGGGGAGCAGTCGCATGAGGGGGGCCCAAGCGCCGTGGTCCAGGCCCCATTCCTCGGTCCCCTCGGCTTCGACCCGGGCGGCCCGGGCTGCCGCCACCAGCGCTCGGGCGAGCGCCGGGTCGCCGGGGGGCGTATACTTCACCGCGGTGAGGCTGGGAGGGAAGCCCGAGAAATCGTATATCTGTCGAGGGCGCGAGCTGCTGTTGATCCGGAACCGGGGTTGTGTCACCCAGTGCGGAGACGAGACGACAACGCCCCCGGGATTGAAGCGCTCCCTTAAACGAAGTCCCCGAATCGCTTCGACCGTCTCCGAGCCTGCGCCACCAAACGACTCCGGTGAAATGAGGAAAGGAGCGTTCGGTAGGTAGGCGGCATAGACGAGCGGCACTTTCCTGTTACCCCGCCGACAACCGAGTAGTCAGGGGCGGGTCGGAACGGAGCAGGGCATTACGATAGGCCAATCTGTCGCAAGAGCCCGACGAGGTCGTAGAACAGTCGCTCCTCGATGATTTCGCCAGAGTCGTTCCACGTAGCAATGGTGCAGAACTCCACGTGGAAGGACTTTCCGGTGGGCGGAATGACCTTGCCGCCTCCCATCTTCATCGGACCCTTCATGGTCCCGGTGAAGTCCGCCACGGAACAGGTGTGATTGCCCGCAGCGAAGAAGAGCTTGTACGGGCGATTGATGAGGTGGTTGTCGGGGAAGGTCTTGAAGAACTCGACGGCCTCCGTGTCGTGGTTGTGTATCCCACGGGTCGGTTCAGGCTGACCCGGCCAGTAGACCGCGACATCCTTCGTGTGCCGCTTCCGAAACGTATCCCAGAGGTTACTTCCGGGTCCCGCGTTCCATGCATCGTCGAGCGTCTGCATCAGTTCGGCGAGCTCTTCCGATTTCATTACGGGCCTCATGCCCCCCATCCTCATCGAGAGATAAGCGCACTCGGCTGGCCTGACGTGGGCCAGCAGACTCCGGAACCTAGCATGAGGGCCCCTAGCCAATCCCCCCGCCCGCAACCCGCCGATCGGATCCTATCATGAGGGCGGAGATTGCCGATCCCCCCGGAGGCGGGGGGAATCTGAGCCTTTGCCCCACTCTTAGAAGGCTCACCTACCGTTGAGGAGACGCTGAGATAGGCCAGCCCGATTCGTGCTTGGCGGCCAGTAAAATCGGTCCTTCGAAAAGGTCATTCGAACGGGCGATACACCTTCTCCTGGGGGACGGGCATCGGTCCGAACAATGGGGCGGCGGGAGGTATCTTGGCCAATCGCATCTCTCCTACTAGCGGTCGCCTGTGGGGGGCTGCTCCTCACCTCCTCCCCGCTCGGCGGTGGTGGAGCGCCTCCGGGGCTCCTGTCCGGCGAGAACCATCGGACGAATCCTCCCCAACTGCATTCCGGCTCGAGTTCCCCCGCTCCCGGCAACTGGACCAACATGACCAACCGGACGGGACCCCTCGATGCGGTCGTATCGACTATGGTCTTCGACGCGCGAGACCACTACTTTGTGCTCGTCACCGCGGAGAACTCAACCGGACAGTCTTCGACGTACATCTTGGCTAGCGGGGGGGGCTGGACGCGTGAAACGAACACGGCCACCCCGAAGGAGATCGACGTCCCGATAATGGCCTACGATGCCGCCGACGGGTACGTTCTGCTGTTCACCACCAGCACGGGTTGGTGCGGGACCTACTGTAACGAAACCTGGGCGTTCTCCGGGGGGAACTGGACCGATCTGACCCGATCGGTGAGCAACTCGCCGCCCCCCTTGACCGGGGCCTCGATGACTTTCGATGCCGCGGACGGGTACGTTGTGGTCTTCGGTGGCGCCGACCAAGGAGGATCCCTCGGCTGCGGGGCAAGCCCCTGTTCACCCACCTGGACCTACCGATCAGGGTTGTGGACACGGCTGAATCCACCCACCTCTCCTCCAGGTCGCGATTACGCGGCGATGACATACGATTCGAAGGACCAGCAGGTGGTTCTCTTCTCGGGAGCATACGCCTCAAACGACACGTGGGTATTCCGGTCGGGAAACTGGACCCTCCTCCATACCTCGGTGGCCCCATCACCGCGAGCCGGGGCGTCATTCGCTTATGATCCCTGGTCGCAGGAGGGTCTCCTATTCGGGGGGGGATCGGGAGCCGGCAACCTCACTCTCCCGAGCCAGACTTGGCTCTTCCAGGACGCCCGATGGCTGCCTCTAGGGCCCGTTCCGTCTCCGAGCAACCGAAGCTACGCCGTCATGGCCTATGACCCAGACTCCCACAAAATCCTACTCGCGGGCGGGTCGGACGAGTACCAGTCAGGCAACGGTTTCGGGACGGGCGTCAATCGCAACGACTCCTGGGAATGGTGGGCCCCGGAGGCCCTCGTCGCGAACTTCAGCTTCCACATCCAGTACGCGACGTGCGAAATCTCGGGTGGCGTCACCAACTACGTGTTACTCAACGCCTCACCCGCGGGTGGGGCACCGCCCTATACCTACACCTGGACCCTTCCGACGGGGGGTGCAACCGAACCCGACACCAACACGACTCTGACATGGGGTCAGAACCGAACGGTCACCCTCACGGTTGCCGACAGCCAAGGAACCACGGCAATGTCCGCGGTGACGCTTTCAATGCAACTTCCGCCATGCCCTCCCCCACCCCAGGGGCCTTTCTACACGAACCCCCCGGGACCGGCCTGGTGGACAGCCGGGATCGTGTTGGCGTCGGTTCTCGTCCTTGCCGTTTCTGCTCTCCTTCTGGCTCGCCGACGTCGAGGAAGGTCGATGGCGGCACCGTAACCCAACCCTAACCCGCGCCCCGAGACGGGTGCGGGCCGGCAGCGGCCGAAACGACCGGCCGATCAGGCGGTGCCGTAGTTCGCGACGAACCAATCGACCATCTTGCGCGGTACGCGGTGGGAGATCGGGAGGTTCATCAGCCGGACCCCGATGACCGACAGGAACATCACCGGGATGATCTTCATCACCGGTAGCTTGCTCGCCGAGTCGTGGCGCCAGGTCACGCCGACCTCAGTGATCGTCGCCCCGGCCTTCCGCATGTGGTAGAGGAGGTCCACGTCGAACGCCCAGTTGGAGAGGGTCACCTGGTGGAGCACGCTCTGGACCATGGCGCGGCGCATGAACTTCGCCCCGCACTGCGTGTCCTTGAGCTTCAGCCCGAGGAGGACCCGCGAGAGGAGGTTGAAGGCACGTCCGGCGAGGATCCGGAACGGAGGTTGAGATTCGGTCACGACGCTCTCCGGGGCCCACCGGGAGCCGACGGCGACGTCCGCGTAGTCGAGGGACCCCACGAGCCGGTCGATCTCGGCGGGGACGATCGGCCCATCGGCGTCGACGTAGCCGACGACATCGAACTTGGCCGCGCGTAGTCCTTGGAGGACGGCGCCCCCCTTCCCCAGCTTGTGGGGGAATTCGAGCACCCGTACGCCGCGGGCCGCATACGAGCGGGCGACGGAGGCCGTCGCGTCGTTCGAGCCGTCGACGACGATGATCACTTCGAACGGCTGCTTTCGAGCCTCGAGGAAGGGCAGGTAGCGGTCGAGCGTCTTGGGGAGCCGGGCCTCCTCGTTCCACGCCGGAACCACGATGCTGAGCCCCGGGGTGTGTTCGACGGCCTCGGCGGTGGGGATCCCGATCTCCGACTGGTGCCGGAAGACCGTCTCCCGCCGCGACCCAAACAGTTCGCCGAGGGGAAAGCCCCCGGCGTGGGAGAAATCGAAGTTGCCCATTTGGGCGGACGCCGAGGGTCCCAAATCATCCCCCAGGGACGCCGAGACACTGCCGGAAAGGTCCGGGACGGCGGTCCCTCCGAGCGGCCGGGGGGTTCGAAGGTGTCCCCGGAACTCCATCTGTTCTCCCGCGACCGACATTCGACTTCACTCCTCGCCCGGAACCGGGGTGCTGGTGGTGGGGGTGTGGATTATACGTATTACTACCCCATGATACCGTGGCAAAACAGGGCTCCCGATGGGACTTCCGAGCCCCACGGCGGAGGAGGAACGGAGGGCCGAAAGGCTCCTCCGCCCGATAGGGGCGGCCGTCGAGGCCGCCCGATCCACGTCGGGTTCGATCAGGGGTGAATGGAGGGTCATGGTAGGGGTCTGGACTCGGAGTCCGGTTACTTAACGTGTTGCTACCACTCACTTAAGGACGTGGGGCCGAGAGGACGCAGCCGGGCCCCCGCAGAATCTGCCGTTCGCCCCGGGGGGGTTCAAGAGATACCGGCGGAAGCCGCGCACGCTCGGGCGGTATGGCGGCGTTCTTGCGTGGATTCAGGCGGCCGGGGTCATGCGGAAGGCTTGGCCGCGGCCCTCGGAGTGCTCGGAGCGGGAGGTGTGGGGGTGTCGGAAGGGGCGTTCGGGGCCGAGGGTGCCGGGGCCCCCTTGGAACTCGCCGCGGCGGTGGACTTGCCCGCGAGCAGGGTGGCAAGATAGGCGGTGATCATCGTGTTCGCCGAACTCCCGTCCCCCCCGGTCGCGACCAGGGTATCGGGGGTGATCCGGATCTGCCCGTCCCGGACCTGCTCCATCACCCGCACCAGAGCGACCCGCTCCGGGCCAATGACGGTCGCCTGCGCCAGGTACGCGTCGGCCTGCGCCTGCCCGACGGTACGGACCGCGGCGCCCTCCCCGTCGGCCTTGATCCGGGTGGAGTCCCGGATCCCCTCCGCTTGCTTGACGAGAGCCTTGGCCTCGTTCTCGTTGATCTCGACCTGCAGGACCGCCTGGACGACTTGGGGCTGGAGGTTCGCCCGGGCCGTCTTCTCCTGGACGGCGATGCGTTGCTCCTCGGCGAGCGCCTGTTGCTGATACTGGGCCTGCTGCTGCATGGCGATCTCCTTCTGGGTCTGGGTGGCGAGGAGGCTCTCGTCTACGGCGATGTAGGAGATCAGGAGGTTCTGGGCCTCGACCATGTACTTCGCGAACTCGGTGCGGGCCTTCTCAAGCGCCTCCTGCTGGAGCTGGGAGCGGCCCTGGACAAACTCGAGGGCTTTCTTCTCCCCGGCATTGTTTCGGAATGACGAGTCGATGAGGGGATGCACGATCTGCTGGATCAGATTGAACACGGAACCGAACCGGGCGATGATGAACGCCGCGTTCTCCGGTAGGATCCGGATCACCATCCGCACGTCGACCTCCAGCTGGAACCCGTCCTTCGAGGTCACCTTAAGCTGGGAGAACTGAAAGAACGACACGCCCTTCGCGGTCTGGTCCGTCAGGTACGGGTAGGAGGAGGTGTCCTGCATTGGGGCGGTCGAGGGGCGGGACATTTCCGGGGCGTTCGGCCGCTGCGAGCTCGCCCAGTCGACCATGATCGCGCTCGTGGGGACGAGATAGGCGGTGAAGGCGACGGGGTTGAGGTTGTACTTTCCCGGAGCGACCGGGATTTGCCAGATCCCCCGACGGTTCCGGTCGACCGTCAGGATCGTCTCGATCGCGCTGTGTACGGTCTGGTCGAAGTCAGGGCGGTCGGAGATGGGCGTCGGCTTGGAGTCAGAGTGCTCGAGCTCCTCGCCGATATTCGATCGGAGGACCGCAACGAACCCCGGCGGGACCTCGAACACGCTCTTGATATCGACATTGAAAAGGAGCGGATTGATGTAGTAACGTCCAGGCTGCAGCGTATCCTGCTGGGGGCCACGATACCCTCCGCTGTCGAGGAACGCAGGCCCGTCCTGGAAGTAGTTGTGGTTTCGGGCGTGGGGGAGCTCGGGGGAAGCGGCGGTCATGGGGGGCGGCGCCACGATCAGTCGCGTGGGGAGGGGTCGCCCGTCTTGGGCCGTGATGATCCCGACCTGCCCGGCATTGATCTGGGCGGCAGTCCACATCTTGAGCGTGAAGGCGAGCGTGTTGATCCGATATTTCCCAGGGCGGAGGATTCCCACCTGGGGCCCCTTGAATCCACCTCCGTCCAGGAACTTTTCTGCGTCCTGGAACTGGTTGCACTCGACCTCGTCTCCCAGCAAGCGACCCTTCGGCAGGGGTCGGCCGTCGATCGACTCGATGGTCGCAGTGTTCGCCTCGCCGACCTCGATGACCGGGGCCTTCTTGATGTTCCAAATGATGGGCATCCGCCAGTAGAGTCCGGGCATGAGCGTCGTGGCTTGCACACCGACCTGGCCGTGGCGGGCGATGACCTGCCCAGGGGGCATTCGAGTGCCGAACATCCGGCGGGTGAGGATCCCCACCTCGTTCTCCGTGATGAGGAACAGTCCCGCGATGAGGAACAGGAGGGCGATCAGGATGAGGAAAAGAATCGGGATGTAGGTCGCCGGGTCGGTCAGGTCCATCGGCCCACCTCCAGGCGAAGGGCCGTCGGGGGGCCCCCCGCCGGGCGAACCGCGGAAACCGACCACTCCGCCATCCGCGGGGTTCGCAGGTCGGAGGTAGGCGCCTTCGTTAGTTCATCCCCTGATGGAATCCGAAGGTCCATGGGCTTCTCAGTTAAAGGCCCACCGACCCCCCAGACCTTCCCCCGGAGAACCGGTCGCCCGACGGGACCCCCCCGTGTGGACCGCCTATCTGGACGTTTCACCCCACAGGGCTGGCCATTCGAACATCGACAGATTTATCCACCCGCCCCGGCAAGAATGGGGCATGGCCACCCCCATGTCCGAAGGCCAACATCGCCTGGCCGATCGGATACAGCAGGCCCTCGACGAGAGCGTCGACTCGCCCTGGTGCGTCCATCGCCTCTACGAGGAGGTCGTCGCGTCGGTCGGGTTTGAAGACCGGGGGAACGGTCTCGAGGTGACCCGGAGAGCGGCGGACCGTCTCGTCGAAGCCGGGCGGGCCCGATTCGAAGGGGTTTCTGCGATCTCCATCGGGGTTCACTGCGAGGACGCCCTATACTGGTCCGTGAACTCCCCTCACACCGCGCTGGAGCAGTTTGGTCCCTCGTACGAATCCCCGACGATCCTCCGTCGACTCGCCTCCCACTTCCAGTGTCACGGTCTGTAGGGTCGGAACGCGACCCCCGCCGAGACCCTCGTCGGCTCGTCCATTGGCTGGCGGATCCGACGGCTGAATCACGCCCCCGAGGGGTCGCTCGTAGCGTTCGGGAGGCGAATTCATCGACCTATCCCTGAGATGGACCGGGCCGCGGTATCGCCTTGACCGGGAAGACGGGCGGTCGGCGCGGAGCCACCCCTACAGGAGGGAGGTGTTGGGCGGGGCGTCGCGCCCACGGCTCGAACGTGGGATGCCCTCGGCCCCAGTCGGGAAGCACTTTCTCGCCGGAGACCCGAAATCATCCAAGGCCGAGGGAGCGGAGAAACCGTATGTCTTCATTTTCTATCGAGAGGTCTCACTTCGGGCAAGGCTTCGTGGGGGAGCCGCTCGGGAAAATGCGGGCTCTCCTCGTGGGGGTAGGCCCGTTGCTGATGATCTCGTGGGTGGCGTGGGACCCGCACCTGAACGCGAGCATCCTCGTCGGGGAGAATCCGTACAGTAAATTCGAACTCACGTTCGGGTACACGATCCGCGGGTGGAGCAACAGCACGCCGCGGCCTGACTCGTCCTCGCCGAGCTCCGGTGAGTTCGGGCGGAGGTTCGACCCAGCGGATCGTTCCCTGGTGCTGTTCGGCGGAGTCGCCCCATTCCGATTCGCCTACCGATCCAGCACGTCGGGGCTGACGATGCCAAGATCCCTCGGATCGGCCACGCGCGACGGCCCCCGCCTCGAGCTCAGAGGTGCGTCGAGCGGGGATTCCCTTCGCGGTCCGTCTGGCCATCACGCACGAGTAGCGATCCGGGCAAGGGGGGGGTGGCGCCCTGTTTCTGAGGTACCCTAAGGGCGCCGGCCCACCGCTCGACCGCGGGGTATGTGATCGCGCGAATCCACGGACCAGTACGCAGCGCTCGGCCCGTTCTGCGGGTGGCATGATCCGGGAACCGCCAGGGCCCGAGCATCTGCGTCCGGGCGCGGATGCACGACGGGCCCCCGAACGGCGTGTGACGACACGTTGAGCAGAAGTAACCCCTCCGGGGGGACGGTGTAGTTCCCGAGGATTGCGGAGGAGCCCGTAACCGGTGCGGGGAGGGTGGAATTCCACGATATGGCGGTTGCATTGCTCCCAGGTCGGAGCAGGGCGCCCGTCTGAAGCACGAAGGGGGAGGTCAGATTGGTGTTGACGACCAGCATCGTGGTCCGCCCGGCGTGCTGGGTGAGCACCGAGAAGACCCCCGGTACCGAGGAGTTCAGCCGAGGGTCATAGACATCCCCGCGGACCAACTGGCTGAGGACCTTCGAAAAGACCAGTCCGGTCGGCCCGACCGAGTCCGTGGCATTGATCATCGAATACCCGAACTGGGAGGAGTTGCTCTGGAGGTTGAATATCGTGAGCTGGGTCACGTTCGCGAGCAGCGCCTGGGTAACGGAGGCCGCGAGGAACAGCGCGTTCGCGTAGGACCCGCCCCATCCCGAAGGACGATTCCCCGGCCCTGCGTTGTACTCATGAAGGAATATCGGCAATCTGGAGCAACCCGTGCACGCGCCGTTCACGGTGTTTCGGACGTCGGAGTAGGTGGATGAAATGTTCAGATGCGACTGGAGGGGGCTGAAGAACTGCGGCAGCGACTCGTTGACGGCGGCGCCGAACGGATAGGAATGGTATCCGATGGCCGCGATCCGGCCCCCGTCGACCCGCGCCACCTCGGTCAGCCAGGGTCTATCGCACGCGCAGGCCGCTTCCAGCCCCATGAAGCGGGCCCCGGGGTCGACCGCGAGCACGTCGTGGATCGTGGTCCGAAGCTGCTGGGCGTACTCTCGGGGGGTCGGTCGGCTCCGGTCATGGCTCGACCAGTTGGCCCACGGTATCCCGTAGTGCTTCCAGAGCATCGGTTCGTTCCCGATGGACCAGAATTGCGGTCGGATCCCCACCGTGTGGACGATCCAGCTGGCGATGTACGCATCCTCGACCGGGTTGTCATTCTCCGCGGGAAGCGGGAGGACGACGTGGCACCGGGTGGTGACACTGAGGCACCACGACTTGAACGCGGGCAGGTTGTACGAGCAGGGCCCGACGGACGACCCATTCGACCCGTACATCACATTCGCGGTGATGTTGCACTCCTCAGTCCACTCGCCATAACGGAACCACGAGAATGGGGTTTCGTTGAGGAATCCCCGGATGGCCGGGTCGCTCCAGACGCCCGAGGAAGTGTTCGTTTGGAGGTCGAGCGACCAGAACGTGCCGGGGGTTTGCGCCACCAGCGGACCGGTCGCCGGCGATGAGGCTGGAGTGGAGAAGGCGGTTAGCTCAGAGCCCGCCGAACGCATCGGAGAGGACACGCCTGGCGCCGCTCCTGTCCACGCCGGGATTCCCACCAGAAGCATCGACAACGTCACGCTCGCCAGCAGGCCCACACGGGAGGCCCGAGCGCTCCCCGCGAGGTTGGGTCCAAGACGGGAACCGCCGGGGAGGGGTGGTCTGCGGACCAAGGCGGCCGTTGTGGGCCGTCGTTCCACTACGCTCGACCCGGCCCGCCCGGAATCGAACCTGGCGTGGCCCGCGACCGCTCTAAGCCATCGATCGCGGACCATCTCCGTCAGGGCGAGATGTTCCCATGGTTTAGTTCATCGGGAGGCGACGCCGCCGACACCCACGGTTGAGACCTGATGACCTCCCCGTTGGTCCGTCGTGGCACCCCACCTCCCACTGCCGCCCTCCCCAGCCGACGAAGGAGGTCGCCGGCACTATCGGCCTAGGCTGGCTCCAATCGATTGCAGGATCGACTCGGGTACTCCGGCCAATCCGGCTTCGGGGGAGTTCACGCGTCGGAGTTGTCGCACACTCCTGCCCTTTCCCCCGCAATTGACGGTCGACATGCTACCGGCATTGATTCGGATCTGAAAATGGAGACTCGTTCCCGCCGTCACGGGGTCCGGGCCTTGGTCGGGGGCTCGTTCTCCCCAATATTGGACGGACACGATCTGGCTCTCGAAGATCGCCAACGTGCTCTGCCGGTGAGCGGTCCCAAAGACGGCTACCATGAAGAAGACGAGGGCCGGAAATGGAAAACCTCGGGAGGTGACCACGCCCGCGGCCGCCAGCAGGAGCACGAGGGCGAATCCGGAAGCGCCGACGGCGATCATGAGATAGTCCCACCGTCGGATTGCTTTGACGGCCGTCGTATCCGCCCGGAGTCCCGCCTCGCCGACGATCGTGCCAAAGGCGGGCTTCGCCGCCGTTCCGATCGGATGCTTTGCGGAGAACTCGGGGGGCTCCTCCTGGACGACGGCGAATCCCAGATTGCCGAGGGCATCCGTGACTTCGGCTCTCAATTGAGCGGTGGACATTCCGTCCACGCTGGCTGTCGCGTGCACCGCCATCGGGGTGCGCGGGATGGAGATATCTCCCATCGGGAAGGCGTCCCGAAGTGCCCCGGGGTCGGACGTCCGACCTCGGACCTCCGGACCGGAAGGATATTCGGTTTCCCCGGAGGCGCCCGCGCTCACTCTGGGACCCGCGGTTCGAAGGGGAATTCGGTTCAAAGGGTACACGGCTCGTAAGGTGCGACGGGTCGGGAATGCCCACCCGGAACCTTCCGAGGTCGCGTCGCCTTCGCCTCGGTCCGGCGCGCGACCCCCGCGGAAAGCTGGAAGATTGGGTCGGACCCGACCACCGGTTCCCCCGTGCCCGCTCCGGGGATGACTCGTCGGCCGACCTCGAGGGCACTGAGACCGACATTGGGGTAGCGAGCCGCGAGTGGGACCGGAGGGCACCCATGGGGGCAGACCGAGCGCTCGGAGGACGTTAGGCGGCCACGA
This sequence comes from Thermoplasmata archaeon, assembly GCA_022750155.1. Taxonomy (GTDB): domain Archaea; phylum Thermoplasmatota; class Thermoplasmata; order Lutacidiplasmatales; family UBA184; genus Lutacidiplasma. The sequence goes on along the minus strand of JAKIWG010000012.1, from coordinate 46,252 downwards.
ATCGCTCCCTCTGGTCGAGTCGATGCGCGTCGGCGGTTTGCGGCCGTGTGCTTCGACCGAATAAAGCGGTCGAACGCACTCGGCGTGATGCAGTTCAGACGGGGGCTTGGCCGTAGCTCGTGAACGCGTAGAGGTAGCCGTCCCGCCCCCCGACAAAGATCGTACCGTCGACGATCACGGGGGCGTTGCCCAGCTTGGCTGATGTGTGGTACTTCCAGACGGTCAGGTTGGAGTAGGTTCGGCCTCCGTCGATCCATCCCGAGGCCGTCTCCAGCAGGAAAACGCCCTTCGACGCGGATACCCCCACGACGGGAGAACCTGCCGGGACCTTGTAGAACAGCGAACCGTTGACCGCGTCGAGCACGTACAGATAGCCATCGGCGGACCCCACGAGCAGCTCGAGCGAAGAGCCTCCGGGAGTTCCGCTGTCAGAGAGCGCGCCGGAGGAGCTCACCGCCCCGCCGGCTCGGTACGTCCACAGGCGTGCCCCCGTCCCGGCCTTGAGGGCCGTGATGTTGCGGTCGGTCGACCCGACGTAGACGGTCGACATGAACACCATCGGTGTGCCGACGATCGCCCCGCCGCCGTGATAGGTCCACAGGGTAGCCCCCGAGGTGGCGTTCAACGCGACCAGATTGCCGTTGGCTTCGCCCACCAGGAGCCGGTTCCGATATGCGTCGATCGCCGCGGACGACCCAATTTGGCTTCCAAGGGAAACCTTCCAGCTGGTTGAACCGTTGGCTTCCACGATCGCCCGAACGGCGCCGCTGGATGAGGTGACATAGAGTTCACCGTTCAGGAAGACCGGGGCCCGAAGGGCCCCCCCTTCCGAGACGTTCCAGATCGGCCGGCCGGTCAGCGTGGAGAGGGCATAGACCACGCCGTTCTGGGCGGCCACGAACACCAGAGCCCGGCCGGGGTCGACGGCCGCCGAGCTGTTGATAGGGGCCCCCCCGGGAACCGACCAGGTCCATAGGAGGCCGCCGTTGTGGATCGCCACGGCATATAGGGTTCCTCCCGTCTCGCCGACATACGCCACCCCGTTTGCGACGACGGGAGATGCGTTGATCGCCACCCCGGCGTCGAAATGCCAAGCCAGATCGACCCAGATCCTTGCCCCGGGCGAGATCAGGTTGTCGAGGGCCGGGTCGTTCGGCTCGAAACTCCGATGGGAGGCGTTGAAACCGAACTGGTCCCAATTGTTCGCCACGGTGATCGCCGCGGTGGCCGACCTCCCCGAAGTGAGTCCCAGGGCGACCAGCGAGGTCTGACCGAACGCGGCGCTGGATGGGATCAGCACCCGCAGGTTAGGAATGTACCCGGTCGAGGTCGTCGTCACGCTGGCCAAGGGCGTCCCCAGTAGGCTGACGGTGACTTTCTCGAACTTGCCGAATCCTCCTCCGTTCAGTGTCACGAGGCCCCCCGGGGCCACGTAGGTCGAGGTCGCACGGAGGTGGGGGCCCTTCGTGCTGTACGATACGGAAAATCCCGAGAAGGCCCCCTGGATGTCGGACTGTCCGGCCGACGCGACCGAGTAGGCGGTCAACTGAAAGGTGCCTCCCGCCCGCGGGACCGGGAACGAGAACGTCCAGTTCGCGGACGTCCCATTGGGCGACCGGGCCAGCGTCGCCGGATTGCCGATCGGTCCGGGGACCCAGCTACCGGTCGCCGAATCCCACCAGGGTCCGCCCGTGCCGCTGCTTTCGACGGCGACCACGACGCCGGATACACCATATCGGTCCGTCGCGGCCCCCGTGGCGAGCAAACTGCCGTTGGGGTTGCCGATCGCGGCGCCGTCACCGGGCGAAGTGACGGTGGTCGTCGGCAGGGCCGGGTCGTTCCCCCCTCCGACCGCGAAGCTGTACAGGAAGCCGTCGGTCGAAGCGATCAGGATTTCGCCTCCGACGATGGCGGGGGATGCCGTGACGTAGCCTCCGGTGTGGTAGCGATAGAGTTCCGAGCCGTTGGCCAGCGACACGACCTCGAACCCTCCGGAGAGATCGGCCACGGCGGCGACTTCGTGCGCTGGGGCTCCGCCGATCGCGGGCGAGGAGATCGCCTCCGCGTGGGCTGAATCGTTGTACTGCCACAGGACTGCGCCCGTGCTGGCATTCAGGTCGAACATACCGCGACTGAAGCCGAACACGAGGTTCGCTCCATCCAGCGCGGCGGTGGAACGACCCCCCCCGGTAACCCCCGCCAGTGTGTTGAAATTGGTGCTCCAGAGCATCGACCCGCTCGACAGGTCGAGCGCGTACATGATCCCGTACTTGCTCGGGACGTAGGCGACGCCGTGAGCGAATCCCCGCGCTCCGGGCGGAGAGATCGTCACCCCGGCTCCGACGTCGTAGACTCCCGGTGACGGGTTGTAGGTCTGGAACCGCCAAACCTCGGCCCCGGTCAGGGCGTTGAGGGCGTACACCGACGAGTCCGGGTCGGAGGTGCCGAAGAGGACCAGGGGGACTCCGGTCGCATTCACTGCGGCGGCGACCGGGTCCCAGCTTCCGGCGTGTTGGGCGAACCCGTAGAACTTCCAGTCGACCGCGCAGTTCGCCGCGTCTATGGCCATCAGAGGTCCACTGCGGACTCCGGTGTCGATCGTCCCGATGAAGACCTCCAACGTCCCGTTCGACGCGCGAAGGAGCGCGGGAGAACCCTCGATAGGCAGGGGCGCGATCGCGGAACAGTCCACCGCGCCGGTGGTCGCGTTCAGCTTGAATAGCGCCGGGTTGCGATCCGTGCCGACGAACACCGCACCATCTCCCACGGCGGGGGTCGATCGGATCGGCGAACCGATCCAGGTGCCCCAGATGATCTGGCCGCTCGCGATGTCCACCGCCAGCACATTGCCGTTCTCCGTCCCAATGTACGCGAGGGTCTTGCCTAGAATTGAGTCGTACGCCACCGCCGGTGAATCGAGCGCGGGGCCGTACAGGTCGGTGGCCCAGGCCACCCCGAGCCGAGACGCGTTCGAGGATGAAATGGAGCTCCCGGGGGAATCTCCTGTGAGCCGGGCATTTCGGTGAAACTCTGGCCAGTCGTTGGAGGGATTGGCCACCAATGCGTGAATCCAACCCGCGGGATGCGAGCCAACAAAGGGGGAGGTCCGCAGGGAGTGCCCCCCAGCGGACCACTGGCCCGGTGCCAGGCTGAGGGGGACCAGTCGATTGGGTCCGGTCCATCCGCCGCCCCCTCCGAGCTCGGCCGGTGGTAGGCCGATGAGTGCGATGGTCGCCACCGCCAAGACGGCGGCCGCGTGGTGAGCCCGGTATCGTCGGTGTGCGAACGTACCTCCAACCATCGAGCGAGCCGAGCGGGTGGGCAGGATATCATGGTTGCCAGAGAGGCGGTGGTGGGTTCCCATTCGAGCCAGGAAATCGCGCCGGGGGAGCCCGGGGGCCGTCTCAGAGGGGATTGCCCTGAGCTCGAACGATGGGCCGGCCGGCGACTCTCGACGGCACACCCTCCGGTCACGATGCGCGGAGCCCGGCCGGATACGTCGACGGGCCGGACCCCAAGGATCCGCCCCAGGGGTCGCTACCGGGGTTCCCGGCGGGCGCACGCCCTCGTCCGTGGAGCCCCGCTCTCCTCGCTCACCTTTCCGAGAGGCCCCGCTCATCCCGCCCGTGAGAGGCAGATTACGTCGAGGGGCTCGCCTACGCATACTCGGCCACCGCGCTCGGGCCGAGGGTGCCGTATGCCTCGAACCGGAACGATTGCTTGATCAGGCTCCCGATCGGGTAGAAGGGGACCCAAGGAAGTACGTCCGTTCGCCCCATCCGGATCAGGAAGAACGACAGGGGGAGTACCCGAATCGCCAGCACGAACATCAGCAGCACGAGGGTGCCGGCGAGCGATGGCACCCCGAGGATGAGCGCGAGCGCCGCGAGGTAGACATAGATCAGACTGCGCATCCCCGAGTGGACGTACATCAGGAACCAGATCAGCACCCCGAGTCCGGCGAACTCCGGGACCGGCCCGATCAGCGCCGGGTAATGTTGCCCGTTCGCCATGAGGATCCCCCGGGCCCATCGGACGCGCTGACGGCGGAGCGAGTCGTAGTCCCCGGGGACATCTTCGAACGCCACCGCCCGCGCCTCGATCCGGGTCTGGAACCCCAGGCGCTGCAATCGGATCGAGATTTCCGTGTCTTCCCCGTTCCAGGGGACCCAACCTCCGACTTCGAGGAGGTCCTTTCTTCGGAAGGCCGAGAACAGTCCATCGACGACCTCGGCGCTGCGGGTGGCCATGCCCCCGGGGCGCAGGAGATAGTGGTTCCACGCGATCTCCAGCGCCCGGAGCTTGCGCGTCCAACCGGCGCGCTGCCGCGGGTGGACCCCGCCCTGGACCGCGCCGACCTTTGGGTCCGCAAAGTGGGGGATCATAGGGCCGAACCCGGAGGTCGAGGAGATCTCAGTGTCTCCGTCCAACCGCAGTACGATCTCACCGGTCGCCAACGCCAGCGCCGAGTTGAGCGCGCTCGATTTGCCTCCGTGAGGTAGATCTACGACGACGCCGCGGGCATACCGGAGTTCCGCGATCGCCTCCCGGGCCAGCCGGAGGGTGTCGTCGGTCGATCCATCGTTCCCGACGATGATCTGGACCGCCCCGGGGTAGGAGGAGGCGGCGAGGTCCGCGGAACGGATCGTCGATCGGATCCAGCCGGATTCGTTGTATGCGGGGATGAGGATCGAGACCGTCGGGTGGTACTCGGAGACCGAAGGGACGGGGTGCTTCCTCAACCCACGGAAGTACAGCGGTCGGGAGAGGAGCCCGAAGATCTCGAGGCTCACCGTAGGTATGAGCAGCAAGGTGGTCAGGCTGAGCCCGATCGAGACCGACTCGAGCCAGAACCGCACCGCGACGAGGAGGAGCACCGCGGAGGCGAGCGAGAGGATTCCGACCGCGAAGAATACCGCGATGGCCCCGCGTTCCCTCGGGAACCTGAATGGGAGCTCCTGGGGCGGGGGCAGGTGGAGCGCGCAGAGCGTCAGAAGGGCGAGGAACAGCCCCCCATTGAGCGAACGGACCAGGAGGCCCAGGTCCCGGAATCCCTTGCCGGGGATGGTGAACAGGAGTGCATCGAGCAGCAGTTCCGTTCCGATGTACGCCATCAGGATGGCCGCAGCCCACAGCCGACGGCGTCCCTCGGTGCCGGCTCCTCGGGTCCAGAGGCCGCTCGCCACGGAGAATGCGACCATTCCGGAGAGATACATTGGGAAGACGTAATCCGGGACGACGGCGACGCTCGTCCCCACCGCGTACACCCCCGGCCACGGGAGGGGCCAGTACAGGAGTGTCCCGACCGCGCCGACGAGGTCATCGTAGTAACCGAACACGATGGGGTACGTCGCGAGGAGGAGCACCGACATGGCGAGGAAGACCCCGGCCAGGACGACGACGAACCGCCGCGCCCGCGGAAGGGGAAGCGAGGGGTGGGTCCCCGCTCCGACCATCCAAAGGACTCGCTCACCCCCTGCGAAGAATACCCGGATCGGTGCGGCCCGGCCCTCCTGGGGAGGGCCTTCCGGCTCATCTTCCATCCACGGCGGAGGGTGTGCGACCCGGACAGGAACGTTTCCCGCTCGGAAGTGGCGAGGTTTTCCCCGGAGCAATTCGATCGTGAGGAACACCAGGGCACCGAGCGCCACCCCCACCAGTAGCCCGCCGAGGGGGAGACCCCACTGGGACGCGGTCGACGTGAAAGAGGCGATGCTCACGGGGGCCCCCTTGGGGCGTCCATCATCTGCCTGCCGGCTTTTCCGGCTCCGGTGGCTGGGCCGGCGGTGACCGAGGGGCCGCCGCTCGAAGTCGGGAGAGGGCCAGGAAGGCCGCGCACCCGGCGAGGGCCACCAACCCGGCAACCAGGGCGGCACCGCCCGCGAGCGACCATTCCGAGGGGTGTGGGAGGGTGTCCGCAGGGACGAACTGGATGGTCAGGTTCGCCGGTCCCGCCGTCACCGTGAGGTTCCCGTGCGTCTCGACCGGGCGGAACCCTCCGGGAGCCCCCGCTACCCAGGTGTATGTCCCATTGGGCTCCATCAGCTGGATGGTGGGGGAGGCGAGGAGGAGCGCGATGTCGGAGATCCGGATCGTCCAGCTCTCGTTCCCGGGGAGCCCCAGGGCGGAGACCCGGACGGGGAAAGTCGGGAGGAGGAAGCGGACCGAAACGTTCGTCCCCGCCCCAAGAATGAACAGAGTTCCCGACCCGGGAGAAGGGGTGAAACCCCCCGAGTCGCCGATCTGGAACCCATGGGAGCCGTTCGCGAGCTGGGCCATCGCCCACCCCCCCGTGGCGTTGACCCGAGTACCATCGACCACGACCCACCAGGCGACGGCAGCCCAGAGCCCCGTCTCCTGCCAGACCGCGGGAAAATCGGTCCGTTCTGGGACGAACTGCACCGCGGTCGCGCTGGAGTCACCGTCGACCCGGACGATGCCGGACGGAGGCCGAGCCTGGAATCCGGGGACGGGAACGATCGCGTACGGGTAGCTCCCGTCCGGCTCGGAGGTGAGGATCTCCGTCGAATTCGACCCGAGCGTTCGATTCCCCCAGAGGATCGACCAGGAGGTCCCGTTCGGGAGCCCGGTTTCCGTCCAGGTCACCGAGAACTGCGCCGGCGGGGGTCGGAGGGCGATGAACGTCACCGATACGCGGACGGGAGACCCCAATACGCTGAACGATCCGTTGGTGGGATTCGAACGATACCCGGCCACCGGACCGATAGAAAAGCCGTAGGTCCCGTTGGTCTCTCGGGTCGCGAGGGTCCGGGTCGTCCCAGTCAGCAGCACGTCTCGAACTGAGACCGACCAGTTCGAACCCGCCGGCAGTCCCGATTGGACGAACGAGACGGGGAGGGCCTCGGCGAAGAAAGCCACCTCCCGCACCGGACCGGTGGGCGAGATTGTAATCACAGCCAGGGTTGAGTTGCTGCCTCCCGCGCCCCAGCCCACCCAATGGGTGAACACGTATCCTGGCAGGGGGGTGGCCGTCAGCGTGAGCGGGGCGCTGTCGTTGGCCCATATCGGGAGCGGACTGACCGACCCTCCCGCGGTCGGGTCGGCGCTCAGATTGAGCTCCCACTGCCGGACGAACGGGACCGGGACGGAAAGGGGCCGGGTTCCCACCGAAAAGGACCCGACGGCAAACGGCTCGAGGCGCCCTTTCGTCCCCGAAGAAACCGCGCTGATCGGCAGCGGGATGGGCAACGCCGAGAGCGTGTGATTGCCCTCGGTCAGGAGAAGCGTCCGCCCCGGACCCGTCGACGTCCCCATACGGCCGTCCACCGACGCGAACCATCGGGTGCCGTTCGGGACGCCGGTCTCCGAGAGGCGAACGGTGGTGAGGGGGCCAGGGTATCCCTCGAACAACGCCAGGGATTGCGGGGGTAGGGTCCACCGGGATGGGAGGCCCCAGGTCAGGACAGTCGCGGTAGGCTCAGGAGTCGCCGGGGTCGTCCAGAGGGTGTGGTTTCCGGTGGAGTTCACCAACCGACCTTGCCACGTCCACACCACCACGGGCCCGTGGGGGGCCGGACCCGGGAGGGTCGGCGCGACGCTGACGTTGGTGGTGAGGTTGTCGTTCACGAGTAGGAGGTCGGAGCGGTTGAGCTGCCCGGGTGCCCGCGTGGCGATCCCGAAGAGGTCGCTGGAGAGGGTGGAATTCGTCCCTTGGTAGCGCGATCCGTTCGGTGTCTGTAGGGAGACGGGGAATGCTTCGCTGCCGAGGTGTGGGAAGATTTCCGAGTAGAGGGTGTAATCCGGGCGTTCGTTGCCCTGGAAGTCGAACCAGGAGTTGCTGGTGTTCATCACCGACGCGAACAGGTCGAGGTTGCTGGCATTGAGGGTCATGCCCTGGATGACCATCACGGCGAGTGCCAGCGCGCCGGGGAACTGTCGACTGAAATTGCCGTACTGATGGTTCGACAACGCAGAGCCGATCTCGGTGAAGTAGACCGGGATCTGCGGGCACGCCGGGCAGGTGAGGTTCAGCTCTCCCGCGATGGCGGCGCGGGCGGTATCGATCCGTCCGGCAAGGGAGTAGGGGCCGTTGGAGGACGCGTAAAAGGGAACAAGGCCCGGGGCGCCGGTCGATCCGGCGGGATAGCTATGCACGGCGATCCCGGCCAGGATCGACCCGTCGACCGCGACTGTGGCGTTCAGCCAGTCACTCAATCCCACCTTGAATTCCGGGCGCCCGGTCCCGGCGAGGCCGAGGACGCGTAGCCCGGGGTCGATGAGGTGAAGTCCTACGGTAAAATTGTGAAGTTCATCGGCGTACTGCAGGGGCGTGATCATCCGCTTCCCCTCTTGCGTCCCCGCCCCCCAAGCCGCCCAGGGCATGCGCCAATTGTGCCAGAGCTCCGGCTCGTTCCCGATCTCCCAGAAGGCCGGACGGAACCCGAGCGTCTTCTCGGTGTAGTTGACGATCGACTCGGCGAGGCTGAGGTTGTCGACCTCGCCCGGGACCTGCATGATGGCCTGACAGTGGATCGAACGGCAGAGGTCCACGAATTCCGCTTCGCTCGTCGGCGGAGTCCCCCACTGTACCGTGCGGGCGCTGATCTCCACGAGCGAGTCGTTGAGAGGATTGTACTCGTCGCCGGCGGAGCCTCCGGGCCAGACCACCAGCCGGGTCGGGGTGGAGTTGATGATCGCCCCTTCGGAGGGGAGAATGTTGGCACGGGCCGAGACGGTAGTTCCCCAGAACTCGTTCGAGAGCTCAACCGCCGTCGGGGCTATCGACAGGTTGACCGGCACCGAGTCGACCGCCGCCAGCGGCGCGAGGCCATTGGAGTGCGGGGAAGGTCCCGCCACATGGCCGATCGACGGGTCGCCGGATTGGGGGATGCCGAACAGCAACAGCGCGAGGGCCCAGCTGAGGGCAGCGGTCGGAAGTGAACCGAAGAGGGGCCGATGAAACCCGATGCTTGGATGATCCTTCGGCGCCATGGGCCGACATCCCCCGCAGCGCCGGCCGACCTCCCACCGGGGTGGGGTATAAGGAGTTGCGAACTCGTCTCAGTCGTAGGGTCGCAAGAGCACACGAATCACCTCTCCGGTACGCGCCCCCTCGGCCGGTCCGCCGTGCTGTTTCGCGAACCCACCTTGCGCCCTCGCAGGTCCTTTTCTTCCCGGGCTCTGCGTTGCCGCTCCACCAGCGTTCTCTTGAGGGACCAGAACGCAGGAAAACCCTCCGGGCAGCTCGCGAACCTGCGGATGTCGGGGAAGGGTCGCCTACTTCCACCGACTGCACGGGCGTGGGGGGATTTGAACCCCCGACCGCCGGGTTAGGAACCCGGTGCCCTATCCAGACTAGGCTACACGCCCTCATGGGTGGCCCACTTTCCGGGCATTTGGCGTTTTGGGTCGGGACGCAGCGGCTTCCCGTACCCGCGCGGCCCTAGCGGCTGCCCATAGGGTCCGCGGTATCGAAACTCGGCTAGGGTCTCCGCAAACCTTCGCCTCCCAATCCAGTATCAAGCTCTCACGTTGCCTCAGTGGATTCGTGCCGCGCTTCGGCCGTCGTTCCCTGCCGGCGAACAGCGTGTCTCCTGGCGCGTCTGGTCTCTCCCCTTGGCGCGCGAGTGCGTTCGGACCCGGAAGGAGAGTGGCGAGGCGGGAACCGATTGGTGGGGCGCCCGCCTCAGGAGTGACGACGTTCAAGGAGTCGATCATATCGGTGATCGACCACCGTCTGCATTTGGGCCGAGGCTTCCTGAATGATCTCGATTCCCTCCAGCGACTCTTTCAGAGTGGGCATGACGGGCCGCCGTGGCTCGGTTCCCGCTGACTCGGATGACGAGGCCGAGGCTCCTCCCTTCCCGAGCGCCCCCATGAGGAGCACTCCGCCCTGGTCCACGAACAGGAACGGATACACGCGGCAATCGCGGGTGAGCCGAGCGAAGAGTTGGTCCGCGGTCGCCTGCCCTCGTAGGCGCCCAACGATCCATAGGACCTGGTCCGTGGTTCGCCCCGAGAAGGGGGGGACCTTGGCGGGGTAGAGAAGCACCCGGTGGGTCACCCATCCACTCGCCAGCAACCGCTGCTGTGACCACGGAAGGCCAAACGGGCCGACCAGATGCGGGGAACGAATGCCGCCCTCTGGAACGAACGGCCGATGGAGCAGTTCTGCCGCAGCCCATGCTCGTCGAGGGTCGGCGGTCGTCGCGGACCGGTCCCGGATCTCTCCGTCCGCCGGGTGGGGCCCACCTAGACCGTGAGGGTAGCCCAGTGATCCGGCCGCCCCTGAGAGGTGAGCCCAGGAGCCCTCGAAGTCGAAGTAGACCGGAATGCTCTCGCCCCCGGGGTCGGCACACCACGTCGTCGACCAGGCCGCGTGACCGTGCGACTTGAGCCGCTGCTCCGCCTCCTCGGCGGCATCGAGATCCGTGTGGAAGAAGACCCCCAATGCCACCTGGGCGCTCCCCCAGACCACCACGGCGCCTTCCTCCCGAGACCACGAGTCGAGGAGCTCGGACGACTGGTCGGCATAGGGGCGTGCGAGCACGAACCGGACCCGACCCCAATGGAATCTCGTCGGATTCGGGATGTAACGGTCCTGCAACCAGCCCTCGAGATAGGCGCGTCGACGTGCGGCGTGATACGTCGATCGGGGGACCTTTAGCTGGCGCAGCCTCTCGCGTTCACCTGCCGTCGAGGAGGCCAGCATCGCGGCGATGACCTTCGCTTCGGCGTCGGTCAGGGAGCGCGGCGTCTGCTCACGCTCCTTCGGAGAGCCTCTAGCACGCCGTCCAATGGTTCCCGGAGGTGATGGAACATTTCCTTATCACCCATACTTGGCTTCTTCCCTCGAGGAGTCCCCCCCAGTGAGCCCGATGTCCCCCCGAACGACCGGTCCGAGCGCGGCGGTCGTGCTCCTGGCCTGTGTCGCCGGCTTTCTGATGCTCTGCTCAGTCCCGGGGCCGTTGCCTGCAGTCGCCGGCTCTTCGGTGGGCGCGGCCGGTGTCATGCAATGGGCGTACGGAGCCACTCGGAGCGGAACGTCGCTCGGGGTAGTGGGGAACGGGAGTTCGAACATGACGGCTTCGTTCGCCTACCACGTCCTCCTCACCGAGACCCACCCCAACGGCACTTCGATCTCTCTCATGGTCGAACGCACGGCGGCGCAGAGCTTTCAGTTCGGATTGTGCGTCCCGACCTGCTCTTCCCCTCGATTCACCGGGTCCCTTTCGGTCCATGCGTGGGAGGTCGATGTGTCGTTCGTCAACTTCACCCGTCTCGGCGCCGTGCTCGTGAACGGGTCAGAAACGCCGGCCCTCGCGTTGGTCAATACCCATTCCGCCATGAGCTCAAACCTGTCGGAGAATTGGTCGGATGTCTTCGACGGGCCAGGGGGGGCGACCCGTACCCGGAGCGCATCCCTTTCGATCGGTGTCAGCGCCGACGAGACCACGACCTTCGCCCCGGCGCTAGGGCTCGTCCCGTCGAACCCCACGCACGGGGAGAACTGGACGTCGTCATCCTCCGCCTCCGCCCTCGGGTCCTGGGCGGCGATCTACCTTCTAGCCAACACCTCCGTTTTGGGGACGACGCAACGCTTCTCGGGTTCTCCGCATGGGTCCGCATCCGGTGTGCAGGCCATCGCGCTCGCGGGCCGAGATCTCGGGACCGTCGACCTGACCGGCGGGGTCATGGCCGACGTCATCGGACTGAGCCTGACGGGGACCTTTCACACTCGGGAGGGGATCATCTTCTTGCCCGGACAGTCCGACCTATTCGGGGTCAGCCACGGGCCGTGGGAAGGATTGGAGGCCGGTCAGCAGGGCGCGTCCACGGCGGCGGTCGACTACGCCCCTCAGGGCGGAGGACATCTCGGAGTCTTCGCCTCCTCCACGGCGTACGGAGCGCAAACCACTTCGGCCGCGCCCAGAGCCTCGTTCACGCCCCTGGTGAGCCCTTCGAACGGGACGGGCGGGGTCATCCAGGCCGAGCCTGAACCATACTCCGAGGCGCAGCAGGGCTCCCAGTGCCTGCTCGCGTCGTGCCCGGTCGTCGCAGGGCAAACCCCGTCCCACGTCTCCGCCGAGGCGGTCGCGGTGCTGGGCGCCGGCGCTGTCGGGGGGATCGTCGCCGCAGCCGTCGTCGTGGACCGGCGTCGGCACATCCCTGACGCCCCGCGAGTACCGGGCAGTCGGTACCCTCCGAGTTCCGTCCTCGAACCCTCTCCCCCGAGGGGCAAGTCAGAACCCTCCCCCCCCGGCCCGTCCCCGGACCCACTAGACAACCTCTGGTGATCGTCAGCCCGCCGGACTCGCTCGCTCGCGTTCCAATTCCCGTATGGCCCGATCGAGCTCCGCCGCACGGTGCCGGGTCAATCGGCCGCGAGAGATTCTAAGCAACCCTCGACGGACCAGGGTCGGCCCATGGATCTCGAACGCGACGCGCAGGCGGCACCCGGCGCTCACGGCCTCCGAGTAGTACCGGACCGTTTCCTCGATAAACAATACCCCGTTCACCGACGTGGTCTTGCGGCAGGACCAGCTCGACACATCGTTGACCTCCATTTCGGCCTCCAGGTAGACGTCCCGACCGGAGTGTCGGGTCCAACGCTTCACGGTCAGGTGGTACGGATCCTTTCGGGTGCGCTCCTGCCGAACCCCGTCCCGAACGCGGATCTCGAACGACGGTCCATTCTCCATCCACCAATGGTGCACGAAGGGGGGTGGGGCCTGGATCGTGCGGTCAATCTCGAAGGCGACCGGCATCTCCGTCCGCGAGGACGGTGCCCACCATAAGCCCTCACGCGTGAGGATGGAGGACATCGGCTCGATGCCCCGCTCGGTGAACCCCCGCGAGGGGGTGGCTCGGGGGGCCCGACCGGTCGTTCGGAGAAGCGCCCGAAGGTCAGGCGGTGGGTTGGCGTAGCGGGGTCAGCCTCGGAAGCGGATACCGCAACAGGGCCGCCACCCCGCCGAACGCCTTGGCGAGCATCTCCCCTTCCTCGCTCTCGGTGGAGATCATGCGCACCGTCGCCCCGGATTTCGCCGACCGCTGGAACATCCCCTCCACGTAGTCCTCCACGGTCTTTCGGGTCACGGGGCCCCCCCCGCAGCTCGGGCACGGTTGGTCGACCACGTGCTCGATCTCCTCGTCCGACAGGGTCCGGTCGAACGAGTGGCCACACGCCCCGCACGAGAAGGTCGCCCGCTTGCGCCGCAGCCCCTCGCTGACGAGGAGCGTTTCCACGGCCCCCGAGTCGAGGGCGCGCTGTACGTCGGCCTCCCCGTAGGCCGCGAGGCCCTGGTCGGCGCGGCGGATCTCGTTGAGGAGCCGCTGGATGATCTTCTTTTCCTCGGTGAGCTCGAGCCCGTGGAGCGTCTGGGTGGCCCGCTCCACGAGCTCTCTCAGCCCGTACTCGTCGGTGTACCCCACGTCGAAGAGCGGCTGGACGACCTTCTGCTGGAGTTCGTAGTGGAGGTAGTTTTCCTTGAAGAAATACTCCTTGGTGGCCCCCGGGCCGCCGAGCAGGATCCCCTTCAGGAGCTCCTTCTTTGGAAGGAACATCTCATTCGCCATCTCCCCGCACTTGACAAAGAACTCGTGGGCGGCGTGCTCGATCATCCGTTCGAACCGGTGGGCCGACTGGCCCCCGCGCCCATGCTTGCTCGGGACCTGGGACTGCCGGTTCCGCATCGGCTCGACGCGCTTCCCCCGCAGGAAGCCGAGGGTCACCTCGGCGCGGTCCATGACGATGAGGCCCCACTGGTCCGGCTCGTGGACCATCGCGAGCAGCGGGTCGAGGAAGAACGACGAGTCACACCGGTAGAGGTAGGTGTTGAGCGGTTCGGGGGGCTCCACGATGAACGTCACCGTCTCGCTCTTGTCGGCCCCGACGGCCTTGCTGCCCACGAAGAACGCGACGCCGTTCGATGGGGGTTCCTTGAACTGGCGGACACGACCCATCAGCGACTCGATCGCCCACATCACGTTCTTGCGGGTCGTCCGGCTCTTGATGTTCGAGCTCTGCGCGTACTCGTTGCGCAGGTACCCCATCACCTCCGAGATCTGCTTACCCGGGGAGACGTAGAGCGTGACTAGCTCGGTGGCCCTCCCGCGGACGGCCCCGATCTCGTCGAGCTTTCGCTTGAACGAGTACCTCGCCAGTTGCACGTCGGCGCTGCTCATGCATCCTCCGCGACGCCGTCCGGCAGAGGATCACCGGCCGAGGAACAGCCGCGCTGGACGGGGTTCCGGAGGCGCCCGTGCCCCGGGCGGAACAGTCAGAGCAGCTTGCGGATGTGCTCGTCAATGACCTCTTCGGGGTACGCGCCCACGATTCGGTCGACGAGTTTGCCCTGCTTGTAGAAGAGGAGCGTGGGAATGCTCATGATCCCGAGGGCCCCGGCCTTTTCGCCATTGTCGTCGCTGTTCAGTTTCCCGAAGGCGACCTTGCCATTGTACCGCTCCGAGAGACGGTCGACGATGGGGGAGACCATCCGGCACGGCCCGCACCAGGGGGCCCAGACGTCGACCACGGCGACGGCGCTCTGGCCCGCGAACCTATCGAAACCCGTACCGTCAAGTTCCTGAACCACCATGGCTTGTCCCCGACTATTTGATGGGCGGGGCGTATTAAACCCCTCGGGGTCGAGAGGGCTACCAGAGTGCCGTCCCCGCCGGTCCGGGCCCCGGTGCGCCCCCCGGGTCCGAACGCATGGACTATGTATCGAGAGACCCATCTCATCTCCATGCAACGGACACCGAGTCTGCTCGTCCCGCCGGGCCACCCCGCCCCCCTCGACGGCTCCGCCGTCCCCGTCCCCAGAACGGTCCGACATCCCGTGCTCCTCGCCCCCGCCGCGCGCAAGGCGATCCGGCAGCGGATGCTGCTCTTCCGCCAGGCTTCGCTCGACCGCATCGCCACCCTGACCGGCGCCACGGCCTCCGACCTGAAGCGATACCGCCACGACCTGTCGGAAGGAGAGGTCCCCGACCTGTTGCTCCAGCGTGGGGCGAGCCTTCCGTTCACCCGTGAGCTGCCCCAGGGCGCGCTGCTCTATCTGGTCGTCCGCGCCCTCCGCCCTCGCCATGTCGTGGAGACCGGTGTTCGACCGGGGTACTCGACGGCATGGATCCTCGCGGGCCTCGAGGCGAACGGGACCGGTGACCTCGTCTCGCTGGGGCCCGGACCGACCCAGGGACGAGCATCGGGCGTGCAGGACGCCTCCGTCGGACAGTTGGTGGCTCCCTCGCTCCGCAGCCGCTGGACGCTCGTCCTCGGCAACACCGAGGAGCGTCTGGCCTCCATCCTCGAGGACCTCGGACCGGTCGACCTCTACTTCTACGACAACGGGCCCGACCCCGCGAGGGCCAGGTTCGAACTGCGGAGCGCATGGGCCGCGCTCTCGCCCGTCGGGGTGCTGTTGGCCCACCACGTGGACGACAACCCGGCCTGGCGGGAGTTCTGCCGACAGCAGGGAGTCGTCGACGCCACGCTCGATTCGGGCCCGCCTCCGATGGGAGCCCTGGGCATGCGCTCGTTCACGCCGGCCTGAGCGGGTCTCGGGGTCAGCGCTCGAGTTCCTCGACGAGGTGCTGGACGGCCGGGAGGATCAGCTTCTCGATGGCCGTCCGCACCGCCCGCTCCGAACCGGGGAGGGCGAAGACCGGCTTGCCGCGGACCAGGAACAGGGTCGCCCGGCTGAGGATCGCGAGGGGCCCGACTTGCTCAAAGCTGATGGTTCTGTAGAGCTGGCCGAAGCCGTCGAGGGCCTTCCCTCCCATCACCTCGAGCGCGTTGACGGTGAGGTCGCGTGAGCTCACCCCTGTCCCTCCGACGGTGATGACGGCCTCGACGGGGACTTCCGAGAGGTACGGGTCGAGCCTGTCTCGAACGTCGGCGACACTGTTGGCCACTAGGTCGTAGTGGACCACTCGATGCCCGGCACCCGTCAGAAGGCTCTTTGCGAGCTGGCCGGAGACATCGTCCTCCTCAGTGTGGGTGTCGGAGACCGAGAGCACCACGAACCCGATCGATCGAGCGCCCCCCAAGTGATGACGCCCAGCGGGCGAGGAAGCTCCGCTCATGGTGCCTTCCCCGCCCGCTTGATCTTGCGGAGCACCTGGACGGGGCCCAGTCGGGTGATCGGGTACTGGCCTCGCTCGTCCTTCTCGAGATACTTCACCATGTCCCATACCGTGAGGAGCGCGATCGTGGCGCCGACGAGTGCCTCCATTTCCACACCCGTCCTCCAGAGCGCCTCGGCCACCGCTTCGACGCGCACGCCGGACCGCTGGATCGAGAGGGTCACGCGGGAACCGGTGAGCGGGATGGGGTGGCAATGAGGGATCAATTCCGGGGTGCGCTTCATCGCGAGCAGACCCGCGAGCTCTCCCGCCCCTAGGGCGTCTCCCTTTTCGACGCGCCGTTGTCGGATGGCCACCACCGTGGACGGCCGAAGGCGGAGGGACCCGCGGACGGTCGCCTGCCGGAACACCACCGGCTTCTCGTGGACGCGGCGTTGGGTCGCCATTTCGTCTACCTGCGGTCGTTTCCGAGCGCGATCCGGGCCAGAACCGTCTCCAGCTGAATCCGCTCCGACGCTCCCTGGGCGAGCCGGAAGTCGATCTCGCCAAGGTAATCGATCAGCCGAATCTTCTCCATGGGCGAGAGCCCGGAATCCGGCAGCTCCGGTACATAGCTGTGCAAGGCCCGCAGGATGTCCTCCCCGCTCGCGCCGCGCTCGGCGAAGAGCGCGAGCAGGCGCTTTCGGGCGCCCAGGAAATCCCCGACGAGCGCGTCCGCCACCATGGCGGCGATCTCCGAACGAAGAGGCACGGTGGCCACCTCACGGACCGTCTCCTCCGTAACCGGGTCGGCGTAGGTCGCCGAGAGCTGCAGGAGGTTGAGGGCCCGACGCGCATCTCCCGCCGCAGCCACCACGATCGCCTCGAGGGCGGCCGGGTGGACCGTCCGGCGCTCGGAGGCCACGACCCGCTCCAGGAGCGCCCGGGTCTGCTCCGGAGATAATGCCCGGAATCGGAACACCGCACAGCGGGACTGGATCGGCTCGATGATCCGCGAAGAGTAGTTGCACGAGAGGATGAAGCGGCACGCCGCGGAGTACCGCTCCATCAGCCGCCGCAAGGAACCCTGCGCCTCAGAGGTCAGATTGTCGGCCTCGTCGAGGAACAGGAGCTTGAACCCCACCCCTCCAATGGGAGAGGTCCTGGCGTACCCCTTGATGGTGGTCCGGACCGTGTCGATCCCACGCTCATCCGAGGCGTTCAGCTCGAGGAAGTTCTGGCGCCACTCGGCTCCGAACAGGTCGTGGGCGAGTGCGAGGGCGGCGGTCGTCTTTCCCGTCCCGGGCGGCCCCGCGAACATCAGATGAGGGAGGCTCTTCTTCTGGGCGTAGGCCGACAGAAGCGGAACGATCCCCTCCTGCCCGAGCATGTCGCGCAGCGAGTGGGGCCGGTATTTCTCGACCCAGACCGCCTCGGCGTCGTTCTGGGACATCGGCGAACCTCATCGGACGGATGGCCCGTCCTACATAGGGTTTCCCGGATACGGGCGGCCGGAACCAACAGAATCGGGTCCGGGCCTCATCCGGTACGTCACGAGCCCTTCGGCCCGCGAGCGCTCCACCCACCGGAGGCCCCTCGGGCCCGCCAGGTCGGGCGGGACAGGACCTGCTCAAGTCGCGGGACGGCACGACCCTGCCTCTGTACCGACGCGGCAAGGTTCCGGAGTGCCTTGAGTCGTTGGTCCAGTGCCCTCCGGAAAGCTCCTCGCCCGGCTTTCAAAGGAGCTCGGCGATCGGAGAGCGTGTTGGCATCTGACGGGAGGAGGCGCCGGAGGATCAGGCTGAACCTGGGGGGCAAGTGGGGGGTCCGCATGCACGTGGAGGAGCATCGAGCCCCTACTCCGGGCGCAATCTACGTTCGTTCCGGCCGCACGAAGAGCCCCACGACCACGACTCCCAGCACAATCGTTCTGAGCACCACAAGCCCCTCCAGTGGGATCGCCATGGCACTCGAGGTTGGGTGGCTCGTAGCAGGGCAGGGCGGGCCCGGAGGGGGGAGCAGGATGGCGTGTTCCACCGCGGCGACCCCGACCCAATCCGTCGCCGTCACGTACGCCGATGGGTAGACCCCGTGAGGGAAGCGGTGGATGTACGGGACGGATCCGCTCGCTTCGGCGATGCTTCGAGCATTTGGCTTCGAGAGGAGCCGTGGCGATCTGGGAGAGTGAGGCCGAACCGGAGCACGCTCAGGGTCGAGCGGAGACTTCCAAGATCGCTTCGCCCGCGGCGATCGCCTCGTCCTCGTACCACTCATGCATGATGAAATACCACCCGACGAGCAGGAGCAGCGGCAGCTCGGGCAGCTTCGTCCCTCCCTCCGAGACGCTGACTGTGCCGCCCACGAGCTGCCGGCCCTCCCGGACCGGCTCGATGTGCACCAGTTGCGCCCCTGCGGCGCTGAGGAACCGCCAGGCCGGTACCGACAATCCCGCCCGCTCGAAGATGTACGGGGCCTTTCCGTCGACCACGAGCACGGTGCGGCGCCAATGGATATCCAATCGGGCGACCGGAGCGGAGGAATCGGCGTGACGCATTGTCACCCGTGGGTGAAGAAAACCGACCCGCTTCAGGCTCCAGCGACCGGCCGAGGTTTCGGCATGGGTGAGGGTGCCTTCGTGGCGGGCACGGGTGAGGCGAGCGAGCAGCCGGTCGCCGGACCGGAGTTCAAACACCACCGGGTTCTCCGACGTCCGGAGCCACCGAAGGGCGCTCGCATCGACGGCGTCGAACGAATCCATGGGTCCTCATCGCAGGAGCCGGTGGACTCTTAACGAGGTGGTCGGCGCGGGCCAGAGTCCGCGTCTCGGGACCGGCGGCGCGCCACGAGGGCGGCGATCACTACGGCGGCCCCTACGACCGCGATCAGGAGGAGAAGCGGAGTCGAACCGATCGAGAGCCCAGAGGGGGACGAGCTCGGATTCGCGGTCAGGTCCACCCGCACATTCGTGGTGTTCCCCGCCGAGACGGTCACGGTCTCCGTCCAGGCGGCGTAGCCGGGGGCTGTGGCACGAAGGTCGTAGGTCCCGGGGCTCAGCGTCACCAGGAATGCCCCGTCTGAGACCATGACCGGGGTACCGTTGATGGTGAGGAGGGCACCGGCAGGATCGACCGACCCGGCGACGGAGCCCACGATCGGGCGGAACGTGATGAGGAGGCTGACCGAGGCAGCGGTCACCGCGTCCGAGCCGCTCGACGGTGTGGCGGTGTAGCCGGCCGGCGCCGCCACCGAATAGGCGAACGACCCATTGGGAAGGGTGAATGAGAGGAGGGTACCGGAGGTGGAGTTGGAGATATTGGCTGCGTCGGCGCGGACCGTGGCCGACCAGGGGAGGCCCTGAGGCAGGCCGGTGGCGGCGAGGGTGACGAGGTAGGTGAACATCGTGTAGGGGTACGTAACCGACGCCGGCCGACCTTGGACGTCCAGCACGACGATGGGGGAGCGGGTCAAGTACCCCGGGACCGCACCCGCCTGGATCCGATGCGTTCCGTTCGGTTCCCGTAGCAGAACCGAATGAAGTGATCCGATCGTCGAACTCCCGTCGACGGTCAGGGCCCACATCGCCCCCACGGGCAACCCCGTCGCGTTGACGTAGACAGCATAGGTGACGATTGTGAACGTGAACGTCTGGGAGGCCGGGCCCCCGTTCACCGGGACGCTACCGGCCGAGGGGGATTCGGTGTACCCTGGGATGGGGAAAACCTGGAAACCGTACGTTCCGTTCGGGACAAGTACGCTCAGCAAGCTCTGATTCGTCGAGTAGTTCAGGCCGGCGAACGCGAAGGACCAGTGGACGGTCGAGGGCAACCCGGGGGCGAAGAAGGTCACGATATAGTCGACCTGCGAGAAGAGTATCGTCAGCGAGCGGGGGCTCCCCGCGACGACCATCGTCCCGGAACTCGGGGATGGACGGTACCCCGATAGGAATCCGACGGTGTATGGGAAGCTCCCGTTGGGTTCCTGGGCCGAGAGGGACGTGGTGTTCCCGCTGAGGATGGTCCCGTTGAGGGCCACCGACCAGATCGTGCCAGAGGGGAGGCTCCCCTGCGTGAAGGTCACGTTGTACAATACCCGGGAAATCCCCACGGACACGTTCGCCCCCGCACCGGATACTACTACGGTGCCGCTCCATGGTTGGGCGAGGTACCCGGCCGGCACCCGGGCGGAGTATCCCACCGACCCGTTCACTGCGCTGAAGTTGATCCAGCGTCCGCCCGAGGAGAGCATGCTCCCTCCGAGTGTCACCGACCACGTGCCCCCGGCGGGGAGTCCCGTTTGATGGAAGTCGACGGGGTAATGGGTTGCGTTCGTGAAGTTCACCGGCACGTAGGAGGCCGCGGGCACCGCGACGGTCCGGGTCCCGTAGAGCGAGCCATTGCGGTCTACGCTCACCACGTAGAGGCCGGGCCCTACCGTCACATTCGCGTCGCCTCCCACGAACGGACCGTAGTCGGTCCCGTTCAGGAACAGCTCGCCCCTGGAAAAAGGGACGCTGACGTTGAGCAGCGAGACCAGGGAACGGGAGTACAGGCGGCCCAGGGTCCCCGCTCCCGCGGTCAGGTAGCCGAACAGGGTCCCGTTGCTGACGTAATGGAAGCCCCGTGCGGTCAGGTTCCAGATGGCTTCGGCGGTGTCGCTCCCGTGGTTGTACGCGTTGAGCACTTTCTGGAAGTTGTGTCCGTTCCAGTAGAACAGGTTCTCGTGGATCCGGGCGCCGAAGTCCTCGGTCGCGGACCCTCCCCCGGGTCCGCCGAGGATTAGCTCGGCGTCGTCGAACAGCCCTCGCGGATTGTACGAGTTGCCGTTCACTACGAACCCGCTGTCCGCGCCCCCTTTGGCCCATCCGAAGGCTAGGTTGTCGTACGTGACCCACCGACCGGTGTCGTTGTACTGGTAGGCGACCCCCGGCGTGCCCGACACGTTGCTCGAGACGACCCGGAGCCCAAAATCCACCGGGAACGGCAAGACGGCGCCATTGCCCGGAAGCGAGTAGCTGGCGACGTCGTAGTAGTAGGATGGGGAGGCGACGAACGACCCGTTCCCCGTGAAGGAACTGGAGGGGAGCGCGCCCCCGGGCGAGGAGAAGTTCCAGACGTTGTCGATCATGACCACCACATTGTTCGAGGTGTTCAGGTCCGCCACATCCTGGATCCAATAGCTGTAGGTCGAGGCGCCTCGGGTGAACTGGAGCACGACGTTCAGCTGAATGGTGAACTCGCGGCCGTAGGCGAGCGAACTGTTCCGGGTGGAGACGGTGCCGAACTGCAGGTCTCCGAAGAAAGTGGTCGTATTGTACGAGTACCCCCCGCCCGATCCGTCGACGCCGTAGTCAGCGATTCCGACGGGCGCGGGTTCGGCCGAGTAGAAGGCGCTCGGGTTGACCGCTTGCCTTCCGTTCAGTGAGCTGGCCGACCCCGGGTGAACCGGACCGGCCGAGGCCGGGGTGGGTCCGGCCCTGATATGACGCAGGAGGTCGCTCGTGCCGTAGGGGTGTAACGGGGCGGGGGCCGAGATCCACGGGTGGGGGGCGAATCCGACCGTAGGAATCGCCATAAGGCCGACGGAGAGAAGTACGGACCACGGGATGGCTTGGCCCTCCCGCCGGATGGCCCCATTCGCTGGGCGAATTCGTCTCATCCTCGGTGTAACACCGTACGCTCATGGGAAAAAGTGTGCGGCTCGATTCGCGGGAGGGCGGGCGGTGCGAGTCGGACGCCGCCTACCGTGCCGAGCGTGCGGCTCCCCGGCGGGGTCGGGGGTTTGGGCTGCGGGGTCGTCGGAGCCAAAGTCGCATTTCACGGGTTCGTTCGAACCCGAGTCGCCGATAGACCGGCTGCCCCTGCACGGACGCGTGGAGCTCCACGCGAGCGAACCCCCGCTTCCTGCACAGGTCGACGAGACGTCGAACGATCGACGACGCGACTCCGAATCCCCGGAACTGGGGGACCGTGTACATTGAGAGGATGTACGGGCAGACCTCTCGCTCCTCCCCTGGCCTCGGCTGCGCTGAGTGGAACCACACACCTCCGCTTCCCGCGATCACCCCGTCGCACTCGGCGATGAATGTGACCAGTTCGCCGGATCGGATGCGCTTGGCGAGCCACCGTCGATAGACCGCGCCATGCCGATGGATCGCGCGGGGAGTCCGCCCGCCGATGTCGGTCCACATGCTGAGACGATGCGCGACGAGGAGTGGAATATCCCGGGGGGTGGCGATCCGGAGCCGAAGCGATCGGGCGCGCGGCAGGGAACGCCGGGCGGAGGCGCGCTTGGGCGGGTTCGCCCCCGGTTTCATCGCCCGCTCTCATCGCGGACGCGTCGTCGGTCGGCCATCTACCCGGGAATCCGGGCGATCGCCTCCGCCCAAGAGGCCAGCCGGGGTAGGTCGGGCGGGATCGGGTCGCCGACCGTGATGAGGGGGGATATCGATCCATAGATCCCGAAGTCCGCTAGGCTCGGTTCCCCGAGGATCCACGCCCGCTGGGCGAGCATCTCCTCCACCATTCGCAAGGTTCGAACCATCTCTTTCTCGAATTCGGGTCGCCTCGCCTCGAGGACTTTCCAGGGTCCCCTCGCGCGGGTCTGCATCTCCTCGAACACCCAGCGCTCGTTCGCGTCGGCGAGGACGGGGGGTACCTTCGTCACCACCGCTTGCCAGACCCTTTCCTCGACCACCTGGTGCCCCCAATGCTCGAGCGCTCTGGCGAGCGCCCGCTGTCCGTCGGGGTACAGGGTAGGGGTGGGAACCTTCTCCTCGACAAAGTCCGCGATCCCGTCCCAAGGGATCACCTGGTCCTCCCACACGAGGGCCGGGACGTAATCCTGACCCGTCGAACCGATGAGTTCCTGCCGGTTGTCGTACGGGACTCGCACCCGATCAAAGGCGATCCCTTTGAACGCGAGCATCCGCTCCGCCGAGACGCAGTAATGACTGATGGGGTAGGTGAACAAACGAGGGCGGGACATGGTCTCAGCAAACGCCCCGCCGAGATAAGGAACCGGGAAGTGCGGCGCGCCGACGGGCGAGTCGATGGCCAAGGCGCCTCGAAAGGACGCGCGAAACGGGCCCGGGACCGGCCCGGAAACGTCGGAAAGATCGACTGGAAGGTTTTATAAGCCAAAATCCCTGAATCGCCCGTGGCCAAAATTCGAATCGAGAACGTTGTGGCCTCTCTTTCCCTCGCCGACAAGCTCGACCTTCCGGCAATCGCGCTGGAACTCGAGGGCGCCGAGTACGAACCCGACCAGTTCCCCGGGGTCATCTACCGTCTGAAGCAGCCCAAGACCGCGATCTTGCTCTTCGGGTCCGGCAAGGTCGTTTGCACGGGGGGCAAGAGCATGAAGGAGGTCGAGGACTCGATCCGGATCGTCGCGCAGCAGGTGCGCAAGGGCGGTCAGAAGATCAAGATGCACCCGGCGATCCAGGTGCAGAACATCGTCGCGAGTTCGGACCTGGAGTCCGAGATCAACCTCAATGCGATCGCGGTCACCCTTGGGCTCGACCGCGTCGAATACGAACCGGAGCAGTTCCCCGGTCTCGTCTGCCGGATGGAGGAACCGCGGGTGGTCATCCTGCTATTCGGGTCGGGCAAGCTCGTCTGCACCGGGGCCCGGAAGCCTTCGGACATCGACGTGGCGGTCAAGAAGATCACGAAAGAATTGCAGAACGCCGGGCTCCTTCGATAGGTCCTCGATCCACCAGGAGCTTCCCGGCTCGGACCGCCCAGACGTTAGGCGGGGTCCCTTTGGCGTTGGCGCGGTCGCCGAGTCGGAGCTCTCGCCCCGGGGCGGTGGCACTCGGCATCGACCTCGCCGGGTCCCCGAATAGGTCGACCGGCGTGTGTCGGATGGGCGAGGACCTGGTCGCGGCCACCCAGGTACTCCGTTCGGACGGCGAGATCCTCGAGTGGGCGGAGTCGGCGCCGGGAGCCCCCGTCGCGATCGATGCTCCGCTCTCCCTACCTCGAGGACGGGCGAGCCTGGAGGTCCGCGGACCCCCGCACTTCCGCGCGTGCGACCTCGAGCTCAGGGCGCGGGGGATACCGTTCTTTCCGTTGACCCTCGGACCGATGAGGATGCTGACCGCACGGGGGATTGCCCTACGGAAGTCGTTGGAACGGGAGGCCCATCCGGTGATCGAGAGCTACCCCGGCGGCGTGCAAGACCTCCTGGGTTGGCCCCGCAAGGGGCGAGGCATCGAACGGCTGCGTCGGGCCATGCGGCGGGATGGATTCTCCGGTAGCGTGGTCGCCGTGTCGATTACGCACGATGAGTTGGACTCGGTGGCGTGCGCCCTCGCGGCGTTGCGATGGGCCGAGGGTCGCGCGATCGTCCTCGGAGACCCCGACGAGGGCCAGATCGCGCTCGTCGGCCCAAGCGCCGAAATTCAGCGCCGGGTGCGATCCAGAGGGCGAAGGGCGATGCCGTCCGCCCCCGGGTTGCCTCGGCCACGTCGTCCCACCTAGGCGGGCCTTCCCGACTCCCGAACCCCGAAGCGTCGTCGTTTCCCGGCGGCTCGCACATTCACGCGCGAGGAGTCAGGTGACGGTCGAGGAACTCGACCGCCCGGCTCCAGGCGAGGATACGGTTCGGTAGGCGGGAGATCACGTGCCCCTCGTCCTCGAAGATCAGGAGCTCCACTTCACGGCCGAGCGTGCGAAGGGTCCCCACGATCTGCTCGGCCTCGTGGACCGGCACTCGCGGGTCGTTGCGGCCGTGGATCACGAACAGCGGGGCACGGATTTCCGCCGCCCGGTGGATCGGGGAGAAGTCCTCGAGGATACGGCGATCTGTCGTCAGACTCCCGTACTCTGCTTCCCTGAGCGCCCGTCTCCAGGGCCCGGTCTCCTCGAGGAACGTGACCAGATTCGCGATCCCGACGACGTCCACGGCCGCCCCCCAGAGCTCCGGATACCGAGTGGCGGCGGAGAGGACCATGAACCCTCCGTAGCTCGCTCCCACGATTCCCAGTCGCCCCGGGGTGGCCTTGCCGTCGCGCACGAGGCGCCCGACCAGCTCCGACAGGTCTCGAACGGAGTTCAGGCGCAGCCCGACGTCGTCGAGGTGGACGAAGGTGCGACCGTATCCGGTGCTGCCGCGAACGTTCGGGGCGATCACGCGCCATCCTTCGGCCACCAGGAATTCGACGACCGGCGAGAAGGACGGGCGGGCCTGCGCCTCCGGACCGCCGTGGACCCACAGGATCGTCCCGCGGACGCTCGGCGGAGTCGGCGCGTACTCCCAGTAGGGCACGCTCACGCCGTCGGAGGCCCGGAATTCGCCGAGCCGCGGCGGGGCGAGATGGACCGGGACGAGGCGCGGGGAGGTGGCGAGACGCTTCTCCTTGCCCGTCGCAAGAAGGCGACGGTAGACGTCGACCCCTTCGGTAGAGCTCAGGTCGAAGACATATCCGGAGCTATCGGGCAGCCATCGGAGCGATCCGACGACGCCGCGCTGCCCCGAGTTGAGTGCGCGTTCTTCTCCGGTCGCGATCGCATACACCCGGGTGTCGCTCCACCCCTGTCGGTTGAGCACTACCGCGAGAAACTGACCGTCGGGGGACGCACGCACCAGCTCCACGTCGCCGTCGTACTCGCGCAGGAATTCGTGGTTCGAGGCCCCCACGCGGTATCGGACGAGGGCACAGAACTCCCGTCCCGGATTGCTCCCGACATACACGATCCCCCCCGCGAGGGTCCCGGAGGTGACGGTCTGTTCCCCGGAGTGCGGGTTCAGGTGATGACGAGCCCCGCTTCGGACCAGGTACAGGTCGGCATCGAGGTTGGTCTTTCGCTCGGCGATGAGCAGGTCTTCCTCCCGGACCGCGACGAGGTCGGTCCAGCCGTCGTGCTCCCAGAGCGTCTCGAGCTCCCCGGGCCGGTCCACGTTCAGCTGGTGGATGTCGAAGAATCGCCCGTCGCGGGCGTTCGAGGAGAAGACGAACCTCCGCCCGTCGTCCCTCCACCCCCCCGGGAGATGGATCGCCGCGGGGCGGTCGGTGAGCATCCTCCCCCCCTTGGTCGGTTGCCGGACGTCGGGGAGGTACTGAAGCTGCCAATGCTCATCGCCCCGCCGGTCCACGGCGAGAATCGCGGCCGTCCCTGAAGGGGCCGCATGGAGGGCACCGACGCGCTCGTCGTTCGGGAGAAGTCGCAGGGGGGTCCCGCCGTTGGTACCGACCGCCCAGACCTGGGGGAGTCCGGTCTCATCGCTCAGGAAGAGGACCTGCTCTCCGTCCGCGGTCGGGTTCGGCGTATGGCAGGTGGCTACGGAGAGCCAGGCATGCAGGCGCGGGGCCGATGCAGGTTCGGGCGAAGTAGCCATGAAGGAGCGCGGCGGAGTCGGAGGGCGGCATTTAGGCTCTCGCGTGGGGGGATTCTGCCGCCCGGAGGGGGCGACCCGCCCGCCCGCTCCCCTGAGTTCCCCCGAACGCAGA
Source organism: Thermoplasmata archaeon (assembly GCA_022750155.1). GTDB lineage: Archaea > Thermoplasmatota > Thermoplasmata > Lutacidiplasmatales > UBA184 > Lutacidiplasma. The sequence continues at coordinate 19,770 of JAKIWG010000012.1, read as the reverse complement.
ATGTCTCGGCGTCGGAACGAAACGCTTTTCTCCTCGGCCCTGCCTCGATGCGATGCGGCCGGGATGGGGTAGCTTGGCCTATCCTGGGGGACTGTGGATCCCTCGACCCGGGTTCAAAAGGGAACGGGGCCAACCCCCGTCCCGGAGAGTCTCGGTCCCGGCCCTACTTCTTCCCCGGTCGCGCAGACTTCCGGGGGGCCGCGGGTCGTTTGCCCTCCGGCCTGAGGCGAAGCAAGGTTTCGATCGCCTCGGGGAGGGCTCCCAGCGAGTAGTCCGCCCACACCGCTCCCCAGCTCTTGAGATCCGCCGGGGTTAGCGTCCAATCCTGGAGCGACGAGGCCCGTCCCACAGGGAGAACATCGGGGGCCGAAGCCGCGGCCTCCATGTCGAATCGCGAATCCCCGACCAGGACCATGGGGGCTTCCGGATAGCGCCTGCGGTACTCGATCAGGTGCTCGCGCTTGGTGCCCTGGCCCGAGCCGAGCACGGACTCGAACCAATATCGCAGCCCCTCCCGCTCGAGCACGAGGTCGGCCATCTCCCGCTCCGCGCCGGTGGAAACGACCAGGGTCCACTGCTGTTGGGAGAGCGTCCGGAGTACGCGGGGGATCTCAGGGAATGGCTTGGCGTGCTTGTACGCCTCCTGGATCTTGCGCTGGTGAAAGGTCCTCGCGGTCTGTGCCCGAAGCACCGCGGGGGCGGCGGGAAACAGCTGGGCGAGCTGAGCCTCGAACGGCATGCCGGTCGTGGCCAGATAATGGATCCGCGCCTCCGCGGCGGGAGTGCCGAATGCAGTCGATATCACGTCGGCCGCCACGTGGCTGATGAGGCCGATGTCGTCGATGATCGTCCCGTCGAGGTCGAACACCACGACCCCGCGAGCCACCTGCTGCGGGCTCACGACGGGCTCGGCGGTGACCAGGTGGGCCACCTCGGCAAATTGGGAGGTCGCGCCGCCGATCATCGGAAGCGGGACCTCGTCGGGAGGGAGCTCCTCTGTGGAGGGCTCGGTCCGTGGAGCGGGGGGCGTCGGGGCAGGTCGACGTTTGGAAGGCACGAGGTGCGGAGCGACGCCGCAGGATTAAGCGCTCTCCTCCCCCCCCTCCCACGGACTTAAGGGCCCCGGGGGGTCCAGCGGTCCCACCGACCCTCGGAAAAGGAACACGCGGATGCACCCGAGTCGAGCGATCCGAGGGCGACGTTCCCAGCTCCTGGCCGGCCGCCGTATCATTCTCGGCATCTCGGGGTCGATCGCGGCGATCGAGGTTCCCCGGATCGCCCGGGAGCTGATCCGACATGGGGCGGACGTGCGGGCGGTCATGAGCCAGGAAGCGACGCGCATCCTGACCCCGGAAGTGGTCGCATTCGCCACCGGACATCCCCCCATCACCCAACTGACCGGCGATGTCGAGCACGTGACCCTTCTCGGTCCGGGCGAGGACCAGGCCGACCTCCTCCTGATCGCCCCGGCGACGGCGAATACGATCTCGAAGATCGCCCACGGCATCGATGACACGCCGGTGACCTCCTGCGCGTCGGTCGCCCTCGGCGGGGGCGTACCGATCCTCCTTGCCCCGGCAATGCACGCGCATATGGGCCAGAATCCCGCGCTCCGCGAGAACCTGGAACGCCTCGGTCGATGGGGGGTCGGGGTGATCTCGTCGATATCCGCGGAGGGCGAGGAGAAGATCGCCTCTCCGGAGGAGGTCGCGGCAGCCGTACTGCATCGGCTCGCCCGGGGACCGTGGGCCGGTCGGCGGGTGGTGGTCATCGGCGGGGCGAGCCGCGAGCCGATCGATGAGGTGCGCTCCGTGACGAACGAAAGCAGCGGGGAAACCGCGGTCGCCCTCGCTACCCAGGCGCATTTCCGCGGTGCTGACGTCGAGTTGTGGGCCGGAGCCCTTCGGGTCCCGATCCCCCCTTTCCTGCGCACGCGCCACTGGACGAGCGTCTCCGACCTCGTGCGCGAGATCGGACGCTCCGCGGCGATGTTGCGCGAAACGGACGCCGTGATCGTCCCCGCCGCCCTGGCGGATTTCACGCTGCGGGCGCATCCCGGAAAGATCCCGTCGCGGGACCGCGCCCGACTGGAGCTGACTCTCGAGAAAGCGCCGAAGATCCTCCCCCGCCTCCGCCAGGCTGCCCCGGCGCCGTCGCTTCTCGTCGGGTTCAAGCTCGAGGCCGGGGTCTCCGCGGAGGTACTCGAGCGCGAGGCCCGCCGGTTGATGCAGGAGTCGGGGGCGGACGTGGTGGTGGCGAACGACCGAGCGACCCTGGGGCAGCCCTCCACGAACGCCCTGGTCGTCTCCTCGAGAAACGAGCGCCACTGGCTCGCCGGGCCGAAGTCCGAGGTCGCCTCCAAGCTGCTCGACGACCTGGCCCGTTCCCTCCCGGACCGACGGCTCGCGACGCGCCGAGCGGGCCTCTCCGGCCACCGCTCGGCGCGGGCGGCCATCCGCAGCAGCCCGCGGCGCTCTCGGCGGCGCTCGGTCGCCCCACGAACTTAATAGACGGCCGTCTTGCGCGGCCCTAGGTCATCCATGGTCAAGCTCACGGAGTGGCGCGGCAAGGAGATCTTCCGAAAATACGGGGTTTCCCTCCCACGCGGCCAGGTGGTCCGCTCCCCGGAGGAGGCCGAGCGGGCCGTCCAGGCGGGCGGGGTCCCGCTCCCGTGCGTGATCAAGGCGCAGGTGCTCGCGGGGGGTCGAGGAAAGGGCGGCGCAGTCCGGTTCGCCAGTACCGGGGCCGAGGCACGCGAAGCGGCTCGCGCCATCCTGGGGCTTGATTTTCAGGGAGAAAAGGTCCGCGAGCTCCTCGTCGAAGAGAAGCTCGCCATCACGCGCGAGCTGTACGTCTCGATGACCCTCGATCGCTCCCAGCGACAGCCCGTGCTGATGGCGAGCGGGAGCGGCGGGGTGGAGATCGAGAATGTTCCCGACGAGCAGATCACCCGGATCCCGGTGCATCCGTTCGAGGGCCTCTCCGGCTTTCACAAGCGGAGGGTCATACGAGCCTGGGGCCTCTCCGGGCCGGTCGCCCGGTCGGCCGACGCGCTGTTGGACCGCGTGTGGGAGGTCTTCCAGAAGGAGGACGCGGAACTGGTCGAGATCAACCCCCTGGCGGTCGTCGGGGACGCCGTGGTGGCGCTCGACGCGAAGGTGATCATCGAGGACGACGCCACGTTCCGGCATCCCCAGTACGCCGAGGTGCTCGACGACCGGACCCCCCTCGAGGAGATCGCCCGCGAGAAGGAGATCGCCTTCGTCCAGCTCGACGGCGACATCGGGGTGATCGCGAACGGGGCCGGGATCACGATGGCCACGCTCGATGTCCTCCAGCAGTTCGGGGGCCGGCCCGGCGTCTTCCTCGACCTCGGGGGTACGGACGACCCGGCGAAGGTCACCGAGGCGTTCCTCCTCATGGCCCGGGCCCATCCGAAGAGCGTGTTCCTGAACATCTTCGGGGGGGTGACCCGGTGCGACACCGTGGCGAAGGGATTGGTCGCCGCGATGACCCAGGTCCCCGAGGGGGAACGGTTCCCGCTGGTCGCCCGGATCCGGGGCAACAACGAGGCCGAAGGGATCGAGATCCTCAAGGCGGCCGGCATCACGGCGCGTCGGGAGCTGAAGGAGTCCGCCCAAGCGGCCGTGGCGGCCGCCGGCTACACCGTGCGGGACGGAGCCGTACCATGAGCGTGCTCGTCGATTCGGATACGAAGGTCGTCGTCCAGGGGATCACTGGCCATCAGGGGACGGTCCACGCTCGCCAGATGCTCGCCTTCGGGACGAAGGTCGTCGCGGGAGTCACTCCGGGAAAGGCGGGCTCGGTGGTCGAGGGCGTACCCGTCTTCGATTCCGTGGCCGACTCGGTCGCCAAGACGGGGGCGAACGCCACCACCATCTTCGTTCCCGCGCCGTTCGCCAAGGACGCCCTGCTCGAAGCCGTCGACGCAGGAATCCGCCTGTGCGTCATCGTGACCGAGCACATCCCGTTCCACGACATGCTGACCATGTACCACTATGCCCGCCTCCGAGGTGCGCGCATCATCGGACCGAACTGTCCGGGGATCGCCTCGCCCGGGAAGGCGAAGGTCGGGATCATCCCGAACGTGGTGTTCCGCCCCGGGCGCGTCGGAGTCGTCTCCCGGAGCGGGACCCTGACCTACGAGATCGTCAATGCGATCAAGGAGCACGGGCTCGGCCAGAGCACGTGCCTCGGGCTCGGCGGGGACCCGGTCGTCGGGACGAGCTTCGTCGACGCCCTTCCGTTGTTCGAGCAGGATCCCGAAACCGACCTCGTGGTCATGGTCGGCGAGATCGGCGGCACGGCCGAGGAAGATGCGGCCGAGTACATCCGCCACCACGTACGGAAGCCTGTCGTGGCCTACGTCGCCGGCCGCTCGGCGCCTCCCGGCAAGCGGATGGGCCACGCCGGGGCGATCATTGCGCGCGGCAAGGGGACGGCCCAGAGCAAGCTCAGCGCCCTCGAGGCCGCCGGGGCGACCGTCGTGACGTTCCCCTACGAGATCCCGGACGCCGTCGCCCAGCTCCTTCGGGATCGAGGCACGCGTTGACCCCGGAGGCCCCCGCCCGAAAAGCCCCGGAGGAAGAGGACGTTCCCGAGCTCTGTGCGATCCCCAACTGCGGAGGCGAGGCGATCCGTCACCTCACCCTGACCGAGGCCCGGCGGGCGTTCCCCCAGCTCAGCGAGAAGGGTCGGCGAGCCCCGTTGTGCCGGGAGCACTACAAGGAGTGGAAGAAATCCACCAAGGAAGCCCGCAAGCTCGACCGCCTGGCCTGGTAGACCGATCGCCCCACTCTGCCCTGGGAGGGTCCGAAAAGGTTCGGCGGGAGGGAGGCGCCTCCCGTCGCACCGCGCGATGCGTGAGCCTACTGCTTACGCATCTTCTGGGCGCGCATGCGTCGTCGCATGCGCTTCTTGCGCCATTTCCAGCGCATGTGGCCGCGCTTCTTCCAAACGCGTGAGCTACGTTTCATTACACCCGCGTCCGAAGCGGGCCGAGGTAGAACCGGCCCTTTATTAGGTTTCAGGCGGCCGGAGGCGCGGTTTACCCCGAGAAGGGGCCCGCGGGTTTATGGACGGGCCCGGAGTGCCCGGGCCCAATGCCGGCGGACGACGGGGAGCTCGAGGTCAACCTGCTCGAGTTCCTGCTGAAGAGTTTCTCCTTCGACCGGTGCGCCTCCGTCGGAGGCACGGAATACGCCCTCTTCCACCGCACCGAGACCGAGAGCGAGATGCAGTTCCGACCCCGCCTGGTCACGCTCCGGGTGATCGTCCCGAGGGCCTGGGTGGTCTACGACCTCGCCGCCGACCTGCTGTTCGTCGCGCGGGACGGGGGCACGCCGGGTGCGCGCGCTACCGGCCAGGCCCTCGAGGAGGCGGCGGAGAAGTCCGAGTTCCAGGAGCAGGGGGTGCGGTGGCGAAAGACCACCCTCCAGCGCGGGAGTGTCGTCTACGCGCCCACGGAGCTCTCCGAATCGCTCCTCGCCCCCGGCGGCCGCGCCGAACTCGGCCTGACGTGAACCCTAGAGGACGCCCATCTCGGTGAGCTTCTCGGGGAGATAGGTCTCGGTCACGTAGTTCAGTCCGTACTTGGCGAGCGACTGCTGCTCGGCCTTCTTTCCGTTCTTGAGCATGAGCTCGATCTCCGAGCGCCACTCGGTGGTCTTGAACCTCGGGTCGGTCAGTTCGGCCTGGAGCGCGCGGATGTCCTGCTCGGTCAGCTGGTCGGAGGGCAGCTTGTAGTTCTCGATGTCGGAGGCGGTGACGCCGAGGAACTCGGCGGCGGGGGTCGCGAGGTACTGGGAGATGTGTGCGGTCTTGATCGCCCCGAACGCCACCGACGCGAAGATCCGGAACGACCAGGGGTCGCCGTCGGTGAAGACAACGACCGGGAGCTTCAGCTCTTCGTTGAGGCGCTTCAGAAATCGTCGCGTCGACCGGGCCGGCTGGCCCTTCAGGTGCAGCAGGAGCGCGTCGTTCTGCTCGTCAAAGCCATTCTCGGCCAGCCGGTCGACCATCCCGCCGCACTCAATCGCGATGATGAACTTGGCGCCCGTCGAGACGAACTCGATCTTCTCCTTCTCGACGTTGAACGGGAGCGAGTAGCCCCCGTCGCCGACATCGTCGCGGCAGTTGAACTTCTTGACCATCCCCTTGCGGTTCGTCTCCCGAAGGGTCAGGTCCCCGATGATCGAGGCGCCGTTCTCCTCCGGGTGCAGGCGGAAGTCCTCCCGGAGCCGCTCGCACATGACCTCCAGGTCCTCGATGAGCAGGTTCGATTCGTCCTCGCTGTGGAACTTCGACTCCTCCCATCCCTCGGAGATGTAGTAGAGCTCCCGGAGCGTCGAGGTCTTGCCATCGCGCGCCATTTCGTTGATGAAATCGATCAGGTAGAACGTCCTGAGCAGCATCAGGGCGCCGTCCAGCTTGCGCGCGCTGCGGGTACCGAGGGCGCGACCCAGCCGCCAGACGCCCTCCCGCATCTGGAACTGGATGTTCTGCTTGGTCCTCAGCGGCAGTCGCATCCGGGGGATCTCTCCCCGGTCGAGCTGGGACCAGATCTCCGACGCGAGGTCGATCGTCGGTTTCAGGGCGTCCACGCGGATCGCCCCGTCCCTCTCCTCACTCGTCGTCTTCGACTTTCGCGCTCCCTTCGGCGGCATCGTAGTCCACCTCCTGTTCTTCGGTCGTGGGGTCGGGTTCCAAGCCGGCCTCGGCGGCCTCGATCACAGCCCTCGGAAGGCGCACGTCCCAATCTCCGGGCTGGGGTTCGGCCCCGAGGACGTGCCCTTCGTCGATACCGGCGATGTACCAGGACAGGTCGGACGTCTCCACCTCGGTGCCCTTCGGGAACGTGACGGTCACCGTCGTCCGGGCGCTCGGGACGAGTTTCTCCAGCGTCCACCACGCGCGCCCGAGCTCCGCATCGGTCCCGTCGGGGGTCGGGGAGAAGGAGCCCGAGGCGAACTGCTCCCGAGGCATTTCGAGGAACACCTCCAGCACCCGGGCGCGGGGGGTGTAGTTGGTGACCTCGGTGCGCACGGCGACCCGGCCGGAATCCGGGCTCACGGTCGTTTCGACGTTGACGATGTCCATGATCTTCGTGATCACCGGGGTCAGGTCCGGGATCGGCTTGTGCACGATGGCGCTGGTCTTGGCGGCGAGCTTCGGCAGGATCTTCTGGATGATGGCGAACTTCTCCTCGGCGAACTCCCGTCGACTGCGTCTCGACAGGTGCGTCTTCAGGTGCCGAGCCGCCGCCTGCAGGGCGAGCGTGAGCTCCTTGTCGATCTCCGGGTCCTCCGCGATGGCCTCCTTCGCCTCGCTGGTGAACGGGACCTTCGTCGAGGCGACGTGGACCAGCACCAGGCAGGGCCCGGTCGGGAGCCCGGTGCCCCCCTTGTGGTCCAGCCCGTAGCGTCGCCAGTCGAGGTTCTGGACCGCGGTGGTGATGGCGCAGGCTCCCTGCTGGAACAGGAGGGGCACCCGGTTGGCGAACCGAAGCAGTTGGATGGGCTGGTCCGCGGGCAATCCTCCCCCGTACACCAGGCCGACCTCCACCGCGAACGGGGCGCCCCCCCGCACCTTGGGTGGGCGACTGACCGGCGGTGCGTAGAAATCGGGGCGGACCTCCCCGAGGACGTTCCGAAGGCCCCGCTTGATGAGCATCGGTCCGATCGGCGAGAGGGATTCGGCCGAGGGGGGCACCAGGGGAACCTGGTGCAACGCGGCCAGGAGCTTCTCCAGCGCGTCCCCGTGGAGGTCGGCGGGCTTCTCCTTTCCCTTGAGGCCGGCCTGGTCGAGGACCTCGCGACACGCTCGGGGGGACACCCCGGCAAAGTCCCGGGTCAGACACTCGGCGAGGGTCGGGCGATTCGACGACTTCAGCCGGTAGCCGAGCTCGCCGAGTTCCAGGCCGTAGGGGTGGGGGGGAGTCTCCTTCGGGAGCGGAGGCACCTCGGTGGAGACCCGTTCGTAGGTGACGCGGGTCCCGTCCGGCTCGACCAGCGTGAGGCGGGCGTGCGGGTTGACGATCGCCGTGCCCTTGAGGTAGTCGAAGGGGGACTGGCGCCCGCGCTGATACTTCGCCTTCAGGAACAGCTCGACCTTGGTCCCGTGCGGCCGGTCCCAGAGGGCGAGCTCCTCCCGGACCACCTTCGGCAGGTTCTTCTGCGTGTCGATGAGCAGGTCGAGGACGTGGGCGGCCTCCTCCTCCTCGACCTTGGAGGTGACGCGCGCGGGGCGGGCCGTCGTCAGTCCCGCGTAGAGGACCGCCGCGCTGATCCCGATCCCCTGCTGGCCCCGCGACTGCCGGTTCGCGTGGAACCGGGACCCGTAGAGGAGGCGTCCGAACACGTTCGGGATCTCCCGCCTCAGGATCCCGGGGCCGTTGTCGTCGACGGCGACGTGGATCCGGTCGCCGGCCTCCTTCACGATCTCGATCCGGATGTCGGGGAGGACTCCGGCCTCCTCGCACGCGTCGAGCGCGTTGTCCACGGCCTCCTTCACCGTGGTGAGGAGTGCCCTCAGCGGGTTGTCGAAGCCGAGGATCTGTCGGTTGCGCTCGAAGAACTCGGCGACGGAGATCTCCCGCTGTTTGGCGGCGAGTTCCTGGGCGAGCGATCGTGCGGGGGGCACTAACCCCCGACCCTGTCCGGGCGATTGATAAGCCGTCGGTTCGAATGGGCCAGGCCGGAAGGTGCCGATTCCGCGCCTAGGGGGGCGGGCGACTCGCGACATCCCGGAGCACCGGGCGGAACGGGCGCCAACGCGGGGCGTCGGTGAGATCGATCTCGACCTCGCCGGTCCGCTCTTCGGCGGCGCCGCCGGGGAACGGCGCCCACTCGACCTCCGCCGGTTCCCCCCGCGCGTCGACCGCCACCGAGCCCCCTCCGAACACCACGCCGTCCTCCACCCCGACCCGGTTGACGTACGCCAGGGGCACCGCGTTCTCCACCGCGCGGGCCGGCAACACCTTTTCGAACAGGCGTTTGGAGGTCACCGGTGAGGCCGAGATCACCACGAGCAGCACCGCGCCCGCGAGCGCGAGCTCCCGGGAGACTTCGGGAAAGAAGGCATCGTAGCAGATCTGGAACCCGACCTTCTGGCCCTCGACTTCGAGCGGGCGCCCGGAATGCGTGGGCGTGAACACCGAACCCTCCTCGAACGGTCCATACGAGGGGAGGTAGCGCTTCGACTGGGAACCGCTGCTCCCGTCCGGGCGTACGGTCAGGACCGCGTTCTCCACTTCCCCCGGTCGCTCCCGCGAGGCGAGGGGCGCGCCGACCGAGATCGCGCAGTGGCGTCGCCCTGCGATGGCTTGGAGCGCCTGCCACGACGGATCCCCGTGCCTGAGGGCCAGACGGTGGAACCGGTCCCCGATCCGGTACCCCGAGAGGAACAGCTCCGGGAACACCGCCAGGTCGACCGAGCGGCCGGAGAGCGCCCGGTCGATCCGCTCGAGGTTCCGGGCGGGCTCCGCCGGGACCGGGGCCAGTTCCCCAAGCAACAGCCGCATCAGTAGAAGTAGCGGCGCACGGTGAGCAGGTAGATGAACAGCAGGAGGAACAGCAGGAACAGCACCGTGATCGAGGCCGTGAAGAAGGAGTACGCGAGGGCGGCGAACAGCACGGCGACCGTCGTCCAGAGCGCCCAGCGCTCCTGCGCCCAGAGCGCGTTCGCCACCGAGAGGAGGACCGCCCCGACCAGTACGAGGATCCCGGCCCCCAACGGGTCGACGGACCGGACAATAAGCAGGCTCGTTGGAACGACGGTCCCGAAGTACGTGTTCAGAAGGAAGAGGGACCCGGCGACCAGTACCACCACGCCGGAGATCGCGATCAGGACCGAGAGGAGGGCGACCCCGATGGGGAGCGACGGCCTCAGGTTCGAGGGGCTCCACGCGGCGGGCAGGTGGTCCAGGACGAGCGGTTTGGAGGCGCGGTGGTCGATCGTCGGGGCGTGGGAAGGTGGGGCTCGGCTCACGCTGGTTTCCGACACGGATCGCTCCCCCCGATTCCGCGTGAGCCGTCCGATTCAAGATACAGCTTTCGCTCCAGCGGCGCTCCGCTAGAACCGACGCTCGGCGGCGCCGCGGGCCGAACGCATGAGCAGCGTCCGGTAGGGGGAGGAGGGCATCGAATCGAGGGCCTGGATCGCGCGCTCCGCCCATCGGGTCGCCTCCTGGGCCACGCGTTCCGGGGCCCCGGTCTCGTCGGTCAACGTCCGCAGTCTCAGCAGATCCCCCGGCTGCTTGCGCCGGAGCGCGAAGATCCGCTCGAACTCCCCCTTCTTCGCCCCCTCGAGCGACCCGTAGGCCTCGAGCGACACGAGGGTCGGGTTCCCCTCTCGGAGGTCGGAGTACAATGGCTTTCCCAACAGGTCCGGGTCGCCGTAGACGTCGAGGAGGTCGTCGCGGACCTGGAAGGCGATGCCGAGGGCCTTGCCGAACGACGAGCAGGCGTCCACCATCGCCGGAGGAGCATGGGCGATCTCCGCGACGCTGGCGAGCGCGGCGGCGACGATCGCCCCGGTCTTCCGCTCGATGACGCGGAAGTAGTGCTCGCGCCCGGTCGTCAGGTCGAAGCGGCTCGTGTCCTGCAGGACCTCGCCTTCCACCAGGTCGGCGCACGCCTCCCCGCACCGCAGGATGATCGCCCTGGGGTAGTCCGCGGCGAGCTCGAAGGCCCGCACGAACAGGTAGTCCCCGGCGACGATCGCCGTGGGGAGGCCGAACGCCCTCGGCATCGACTGGCGGCCCCTTCGCATCTCGGCATGGTCGATGACGTCGTCATGGACGAGCGAGGCCGTATGGATTAGCTGGAAGGCGGCGGCGAGCGAGTGGATCGGTTGCGTGGAGGTCGCCCCCAGCGCGCGGTGGGTGGCCGCCATGAGCAGGGGTCGGATCCGCTTGCCGCCTGTCGCGCACGCGTAGCGGGCCGCCTCGGTGAGCTGGGGGTAGGTCGAGCCCAGGACCTGGTGGAGCCGCGCGTCGATCTGGGTCAGGTCCTGGACGAGGAACGGCAGCACGTCGGCGAGCTGGGCCGGCGCGTCCGCGCCCAGGGTCTGGCTGAGGATCGCCTCGAGCGAGGTCTCGCCGATGGACGGTTCTGGGCTCGTCACCGGGCCCCCCCCAATCGGCGTGGCCAGCGCAGGCGCATCATCGAATCCAGACCGGATGCCCCGATATAGCGCATTCCGAGGGAGAGGAACCGGTCTCGGGCGACGACGCGGTCCCCGAGGTGCTTGATGCGATGCCCCCGGGCGAGGGGCTGGAACAGATGCCGCTTCCACAGTGTGTCGTACTCCGAGAGCGGCCTCCCGTCGCGGATGTGGCGGGCGGCGGCGACCCCGGCGTCACGCCCGGAGATCATCGCGGTCGGGATCCCCCCACCGTTCGTCGCCATCACCAGGTTCGCCGAGTCCCCCGCGAACAGGGCCCGGCCCCGTACGGCGCTCGGGGGCGGGGGCCCGATCGGCACCCACCAGCTGGTCCGATCCGTCGCCCCCGAGATCTTCTCGCGACGCAGGAACCGGTCGAGCAGGGTCCCGAGGCTCCGGCCCCGCGGGATGCTCGTGACCCCCAGCCCGACATTCGCGTCGGCGCGGCGGGGGAACACCCAGGCGTACCCCCCGGGTGCCACCTGGCCGAAGTAGAGCCGGATCTCGTCGGAGAACGTCCCCAACGAGGTTCCCGTGACCATCCGGAACATCTCCCGTTCGACGGAGAACCCGGCGGAGCGCGCGACGGTGGAGAGCGGCCCGTCGGCGCCGACGATGACCCGGGCGCGGATCTGGCCGCCGCCGGCGAGGCTCACCACGTCGTCGCGGACGCGGGTGACCCCGCACGGGTGACGCAGTTCGGCCCCCGCGCCTTCCGCGTCGAGCGCGAGCGCCTTGTCGAAGGCGCGACGGGAGACCGAGTAGCCCTCCAGGGGGAACCGGTACTCGCGGCCGGAGGGGGCGATGCAGACCATCCCGTGGGTCTCCCGGAGGATCGTTCCCGGCGGGACCCGGAACGTCTCGTCGATGACCTCGTCGCAGTCGAAGAGGTCCTTCAGCTCGGCCGGGGTCGGAAGGAACTCCCCGCACTGGACCGGGTGGCCGAGCTCGGGGCGGCGGTCGAGGAGGATCGTCCGCGCCCCCCCGAGGGCGGAGAATCGGGCCGCGGTCGCCCCCGCCGGTCCCGCACCGACGACGGCGACGTCGTACGCCTCCATCCCCTCACGCCCCGCTCGCCACGAAATGGGTCGCCGCGGCCTGGATCGCCGAGAAGACCGGCTGCGGGTAGACCCCGAGCGCCACGATCGCCACCACCGCGAGGAGGATCGCGGCCGAGCGCCCGTATCCGAGGCCGCCCGTCGGGTCCCCGGCGGGGCCGTCGAGCGGGACGCTGGCGTCGGGCGATTCCATGTACATCACCTTGAGGACCCTCGCGTAGTAGAAGACGGAGAGCGCGCTGTTGAGGAGCCCCGCCACGGCGAGCCAGAAGAAGAACGACTGGCCGGCCACCGTGGAGGCCTGGACGGCGGCGGAGAACAGGATGAATTTCGAGACGAAACCGACGGTGAGCGGGATCCCGGCGAGCGAGAGGAGCATCAGCGCGAAGGCGACCCCCAGGTACGGGCGGCGCTGCCCCAACCCGCGGTACTGGGCGATGAGCGGACCCACGCCCAGCGCCGAAACGCCGGCGACGACGAGGAAGGCGCCGGCCTTCATGAACACGTGCGCGAGGATCTGCAGGGTCGCTCCCGCGAGGGCGGGGGCGGTACCGATCGCGATGCCGATCATCATGTAGCCCGCCTGCGAGATCGACGAGTAGGCGAGCATCCGCTTCATCTCCTTCTGGAGGAGCGCGAGGACGTTCCCGAGGGTCATCGTCACGATCGCGAGGAGCCCGAGCGTGAGCTCCACCGTGGGCCGGAAGTCGTACGGGGCGATGCATACGGTGCCGGTGCAGTTCACGGCCCGGACGGTCAGGATCGAGAGCGGTCCGATGAACACGAGGAAGAACGCGAAGACGCCCATCTTCTTCGTCCCGCCCGCGAGGAAGGCGGACACATCCGTGGGGGCCCCGTCGTAGACGTCGACGGCCCAGGCATGGAACGGGACGAGCGTGACCTTGAAACCGAGGCCTACGATCAGGAACGCGTAGCCGACGAGGGCGAGGGAGTGGTTGGAGATCCCTCCCAGCCCCTGGCTCAGCACGAGAAGGTTCGTCGACCCGAAGGCGCCGAACAGGAGGGAGGCGCCGAAGAAGGAGAGCGCGGTGGAGAGCGCGCCGATGATGTAGAACTTCATCGCAGCCTCCAGACCCCGCGCGTCCTTTCGGGTGTAGCCCACCATCAGGTAGGTGGCGATCCCGGTGACCTCGATCGCCAACAGCAGGAAGATCAGGTCCGCCGAGACGGCGACGAGCATCATCCCGAGCGTGGCCATCAACAGGAGGCCGTAGAACACCGCCGCGCCCTTCTCGTGGGAGGGCCGGGAGAGGGACGCCAACGAGACGAGCAGCGCACTCGACAGGAACACGCCCTGGAAGACCAGCCCGAGGCTCGAGAACGCGTAGAGGCTCGTCGCGCCGCCGCCCGAGTCGACGACGGAGGGGGGAAGGGTGGACAGGAAGGAGAGCGGGGTGAACCCGAGGTCGGCGACGACCGCGAGCAGCGAGAGGGCCGTGGCCCCGACCGCGACCGCGCCGAACGCCTCGAGCTTCTCCACCCCGAGGACGTCGAGGAGGAATACGAGGAGCGCCGCCCCGAGGAGGAACGCTTCCGGGAGGAACCAGGTCCACGATACCGGGTCCATCTACCGCCTCACGGGAACCCGTAGACCGGCGAGTTGACGATCACGTTCACCAGGAACCCCGGGAGGACGCCGTACAGGATGATCAGCGCCACCAGGATCGCCATCCCCGCGGTCTCGTACACGTCGACGTCGTGGGCCTTCTCCGGGATGTTCTGCGGAGGCCCGAACAGCACCCGTTGCATCATCCACAGGTAGAAGCCCGCGGTCACGACGAGGATCACGAGCGGAAGCAGGACCCAGTAGCCGAGCCGGTCCCACGTAGCGAGCAGCGCGGTGAACTCCGCCGGGAAGCTGATCAGCGCCGGAAGACCGAGCGATGCGAGCGAGCCGACCATGATCATCGTGGCCAGCACCGGGGTCCTCGGGGTGATCCCTCGGAGCGTGACGATGTCGCGGGTCCCGAAGGTGTGGTGGACGCTCCCGGAGGCCATGAACAGGAGCCCGCTCACGACCCCGTGGGCGAACATCAACAGGACGGCGGCGAGCAGCCCCAGCGACGAGTAGACGGCGATCGCCAACAGGACGATGCCCATGTGGTTGATCGAGGAGTAGGCGATCATCCGCTTCAGGTCCCGTTGGGAGAGCGACAGGACCGTTCCCCAGATGATCGAAGCGAAGGCGACGCCGTAGACGATCCAGCTGGTGTGGGCGAGCCCCTGCGGCAGCACCTCCACCGCCCAACGGATCAGACCGTACCCGCCGAGCTTCAGCAGTAGCCCGGCGAGGAGGACCGAGCCGCCCGTCGGGGCCTCGACGTGGGCGTCGGGCAGCCAGGTGTGGAACGGGACGATCGGGAACTTGACCCCGAAGCCGAAGAAGAGCGCGAGGAAGAGCATCGCCTGGGTGACGATAGGGAATCCGGAACTGTGGGTCGCGATGTAGATGTCGGAGAAGTCGAAGGAGGCGGCATGCGCGTAGAAGACGACGGCGAGCAGCGCCACCAGCATGACGATCGAGGCGACGTGGGTGTAGACGAAGAACTTCAACGCCGCGTATCGGCGTCGCGGGCCGCCCCAGAACCCGATCATGAAGAACATCGGGATGAGCGTCGCTTCCCAGAAGAGGAAGAACAGCAGCACGTCGAGCGCGATGAACACCCCGAAGCTCCCGAGGCAGGTGAGCAGCACGAGGCCGAACCACGCCGAAGGCCTCCTCGACTCGGTCCAGCAGTACACGACCGTCGCGAGCTGCAGGAACGCCGTCAGGAGGATCAGGATCAACGAGATGCCGTCGATCCCCACGGTGTAGTTGATGTGGAGCCACGGCACCGAGATCCAGGCGTACGATTCCCCGTCGGAGTACTGCGGCACCCCCAAGGCGCCGCTTCGCCCCGGCCAGGACGTGTACGAGTCGAGGAGCCAGAGGGTCTCGAACAGGAATCCCACCGAGGTGGCGAGCGCGACCCAACGGGCCCGCCGCCCCGCGAGGAACGTGACGACGGTCCCGGCGAGGAGCGTCAGGAGCAGGAGCGAAAGGACCGGGACCATCTCAGCCCCCTCCCATGGTCCTGAAGATCCACGGGGCGACGAACAGGAAGAAGAGCAGCACCCCGACGAGACCGGTCACCACGTACGCCGCGTAGTCGGAGACGACCCCGGTCTGGAGGCGCCGCATCCCGTTCGAGAGGGACGAGAACGCCCGCTCGATCCCCCGGATGCTTCCGTCGATGACGAACTGGTCGACGAAGTCGGCGGCGCGGGCGAGTCGGTAGACCCCGTGAAGGCCGATCCAGTCGTAGGCGTCCTTCATGTAATATCGGCGGAGGAGCACCGTCCGGGCCCCCTGGAGGGGCGAACCCGACGGGAGCTGGAATACGCGCCCGTTCCCCCACATCACGTAGGCGACGCCGATCCCGCCCAGCCCGAGTCCCGCCGAGACCGCGGTGAGCACCAGATCCGTGCTCCCGTACACCGGAGGGACGTTCGCCCCGGGAAGGAGGCTGGAGAACGACGGTAGGAAGGCGAACAGGCCGGCCACGGCCGCGAGGACGGAGAGGACGAGGAGGGGGAGGCGCATCGCCCACGGCGCGTCGTGCCCGTGGGGCAGCGTCGGGTCCCGAGGGTGATCGCCGGAGAATGCAAGGAACCAGGCGCGGAAGATGTAGTACGCGGTCAGGAACACGGTGGCCAGGGCGCAGAGCAGGAACGGCCAGTACAGCGGATGGGCGCCGACCTGCGAATACACCGACGCGAGGACGTCGTCCTTGCTCCAGAACCCGGCGAACCCGGGGAATCCGGAGAGCGACAGGGCGCCGATGAGGAAGGCGATCGAGGTGATGCGCATCGACTTGCCCAGCCCGCCCATCTTGAGCAGGTCCTGGGTGCCGACCGCGTGGATGACCGCCCCCGCCGCGAGGAAGAGGAGCGCCTTGAAGAACGCGTGCGTGAACAGATGGTACAATCCGACCATCGCGAATCCCGCCCCGACCGCGAGGACCATGTACCCGAGCTGGGAGATCGTCGAATAGGCCACCACGCGCTTGATGTCGGTGTTCACCACCGCCATCGACGCCGCCCAGATCGTGGTGAACCCCCCTACGGCGACGATCGCCAGCCGATCGTCGGCGGTGAAGCCGAGGAAGAGGGAGACGACGGCCAACAGATAGACCCCCGCGGCAACCATCGTCGCCGCGTGGATCAACGCGCTGACCGTCGTGGGTCCTTCCATCGCGTCCGGCAGCCACACATCGAGGGGGAACTGCGCGGACTTCCCGGCCGCACCGGCGAGCATCATGAGCCCGGCGATGGTGAGCGTCGGGGAGCTCGCCGAGCCGACGAGGCTCCCCAGGAACGGGGTGCTGCCGGTGGTGAACTTGAACCCGGACGCCGCCCAGCCCGCGCCGCCGCCGGAGGTCGCGTAGGTCGCGAAATAGATGAATATCCCCAGCAGGAACAGGACATCGCCCACGCGCGTGACGAGGAACGCCTCCTTCGCCGCGCTCGCCGCGCTCGGCTTCTCGTAGTAGAACCCGATGAGGAAGTAACTGCAGACGCCGACGAGCTCCCAGAAGAGGAAGAATTCGAGCAGGTTGTCCGAGAGGATGAGCCCGTTCATCGCGACCAGGAACAGCGAGAGCTCGGCGTAGTATCGGGGGAGTCCCTTGTCGTGGTGCATGTACTCGATGGAGTACAGCATCACAAGGAACCCGACGACGTTGACCACGATGAGCATCAGCGCCGAGATCGGGTCGACGAGCGTGCCCATCACGAGCGAAAATCCGTTCGAGAATACCGACTGGGTGCCCGGGAGCGTGAGCCAGGCGTAGCTCACGTCGGTGTATCGGCCCGGGGTGAGCGCCTCCCCGACGGCGATGAGGACCCCCAGGACCATGGCCATCCCGCTGAAGGCGACGGCGACCCATCCGCCGAATTCGGCCTTCTTCATCCGGTCGCCGAAGAATCCGACGATGACGAGTCCCAGCAGCGGGAACAGGGGGACCAGGAACGCCCACTGGAACAGCGAGTCGAATGCGCCCATGTTCTCCCCTTACTGCCGGAGCGTGGTCGCTTCCGCCACGTTGATCGACCCGCGCTGGCGGTTGAGCGCCAGCACGATGGCGAGGCCTACGGCGACCTCGGTCGCGGCGAGGCCGACGATGACCACGGCCGCGGCCTGGCCGCTCACGCCGCCCGGACCCGTCGCGAATCCGGCGAAGTAGACGAAGTTGAGGACCGCGGCGTTGATCGCGATCTCGATGGCGATGAGCAGGAGGATGAAGTTGCGGCGCGTGAGGATGCCGAAGAGCCCGATCCCGAGCAGCGCGGCCGAGAGCCCGACGAACTGCGCGACGACGAAATCGGTCATTCGCGTCCCTCTCGCACGAGATAGATCGCTCCGGCGAGCGCGCTCAGCATGGTGAGACCCAGGAGGACGAGCCAGCCCCCGTCCGTCGTGAACAGCTCCTGCGAGAGCATGGCCGGCGCGTAGGTCTGGACCGACGCGGGCTGGGTGGGGAGCCCGGAGGCCACGCCCGCGAGGATGACGACCGACACGAGCGCGAGGGCGAGGGGGAACGGCCCGATCCCCGTCGCCGCCTCCCGGGAGAAGATCCTCTTGCGCGTCACCATCACCCCGAACAGGAGCAGGATGGTCACCGCGCCGGCGTACACGCCGAGCTGAAGGATCCCGAGGAAATCGGCCTGGAGCAGGAAGTAGATCGCCGAAAGCGCGACGAAGAAGACCGAGATCCACAGGATGGTGTGGACGAGCTCTCGCACGAGCAGGGCCGCGAGCGCGGTGCCGATCGCGATCCCGGCGAGGACGAGGAACGCCAGTTCCTCGAGACTCAAGGGTGAGTCCCCCAGAACAGGCATTCCTTGGGGCAGACGCTGATGCAGGTCCCGCACCGGACGCAGTCGGAGTCGTTGACGACCGGCTCCTTCCAGATCCTACGGGGGAGCTTCTCCCCGGGCTTCGCGACCGGCTTCGGGATGTCGAGCATCGTGATGCAACTGGTCGGGCAGTCCCGGGCGCACGCGTTGCAGCCGATGCACAGCGGGGCATCGAGGAGGATGGCGTCCTCGTTCGCGGGTCGCTCGAGCCGGATGGGGCTCATGGGGAGCTTGCGCTGGAAGACGTCGAACATCTTCTGCGGGGAGAATACGAGGTCCGATCGCTTCGGCGACGCGAGCTCGTACCGGGTGGTCATCGACAGGCACCCCTCCGGGCACGCGTCCGAGCAGAAGCCGCAGTAGCTGCACTTCCCGTAGTCGATCTGAGGGCACTTCTTCGGGTGCTTCGGATCCCCACCGGGGACGGTGACCATCTCGATGCAGACGTCCGGGCAGCTGAACGCGCACAGGTTGCAGGAAATGCACGTGGCGATGTTGAGCGCGTGGACCCCGCGGTAGTTGTCCCACACGTGGCCCACGCCGATGGGCTTGCCCGACGCGACCTGGACCTCGTCGCGGAACTTGGGGTCCTCGAGCCGCTCGAACGGGTAGACGATCGTCGAGGGTCGCACGAGGCTCTTGGCGAACTGTCGCGCCGCCGTGAGCATCGGTCTCGCGACCCAGAGGATCGGATTCTCCTCGGTCTTCTCCGGCGGGGGTGCGGTGGCGGCCATGGTTTCCTACGATCCTCCGATGGGCGGCAGGCAGCCGAAGACCGGCAGGCACCGTACCGCCACGAGCAGCACCGCCAGGACGATGGAGAGGAGGGAGAGCGGGATCATCCGCATCCAGCCGACGCGCAGGAGCTGGTCGGTCCGCACGCGGGGGAGGGAGGCGCGGATCCAGACGAACAGGCCGAAGACAAGGTAGGTCTTCAGCATCAGCCAGAAGATGCCTGCGAGGGGGAAGGAGGTCAATACGCTCGGCAGGTACGAGGGGAGGGTCCACCCCCCCAGGAAGAGCAGGACGACCAGGATGCTCCCGACGAGCGCCCGTAGGTAGTCGGCGAGCATGAAGAAGGCGAACAGCATGCCGCCGTACTCCGTGTTCCACCCCTCGACGAGCTCCGCCTCGGCCTCGGGAAGGTCGAACGGGATCCGTTCCATCTCGGCGAGCATCCCGGTAAGGAAGACGAGCAGGGCAAGGAACAACGGCCCCCAGAACCAGTAGTTCTGCTGCTCGTTCACGATCGTCGTCAGGTCGAAGCTGCCCGCGACGAGCACGACAGCGACCACCGCGATCAGGATCGGGACCTCGTAGGCGATCATCTGGGCCGCCGAGCGCATTCCGCCGAGCAGGGAGTACTTGTTGTTCGAGGACCAGGCGCTGACGAAGATGAACAATGGCGCGAAGGAGAAGATCACGAGGGCGAGCAGGAGACTGAGGGGGAGGGAGCCGTCCGCCCACCCCGAGGAGATCGGCAATACCCCGAATATCAGCAGCGAGGTGACCATGTAGGCCGTCGGTCCGGAGTAGAATCCGAGGCCGTCGGCTTCGCGCGGCTTGAACGTGTTCTTCCGGAAGAGCTTGAGGCCGTCGGCGAAGTTCT
>JAKIWG010000048.1 GCA_022750155.1 Thermoplasmata archaeon | reverse complement strand
CGTGGCGCGTCGGCTTCCCGTCCGTCAGGCAGCCCCGGTCGCAGACGAACACCATTTCAGATCACCGGGAACCGCGCCGCCAACTCGTCCATTCGCTTTCGTATCGCCTTCAATTCCTCGAGCATCGCCCGTTGAACCGGCTCGTTCCGGTCGGCCATCGCGAGCGCTGCCACGGAAGCCGCCCGCGTCATCGCGAGCGCCCCGGTGAAGTCCCCCATCGAGGCGAACGCCTTCTGGAGGCGCTCGAAGTACGCGACGGCCGTCTCGCCGGGCTGGAGTTCAGGTGTACTCACGTTTCCTCAGTAGCTGCTCGGCCTTCGACGGTTCGGACGGCGCCGGCGTGTAGCCGCAGCGTGGGCAGCTGGTCATCGTCTTCAGGCCCTCGCCGCGGAACGCCTTCGACATCCAGTCCCCGATCTCGTGCGCGTGCTCCCCGAGGCCCAGGACCCAGTAGATGACGTACAGATCGACGGTGGCGATCCCGCCGGCGATCGTGAGCTGCGAGAGGGTGTTCCAGAGCGGGGAGAGGCCGGGGGCGACGACGGCGATGATGTACGACGCGCCGACGTCAACCCAGATGCTGACGAGGAACAGGGGGACGAGGAGGCGCCAAAGACTCCGCTTCGGCCGCCCATCCACGGTCAAACGACATGTCGCGAGTACTTGTACGTGTCGCCGGACCCGTTTCCGTCTCACGGGGAAGGCGGGCCTCGCAGTTACCGCCCGCCCGGTGGGGGTTAAAGTGTGTGTGCGGTTTTTCCGAGTTCTCGGGGTGACTTAGCAGTCCCCCGGACTACTAAGGCCCTACCAGCCGCTGGCCACCAGCTCCTGATTGATCTGGAAGGGGGGGTTGGCGATGTAGGTGTCCAGGACCTCCGGCGTACATCCGAGCCAACGGCGGATCGCATGGAGCGGCTGACGGTGGACGTGATAGAGGAGGACCCCGCAGGTATGCCGGAACCGGAGCGGGTTGATGTGAAGCCCGCAGCGATCGCCCGCCCGCCCCATCACCTGGAGATACCGGGGCTCGCTGTACGGGCGCGGCTCGTCCAGCCACTCCTTCACCCACCCACGGATCTCCCGCTTGATCGGCATACCGATCGGCTTCTGATTCTTCGGTCGCCGCCAATAGACGAGGTCGCCCCGGACTGCGTGACCGTTGAGGGGCTCCTCGTACCACTCCTCGACCGCTCCGTTCGGCCGAGTCCGTCGGCGCCACCCCCCGGTCAGGACGGAGATGTGCGCGCCCTGGTAGGCGAGGAACCGGGCGGTCTTCCCGAGCCAGGGGGACTCGTCCGCGTCGCAGGCGCGGAAGACCGCGTCGAGCTCCCCGCCCGGGTTCGGGTTGAAGGGCCAGCTCGCCTGGGGGTCCCGGACCCCGGTCACGGCGCAACGACCGTCCGGCGGGAGAGTTCCGAATAGAGGCCGGCCGCCGGCGGATTAACGACGTAGTTCAGAGCCTCGCGGTAGGCCCCCTCGTCCCCGTCGAGGTAGCCGAGCATGGTGTTACACCGATAGCAGAGCAGGCCGCGCGGGACGTTGAGCTTATGGTCGTGGTCCAGGACGAGGGGCTTTGCCTCTCGGCAGATCGCGCACCGGAAGTTCTGCCGTTTCCAGAGGAGTTCGATCTCCGACCAGCTGACGCCGAGAGACACCCGGAGCGCCTCGGCGACCTTGACCGTCCCGACGCGCATCACGGCGTCGCCTCGAGGAGGCGAAGCAGGTCGAGGTCGTGCTGGCTCCGGAGTAGGCGGAACCACTGCTTGCGCTCGTGGATCCATTCGCGCCGGGCAGCGAGGGGCAATCCCCGCGCCGCGTAGGGTTCGTAGTCGACCCTCAGCTGCGCAACCTCGGCCTCTACCGCTGCCCGGCCCTTCGTCGCCACGTCCGCCGCCGTCCTCTCTCGCTCGACCGTGAGGCGGTGGAGCGTCCGGAACGCCTCGGTCCTGATCTTCTCCCCGTGCTTCCGAACGAACTCCAGCTCCCTCTCCTTCCCCATCAACGCGTCGATCAGGTCCCGAACCATCGGCGCCATGCTCAGTCCCGTCGTCCTGAGCCAGTCCTTCTGGTCTGACCTTACTCGAATCGCCAGGACTGAGCCGTGGTCGCGGAGGGAGAGGGTAGTGGTCCGGTCCGGTCCGGTCCGGACCGGGGGGGTACGGGGAGGGGAAGGGGAGAGGTCCCCGTGCGGTCGGTCCGTGGCGGTGACGAAAGGGTTTTTAGACTCGTTGGCAGTTGCTTTCATGCGGGCGCGGTGCGCAAACACCGCTGGGGACCGGGACGCCGGTCCCCGTTTTAACCTTCCCGTCGGACACGCGCTCCATTCGGACGACTTTCCCGGTCTCGGCCGATCGGGTGAGAATCCATAGTTCCTCCCTAACTATGTAGTCGTCCAATCGAGCGCCCCTCATGCCTCTCTCCGGTGCCACTCCGCATGGGCCTGGGCGTGCGCGAGGTCGAAGATCGCGAACTCCCCGGGGCAGTAGAGGCACCGGAGCGGTCCGCTCGGGTCGGTCTCCGCCCGGAAGTCGAGGCGGAGCTTGAGGAACGGGACGCGATCCGTGGTGGGGTCCCTCACGGCTTGCCCTCCGCTACGCCCGGCAGGAACGCGAGCAGCCCACGGAAACGGGCGATGTAGAGGTGCCACTCGCAAGCCGTCGTATTCCGGAGACAGTCCGGGCACTTGTCGTCGAAGGCGGTAATGTCGCTCATGCTACCCCACCCCGCTCCGCGAACGACGGGTCACGGCTACCAGCAAGGCATCGAGAACGGCGGCGTTATGGCGGACCGCCTCCGAAATGGGGAGAGGCCACCGAGCTCGGTCCTCGCTTGAGCCGGTTTGCCAGCCCTTCGGAACGTAGGACGGTCGGGAAGGCTCCCAGGATCCACCCCACTTGTTCCACGTCCCCGTCGGTAGGATTCCAACGTCGCCCCAGAAGTACCGGGCTCCGCGACGGCAGGCCGGGGGTCCGATGAAGTCCTTGAGGTGGCAAGCATTCTCCAAGATGAATACGGCCCGGGGGTGTCGCCTCCGGACAGCGAAGCAGGCGTTGACGATGGAGAGGTCCGGGTTCACGATCGGGCCGCCGAACATCCGGCGGACCTTCGAGAACTGACCGCACGGCGGGCTCGCCAGAATCACGTCCCAATCGACCCCCTCATCGAACGTCCGAACGTCGGCGATGACCGTGAACGGCACCTTGGCGAACCGCGGATCGTTGTCAACGCGGGTGACCTCATCCCCGGCCCGGACGAACGCTTCCGAGGCTCCGCCAAGGCCGCAGCATAGGTCCAGGACCCTCACTTCCCCTCCCCGTCGAGGGCGGCTCGGACCTTCTCGGCCAGATATTTCGCGTCGAAACACCCCTCCAT
>JAKIWG010000034.1 GCA_022750155.1 Thermoplasmata archaeon | reverse complement strand
GGCGACCCGCTCACCTCGAGAAGTCGTATAACAGGAGTTATACGACGGCTTTTCCCCGTGGATCCGGGGGGGTCCCAACCTCCCCCGGGTTCGGGCGCGATCCACGGGACACCGGCTCTGGGAGCCCTTCCGCCAGAAGGCCGACCATCGGGGCTCGAGGAGTCCGTCGCCGGGTCGTAACCCGGCCTTTCCTTCCGCGCCTCCCGACCCACACTCCCGGTCATCACTCGGGAGCCGATGCGCGTGCCACCCGAACCCCACGGTGGCTGGGGGAGGCCCACTTGGGCGAGGGTCGCCATCGCCATCCCAGGGCGATCGCCTCCACGGTACTTTGCGGTTCGGAGTAAATGCGCAACCGCAACTACGTTCCCTGAGTGACGGCGATCGAGGGCCAGCGCTTATTGGGCCCGGGGTGGCCGCATGGGCGGTTGGGGGGTCGACCCATTATCCGACCCAGATATGCATAGGCATATGCATATGTGGCCTTACCAAACGACGCGGCCACGTCAAAGAATTGTGGTCACGTGTCGCGGTCTGGGGGGTCGAGGATCAGTCCGGATTCACGTCGCAAGGGGTGGTGGAGTGGGAAGGTTCCGTCGCTGAGGAGAGTGCAATGTCAGCCGCTCGAACCCGAGGGAGTCCGGAACCAGCCCACAGAACCCCACGCTCGACGACCGATTCCGACGCCTCCTCCGGGCCGGGAGCAGGAGGATTCTTCAGAATCGGGACACGAGTGCGGACCACCCCATGGGCGCCCGTTCGCGGTGGTCGAGTCGGAGATTCATGGCGGAAGAGCCGACAGCCCGAGACCCGGCCGTTGAGGTATAAGTACCCCTATCATGATGCGCATTCGCCTCCGAGACGGTCCCACCCTGGGTGGAGGGGCGGCTCGCCCGGAAGCAAGAGAAATCGAGACGGGGGAAAGAATAGTGAGAGAGAATCGAGTGAAGGGGAAGAGAAGCGGTTGGGTCATCGGGAGCACCGGCCTCGTGGCTGCGGTGAGCCTGTTAATGGTCCTGACCTCGGCCGCGGGCGCGGTCCATCCGACGGCGAACAAGGTGCCACCGTTCAAGGGAACGGTCACCCTCAGCCAGAGCGTGGACGTCTCCGGTGGGTGCGCGAAGGCCAAGCTGACGGCCAAGAGCTTCTTCTCGCTCTCCACGGGTGCCGCAGGCTTCGGCGGAGCGACCTCCGCGAGCAGCTGCAACAAGGCGTACAACAGCAACTTCGCCGAGGTTCAGGGCGGGTTCAATGCCTACCTTAACGCTCCGTTCCACAAGGGATCCACGACCGTCTACCTGAACGGATCCTACGCGTTGGCGGGCAGCCTCTCGGCCACGCCGGGGACCTGCACGATCTCGGGCAGCCCGAGCTACGCGTACTGCGAGGAATACGCTTCGGCCTACGTCTACGGCTACGTGTACTGGGACGACCTCACGACGGGGGCGCTCTACTTCATGGGCTACCTCGGCGGGACGAGCTTCTACCTGGTGGACAACTACACGTACAACGAGACCTACTGGAGCGGCTCCACCCTGACCAACTACTCGCACGCGGGCGCGGGACCGATCTCCGCGTCGGGATCGATCGCGATGTCGTACACTCTTTCGACCAACATGGTCAAGACGAACAAGTACGCCGTCTACGTCGACCTCTACGGATACACCTACTCCGAGGTGTACTTCTACCACAACGGCGGGACGGTCACCTACACCGGCGCCTCGGCGTCGACCGCGGTGAACTTCGCGAACCTCGGCAACGGTCTGGTGCTGACCTCGCTCGGCGAGTCATAGACCGGCTCCGGGGGACGGCGACCGGGGACAGAACCCGGTCCTGTCCCCCAACCACTTCCGCCTTTCTTTTCGATCGGATCAGGGTGGCAGGCAGGCTCGCCCCATCCCCCATCGATCGACCGATCGCGCTGGGACCGATCGGGGGGCGAACCCCCATGGGAGAGAAACCAATAACCGACGTACGGCGGTGGGGCTGTTCGGAGTGAGTTCGCAGAAAGTGCCGGAACTCGGTCGAAGATCGCACCGTCTGGTGGTCCTCCCATTGACGAGCATCAGCGAGGGTCCCAGCGACCAGTACTTCGTGGATGGACTGACGGAGGAGCTCATCTCGACGGTGTCGGGGATCGCGGGGTTGAGCGTGATCGCCCGGACCTCGTCCATGCACTACCGAGGGACGGAGAAGACCATCGCGAGCGTCGCAAAGGAGCTCGGGGTGGGGAGCGTGCTCGAAGGCAGCGTTCGAAGATCCGGGGCGGACCTTCGGATCGCGGTCCGGCTGGTCGACGCCGAGACCGAGGAGGACGTCTGGGTCGGGAGCTACGATCGCACACTCCAGGATGCGTTCGGGATCCAGCGCGAGATCGCTCGGAGGGTCGGAAGGGCACTCCGATTGAGGCTCGTGCGGGGGGGTAGCCGTGAGCCGAAGGGGAGCCCCTCCCCTCCGGCGAACGCCCATGACCTCTACCTCCAGGGTCGATTCCAGTGGAACCTGCGTTCCGAGGGCGGACTCAGGGCGTCGATCGGGCTCTTCGAGCGAGCGATCGAGCAGGACCGGACCTTCGCCCTCGCGTACAGCGGGATCGCGGATGCATGGGCCCAGTTGGGATGGCTGGAGTACTCCGCGCCGACGGAAGCGTTTCCGAGGGCGCGGGAGGCGGCGGAGAGGGCCTTGGCCTTGGATGATCGCCTGGCGGAGGCCCACGCGTCGCTCGGTTTCGTCCGCTTCCTCTACGAACGGGATTGGGGAGCGACCGAGAGGGAGCTGCTGCGCGCGATCGCCCTCAACCCGAGCTATCCTCAGGGGCATCAGTACTACGCGGACTACCTGAAGGCCATGGGCCGGCTCGACGAAGCACTGGTCGAGATGAAGGTGGCCATCCAACTCGACCCGCTCTCGATGGCGGTCAACACCGGGCTCGGGCATGTACTGTACCTGTCCCGGAACTTCGATGCCGCGATCGTACAGTACCGCGTGGCGCTCGGGATCGACCCGTCGTTCGGACCCGCCCACCTGTGGTTCGGGCGTCCCTACCTCCAGAAAGGGATGTACGACGAGGCGATCGCCGAGATCCGCCAGGCGGTGGAGAGTTCCGGAAAGAGCACGATCTCGATCGCCGTCCTGGCCCACGCCTACGCGTCCGCAGGGAGGCGACCGGAGGCGCTGGAGATCCTGAACGAGCTGCTCGATCGCTCCCGCACCCGCTACACCCCGTCGTACTGGCTCGCTCTCGTCTACACCGGCCTCGGGGACGCCGACCAGGCGATCGCGTGGCTCGAGCGGGCCTATGAGGAGCGATCGAGCTGGCTCCTGTGGATCAAGGTCGAGCCTAGGTTCGATCCCCTGAGGTCCGACCCGAGGTTCGCGACGCTGCTGCTTCGGATGCGTCTCGACACGGTCGGACCGGGCGCGTCGGGGGTGGGGCCTTCCGATCGTCGTCTCGCCGCGATCATGTTCACCGACATGGTGGGCTTCACGAAAGTTGCCCAGCGCGACGAGCGGGAGGCCCTGCGGTTGCTCGAGGAGCACCGATCCCTTCTCCGGCCCCTGTTCGCCGCGCGGGGGGGTCGAGAGGTCAAGACGATCGGGGACGGCTTCATGGTCGAGTTTGCGAGCGCGGTCGAGTCGGTCCGGTGCGCCGTGGAGCTCCAGTCCGCCGTAGCGGATCGCAACACCTCCCGAGGCCCGAAGGATCGGTTCCAGGTGCGGGTGGGGATCCACGTGGGCGACGTCGTCCGGGAGGGCGGCGACCTCGTGGGGGATGGAGTGAACATCGCCTCGAGGGTGGAGCCGCTGGCTCCCGCAGGAGGGATTTGCCTCACGGGCGCTGTCTGGGAGCAGGTGCGCCACAAGGTGGGCGTCCAGGTCGAGAAACTTCGAGCCGTTTCGCTGAAGAACGTATCGTCTCCGGTCGACGTCTATCGGGTCGTCCGGGCCCGCCCGGACCCCTCCCGCGACGGTGCGGCTCCCCCGGTGGCCCCGCGGTGACGAGGCCCTCCATCCGGAAGGACCGGCCGAGGGCCCCCCTCACTCCGGCCCTCGCACGGTCCCACGGGCGCGAACCGGACCGACCGGGCCGCAGACCGTGTCCCTGCCGAACCCAGAGCGAGGGACGAGGGCAACAAGTCATATTATCTGGTCCACGATGGGATGGAGGAACTCCCGCCGACGGACCGACGGACCGTCGCGGAGGCGGACAGCAACATGATGGCGGCGGCGACCAAGAAGATCTGGATGGACGGGAAGCTGGTCGACAACGCCGACGCGAAGGTGCACGTACTCAACCACACGTTTCACTACGGGGTGGGGGTCTTCGAGGGGATCCGTTGCTACGGCACTCCCAACGGACCGGCGATCTTCCGCCTCCGCGACCACGTCCGGCGGTTGATGGCGAGCGCCCGGCTCTACCACATGCCCCTGCGCTACACCGAGGACGACATCGTGCGCGCGATCGAGGAGACGCAATCGGCCAACGACATCGTCCCGTCGTACATCCGGCCCATCCTGTACCGCGGCGAGCCGGCGCTGGGCGTGAAGAACGACAAGGGGGTCGTCAATCTGGCGGTCGCCGCGATCCCGGCGAAGAAGTACCTCGGCGAGGGCTCCGAGAACGGGGTCCGGGCCAAGATCTCCCCGTTCCGCAAGCCGCACTCCGACGCGATCCCATCCTTCGCGAAGGCCGACGGCAACTACCTCAACAGCTACCTCGCGGGCATCGACGCGTCGCGGGACGGGTACGAGGAGGCGATCCTGTTGGACTCCAACGGCTACGTCGCCGAGGGCTCCGGCGAGAACATCTTCCTGGTCCGGAACGGGACCGTCTACACCCCCGGCCTCGAGTCGGACATCCTCCTCGGGGTGACGCGGATGTCGGTGATCCAGATCGCGAAGGACCTCGGATTCCCGGTCGTCGAGAAGCTGATCTCGGTCAACGAGCTCCTCACGGCCGACGAGGGGTTCTTCACCGGAACCTACGCGGAGATCGCCCCCATCCGGGAAGTGAGTCACTACGAGCTCTCCTCCGGCAAGCCCGGTCCGGTGACCCGGGACATCATGGACGTCTTCTACCGCACCATCAAGGGCGAGGAACCGAAGTACGCCGCCTGGATGCACGCGGTCCCGCCGCTCCCTCGGGCCGTGGCCCGACCCGCCCGTAGGCAGGGCTGACCCGGGACCGGTGTTCGGGCGGCTCGGGCTACCGACGCCGTCGCTTCGGCGCAGGGGATTCCGTCTCGTCCGGGGGGGCGGCCGGGGGCGCGTGGGTCATCCGGCACGGTCGGACGCTCGGGTCCGGCCGATAGACGAGCTCGACCAGGAGCCCGCCCGGTCCCTTCAGGTAGAGCGAGCGCGAGTCGTCTCGTTCCTTCTCCTTGGAGACCTCGATCCGGGCCCGCTTGAGCCGGTTCCGAAGTCCCGTCCATTCCTGGACCCGGAACGCGAGGTGGTGGACCCCCTGGGTCCGCTCTCCCTTGCCGGCGTCCCGGAGCCCGAGGACCTGGTCTCCGAGCACCAGAAAGGTGTGGTCCGGGCCCTCGCCCAGGACGTCGAGTCCGAGCTGGTCGACGAAAAAATGGCGGGCCTTGGCCCGGTCGCGGACCTTGATGTCCACGTGGTCGAAGCAGCTGACCCCGAAATCCTGTGCTCGCAATGCGGTGTTCCTTTCCGTGTGGTCCCGGTCCTAGCGCCCCCCGGGGGCGCCGGAGCCGGGCCGTGGGGACGGCTCAGACGGCCGAGGCCTTCGCCCCGACGGGGGCGCCGGAGTGTCCGGAAGGGCTCGCCGAGGGGAGCCACCCCTTCTTCTCCAGTTCCAGGAGGATGTAATCGGCCGACTGGTCCGGGTTGTGTTCGATCGTCTCGACGGTGATGTCCGGGTGCTCGGGCATCTCATACGGGTCGTCGATGCCGGTCATCTCCTTGATGGTACCGGCGCGCGCCTTCTTGTACAGACCCTTGACGTCGCGTTCCTCGCAGACGCTCAAGGGGGTGGTGACGTAGACCTCGACGAACCGCCCGATCTCCTGCCGCGCCTTGGCGCGAGAGGAGGTGTACGGCGAGATGAGCGCGACAATGGGGATGACCCCATTCCGCGCGAGTACCTTGGCGACGAAGGTCACCCGCGCGGCATGCATCTCCCGGGCCTTTCGGTCGAACCCGAGGTCCGCGCTCAGGCCGGTCCGGACCTCGTCCCCGTCGAGCAGTTCGACGTTCCATCCCCGGGCCTTCAGCTTCGGGGTCAGCGCCTTGGCGATGGTCGTCTTGCCGGCGCTGGGAAGCCCTGTGAGCCAGATGCAGAACCCGTGATGTGTCATTCGCCACCCGATGCGCTCGCTGCGAGCGGATACGGCTTAAGAGGGTTTTCCTCGGTGTCGAGGGCGAAGACGACCTGAGAGAGGGGGGGGTTCCCCCCGCGGGGAAGCGATAAGCCGAGGGAGGTCACGGGCTCCGCGATGCGGTCGAGTTCCGGCCAGTTCGTCCGGCCCTCGGCCAAGACGCCGATTCGGGCGGTGTTCTTCGACCTGGACGACACCCTGTTCGACCACTCTCGCACTGCGGCCCGGGCGCTGGGAAGGCTGCGAAGCACAGTCCCCGCGCTGCGCGCGCGAGAGGCCCGCGAGGTCGCCCGCAGGTACGGAGAGTTGCTCGACGAGATCTACCCCTCGGTCCTGGCGGGCCGCACGACCCACGAGCGCGCTCGGGTCGAGCGGTTCTCCCGACTGCTCGAGTGGGCGGGTCATCCGGTCGACCGCAAGGAGGCGGAACTCCTTTCGACGGACTACCGGCGGCAATACCAGGAGCTCCGGGTCCCGGTGGCGGGCGCCCGGCAGATGTTGGACGCGCTTCCCCGCTCGCTCACGATCGGGATCGTGAGCAACAACCACCAGTCCGAACAGGTCGAGAAGCTCGAGGCCATTGGTCTGGCCGGACGGTTCGACTTCGTCCTCACGTCCGAGCGGGCCGGCTACGCCAAACCGGACCCGCGGATATTCCACGCCGCGCTCGCCGAAGCCGGCGCATCGGCGGGGGAGGCGGTCATGGTGGGGGATTCGTGGGGGTCGGATGTCGTGGGGGCGAGGGCCGCCGGCCTTCCGGTCGTGTGGTTCAATCGCGCGCACCGGACCCCTCCCGAGCCGTGGGCCGTACGACAGCTCCGTTCGTGGGCTCCGCCGGCCCGGGTCGCAGCCCGGTTGCTCGCCGCCCGAGAGGGAACTCGACGGTCCGTGCACCGGGACGAGCGGGTCTCCTCCTCCGGCAGCCTCAATGGTTAAGCGGAGCCAGCCGGTCGGGGGCCGTCATGACCTCCCTCCGAGAGGCCGAGGAGGAGCTCGCCCACGCCCTTCGCACGATCGAACCCCACACCCGGTACGCCGAGGTGATGGCCGAGTCCGCCGAAGGGGTGCGGCTGCGTCACGACAAAGAATCGACCGATCCGGTCCCGGCTCCCCGAATGCGCGGGGCCGTATTCCGAGCATGGAGCGGATCCTCGTGGGTCGAGACCGCCACCACGGGGCTGGATTCCCGGTCGCTGAATCGCGCCGCTGACGGGCTCGTGCGGGCGATCGCCAAGGCGCCCGGCACGTTGCCTCCGCCCGGAGAGCCCTCCACCGGGGACGCGGAGGCGGCCACTCCGGTCCGCGAGTCGATGTTCGAACGCTCCCTTGTGGAACATCTCGAGTTCGCCAAGACCCTCTTCGGCTGGGCCACGAGCGTTCCGGGGATCGGCAACGCGATCGTGAACCTCGGCTACGCCCGCGACGAGCGCTGCTTCCGCTCGACGGCCGGGGCCCGTCGCTTCCAGACGATCACCCGCACCAGCGCCAGCATCGTCCCGCTCGCGATCGAGAACGGGCGGGTCGAGTACGATTTTCTCTCCCACGGCGGCACCGGCGGCCGCGAGGTCCTCGCCACCCTGACCGAGGCCAAGATCCGGGAGGTCGCCCTCGAGGCGAAGGCGCTCCTGGCGACGAAGGCAAAGGCGCCGACCGGGTCGATGACCGTCCTCCTGGACCCCGGGACGGCGGGCACGTTCGCCCACGAGTCGTTCGGGCACGGGACCGAGGCCGACCAGCTCGTGCGGGACCGGTCGTATCTCAAACCCCTGCTCGGGCAGCGGCTCGGTCCGGAGTGCCTGACCCTCGTCGACGACGGGTCGATGCCGGGGAAATGGGGGAGCATGTTCTTCGACGACGAGGGGCACCGATCCCAGCGGACGGTCCTCGTCGATCACGGGGTGTTCCGAGAGGTCCTGCACGACCGGGAGACCGCCGCCGTGATGCACCGGACGCCGACGGGAAACGCACGGCGCGCCGACTTCCTGAGCCGGCCGTTCGTGCGAATGACCAACACGTTCGTCGAACCCGGGGAGTTCACCTTCGACGAGCTCGTCGAGGAGGCGAAGGACGGGGTGATCCTCCAGTCGTGCACGAGTGGGATCGAGGATCCCCTGGGCGGCAACATGCAGATCAAGGTGAAGAAGGGCCGCCGGATCGAGCATGGCAAGGTCACCGAGATCCTCCCCTCCATGGCGCTCTCCGGCAAGGTCCTGGAGGTCCTGGCCTCGGTGCGCGGAGCGAGCCGCAGCGCGGATTTCGACATGTCCCCCGGGTTTTGCGGCAAGGGTCACACCGACCTCCTGCCCGTCTCCTCCGGGGGCCCGTACCTCCTCGCCCGCGCCGTCGTGGGGCCCGCATGAGCGCCCCCGGCTCCTCCGCCGACACCGCGTTCCGGGTCGCCGAGCGCCTTCGGGGGAAGGTCGAGGCCCCGTGGGAAGTGTTCGGCGAGCGCCTGAGGCGCTACGAGGTCCACCTGAACGGGGGCTCCGTAGAGATGGCGCGCGGGCCGATCGAGCTCGAGGGGTTCGGCCTTCGAGTGCTCCGCCCGGTCCCATCGGGGCTCGGGGTCGGGTTCGTGGCCACCACCGGCCTGGGGGACGAGGAGGTCGACCGGGTCCGCAAGGCGGCCGAGGAGTTCGCGCCCTTCGGTCACTCGCCGGCCAAGGCGGTCGTCCTCCCGGGGTCCGGGGGCCCCGGGCCGGCCTCGGTCGAATCGGTCGACCGGGCGCTCTGGGAGCGGCCGGAGGAGACGTTGGCCGAGTACGTGCATGCGCTCCTCGAGGCCACGGGGGGTCGGCCCGAGGTCGTTCCGAGCTTCGGCTCGGTCCGGGTGACCCTAGGCGAGGCGACGCTCGCCAACTCCTCGGGCCTCGAGCGGGCCTACACGCAGACCCTGACCGACGTGGAGGTCGCTGTCAAGGCCTTCGGGGGCCCCGAGGGGGCTCCTCCGGGCGAGTACTGGGTCAATCGCCGCTCCCGTCAGCTCGACCCGCGGGGGTTGAGGGAAGAGGCCGCGGAATGGGCCCAACGGGCCCAGGACGCACGGCGCGCCAAGGCTCCGCCTACGGGGCCGCAGCGGATCCTGTTCCCCACGGATGTCATGACCGACGTCATGCCCTCAATTCTCGGGTTCCGATTCTCCGGCGCGGCAGAGCTCCGCCACATGACCCCCAAAGCCGATTCGAAGGTGGCAGCCGACTCGGTCCATCTCTGGGACGACGGCCAATTCCCGTTCGGCCTCGGTACGGCCCCGGTCGACGACGAGGGAACCCCCTCGGGGCGGACCCGCCTCGTGAAGAGCGGAGAGATGGGGGCGGTGATGCTGGATCTGATCCACGCTTCCGCCACAGGCCGCCCGGACTCGACCGGCAACGGTCGCCGCGACTCGATCGACTTCGCACCCTGGTTCCATTTCACGCGGGCTCCCGCCCCCGTCACGACCACCATCGTCCTCGAGCCGGGGAAGGGGGGGACGGACGAGGAGATGATCGAGGCCGCCGGAGATGGCATCTGGCTCGGCCAGCTAGGTTACGCGTTCCCCGACGACATCTCCGCCGCTTTTGGCGGGGAGATCCGCATCGGCTACCGGATCCGCCACGGAAAGCTGGCCGAGCCGATCCGCGGGGGGACCTTGGGCGGGGTCCTGATCGCCGCCCCCGGTGACCCATCGATCCTGGGTTCGGTCTCCAACCTGGGAAGCCGTTCCGTGCTCTCGGGCCACCTGTCGGCGCCGACGATGCAGGTGGAAAACGTCACCGTGGCGGGCGACACCTAGAGGGCGACACGGGGCCGGTCAGGGCTTCTTGCGTCGCAGGTGGATCGCGCCGCAACCCGTACACCGGGTGCCCCCGAGGTTCGCCGAGTAGGTCCCGCTGAACCCGGTCCCCACCACCACTTCGAGGCCGACCGGTCGCAATCGGGTCGAGGAGGCGTCATGCGACCAGTAGAGCCCCGACCCATTCGTGGTCGAGAGGAATCCCGCGTCCAACGGGGCGCCGCAGTCCGCGCACTTCTCCTCGCTCATGTTCGCATCCGCTGACCCCAGCCGCCCTCGGGTATCTCTCCTTTGCGGGAGGCGCGACCGGGGAGGAAAGGTCCCCCCCGCTACTACCGCGAACCTTACGAGCCGAATCGGGTTCAGCGGTGGGGGCGTTCGACCGATGACACGAGGCGACCCGCCGTCGCGTAGGGGGAGATCGAGCGCTTCTGGGGCGGGGGCGGTATTCGTGCTGGCCTTGGCCCTCGTCTCCTCCATCGGGTTTTCGCTACGGGCCGGTGGGTTGAATCCATCCTCCCCGGGCGCCCCGTCCGGCAACGGTGATACAGGGGTACTGGGGGGGCAGATCCGAGGAGGAACCTCGGGGCCTGTGATCACCCAGTTCGCCGCGAGTCCGAATCCGGGCGAGGAGGCGGTCATCGCGAACTTCAGCGTCACGGTCGTAGGAGGGAGCGGGTACTTGGACTACGCCTACTCCGGCCTACCCCCCTGGTGCATCAGCTCCAACGTCTCGACGATACCCTGCGACCCGGGGGCATCCGGGACGTTCAACCTCACCGTGAAGGTGACGGACTCCACCGGAGCGGTGGCGGTCTCGACCATCGCGTGGACGGTCTCGCCGCGGCTGGGTGTCGGGCCGTTGAACCTCAATCCCGCGGTGGTGGACTCGTTCTTGGGCGAGACGATGGTCGTCAACGTCAGCGGGGGGGTCCCCCCCATGACGTACAAATGGTCGGGGATCCCGGACGAATGCACGGCGAACAATTCCGCGTCCATCCACTGCTACCCGGGCGATGCGAGGACCTACCTGATCAACGTCAAGGTCACGGATCACCTCCAGGTCTCCGGACTTGCCGATGCCAGCCTCCTCATCGTGGCGCCCCCGAGGGTGACCGCCCTCATCGCCGACCCCCCCAATCTCACCCTCGGTGAGTCCCTCACGATCGCCACGTTCACCGTCGGGGGCTCCGGGGCGCTCACCTACGCCTACTCGAACCTGCCCCCCGGGTGCGCCAGCGTCAACGTAAGTCGGGTGTACTGCATTCCGACCCAGAACGGGACGTTCCACGTCACGGTGATCGTCCGGGATGTCTTCGGCCTCGCCTGGGAGTCGTCCGTCTGGATCAACGTGACCAAACCGGCCGTGGTGCTGCCGGTGTTGTCGCAGCTCCTCGCCGCCCCCGGCACCCTGGCCGTCGGCGAAACCACCCAGATCATCGCCGTAATCGTAGGGGGAACAGGCCCCTGGAACACCTCGTTTTCGGGGCTCCCTACCGGATGCGTGTCGTCCCCGACGTTCGACCTGTCCTGTACGCCGACCGCCGTCGGGAACTACAGCGTCCACTTCGTGGCCAACGACTCGCTGGGGAACCCCGTCTCGGGTCAGACCCGATTGACCGTCACCGCAGCCCCGGCTCCTGTAACGGTCACCGTCCGATCGGCCGCCTCCCCGATCCTGATCTATGAGGCCGCCGCGGGCGGAGGGTTGGTCGGGCTCCTCGGGGGGCTTGGGATCGGCTGGTTCGTGGGTCGGAAGGGCCGGAACGGCCCCCCGATGGAAGACGACCCCGGTTAGGTCGCGTCGGCGAAAACCCTGCTCGAAAAGTGGGAAAAACGCGACCCCCGTGAACGCCGGGTACGTCCACGGGGGTCTGTGGGCATCGTGAGATGTGAATGTGTGATTCAGAGGGGGATCAGCATCTACAGACTCCTGCGGTGGGCGGGAGAAGGTGTGTGAGTGCGGAGGGGGGAGTCCCAGCTGGCCCGGATGGGGGAGAGCCAGGAGGGCCAGCGGAACTCGTCGTTGGCACTGCGGACGGGGGAGGCCATGGCGAAGAGGAATCCCTCGGGGCGGGGGGCTGCCATTCGGCGGGATCGGGACGGCTCGCCGGGTCGCACGCTGTCCATGCCGAGCATCATAGGAAGTCCTCCTGCGGCATCGGCCAGGGGACGGTCATGGCGGAGCTTCGGCGGGCAATCGGGCGGGGGCTCGGTAGCCCGCCCGGGTAGACGCCCGAACCGAGCTCGCTAAAGTCCGAACCGCCGAACTCGGGCGCCACCTCGGCGCCCTCCTCGGTCAGGATCGGTAGGCTGCCGAAAACAACGGCGGGGCACTCCTGGTTGCTGCGGAGAGAGAAGCCCGACCGCTTGGGGGCGTGGGTTCCGCCGCACGAGGGGCAGATATCGGTCTGCATCAGCATCGTGCTGATTCCACCGAGGTAGGAATTGCCCTCCGTAGCGCGCGTCATCACCTACCCAGTCGGGGTTTTGACTACTTAAAGGTCGGCAGTTAGATTGTACAAAATAACGATAAGTACCTCCTGAGTCCTTCTACGCTGTGCCGTGCCCGTCGTCAGCTACCTCCCGGCCGAAATCCTCGACTACGTCGAGACGCACGCCCCCAGTGAGGAGACGGCTTTCGGGATCAGCCAGCGGGAGCTTGCCAAGGCACTCGGCTACCACCCGAGCTCCATGTCCCGCCCTCTCGCCGAGCTGGTCGAGAAGGGTTTCCTCCGAACGCAACGGGGGATCGTCCGAGGGGGGCAGCGAAAGCAGTTCGTCTACGCGCTAACGGAGGACGGTCGGACGACCCTCCGCCGGCAGACCCAGGAGGTCCCCCTGCTTTCGGGGGCTCTCCCCCCCCCACCCAACCCGTTTCTCGGCCGGAAAGAGGAGCTCCGGGAACTCATGGGCTACTCCCAGGGGGGAGGAGCCGTCGTGTTCCTCGATGGTCCAGCAGGGATAGGGAAGACCGCCCTGGTTAGCCGCCACCTCCGCCGGCTGAAGGCTGGTCGGGTCCCCTTCTGGTTCACGGTCCGGGCGGGCGCCTCCTCCCGCCAATTCGCGGTCGCGCTCGCGCATGCCCTGGCCCCCCTGGGGGCGCAGCAACTGGCGTACTACTCCCAGCTGCCCAGGCAACCCGTCGGGCGGGAGGTGGCTGACCTCGCCCAAAGGGCCCTGGGGGCTCGGGAGCTGATCACGGTCGTGGACGACGTCCACTCGGCGACCGTCGACATGCGCCGTTTCCTGGAGGAGTTCGTGGGAGGTCTCTCCAAGGGTCGCCACGACCTGTTCTTCATGCTGGGTCACGACGCACCGTTCTTCCAAATCGAGGGGCTGAGGACCCAGCGGCTCGTCCTCGGTGGCCTGGACCGGGCCTCGGCCCATGAATTGACCGACCGGCGAGGCGGTCTCGCCGACCGGTTCGAATCCGTCTACCAGGCCAGCCTCGGCAGTCCCCTGCTGCTCCAACTGTCGGTCTCCGTCCCCGGCGTGGAGGCGACTCCCCTCGCGCTGCCTGCCGCCGTCGTGGAACGGATGCCGCGGGATGAGCTCCTCGGCCTATTGCCTGTGGCCCTGGCCAACGAGCCGATCCCGGCCTCGTTCGTGACCGAAATGAGCGGACTACCCCAGGAGCGGCTCAGCCAGCTCACCCAGGCGGGGATCCTCCAACGGGCGTCGGAGGGGAGGCTGGAGCTCCTCCAGGTCGTGCGCACCGCGCTGATGACCAAGACCACCCCGGGGGAGGAGCGTGAGGCGCATCTGACCCTCGCCGGGTTCTACGGGAGGAGCCATCGGCCCGAGTCCGTCCGCGAGCGATTCCTCCACCTGGTCGCCGGGGAGTCCTGGAAGCAGGCCTCCGATGTCCTGGCCCACCAAGAACGAACGCTATTGTCTCTCGGTTACTCGGACACCCTCCGAAATGCCCTGCGCCACCTTGGGCTCGCGATCGCAAAGGGCGCCGCACGGGTTCGTGCCCTGCGGGTCGAGGCCAACCTGCTGAGACTGCACTCCGAGTATGCCGAGGCGATCCTCTCGTTGCGGCGAGCGGTGGTGGAATCCGACCGGGATCAGCGGGTGGAGACCGAGTGCCTGTTCCAGATCGTGGAGCTATATGTCCGGATGCGGCAGATCGATGAGGCTGACCGGGCCCTCCGGGAGGCCCGCGAGCGAGCGCCTCCTTCTCGCCGGTTCGACGTCTACCTGGCGCTCAGCGAGGCCCGGGTCATCGAGGCGCGCGGTGACTTGGTTCGGGCCCAATCGCTGTTCCAGCAAGCCTTTCAGTTCGGAAAGAAGTGGCGCGTCGCGGACCTCGCGCTCGAGGCGATCGCGGCGTGGTCGCGGATCGTTTCGCTGGGCGGCGACCGCGAGGCGGCTCTCGCCGTAGTGGAGGAGGCGCTTCCCGACGCGCGCGCGTCAGGGCGCCTTGACATCACGTTCAATCTGTTGCTGGTCCGGGCGCGGGCGTACGCGGAACTGGGCGACAAAGCACAGGCCGAGGCGGAGATGCGGCTGATCCGGGTCGAGGCCGAGGCGCTGGGCTACCTGAGCCAACTGACGTACACCCTCAGCGGGCTCTGTGCGATGGCGGTCGACGGCAAGCGTTGGAACGAAGGAGTGGGATACGCCCGTCAGGCGATCGCCCTCGCCGAGCGGTTGGGCAACGATGTGGTGCTCGGACATACCCTCGCCCTCTTGGGGACCGCGGAGCACCGGCAGGGGCAGCTCGACGAGGCGTTCGACCACGCCAACCGGGGCGTGACGATCCTGGAACGCCAGCCACCTTCCGACTCCCTGGCGATCGCGCGGTCGTATCTCGCGGAAATCTGCCTTGACCGGGGCGACGTGGAGGCCGCCCGGGCGCAGTACGAGGCGGCGCTCCGTCTGGTGGAGTCCATGGGGATGTCGTGGTGGAAGGAACAGGTTCAGAACGAACTCGAGGTCCGGCTACGCAAGGCGGAGGAGGCTGCGGCGCCGTGATCGGCACCGCAGCGGGACGGTCTCGGACCAGCCGGATGGCGCTCGCGCGTCACCCGGCAGGAAAACGGTTACAGCTGCTCGTGAGGAACGGGCGGCAGAGCCGGCAGGTACATCGGATAGACACCTCCGAGGGCGTCCCCGACAAATCACTATAAGAAGCTATTCGAAAATCAAGCGTGTTTTCTGAGAGATATACCGCACACACTCATAAGGGTACATGCGTATCAATCTAAGATTTCTCACAACGGGCGGCGGCCCGCCATCGCGTGTCTCAGGACGGCCATGGAACCAAGACCGGCAAGCGATGGGGGACCTCCGGGGTCGGACTCCAGCTCCGGTCACTCCTTTTGGACCGGCTGAAAGAGGTTTTGCTTCCGCATCCGGTGGATCAGTTTCACGTCGTCGACATCGTATCGCGTCTCGGCCCACGGGTCGGCGATGTTCGAGTACCCCCGGACTTCCCAGAAGCCCGGCTCGTCCTCGCGCACGAACTTGAGTCCGCGAAGCCATTTGGCGCTCTTGTAGAAGTACCGACGCGGAACGAGCATCCGGACCGGGCCGCCGTGTTCGGGGGGCAGCGGCTGCTCGTCGAACGTGTGGGCGACCATCACATCCTCCTCCAGGAGCACCGGCAGCGGGAGCGAGGTGGTGAACCCCTGTTCGCACTCCATGATGACGAATCGCACCTCCGGGTGGGGGTGGACCTTCTCGACGATCGCCGAGAACGGTACTCCCCGCCAGCGTGTGCCGAGCTTCGTCCAGCTGGTCACGCAGTGGATGTCGACGACCTCGTCCTTCTGCGGCATCGCGAGCAGCTGGCCGAACGAAAGGCTGGTCGGCGACTCCACTTCCCCATGGAGCGACAGGTTCCATCGCTGAGGTGTGAGCTCGTAGGGGACGGTGCCGGCGTGGAGCACTGGCCAGCCCTTCGTAAGCACCTGACCGGGCGGGATCCGGGCGGCCATTGTCGAAGAACGCCCCCCGCGGGTTTATCCTTACCCGCCGGCCGTGATATCGAGGCCCGAGCCGGCGAAAAGCGGCGAAGAGCGCGGCCGTCTCAGTGGATCTCGCACTCGTCGCCGGTCCAATCGAACGTCAGGCGACGTCGGGGTTGCCATTGACCGCGGTGGTCCCACAATCCGGCGGCGATCAGGGGGAGGCCGATCGACGCGTCGAGGTGCGCCATCGACCGGGTGGCGCGTTTCGAGATCTTCCCCCACGACTGCGCCTCGTCCAGAGTGCTGCCGGAGAGCCCGCCCCAGTGGGGGACGTCGGTGGTGATCTGGAGCGCGTAGAAGTGGCCCTCGCCCTCCCGCCCGAAGGCATAGTTCGCCATCACGATCCCGTCGTTGATCCAGTTCTTCGGGGTCCCTCCCCCGATGTAGACCACTGCGGTCCGCTCCGAATGGGCGAGGATCTGAACGAGCTCAAAGTTGTCGCGGACCGCGTCGAGAAGGAATCGGGGCTTGCCGCGGTTCGCCTGGTAGTGCAGCGTCAGCCCAATGCCGATCGAGCTGTCGATCAGCGCCGGCGAGAACACGGGGACCCCCCGACGTGCTGCGGTCGCGAGGATCGACTGTGGGTCATTGAACTTGGCCCCGAGGAACCCGAGGTACTCCCGGGAAGAGGCGGGGCGGGCGGGGAACTCCTCGGTGAGCTTCCCGATGGCGCGGTCCGTGTCCTGGAACTTCACCTCGTCGACGTAGGTGTCATAGATGCGGTCGAGGTAGAGCTCGCGGAGCC